>JACPVI010000009.1 GCA_016191815.1 Myxococcales bacterium
GAGCGACTTCGAGCTGGCGAGGTATCCCTCGGCGTTCTGCGCTTCGGCAGTGCCGGAGAGGCCCAGCTCGCGCAGCGTGGCCAGCGCCTCGAAGGTGGCAACCGTCGGCTCCTCGGCGGTGGACTCGCCGAAGGCGCCGCTGGGGGATTGATGCCGGAGGAGGAAAGAGACGCCGTCGGCCACCGCGGCCGAGGAGGTGCTTGCGAGGAGGAGGGCCGCTGATGCACAGAGTAGGCGAGCCATCGCGGTCCCCCTCCGGCCGTCTGGGCCGGGCTAGCTCAGGCAACCCCCGCTGGCCCGCAGGCCTGTGGGTTTTGCGTCTCCGCCTTCGCTCGGCGGATTTGCCTAATTTGAAACACCGGCAGTGTACCACAGCCAGAGTGAATTTCGACGGGTGCGGAGAATTTTCCCGGGGGTGGCAGTTCGACGCCCGGTGTGAGCGAAGGTACGCCACCGGGTCTCGTTCTCGCCGGCGGGGCAAGCGCCAGGCCTCAGGCCCCCGCGGGCTCCAGAGGGGCTTCAAGAAACCTCAATAGATCCAGTCTCCAGCCCTGGCGGCCGACTTCGCGGCTACGGCGAGCCGGCGGTGCCTGCCTTCTTCGCCTCGCCCTTCTGCTCGCCGCGCCCCTAGTGGTCGGGATAGAGGCCGGGAACCTCGCTCATTCCAGGACTGTTCAACCTCCGGCGGTTGTAGCAGTATGCGCCGGCCATGGCACTGAATCAGGCGTCAAGAACTGGCGGGTGGCTCGGAGCCGCGCTTGCCTTCGCCCTCGCGTGGGCGCTCCTCGCGCCAAGGGAAGCGGCGGCTTCTGGCTCGTGGGCAGTCCCGCGCTTCACTCCCACCTGGGCGGAGCTGGAGCGCGACCTGCGCACCCTGGGCCTCAAGAAGCGCCCCATCGCGCGCGCGCCCACCAAGCCCGCCCGCGCGCCCGCGCCAACGCCCAAGCCGACCGGCGAGGCGGCCGTCGCCGCCGGGACCGGCGCCGGCACCGGCCAGGTGCCCGCCACCAGCCCGGTCACCGAAGCCGCCCAGACCGCGCCCCAGCCGTGCAAGTGCCCCGAGGCGCCTCCTCCGCCGTGCCCCGCCGCCGCCCCACCCGCTCCCCAGACTTCGCCGGCCGCACAGACGCCTCCGGCTCCTCCTGAGAAACCTTCCGCCACCGCCAAGCCCGCCAAGGCGGTGAAGAAGAAGGGCAAGCCCAAAGAGAGCGACAAGAAGGGCGACCGGAAGAACTACTGGTGGCAGGAACAGTAGCGGGGTGGCTGAGGCGGGGCTTCCTCCCCGCACCGGCCTGGTACCTCCTCCTCGGTGGCCTCACGCTTGCGGGGGCGGTGGCCTACTCGTTCCTGCCGGTCGATCCGGCGCCTCGGGCGCAGGCGTTCCTCGCGCTGCAGCTTTCGCTGGGGGCGGTCGCGCTGGGCGCGCTGCTCGTCCGGCCGCGCTCGGCGGTCCCCCTGGGCTGGGTCCTCGCGGTGGGCCTGCTCGCGCGCCTGGCCACTCTTCCCAGCGAGCTGATCTTCGAGAACGACGTCTTCCGGTACCTCTGGGACGCGCGCGTCAGCGCCGCGGGGATCAACCCCTACCGCTATCCGCCTGCGGCCGAGGCCCTTCAGTCGCTGCAGGACGACTGGGTCTTCCCCCAGATCCCCTACCGCCAGGTCCCCACCATCTATCCGCCGCTGGCGCAGGTGGTGTTCCTCGCCTCCCGCTCCCTGTTCGGCGAGGCGGTGGAAGGGCTGCAGCTCACCATGATCGCCTTCGAGATGGGCACGCTGGTCTTGCTATCCATCCTCGGGGCGCGGCTCGGGGCGCCGCGGGCGGCCGCGGCGTACGCCCTCCACCCGCTGGCGCTCAAGGAGTTCGCCCAGGGAGCCCACATCGACGCGGCGGCGGTCTTCTTCCTCGCCCTCGCGGTGCTGCTGCTCCTGTCCCAAAAGAGGTTGGGGGCGATGGCGGCCCTGGGCGCGGCGGCGCTGGTGAAGGTGTTCCCGCTCGTCCTCCTGCCGCTTTTGGTCCGTCGCGCGGGCGCCTTTCGGGCGGGAGTGTTCCTGCTCGCAATCGCGCTTCCGCTGGGCCTGGTCGCGCTGGGAGGCGCCTCGCCGCTCGCCGGGCTGGGGGTGTTCGCGCGCTTCTGGATCTTCAACCCGTCCGTGTACGATCTCGTGGCGAGGGCGCTGGCCGTGGCGACGACTCCCGAGGCGGCCCATACCTACGCCCGCCCGATCTGCGGCGTGGCCCTCGGTGCCACCGCACTGGCCATCGCGCTGCGGATCAAGGCCGGCGACGATCGCGGCCTGGTCCGGGCCATGGCGGCCACGGTGATGGCGCTGCTCCTCTTCTCGCCGGCGGCCAACCCCTGGTACGTGGCCTGGCTGTTGCCCCTCGCCCTGTGCGCCCGCTGGTGGCCGGCGCTCGCGTGGACCCTCACCGCTTCGCTCAGCTACTCCTTCTACCTCGCCGGCCAGGACGCTCCAGGGTGGAGGCTCCTGGAGTACCTCCCGGTTGCCGCAATTCTGGCGGTCGACTGGGCGAGGAGCAGGGGCAAGCGGGCGGCCGAGCCGGCCGCGAGGACGAGAAAGGTGACCCTGGAAGATCATGGAGTATCCTCAGGGCCATGAGCGGCCCCGTGCTCGTCTTCACCACCCAGCGTCCTACCCGGCGGCAGGTTGCGCGCGCGCTCCACGCCGGGGGAATGGACGTCCGCTTCCCCCAGACCCTCGCCGAGTTGCGCGACGTGATCGGGGTCGACCCGCCCCAGCTCGTCATCCTGGACGCCGACAGCGTTGCGGGAGAGGTGATCGAGCAGGCGCTCACTTCGTTCGACGGCCCCAAGCGACCGCCGGTGATCCTGATCTCCCTGGGACAGGACAAAGCTCCACTCTTGCAGCTCATCCGCCGCCACGAGATCGGCAACCTGGTGGCCAAGCACGGGGCGATCCGGGCGGTGTTTCCGGTGCTCGACGAGAGGGAGCTCTTGGTCACCTGCCAGAAGGTGATCCTCCGCGACATCTTCGGGCTGGAGAAGTACGTGGGCTCCTGGGGAGTGGTGGTCCACCGGCGAATCTTGAAATCGCTGTCCGAGAAGCCCGGGCTCCTCGATGAGTTTGAAGGGTACCTCACCGACCTGGACTGCCCGAGCACCGTGGTACCGGACATCATCACCACCGCCGAGGAGCTGGTCCTCAACGCGGTGGTGCATGCGCCGAGGACTCCCGAGGGCCAGCCGAAGTACGAGCACATCGGGCCCGACCCGAAGCTGGTGCTCCAGCCCAACGAGTACGTCGAGGTTTCCTACGCCTGCGACGGCCAGCGGCTGATGATCAACGTCGCCGACAACTTCGGCACCCTGAACAAGGACAAGATCTACAGCTACGTCTCCAAGGCCTACGGCGCCGAGAAGCTGGAGGCGGAGCAGAAGGTGAGCGGCGCCGGCCTCGGCCTCTCCATGGCCTTCTATGGCATCCACCAGCTCGTCTTCAACGTGCAGGAGTCCCGCCGGACCGAGGCGATGGCCGGCTGGTACCTGCGCGTGAACACCGCGAGCGAGTTCCGCCAGGTGTCGAAGAGCCTGAACCTCTTCTGGCTGCCGGCGGACAGCCAGCCCGCGCCGGAGACGCGCGCAAACCCGATCATGGCGCCCATCCCCACCCCGCTGGAAATGAAGAGCATCGAAGGGGCGCCGGTCCGAATGAGCGGGCGCATCGACGAGAACACCGCGCTGGCTCCGGTCGTCCGGGCGGGCGCGGTGGACATGAGGGGAGTCACCGGCTTCACCTCCCGCGGGGTGGTGAGCTGGCTCAAGCTGGTCAACGGCCTCGGGGGAAACAAGCTGGAGATCATCGGGATGCCGGATTCGATGATCCGGCTCGCCGCCGAGGTGAAGGGGATGCTCCGCGGCGTGCAGGTGAAATCGGTGATGGCGCTGTTCGAGTGCACCCAGTGCAGCCACGAGCGGTACCTCGAGCTTGTGCCCTCCGAGGTCCTGGTCTCGGGCAAGAGGTCGTGCGAGAGGTGCTCGGGCGACTCCAGCTTCGCCGGCATCCGCGAGGACTACGAGAGCCTGGTGAAGGTCCTCCAGCAGCGGAAGTGAGCCCTCGCCCTTTCCCTCCCGCGGGGGAGTGGGCAGGGCTGGCTATTTCTTTCCCGCGGGCTCGGCGGCCCCGGGCCGCATCGCCTCGGCCAGCGTGCGCACGTAGAGGTAGACCGGGTCTCGCCGGTAGGCTTTGAGCAGGCCCTCCCTCACCGTTCCGGCGCCGGCGGAGTCTCCGACCTTGGCCTTGGCGCGCGAGAGCTCCAGCCGGCAGACGAAGTCCTCCTCGATGCACTCGGAGAGCTGCTGCAGCGCCGCCTCCTTCTCTCCCTTGGCCCAGGACAAGAGCCCCGCCGAGAAGCTGGCGGTGGACTGCGTCTCTCGGCCAGGGCTGACCCCGGCGGTCTTGGCGAGGAAGGCCACCGACTTCTCGGCGTCCTTGAGCTTGCCGGTCCTGGTCTCGGCGACGATCTTCCATTGGAAGCCCAGCCGGTACAGGCGCGCCAGCGGCTCCCCCGCGAGGCCGGTCTTCCGCGCGCGGTCCAGCGCCAAAGGGAGCTGGGAGAGCACCTGCGCGTGCTTGCCGCTCTCGGTGAGCACCGCCGCCCGGTAGATGGGCGCCTCCGCCCAGCGCCAGGCCACCTTGGCCGCCTTCGCCTCCTTCTCGAGGGCGTCGACCGCCAAGAGCGCCGCCTTCGAGTCCTTCTCACACAGGCGGCTCCAGATGAGGAAGTGCGAGGCCTCCAGCTTGTCTTCGGGCCGAACGGCCACCTCGTGCGCCTTCGAAAGGGCCTGGCGGCCGCCGTCGAAATTGCCCTGGAAGAAACGGCTGGCGGCGGCGCCGATCCACGCCTGCCAGAAGCCGCTGCCCATCGCCGCCGCCTTGGCGAAGGTGGCTTCGGCGTCGGCCAGCTTTCCGGCGCGGAGCTGGGCCTCGCCCAAGGTGTCCTGGGCGTTCGGCTCCTCGGGGTACTGCGCGGCGTACTTCTGGAGCGCGGCGATCGCCTCGTCGAACTTGCCCTGGCTCATCAGCGAATACCCGAGCCGGCTGTAGGGCGCCGCCGCCGCGGGGTTCAGCTCGATCGCCAGCCGGTACTCACCCTCGGCAAGCTCGAAGTTCTGGTCGTCCTGGGCGGCGATCCCCAGCTCGTAGTGCACCCGCCAATCGTTCGGCGCGAGCTGGAGCAGCCGCTTGCGCTGCTCCCTCAGCGTGGGCCAGTCTCCCTGCCTCCAGGTGAGCAGGTGCTCGACGTACAGCCGCTCCGCCTTGGGGAGCTTGTCCGAGAGCGAGGCGGCGCGCTCGAGCATCTGGTTCCCCTCCTCGGACTCGGTGAAGAACCCGAGGTACGCGAGGGCGAGGGGGAACTGCCCGTCAAGCTCCACCGCTTTCTTCAGATGCTCCACGCCCTCCGGCAGCCGGTCGTTCTCCACCAAATAGCGCCCGCGCTTGAAGGCGGTGACTGCCTCGGGCGAAGAGGAGGTGACCGAGATCTCCTCCGGCTTCGGCTTCGAAGGCCCTGCGTCGGCCTTCTCTGACGCGGCGCGTTCGGGCCCTTTGGGCCTTTCGGGAGTGCCGGTCTGCTCCGGGCAACCGAGGAAGAGCAGGGAGGACAAGGCCAAGGCGGTTCTTCGAGTCATGAAAGCTTCTTAACATGTGGTCCGTGCCACGGTGGCGTTATTGCGCAGGACCCCAGCGGCAAATACAGTTCGGCACTGCCCATTCCGCGATCTGCGATACCCCTCTGGCGTTTGATAGGAAGCAAACTGCACCGCGAGCGCGAACTGCTCGTTTGTCCCGGCCTGTCCACCCGCTGCGATGCCCAATGAGACGAAGGACATAGCGGTCGCTGGCGGCCAGGCGCCGGAGGAGGGCCAGGCCTCGAGTGCAGGCGATTTCGACCCGGTGACGAACGTCGCCAGCGGGTCGGCCTTCCGGCGGCAGCTGGAATCGCTCGCGGCGGAGGCCAGCTCCAGTGGCCGTCCGCTGTGCCTGGCCCTGTTCGACATCGACCGGCTGGGAGCGCTCAACGAGAGCTCGGGAGCGGTGGCGGGGGATCGGGCGCTGAGGGCGATCGCGCTCTTGCTGCAGAAGAGCGCCCGCCCGGGCTCCGCGCCGGAGCAGATCGGCCGCTACTCGCCCGGCCAGCTCGCCCAGGCGCTCCCCAACATGGCCACCGCCGCAGCCCTGGAGCTTGCCGAGCGCATCCGGGTGGCGGTGGAGGCGTCGATGATCGGCCAGCTCGACGGGCACCGGGCGATCACCGTGAGCGGCGCGGTGGTGGAGCTGCCGCTGGACGCCAAGAGCGTGACCGAGCTGTGCGCGCGGGCGGAGGAGGTGGTCCGGCGGGCGAAGCGGCTGGGCCGGAACCGCTGCCTGGGGGTGCCTCCCAAGCTCCTCCTGGTGGGAAACCTGGTCGCCATCGTCGAGGCCAAGGACGCCCTCTTGGCCCGCGGCGAGTTCCTGGTCGTCGAGCAGCCCGACCCCAAGGCAGCCATCGAGACCTTGTTGCAGGAGCGGCCCACCGTGGTGGTCGCGCAGCTCAAGATGGGCCGCCGCGAGCTGGACCGGATGGCCGCGCTGCTCAAGCTGCCGGAGCTGGCCAAGACCCGGGTGATCCTGGTGACGCCCGAGCCGCCCGACCCCTCGCTGGTCGAGCTGGCCGAGCGGGTGCCGGGCGGGCACCTCACCATGGGTCAGTTCCGGCTGGCGGCTCGGGTGGCCGAGGCGGTGGCCCAGGCGCTTGGGGTGAGGCAGCGAAGGGACCTCCGCACCGGGGTCCGGCTCCCGGTGCACGTGGAGATGACCGAGCGGGGCTACCGGGAGCAGGGGACGGTGCTGGACCTGAGCGAGTCCGGCGCGCGGCTGGCGGTGACCCGGTCGATTCCGGTGGGCGAGCTGATCGGCCTCGAGTTCCGGCTGAGCGAGAACCTGATCAAGCTGGTGGCGGTGGCGGTGCGGGCGTCGCCCAGCGCCGAGGGCTTCGAGGTCGGCGTCCGCTTCGAGGCACCGAACGAGGAGACCCTCCGCCTGCTCCGGATGGCGGTGGGCTCGGGCGAGGCGGGCCTGCAGGCCGCCTCGGCGGCGCGCCAGACGGTCGCCAAGCTCGCCCCACAGTTCGCCTTCGAGCTGTCCGAGGCCACCCGGAAGTTCGGAGTCTTCGCCGCGCTCCAGCCGATGTCTCTTTCCGTCCGCGCCGGAGAGCGGCTGGCGATCATCGGCCCGAGCGGCGCGGGGAAGTCCACCCTGCTCAGGCTGCTCAACACCTCGCTCATGCCCACCGGGGGGAAGCTCTTGGTGCTCGGGCAAGATCCGACCTCGCTCGGTCCGCGCGCGCTGAGGGCGCTGCGCAGCCGGATCGGCACCGTGTACCAGCAGCTCTTGCTGATCCCCCAGGCGACGGTGCTGCAGAACGTGGTGGCCGGCCGGCTCGGGTCCATCTCGCTGTTGCGCGCGACCCTCTCGCTCCTCTCGCGCAACGAGGCGAACCGGGTGGCGTCGGTGCTGGACCAGGTGGGGCTGGTGCACAAGATCTACGAGCGACTGGACACGCTCTCGGGCGGCGAGCAGCAGCGGGTGGCCATCGCCAGGACGCTCTACCAGAATCCGGAGGTGGTGATCGCCGACGAGCCTCTGGCATCGGTGGACCCGACCCGGTCGGCGGAGATCATCGACCTGTTCCTCAAGATCGGGAAGGAACGGACGTTGATCCTCTCCACCCACCAGCTCGAGCCGGTGCTGCCGTACTTCCAGCGGGTGATCGGGCTCCGGCGGGGGCAGATCCTCTTCGACAAGGAGCGCAAGGCGCTGAACCTGGAGGACCTCGCCAAGCTCTACGAGTCGGAGCGAGCCTCCCGGCCCACCTACGGCCACCGGATCTACTCGCCCGTCCCGGAGTTTCCCACCGGAGTGGTCTCCCTCGGCGCCTCCCAGACGCCGGGAGAGTTCATCCTGCCGAAGCTCGTCACCGCCTTCCTGCGCGAGCACAAGGGAGTCCGGCTGAACCTGGGAGTGAAGACCAGCAACGAGATCATCCAGGAGCTGATCGCCGGGCGCATCGAGCTGGGCTTCGTGGGCGCTCGGGTGCCGCACCCCGACCTGCACTTCGAGGACTTCGCCGAGGACGAGATCATCCTGGTCGCGGCGCCGCACTTCAAGCTACCCCAGGAGCCTCTGCCCCCCTCGCTGGTGGCCCGACTCCCGCGGGTGGAGCGCGACGGAGGCTCGGGGACCCGGGCGGTGGTGGAAGACCACTTCTCCAACATGGGCGTGGCCTTCGATCCGGGGGCGGTGGTGCTCGAGATCGGCACGCTCATCGGCCTCAAGGCCGCGGTGGTCTCCGGCGTCGGGGTGGCGCTCACCTCGCGGCTGGGGGTGGAGCTGGACATCGAGCGCGGCGCGCTCCGGCAGGTGAAGATCGACCAGGTGAAGATCCCCCGGCGCTTCTTCGTGGCCTGGCGGCGGGGGGTGGCCCTCACCGCGCCGGCGAAGCGGTTCCTCGAGTTCGCCCGCGGCGCCGTGCAGGGCAACACCGGCGTCGAGGCGGCCGGATGAGAGCCGACCCGGAGATCTTCTCGGGCGCCCGGGTCTCGAGCCGGCCTCCGCTCCCGTGGCTGCTCCGGCTGCCCGGGCTCTTCCTCACGGTGATCCTCCTGCTCGCCTACCGCGGCTCGGAGGGGAACTTCGCGGCCCTCTTCTCCGCGGACGCCCGCGGGGCGTTGGGCGAGTTCGTCTCCGGGTTCTGGCCGCCGGCGCACAGCGCGGACTTCCTCGGCATGATGGCGAGGCCGGTCGCGGAGACGGTGGCGATCGCCTTTTTGGGCATGTCGCTGGCCTTGTTGCTGGCGGTGCCCCTCTCGGTGTTCGCCGCCTCTCCGCACGTCTTGGTCTCCAGCGCGGAGCGGCCTTCGCTTTCGCGGCGGGCGGCGTACGGGGTGGCCCGGCTGCTGCTCAACTTGATGCGGTCGATCCCCGAGCTGATCTGGGCGCTGATCTTCGTGCGTGCGGTCGGCATGGGGCCGGCGGCGGGCATCCTCGCCATCGGAGTCGGCTACGGCGGGATCCTGGGCAAGGTCTTCGCGGAGATCTTCGAGTCGGTGCCGAGGGGGCCGGTCGAGGGGCTCGCCTCCGGAGGCGCGCCGCCCCTCCGAGCCTTCCTGTTCGGGGTGGTTCCGTCGGCGACGCCGCTCTTGGCCTCGTATGCGCTCTACCGCTTCGACTGCTCGCTCCGCGCCTCGGCGGTGTTGGGCATCGTCGGCGCCGGAGGGCTGGGCTTTCAGCTCGAGCTGTCGATGAAGATGTTCGCCTACGACGAGGTGGCGGCGATCGTCGTCATCCTCTTCGCGCTGGTGGCCAGCGTGGACCAGCTCTCGCAGTGGTTCCGCGGGAAGCTGGCGAAGAGCAAAGGCGTCCTCCCGGTCGGCCGCCGCGGCCTGGCGCTGCGGGGGGCGGTCATCGCCTCCTGGGCGGCAACCGCGGTCGGCGCCGGCGCCTTCCTCGACCTGCCGCTGAACGACCTGTTCTCGCCGAGCACCGTCATCAGCATCGGCGCCTTCTTCTCCTCGATGTTCCCCCCGGACCTCGATCCGGCCTTCCTCTGGTCAGTGCTGCCCGCCCTGGGGGAGACCCTGGCGGTGAGCATCCTGGGCACCGCGATGGCCGCGGTGCTGGGAATCCTCTTGGCCTATCCGGCGGCGATCCGCCTGTACGAATCGGGCTGCTCGCTGGATGGTACGGCCCCCGGGAAGGCCCACCTCGTCTTGCGGCGAGTCGGCGCCTGGGTTTCGCGCGCGATCCTGAACCTGGGGCGGACGCTGCCGGAGATGCTCTGGGCTCTGGTGTTCATCTTTGCGCTGGGCCTGGGCCCCTTCCCCGGGGCGCTGGCGCTGGCCATCCACACCGCCGGCGTCCTCGGGCGATTGTACGGAGAGGCGCTGGAGGAGGTCCCCGCCGGGCCGCTCCTGGCCATTCGCGGCTACGGAGCGCGGCACTTCGGTGCGGCGATGTTCGCGGTGCTGCCCCAGGCCTTCCCCCAGCTCGTGGCCTACACGCTGTACCGTTGGGAAGTGAACATCCGCGCCTCGACGGTGCTGGGGGTCGTCGGCGCCGGAGGGCTGGGCAAGGCGCTCCACATCTCGTTGAACCTCTTCCACCACCACCATACCCTGACGCTGATACTCGTCATCATCGCGCTGGTGACGGTGGTGGACGCCTTCAGCGGCTGGCTCAGGCGCCGCGTCCAGTCCGCCGGCGGCGCGCGAGCGGCCGTCCGCCACGAGGTCGCCGGAGCGGTGGAGGCGGTGGTCGGCGACAGCCGGCTCTTGGTCCTCGACCTGAGCCTCAAGGGGGCCCAGTTGTTCGCGCGGCACGGCGAGAGCTCTCTCCTCCAAGGGGATCACCTCCCTTTGGCGCTCGACTTCGGAGGCGACGGCGACTCGATCCGTTGCCGGGCGCGGCTGGCGTGGCGGAGGGACGAGCAGGCCGGGGTCTTCCTCGGGCTGGCCTTCGAGCACATGGGCTGGCTCGACACCTGGCGGCTGCACCGCGCCCTCTCGCGGCGGCCCAAGCAGGCCACCCCGTTCTCGGCGGCTCCCGTCGACGCCGGTTGAGTGGTCCATTGGGGTTTCCCATGAGGCGCGCCCGCGCGATTGGGAGCTTCGATTTCCCGCGCTTGCATTCGCCCGCTAACGTTTGCCCCCACTTCAAGGAGGGGAATCGCGAATGCGAAACCTGATCGTGCTGCTGGCAGTGGCAGTGCCTCTCGTGGGAAGCGGTGCCGAGCTCGCCAACAACGAGTTCGCCAAGTTCAAGGTGAAGCTCGGGGGGTTCATCTACGGGGCGGTGCATTACGACTCGAACGACACCGGCAACCGGCCCTGGTTGAACGCGGTCAGCAAGAAGGGCGACCGCGACATTCTCAGCTTCGATCCCTATGGAACGCGGGTAAACCTGACGATCGAGACCAACGCCAGCGAGGCGCCCAAGGCGAAGGGCTTCTTCGAGATCGACTGGGGTCCGGTGACCGCGCCACGGATCCGGCACGCCTACGTGACGGCGGATCTCCCGGCGCTGTCGATCACCGTCGGGCAGACCTGGCTTCCTTTCACGCCGGTCGGGCCGGACACCTACAACCCGATGTGGTTCTTCAAGCAGGGCAACGCCTACATCCGCGCGCCGCAGGTCACGGTGTCGCGGGCGATCGGGCCGGTGAAGGCCTCGGCGAGCTTGACCAGCGCCAGCGTGCTCGGAGGAAGCATCACCAAGGGGAATGGGGCGTCGGGGACCTACTCGCTCGCGGAGAGCCTCAACCCGACCGGGCTGTTGCAGCTCGGGTACCCGGTGATGGGCAAGGGGATGGTGTCGGTGACCGGAGGGTTGGGCAGAGTGGACGCGAGCTATTCCGGCACCGACTCGCGGCCGCGCACGGGCGCCGAAACCGCCTACCTCGAGCTGGCGGTCAGCCTACCGGTGTCGATCCTCAACATCAGCGGCAAGGCTTTCTACCAAAAGGGTGCCGGGATGGGCTCCGGGGTTGGCCAGACGCTGGTCATCCTCCCGAGCGACAACGCGGCGCCGGTGAGCGGGGGAGGCGGCTTCCTCTCGGTGAAGGCCGCCGCGACTCCCAACATCTCCGCCGCAGCCTACGCCGGCCTCGATGATGTCAAGGACGACGTCGGCGGCGTCAACGTGCCGATCCGGCGCAACCTCACCATAGGTGCGCAGGCTACCTACAGCGTGGTAGACGGCGCGATCATTGCGATCGAGCTGGAGCGGGTCGCCACCCTCAACGCCACCGCGACCGGTGAAGAGGAGTACGTGGACATTCGTCCGTCGCTCGTTGGCCGGTACAGCTTCTAACCAGCATCTGGAGGGATTCATGAAAAGCGCGCGGTTCAAGTCTTTGATGCTCGCAGTGTCCTTTGCTCCGTTGGCCGCCCTCGCGGCGGAGCTGCGAGTCTCCGCCATCCCCGACGAGGCCCCGACCGAGCTGCAGCGGAAGTTCTCCCCGCTGGGCGACTACCTCGGGAAGGCGATCGGGATGCCGGTGAAGTTCCAGCCGGTGACCGACTACGCAGCCACAGTGGAGGGCCTCGCCGCCAAGAAGCTCGACATGGTGTGGTACGGCGGCTTCACCTTCGTGCAGGCCCGCCGGCGCACCGGCACCGCCATCCCGCTGGTGCAGCGCGAGGAGGACGCCAAGTTCCACAGCAAGTTCATCGTCCCCGCCGCCTCCCAGGCGCAGAAGCTCGCCGACCTCAAGGGGGTTACCTTCGCTTTCGGCTCGGTGAGCTCCACTTCGGGCCACCTGATGCCGCGGTTCTTCCTCATGAAGGAGGGCATCAACCCCGACAAGGACTTCACCAAGATCTCCTTCTCGGGCGCCCACGACGCCACCGCCAAGTGGGTGGAGGCGGGCAAGGTCGAAGGCGGCGCGCTGAACGAGTCGGTGTTCCAGAAGATGCTCGACGAGAAGAAGCTCGACCCGGCGAAGGTCCGGGTGCTTTGGACCACCCCCGACTACTTCGACTACAACTGGACCGTGCGCGGCGACCTGGACGCGAAGGTGGTGGAGAAGCTCAGGAACGCCTTCCTCGCGCTGGACTACAGCAACGCCGAGCACAAGGCGATCCTCGACCTGCAGCGGACCAAGAAGTTCATCGCCACCGCGCCGGAGAACTACAAAGGCATCGAGGAGGCCGCCAAGGCCGCCGGCCTGATCAAGGACTGAGCCCGCTGGCCGGGCCGGGCCGGTGCCCCGGCTCTCCTCGGGTGCTCGGGGCGGCGCCGATCCGCCCCGCCCCGAGCAGGTGCTCCCAGAGGCCGGCCGCCGCCGGCGAGAGCGTGCGGTGCTGCGAGCGGACCAGGAAGAAGTGGCGCCTCCGCCAGGTGCCCGGCAGGCGGGTGAAGCCCAACAGCCCAAGGGCCACCTCGTTCTCCACCGCCCGCCGCGACACCAGCGCGATGCCCTCGCCGGCGCGCACCGCGAGCTTGATGGCCTCGGTGCTGTCCAGCACCATGCCCACCCGGATCTGCCGGCCGATCGGCAGCTGGGAGAGGATCTCCTCGGCGCTCCTCCGCGTCCCCGAGCCCTCGCCCCGCACCACCCAGGTGTAGGCGGCGAGGTCCGACGGGGCGACCTCTTCGGTCGCCAGCACCGGGTGCCGGGGGGGGGCGATGATCACCATCTCGTCCTCGATGAACGGCTCGGCGAGGAAATGCACGTCGGCCACCGGGCTGCCCACCACTCCGAACTCCACCACTCCCTCGCGGACCTGCTCGATCACCTCGTCGCTGTTGGCGACTCGCAGCACCACCCGGATTCCCGAGAAGCGCTCGCGGAACCTCTGCAAGAGCGGAGGCATCACGTAGTTGCCGGGCGTGGTGCTGGCCGCGATCCTCAAGGTGCCTTGCTGCAACAGGAGCAGCCCGCGGATCTGCGCCACCATCTCGTCGCGCAGGGCCAGCATCCGCTCGGCGTACACCACCAGCGTCTTGCCCCCTTGCGCCAGCTCCACCGCGCCCTGGCGCCGGTGGAACAGCTCGATGCCCAGGGACTTCTCCAGCCCCTGGATCCGCTGGCTCACGGTGGGCTGGGAGATCCGCAGCTTCTTCGCCGCGGCGGAGAAGCTCCGTTGCTCGTGCACCGCCAGGAAGACCTCCAGGCTGCGAAGGAAGGGCGGGATAGACTCCGGCGCCGCGCCCGGGGCGGTCGGCTGCGGCGGGCGGGCGGTGGTGGCGGCCGGAGACTTGTTCATCGAGTCCACTTTGGGGAGATGGGCCTCCCAGAGCATAGCGGCAGGTACTCCCGGGTGCGAGGAAAGGCCTCTCCACCACAGGCGCCTTCGCCCGCGGTGGAGTGACTTCTTTCCATAGCTGGGCAGGGCTTCGGGTGCTATGTTCCGGCCGCCTCGAGCCGGCGAACGCGCGAGGAGAGCGCTCCCATGCCATTCGGTCGCAAACAACTGGCCCTCTACTCGCTTGCGGCAGCTTTCCTAGGCGCCGTGCTCCTCTGGGCTTGCAGCCAAGATCCGACGCCGGTCGACGGCATCTCGAAGGAGCTGATCGACTGCATCGCCCAGGGCCGCCTGGAGCAGTGCATGGACGGCGGGATGGACGCGGGAGACGGGGGCATGGACGCAGGGGACGGTGGCATGGACGGCGGCGATGGCGGAATGGACGGGGGCGACGCAGGCGACATGGACGCCGGCGCGATGGACCGCCGGATCTGGGTCATCGTCTCCGAGGGCGACCCCGGGTTGGTGATGATCAACCCGAAGAACGACCAGCCCCAGACGATGCCCTTCGGAATGATGAACAGCTATGGAGGCATCCCCGGCTTCGCTCACGGAGTCGTCGCCCCGGCCAGCGGCAAGCTGGCCTACGTGGCCTTCTCCTACCCGGCCAAGGTGGTGACGATCGACATCCAGAAGCGCGACGTGGGAACCGAGATTCCCCTCGGCGGAAACGAGGTCAAGGAGCTGGCGATCGATCCTGACGGCTCCGCCATCTATGCGGCCGCCGTCACCGCCAACGAGCTCGTCCGGATCTCGACCGAGAACCACCAGGTGACGCACACGCTCACCCCGGCCGAGCTGACCGGCCTCTCCACGCCCTACGGGCTCGCCGTTGCGCGGGGGAAGATGATCATCGGCTCGGATTCGGCCAGCCAAAACAAGGTGCTGTTCGCCTCGGTCGGCAACGGCCTCAGCCCGCTCAACAAGGACGCGGTGACCCTGGTCGACACCTATCCCGACGGAGGCCGCGGGGGGACCGGCGCGCGGCCTTTGCGCTGCGCCTGGCTCAACCGGACCGACGAGGCCTACTGCGCGGTGCTCGGGGGCACCAACGCCGACGGCGGCGCCGCCGGTCCGTCAGTCTGGCACCTCGCTCCGGCCGGAGACGGCGGGACTGCGAGCAGGGTCATCTCCCTCGCCGACGTCCCAAGGGACTTGCTGGTGTCGCTGGACGACGACCGGCTGTACGTCGCCGCCGGCGACTCGGTGACCATGTACTGGATCGCCGACCAGCCGAAGAAACCGCAGGAGATCAAGAAGACCGTCACCGGCGCGGGGGCGTATCGCCTCGCCTGGAGCGTCCAGGGGAACCATGTCTTCGTCGCCAACTACGACGCCGGCACGCTGACCAAGCTGCGCAACTTCGATCTCTCGGTGCTCAACACTTTCTCCGGCGGGTACACCGCTCCCACCGGGCTCTACTCGGTGCCTTAGCATTCGACCCGCGTCCGTACCCATGGAGGGGATATGACAGAAGAGAGGGGAGTCCAGCGCGTTCTCTCGATCGCCGGCCTGGCCGTGCTCGCAGTCGGGCTGATCGTCTCATCGGCGGGAGTCGGCTGCACGCCGCAAGGCCAACGCATCGATTGCAAGAACATCCGGTGCGATGTCGGCCGGATCTGCGTCGATGGGGCGTGCGTGCTCGATGCAGGCACCGGGGGCGGAGGCGGAGGGGGAGGAGGAGGCGGCGGTGGAGGGGGCGGCGGTGGAGGGGGCGGCGGCGGAGGGGGAGGGGGAGGTGGCGGCGGTGGGGGCGGCGCGGTGGACGCCGGTGAGGATGCAGGCTCGGACGCGGGAACGCCGGACGGCGGCGACGGCGGCATGCCCCCGGAGCCGGTGTTCGTCTACGTGGTGAATTCGACCGCCGACGGCGGTTTGCACCGGATCGACTGCGTGAATCAGGTCGTGTCGACGATCGGGTTCGGGGCGCTCGGCGCGCCCGGCACTGCCCACCACGTCGCGGTCAGTCCCAACGCCCGCCGTGCCTACGTGACCTACCTCTCTCCGCCCCAGGTGGCCGCGATCGACCTCGATCCGACCAACTTCAACAACTCCAGGCTCGCCGGCGTCGTCTCGGTCGGCTCCGGCGCCGAGAACATCCACGATCCGGCGCTCCACAACAGTGGCAAGCTTCTCTATGTCTCGAACTCCACCGCGGGGAAGATCCAGGTCATCAACACCGAGACCCTGACGCTGGTGCAGTCGGTGGCCGACGCCATCGGCACCCACGAGCTCAACTACAACCCGCGAAGCGAGAAGCTCCTCGTCGGTTCGGTCGGCAGCACGCAGGACAGCGTCAAGGTCTACGACGTCGATCCGGTGACCGGGCTGCTGAACCCGGCGCCCCAGGCGACCATGCTCCAAGACGGCGCCAACATGGGCCTCCGCCCGTGGGAGTGCTCCTGGATGAATACTGTCGACGAGGCCTACTGCTCGATTGCAATCGCCAACAGCAAGGCCGAGGTCTGGCACGTGGTGCCCGGCGGGGCGACCAAGCGAGTCATCACCTTGCCGGATCTGGCCAAGGTGCCGAACGACGCCATCACCAACCTGACCGACACCAAGCTCTACGTCGCGGTGGGCGACGGGGTGAACATCTACGACATCTCGGGCGCGAAGAAGACCGCGCCCACGCTCATCACCACGGTCAGCGCCGGGGTCGGCTCGAGCACGCACGGCCTGGCGCTCGGGCCGGGCGGCACCTCGGTGTACGCCACCAACAAGGGCGGCTCGATGATGCGCATCGACGAAGCCAGCGACGCCATTCTGGTCAAGTACACCGATCTCGGCATCCCTGAGGGCCTCTCGCCGGTGAGCAACATGGCCCTGATGAAGATGGAGACGGTGTGGTTCGTGAACTCGCCCGGGACCGGGGCATCGCTCGGACGGTCGATGGACGACGGCGCGGTGATGACCTCCGACTTCGCGGCGCTGGGGTTCCCGTTCGTGCCGCATCACCTCCAGACCACCTCCACCCAGAGCCGGGCCTACGTGAGCTTCTTCAACCCCGCGCGCCTGGGCGTGGTGAGCCTGGGTGGCATGCCAGCCAAGCTGGCGGACATCCAGCTTTCGGACGCCGGCACCACCGTCGCCCACGACGTGGCGATCACCTCCGACAACCGGTGGGTGTACGTGTCGTCCACCACCACCCACGAGATCTTCGTGCTCAAGGTGGCGGACAACACCGCGATGGTCGCCGCCGATCAGACCGGCAACCCGGACCTCGTCTCCCCCCACGAGCTTGCCTTCGATCCCAAGACCCAGCAGTTGATGGTCGGCTCGCTGGCCACCACCCAGGGCAAGGTGCTGATCTTCAGCGTCGACTCGGCCAACGGGATGCTGAGCAAGCTCGCCTCGAAGACGGTCACCCTGGACGACGGCACCAACATGGGCACCCGCCCGTGGGAGTGCCGCTGGCTCCGCACCCGCGAGGAGGGCTACTGCAGCGTGACCCACATGCCCAATCCGGACGCCGGTTCGCCGATGACCATGAACACGGTCTGGTATATCAAGCCGGGCGCGGTGACCGGCTCGGCCAAGGCGGCGCTGATGCTGGGCGCCTCCGAGACGCCGAACGACGTGATCACCAACCTCGACGACACGAGGCTGTACGTGGCGTTCGCGGACAAGGTCACCGTCTATGACATCTCCACCAACCCCGGCTCGCCGGCGCAGGTGGCGCAGGTGACGGTGGGCGCCGCGGCGCACGGCCTGGAGCTTTCTCCGGACGGCCGGTCTCTGTACGTGACGGCGAAGACCGCCAACCAGGTGGTGCGCATCGACACGGCGAGCAACACCGTCGCCAACACCCTCACCACCAACGTCAGCACGCCCGAAGGGCTGGTCGTCCACTAGTCGAGGGGGTTACCGAATGGCTCGCCCTGGCGGGCCCCGATCGAGGTCGACGGAGCGATGAGCAAGCACGCACGGGGAATCGCGGTTGTGGCTGCCCTCGCGGTGGCGTCAGCGGCCAAGGGGGCCGCGTGGACGGCGCCGCCGGACGAGCTGATCTTCAGCCAGACTTCTTTGCTCGATCTGTACTCCTTCTACGCGCGCAACTCGGCGCGGGCGCTCCAGCCGCTCGAGCTGGCGGGGGGAAACGTCGTCCAGGCGGGCTCGGTGAGCAGGGCGGGTTTCCTGCTCACCGCGGAGTACGGCCTCGGAGAGCGGGTCGCGGCCGACCTGAGCGTGGCGTACTTTCGCACCGAGCACCATTTGGTGGGCGACAACGTCCGGCTCTTCACCGACTCCCAGCCCAACGTCGCCACTGGCTTCCAGGACTTCACCGGACACGTGAAGTACCTCGCGTACCGGCTCGATGGGCCGGTGGTGGTGGGAGTCTCGCCCGCCGTGGGGTGGATGGTGCCGATGTCCCGCTACGACACCAGCCTCAACAACCCGCTGGGCGATGGGATCTTCGGCCTGGATTTGGGTCTCAACTCCAGCGCCCTCATCCCCTCGGCGAAGATGTTCATCAACCTCGACCTGCTCTACCGGGCCCGCGAGAACAAGACGGTGCGGGTCAACGACAACTGGAACGCCAAGGTGCACGACCAGGTCCAGGTGATCGGCGAGGTGGGCTACTTCATCTTCGACTGGCTCTCCGTCCGCGGAGTGGTGAAGTACCTCGACTCCCTCGGCGGAGACGATCTCAGCTTCGACGGGATGCCCCAGATGATCCTGATGACCGGGCGGAAGTGGCCGATGTTCGACAACTCCCTCTCCTACGACCAGGACGCGCTCTTCGTCGGAGGCGGGCCCTACTGGCAGATCAACGACAGCTTCGGCGTCGGCGCCACCTACGTCCACGCGATGTGGTTCCGCAACTTCCCCAACATGAAGACGCTGGTGCTCTCCTTGAGCTACAACCCCCAGCTCGCCAGGCGGAAGGCCGAGGCCGAGCAGCGGGCGTACGAAGCGGCCCTGGCCGCCGAGGCCGCCGCCGCGGAGGCCGGCGCGCCCGAGGCCGGCGCACCCGAGGCCGGTGCACCCGAGGCCGGTGCACCTGAGGGGAAACCGGGCGAAACAGACGCCAAGCCCGCGGAGCCCGCCCCGGCCAAGGCGCCGTAGGCACGGCCCGGTCCTCCCGCACGCTGGGAGGGCGCTACAGCTCCACGAAGCGGAAGCCCAGCTTCGGGGTCACTGCGGCTGCCCCCGATTCGGCGTAAGGGAAGATGAACTTGTCGATCCGGCCACCCCGCTGGCGAGGCACCAGATCGACGTCGCGGTCCCAGGTGAAGGCCACCCGGTTGGGGTCCAGCGAGCCGAAGTAGAAGCTCACCTCCTCCTCCGGCGCCTGGCCGGCGCGCCGCTTCCAGGCCTCGCTCACGTCCACCGGGAGCCAGGTTCCGTCGGGGAGGGCCAGCTCCGCCCAGCAGTGGTAGCCCTTGATCCGTCCATCCCGCTGGGAGGGGACGTTGAAGCCGAAGTTGAAACGCGCCGGCACCCCCAAGGCCCGCATGTAGCGCACGAACAGCCCGTGGAACTCGGTGCAGGTGCCGGTCTTGAGATCGCAGGCCACTTGGAGGTTGCCTAGCTCATCGGCCCTCTCGGGAGTGCAGCCGCCCGAGTCGTAGCTCAGCGTCTCGAGCAGGTAGTCGAAGGCGCGCCGGGCGATCACCACGGGCGGCTGCTCGGGGGAGGCGAAGGAGGCCGCCTGATCCCCGATCACGCCATCGAGCGGCACCTTGGAGCTCGGCTCGAGGTAACGCGCCAACTTTGGGTTGGACCTCGGCGGAGTGGCGAATCGCGCAGGCTGGGGCGGGGCCCTCTGGCGCAGCCGGCGCTCGACGTCGAAGGAAACCTCCAATGACTGTTCGCCGGCGGAGGCGGGCAACGCGAACCGCGCGATCCGGTTGCCGGTGAGAGGGTCCTCCCCCAGTTCCCTGGGAAGTGACGGGAAGGCGGCAGCGAGCTCCCGCTGCCAATCGTTCTCGATCGGCCGCGGGACCCAGACGAACGAAGGCTCGCGCGATGGCGGGAGGGCGATCTCGAAGGTGAACCGGAAACGGCGGCGTTCAGGGAGTCCCATTGCGCTCCTCGGGGATAACAGGCCGCGGCGCGACCTGGCTTTGGCGAAGCATAGCCGCAGTTTTGGGGGCGGGTAGACTGGGGACCGCAAAACCCCCTGAAGGCTCATTTCGAAAGTGGCAGGGCCTGCGCTCATCCTGGTGGTAGACGACGATCCCCATCTCCGGGAGGTGGTGCGCTTCGCCCTGGAGCAGGCCGGCTTCTCGGTGGAGGAGGCCGCCGACGGCCGGGCGGCGCTCTCTCTCGTCCGCGAGCGCGTGCCCTCGCTGGTGGTGCTGGACGTCATGATGCCGGAGCTGGACGGCCTGGAGGTCTGCCGGCAGCTGCGGCAGACGCTCCGGGTGCCGATCGTCTTCCTCTCCTCGCGCGACGACGAGGTGGATCGGATCGTCGGCCTCGAGCTGGGCGGTGACGACTACCTCTCCAAGCCGTTCAGCCCCCGGGAGCTGGTGGCGCGCGTGCGCGCGGTGCTCCGGCGCGCGGAGGCCCCGCGAGAGACGGAGCGGCCGGCACCGAAGGAGGAGATCCTCCAACGCGGCCGGCTGCGCCTCGACCTCGGCCAGTGGCGCGCCTATTGGGGTGAGCGAGAGGTGGTGCTCACCGTGACCGAGCTGAACCTCCTCGCGGCGCTGCTCCGGGCACCGGGGAAGGCCTTCACCCGCGAGGAGCTGATGGAGCGCGCCTACGAGGACGTGGTGGTGAGCGATCGGACGATCGACAGCCACGTCCGCCGCATCAGGCAGAAGTTCGCCGCCGTGGGCGGAGACGTGATCGAGACGGTGCACGGACTTGGATATCGCCTCGCCAGCCGCTGAGCGCGCGCGGACCCGGCCGCGGCTGTGGATGGTGTTCACCGCGGTGGGCCTCTCTGCTTTCGCCCTGGCACTCGCCGGGTTGGTTGGGGTGCGCGTCTACGACGACCAGCTCGTCCGCCAGACCGAGAGCGAGCTGATCGCCCAGGGCGTGGTGATCTCCGAGGCGTTCCACAATCTCCTGCGCGATCAAGCGGGGGCCGCGGAGTATGGCGCCCCGAGGACCGCGCCGTGGCCGTTCCCCTTGCCGGCGGGCGGCGAGCTGCGGCCGATCCTCCCCGCGCTCAGCGCCTCCGCCGAGCTCCACCCGCCACCGAGCGACCCACCGGCGTCCGGGAGTCCCGCTGACGCTCGCGCGCGCCGCGCCGGAGAGCGCTTGAACCCGGTGCTGGTGCGGACCTCCCGCGCCACCCTCGCCGGGATCCGGGTGGTGGACGCCCGGGGCGTGGTGGTGGCGAGCAGCGGTTCGGGCGAAGGCACCTCGCTTTTGGGCCGCGAGGAGGTGGCGCGCGCCTTGCGGGGAGAGCCGAACAGCCGGCTCCGGCGGCGGCTCTCCGAGCACGGCGACGCTCCGCTCGAGTCATTGAGCCGGAACACCGGAATCCGCGTCTCGGTGGCGCTGCCGATTCTCGAGGGCGACCGGGTGTGGGGAGCGGTGTTGCTCTCGCGAACGCCGATGACTCTGGCGAGGGCCGTCTACGCCGACCGCTGGAACCTCAGCGCCACCGGAGTGGTGCTCCTGGGGGTGGTGGCGCTGGTCTCCTTGGCCGCAGCGGCGCTGGTGTTGAGGCCGGTGCGGTCGCTGATTAGGCAAGCGCGGGCGATCACCGCCAACGAGCCATCCGGCTTCGAACCGATCGGACGGCCGGTGGTGCAGGAGCTGGCGGAGCTGTCGGAGGCGCTCGCGGCCATGGCCGCCACCCTTCGCGAGCGCAGCGAGTACATCCGCTCGTTCGCGGCGAACGTGTCGCACGAGTTCAAGACGCCGCTCTCCTCGATCCAGGGCGCGGTGGAGCTGCTGCGCGGGAGCGCCGGCGCAATGTCGGCGGAGCAGCGCGACCGCTTCCTGGCCAACGTCGAGCAGGACGCGAAGCGGCTCACCGAGTTGGTCCGCCGGCTGCTCGAGCTGGCCAGGGCCGACTCGATGGTGCCCGCCGCGGAGGAGGCCGAGCTCGCCCCGGTGCTCTCCGCGCTGGCGGGGCGCGCGGCCGCCTCCGGGCGGCGGATCGGGGTCGCGCCCTGCGAGGGAAGAATCGCGTTGCCGGCGGAGGTTTTGGAGTCGGTGCTCTGGCAGCTCTGCTGCAACGCCTGGCAACACGGAGGAGACGAGATCGCGGTGCACGTCTCGGTCGAAAGGGCGCCTCCGGCGGTCCGGGTGGTGGTGCGCGACGAAGGGCCGGGCGTCTCCGAGGCGAATCGGGCCCGGATCTTCGACCCGTTCTTCACCACCGCCCGCGACCGTGGCGGCACCGGGCTCGGCCTTCCGATTGCCGTTGCCATGCTCCGGCCCTTCGGCGCGCGTCTCGAGCTGCTTCCCTCCGAGGGGAAGGGTGCCGCGTTCGCGGTGGCGGCTCAGCGGAAATAGCTGTCGGCGATGTCCACCGAGTACCCAAGCTCCAAAGAAGGCGCGGAGGCGGACACCAGGAACTGGCGGAAGCGGAGCACCTTTCCCGGAAGGGGCCCGTGCTCGTCGGCCGGCTCCTCCGCTTCGGGCTCGTAGGGTTCGAGGCTTCCACCCTCGCGCCGGTAGTTGAATACCGAGGGAAGGTGGGCGCGGGCCGTCAGCTCGGTGATCGGCCAGGACACCTTCGGCAAGGAGAGGCGGACCCGCCCGGAAAGGTGGAAGGTGCCGAGGTCCCGGACCATGACCACCTCCAGGGTGCCGGCCGTCTGCCCGACGCTCGATGGAGCCACCGACACGGTCAGGACGCCGTCCCGCCCCCGGGGCTCTGTGGGCACCCCGTTCACCATTACGCGCTCGAGCTGGTGAGCCTCGGGGAGCTGCAGCTCGACCTCCCGCTCGCGGTCCAACCTCAGCGAGTAGCGGATCCTGAGCTTCGCCTTGCCTTCCAGAGTCGAGACCCAGCTCGCGGCCGCGCGCGGAATGGTCGGCTCGAGCGGCGGGCGGGCGGAGGGCTTCACCTCCGATTTGGCCGGCACGGCGCTCCGCCACGAAAGGCTCCAGACGCGGCCCTCGGGGAAGACCTCCCGCGCGCCCGGGGCGCCGTGGGCGCGGCCGAGCACCACGAACAGGGCCGGGTCGGCCTCGAGCTTGAGCGGCGATGGCACGGAGTGGGAGCCGGCCTCGAGCTGCGCGCGGCGCTGGCTCCCCGAGGCCGCCGCTCGCACCGACAGGCCCACGTCGAAGGAGTATGCGCCGGGCTTTTGAGTCACCAGGCAAAGCTCGTCGCCGAGGGGAGCAATGGTGGCGCCTTCCACGCTCGGCAGCTCCGTGGGGTAGACGTCCGGGCCGAGCCGGAGCAAGCCGACGCGAGTCCACCGGTCGGAGGCGAGCACGCGCACCTCGAAGTGGGCCTGCACGGCGATCGCGTCGGGCAAGAGCCGGCCGGTGAGCTGGTTCTTCACCACCAGGGCGTCCACCGGAGGTGCGGGGGAGGCGCCCGGGCGGCCCGAGTCACCGTAGAGGCCAATCAGCTCGGAGAGCGGGACGGTGGCCGTCCCCGAGGGGGAGGCGGGTGCGGCAGTGAGCAGGGCGAGGATGGCTTTGGCGAGCATGGCTTACGGCGCCTCCTGGGGGGCTTGGCCCCGGGTGAGATCGGAGAGGAACGCCCTCACCGCGGCGCTGGTAGCAAGCGCCATCAGCCCGAGCAGCGCGGCGAGGATCTCGAGCGTGTAGATGAGGCCGGTGTACCCCTGCGCGATCACCGCCGCGGAGGGGATCACCACCGTCGAGGTCCACGCCGCCGCCAGGACCCAGGCGCGCTCGCGGTGGAAGATCCGCTTGAGGAAGGCGACGAACGCCGCGCCCAGCCCGACGGTGGCGAGTGCATAGGCCAGGTAGAAGTTCATGAATGCGGCGAGGTAGGCGAGCAGCACGAAGAAGAACCCGAACACCGCGGCCAGGAGGTAGGCCTCGTAGATGGCCGGCGGGCGGCGGTGCCGCACACCGAGCGCTCCGAGCAGGGCGAAGAGGGCGAGGAACGGCACCCAGGATCTTCGCGCCATGGTGGCGATGATCGAGTCGAACGTCTTCTCCGAGGGCAGGACGAGCCCCAGGCTGACCCCGGACTCGAGCGAGGGGTAAGCCCAGTCGAGCGCGATGGCGTCCTCGGTCTGCACCACCGACGCGGCGGAGAGCACGTCGGGCGGATAGTCGTAATTGTCGCCGCCTCTCACTGAGACGTGGAGGCGTACGTTCCGTGCCGGCAGCGAGGGGTCCATCTTGTAGACCAGCGAGTCCAGCCCGCGGGCCCGATAGCGGATGGTGAAGTCGCAACTGTGGCCCTGCGCGATGCGGCCGGTCCAGACCAGGCGGTTGCGGGCCTCCCCGAGGTCCAGGTCCGCCTCGGCCCCGTTCACCGCGAAGGAAAGCTCGGAGAGCAGAACCTGCGACTTGTCCACCTCGATCGGAAAGACGAAGGCCACGTCGATGTCGTGGGCCTCGCGGTTGACCGCGGTGTACTGGGCGACCAGGGCGAAGTCGAAGCCGGAGAAGTAGCGCAGCCCCCGCTTGCGGTAGTTCATGCTCGCGTCCACCCGGACGTGCTGCTTGTCGAAGGCGAGCGGCTTGAGCTCGGTGAAGACCGCTCCGCTCTGTACGTAGAGCTTGCCCGGAAATTGGGCGACGGGTTCGCATAACGCCGCCTGGGTCGCGAAGCCTACTCCTGGGCCGGGGCGAGGCCGCGCATCCGCGTTGCCGCGAAGGTTCGCGACTGCGCTCGCGCTACCCGACCAGCACCA
>JACPVI010000006.1 GCA_016191815.1 Myxococcales bacterium
GGACCGAGCCCGGCGGTCGAGGTGCGAGCCGCCCAAGGAGGAAGCCCGAAGGAATACTTGTCGGTATTGCGAGGGCTTCCGACGCCGGCCGGCGAAGCAGATCGGCCGCCCGGCGACGGGAGGGGGAAGACTCACAGCCTCGGAGCCCTCAGGGCGAGGGCTTGGCCAAGACGAAGCACCCGAGCGCGTAGGCGTTCTCCCGCGGATCCTCCGAGCAGACGCGCGCCGGGAAGGAGAGGGCCAAGGCGCGGGGAGCGGCCTGCCACCGGTTCGCCTTTCGTTTGACGAAGTAGCGCTCCTCCCGCGCCTCGTAGCCTTCCAGCAGGCGGGGCAGCCTCGCCTCTCCGTACACTCGGCAGAAGGGCCGGAAGACGGCATCCACCCCCACCGGAATCGTCATCACCATCAGCCCGCCAGGGCGCAAGAGGGAGCGGAGCCGCGCCATGGCCTCGAGGTCTCCTTCGGGGCGCTCTACCGCCACTCCGTACCGGCCGGAGAGCCCGACGTGCTCGATGGCCGAGCAGTTGATGACGAGGTCGAACCGCCCTTCCGGAAGGGGGAGGGTGAGCAGGTCTCCCTCCACGTCCTCGAGCGCGGAGAGCTCGTACGGCCGCGGCGCGGCCCAAAGATCGATCGCGGTCACCTGGAAGCCCTTGAGCGCGGCTACCAGAGAGAGCGGGCTTCCGCCCGCGCCCACCTCCAGGGCCTCGCCGGGCCCTTCGGGCATCCGCGCCGAGACGTAGGACCACTCCACGTCGCGATCTCCCTCCAGGTTTTGGGCGGGTCTCCGGCGGGTGCGCCAGCGGTGAACCGGCTGGTAGAGCCACTCCGGTACCCAGAGCGGAAAGTTGACCCGCCGCATCTGCGCCCTCCTCAGGTGGGCCGTCAGTCCTCCTTGGGGCCAGGAACGAACTCGAAGGGGAGATTCAACAGCCCGGCAAACTCGTCTCGGCAGTCCGCGAGCACCTCGGTGTCGATCGTCATCGCCGGGGCCCCATACCACTCGTCCAGCATCCGGTCCTCCTCGAAGAGGGTGACCTGCCACTGGTACGCCCCCGGCCGCAGAGGCAGGCTGGAGAAGCGGTAGGTGAGCCGGTTCCGCCCGCGGGGGAACTTGAGCCCGGAGACCGCCCAGCCCCAGACGATCTGATTGGCGTGGTCACGGAGGGTGATGCCGTGCCGCCCGCGCTCGATCGGCTGCGGTGTCTCGAACTCGAAGTGGACGGTGGCCGTGCCGAGGGTGTCGAGGACGTGCACACTCCCCGAGTCGCCCAGGCTCCAACCGGTGAAGCGCGCGTGGCGCTCCTCCGGCCCCGCTGCCCTGGGGTCGGCGAGGAGCGAGGCCTCGTACGCCGAGACCACCTCCCCGGTCGGGCCGAACCGCTTGAGTTCCCCGCCGTCGAGCCACAGGCAATGGCCGCAGAGGCGGCGCACCGCGTTCAGGTGGTGGCTCACGAACAGCACCGTCCGGCCGCCCCGGGCGACTTCGTCCATCCGCCCCAGGCACTTCCGCTGGAAGGCCGCGTCGCCCACCGCGAGCACCTCGTCGATGAGGAGGATCTCCGGCTCGAGGTGGGCGGCCACCGCAAAGGCGAGGCGAACGTACATCCCGCTCGAGTAGTGCTTCACCGGGGTGTCGAGGTGCAGCTCCACCCCGGCGAAGGAGACGATCTCGTCGAACTTCCGGGCGATCTCCGCCCGCTTCATTCCGAGGATGGCGCCGTTGAGGAAGACGTTCTCCCGCCCGGTCAGCTCGGGGTGGAAGCCGGTGCCGACCTCGAGCAAGGACCTCACCCGGCCGTGCACCAAGGCGCTGCCCTCGGAGGGTTCGGTGATGCGCGCGAGCAGCTTGAGGAGCGTCGACTTGCCGGCGCCGTTTCGGCCCACGACCCCCACCGCCTGCCCGTGGCTGATCTCGAAGGAGGCGTTGCGGAGCGCCCAGAGGAAGCCCTTGGAATCCCTCTTGGAGGCGCGGGCGAACGGAGCTCTCGCCAGCGACACCAGCGCCTCCCGCAAGGTGAGGTACCGCGACCGCCCTCCGAGGCGGTGCCGCTTTCCGAGGCCGGAGGCCTTGATGGCGATTGCGCTCACGCTAGACCACGTCCACGAAGGTCCGTTCCAGCCGCCGGAACGCGGCGGCGCCGGTGAGAAGCAGGAGCAGCGCGGTGAGCGCCGAGGCGGCCAAGAGTTCCCCCCGCGGGGCGGTGGTGCCCAAGAGCGCCCAGCGGAACCCCTCGATCGCCCCCACCATCGGGTTGAGCCCGTACAACAGGCGCCACCGCTCGGGCACGATGCTCGCCGGGTAGGCGATCGGCGAGGCGAACAACCAAAGCTGGAGCAAGAAGGGGACGACGTGGCGGAAGTCCCGGTAGAGCGCGCTGAGGGCGGCCAGCCACAGGCCGGTGCCGAGGGCGGTCATCACCGTCAGCCCGAGGAACGCGGGCAGGGCCAGCATTCCCATCTGTGGGACGCGCCCATGGGCCAGCAGCGCCATGAAGAGGAGCGCCATCGCCAGCGCGAAGTCCAGCAATCCGGCCAAGAGCGGCGCGAGCGGGAGCAAGAGGCGAGGGAAGTAGATCTTGGTGATCACCGCGCGGTGCTCGACCAAGCTTCCCGCCGACCCCGACAGCGCCTGGGCGAAGTACGTCCACGGGACCAGGGCGGCGAAGGCAAACAGCGCGTAGGGCGCGCCATCGGAAGGGATTTGGGCGAAGTGCCCGAAGAAGAGGGTGAACGCCGCCGCCGCGGCGGTGGGTTGCAGGACCGCCCAGGCCACGCCGAGGAGCGTCTGCTTGTAGCGGACCCGGATGTCCCGCGAGGCGAGCACCCACAACAGCTCGCGGTACTCCCACAGCTCCCGCAGGTCGACCCTTACCCAGCCCGACCTGGGCCGGATGAAGATCACCTTCCCTTCCGGAGCGGATTGCACGGGCTCCGTCACTTCTCCTCCCGGCGCGCACGAGGCGCTCCGCTTCCGATGCCCAGCGGGAGGTACTCCGCCACTCCGCTCAAGAGGACCGGGTCGAGCTGCCGCCAGCAGTCGATCACCGCCACCCGCCTAGAGGCGGGGCGAGAGAGCAGCACCTCCAGCTCTTTGAGCTGCGGCCAGGGTGTGGCGAGCACGAGCAAGTCCGCCCGGCGCGCGCACTCCTCCAGGGTGGGAGCTAGCTGGAAGGCGCCCGGGGCGGCCCGCTGGGCGCTCTCGTTCGCGAGAGGATCGAAGGCCACCACCGGGATGCCCGCGGAGGCGAGCCTGAGCGAGAGCAACAGTCCCTGGGATTCCTCCACCACGTCGGTGTCCGGCTTGTAGGAAAGGCCCAGCACGCCCACGGTGCCGTCGCGGGGAAGGCGCTGCAGCACCCGCTCGGCCAGCCTTTCGACCTCGCCGCGGTTTGTCCGGTCGGTGGCCTCGGCCAGATCGGCGGGGGCTCCGATCCCGCGAGCCAGGGCGGCCAGCGCGAGGTTGTCCCGGGGGAAGCATGGGCCGCCATACCCGATCGCCCCCTTGAGGTACTTTTTGCCGATGCGGGAGTCGAGGCCGAGCGCCGAGGTCACCACGTCCACGTCGGCGCCGTCGAGCCGCTCGCAGATGCGCGCCAGCATGTTCGCGAAGGTGATCTTGGTGGTGACGTAGGTGTTGACCGCAAGCTTGGCCAGCTCGGCGTTCACCCAGCTCATCCGGGCCAGGGGAGAGTGCCGGTCGAGCACCCGGCGGTACAGCGCCTCGAGTAGGTCGCCCGCGCGGCGGTCCGACTCGCCGACCAGCACGAAGTCGGGGTTGAGGAAGTCGCGGACCACGCTCCCCAGGGCGATGAACTCCGGGTTGTAGCAGAGGCCGAGCTCCCTCCCGCATGTCTTGCCGCTCCGATCCTCCAGGAGCGGCCGCACCTGGCCCCCGGTGGCCCCAGGCATCACCGTGCTGGTCAGCACCACCAGGTGGTAGGAAGCCTTCTCCCTGAGCGCGCGTCCCACCCCCTCGCAGACCGGGAGGACCTGGGACAGGGAGAATCCGCCGCCCGGATCGCTCGGCGTAGCGACCACGATGAAGGTGACGCCGGAATCGCGCACCGCCTCGTGCAGGTCCATCGTGGCAGTGATTTCCCCCGGCGCGTTCGCCAATACCTCCGCGAGGCCGGGCTCGTGCACCGGCGGCTCTCGCCTGGCAAGCGCAGCCACCTTCGCCGGCGAGCTGTCCACTCCGATCACCCGCAGGCCCTTGTGGGCCAGGCACGCCGCCATCGGAGCGCCTAGCCTCCCCAGCCCGACGATGGAGATCGCCTCAGGCATTGGCGTTGGTCTCCCCCAGGCGGGTCCGGAATCGCCGCGCCAGCCCCCAAGCCGAGCGCGCCAGCCGGAGCAGGGGCTTGAGAAGGGGATGCTCGAGGGCGAGCGCATCGGCCCGCCGGACCAGGTGAGCGCGGTCGAGCGGGCGAGTCAGGCCGCGGGGCGTGAGGAGAAGCGTGGCGTCGAGCAGCGTGTAGGTGGCCCCGGCTTCGCCAGAGAGCTCGCGGTTCACCGCGGCCTCGGGCCCGTTCCACACCGCAGCCTCGCCGCCGCTCACGTGGGCGTAGTCGTGATTCTGATGCACCGCCGTCACCGCGGCGGTGGCGTCGACCAGTGGCGCCCCCGCCTTGCGCGCGCCGTACAACAGCCAGTTGTCCCAGGCCGTCCGGCCCACCGCGAAGGGCGGTATCTCGCTCCAGAGGCCTCGGGGAAAGACGAAGTAGTCGATCCCGGTCACCGGGTGGAGCTTGCCCTCTTTGGACACCTTCGCGCGCAGCTGCTCCTCCCAGCCGTCCTCGAAGCGGAGCGGCTCGCGCACATCGAGGTCCCACCTTTGGCCGCCGATGAGGAAGCAGGACTTCTCTCGCGCGACCGCGGAGACGGCGGAGGTGAAGTCGCCCAAGAGGACGATGTCCGCGTTCACGTAGGCCAAAAGCGGGTGCTTCGCCCTTTTCTGGGCCAGCTCGAACAGTCCGTTCACCAAGGGAGTGCCGTGGCGGTTTCTCGGCACCTCCGGCAGATGGGCGACGCCGAGCTCCTTCGCCACTTCGGAAGTGCCCTCCTCGTCCCCGAGCAGCAGCACCTCGCAAGCCGGCCGCAAAAGCGTCCAGCTCCGCACGGCGTTGCGCTGGATGAGTCCGATATGTCCCCGGAACGGCTTGGGGACGGTGAACACGCTCAGCATCGCGGGCGGCGACCATAGCGCGAAGCCACCGAAGCGCGAGGGCTCGTGCTCAGCGGCCATGAAAGCGGCGGACGGAGTCGATCACCTGTGCCTGCTCGTCCTCCCGGAGGCCTGCGTTCATCGGGAGCGAGAGGATCCGCGGCGAGAGCGCCTCGGTGACCGGAAGGGAGCAAGCGCCCACTTGGCCCAGGTGATTGGGGGAGGGGTAGTGCACCAGCGCCTGCACCCCGTCGCGCTCGAGATGCCGGAGCAGCCGGTCCCGGACTTGGCCGGACTCGACCTCCATCACGCAGAGGTGCCAGGCGGGCTCGCACCGCTCGGAGACCGTCTGGAAGCGCACCGGCAGATCTCCAAGCTCGCTCCGGTACCGCTGCACCATGCGCGCCTTCCGGGCGTTCCACTCCGACACCTTCCCCAGCCGCACCGTGAGGATGGCGGCCTGCAGCTCGTCCAGGCGGCTGTTCAGCGCGCGCGGATGCCTTGGGAGCCCCCGGTCCTTCTGGCCGTAATGCCTCAGCTCGCGGACCCGCTCCGCGTCGGCCTCGGAACGGGCGAACACCGCACCGCCGTCTCCCAGGGCGCCGCAGTTCTTGGTGGGGTAGAAGCTGAAGGCTCCGAATCGGCCCACGGTGCCCACCATGGCGCCCGCCGCCGAGGCGCCCTGGGCCTGGGCGGCGTCCTCGACGACGGCGACGTCGGTTCGGCCCAGCCGCGCCAGTTGCTCGGCGATGAGGAGCACCTCGGCCGGGTTGCCGTACAGGTGCACCGGCACCACCGCGCGGGTCCGTAGCGTGAGCGCCGCCTCCAGGCAGCGGGGGTCCATCAGCCAGGTGTCTTCCTTGATGTCGAGGTAGACCGGAGTTGCCCCCACCGACCGGATCGCCGAAGCAGTCGGGACTGCGGTGTGGGAGACGGTGATCACCTCGTCGCCGGCGCCGATGCCGAGCGCGAGCAGCGAGAGGGCGATGGCGTCGGTCCCCGAGTTGCAGCCCACCACCTGTCCACTCCCCGCCTTGCCCAAAAGGGCCGCGCCCAGCTCGGACTCGAAGCGCCGGAGCTGCGGGCCGAGGATGAAGCAGCCTCCCGCGAGGACGGCGCCTACCGCGGCGTCGATCTCGGCGCGCTGCTCCTCCACGAGCCGGCCGAGGTCGAAGAACGGGACTCTCACCGGCCGCCCTCCGCCGGAAGGTAGTGGTGCAGCCGGCCGCGAAACCACTCCACGGTTCGAGCGAGATCCCCGACCCAGTCCGGGTTGGCGCGCCAGCCGGTGACGGATGCGAAGGCTTCCGAGGAGCCGTAGTAGTCGCCGATCTCCAGCTTCCGGAGCTGTGCGGGGTACTCCACCTTCACTACCGGGCAGCCGCCCCCCGTCTTCGCCAACACCTGGGCGATGTGCTCCAGGGAGGCGCGAGGGCCGCTCAAGTTGAACACCCTTCCGGCGCAGGCCTCCGCGCCCGCGGCCAGGAGGAAGGCCTGCACCACGTCGTCCACGTGATTCAGGTCCCGGAGGTAGGCGCCGTCTCCGAACAGCTCGATCGGCTGGCCGGTGAGGGCCCGGTTGATGAACCAGCCGACGAAGCCGAACCGCGGGTGAGAGAGCGCCTGCCGCGGTCCGTAGGTGTTGGTGAGCCTCAGGGCGCAGGCCCGGAGCCCGTAGTGGCGCGCGAACAGCAAGTGGTACTGCTCGGCCGAGAACTTGTGCACCCCGTTGATGTCCACCGGCGAGACCGGGTGCGCCTCGTCCACCGGCAGGTAGCGGGGAGGCCCGTAGAGCTGCCGGGTGCTCGCGTAGACCACGGTGGCCAGGGGGCATCGCCCCCGAATCTCTTCCAGCAGGGAGAGGTGCGCCTGGCCGTTGATGGCGAGGTCCTCGAACGGCGCCGTCATGCTGTCGAGGTGGCTGATCCGGCCCGCGAGGTTGAAGACGAAGTCCGCGCCTTCGAGCAAGGGGCCGATGCGCAGCCGGCCGCACAGGTCCGCCTCCTCCAGCCGGATCCGGTCGAGCACGTCGGCCAGGTTGTGCCGGTTGGCGCCGCACTTCGGCGCGAGCGAGTCCACCACCGTCACCCGGGCGCCCTCCTCCAGGAGGCGGCGCGCCAAGTTGCTGCCGATGAAGCCCAGCCCGCCGGTGACGACGGCGTTCTTACCAGCGAACGACATGATGGATGCGCTCCGCCCTCATCTTGAGGCCAGAGAGGAAGGCCCGCCAGCCTCGGCGCGGTGGGAGCCTTCCGGCGTCGAAGCCCGGCTCGACCGAGCGGACGAGGGCCAGGGCCTCCGCGAGGTCGGCGACGTAGGGGTGGTAGAGCCACCTCTGGGCTCCGGCGGGGAGACGGTACCTGCCGGCGCAGAGGTTGACCGCGCCGTCGGTGAGCAGGACGAGATGGTGGAAATGGTAGAAGACGACATCCACGCCATCGGCCTGCGGCCCGCGCGGGCCCTGCCGGAAGCGGTAGCGGATCGCATTCCACGGGGCGACGCCACCCCCTGGGTGTTCCAGCACGTGAACCCCCTGAAAGCGCTCCGGCCAATCGTCCAGGTACTTCTGGTCGCCGAACTTTCCATCCTCGAAGCGCGCGTAGCACCACTCCAGGCAGCGCTGTTGCCACCAGCGGAGCACCGTGAGGCCGCGCTGGTCGGCGCGGAAGGAGATGAACTGCACGCAGTACACCCCGCTTTGCGCCGACTGGTCATACTCCTCGGCGTAGCGGTGGGCGGTGATCAGCACCGAGGCCTGCTGGCTCCGCCACTCCTCCAGCAAAAGCCCGGGCCGCTGGAAGAAGCCGAGGTCCGCGTCCAGGTAGGTGACCTCGGGCAGGCCGCGGTCCAGGCAGTGGGCGATGGTGTGCGAGGTGCAGGTCCAGCAGTACTCCGCCCGCGTCCGGGTGGGCTTGACCGCGAGCAGGGCGGGGGTCTCGAACTCCTCCAGCCGGACCAGGCTCATCCGCGGAAGCCGCAGCCGCTCGAGCACCGAGTGCGAGAGCGAATCGAAGCAGAACACGTGGAGGCGGAAGTCCTCGCCGCACCTCTCCAGCGAGCGGTACAGCGAAAGCCCTCGGGTGAGGTAGGCGCTGTCGAAGAGGGTGCAGTAGTGGTTCAAGCGCGCTCCAGGAGGGCCGCGCAGATGCGCCCCAAAAAGTTGGGAAAGCGCCGGGACAGCGCGGAGCGCAAAGGTCCGCTGGGGCCGTCCACCAGCTCCAGCCGGCGAATGGCGAGGCCACTCGCCGCGCACAGCTCCTCGAAGTCCCGCGCCGAGAACTGGTGGATGTGCCCGGTGGAATACCACCGGTAGCCGTAGAGCAGCTCCCGGGGCATCCGCCCAGCGAGGAGCAGGTCGAGGCGGTTTCGCCAGTGGGCGAAATTGGGAAAGGTCACCACCTGCCTGGGGGCGACTCGCCGCATCTCGGCCAGCGCCCGCTCCGGGTACATCACCATCTGCAGCGTCACGTTGCAGAGGGCAAAGTCGAACTCGTCCGGTCCGAACTCCGGGCGGGGCTCGTCGAGGCGGCCCTCCACGATGCGGAAACCCTTCGCCCGGGCGTGGGCCGACCCGCTCGGGGTAAGCTCGATCCCCGAGCCGGTGCAGCCCAGGCGGTCCCGAAGGTAGGCGAGCAGCGAGCCGTTCCCGCATCCGAAATCCAGCACGCGTGCCCCGGGCGTCACCATCGAGGCCACCACCGGGTACTCGGCGCGGAAGGACTCCGGGCTGTCGCGATAGTCGTAGGCGCGGTTGTCGTTGCGCGCGGGATCTTCGATCACGGCTTGGTGGCTTCCATGGTGAGCGAATCGGGCTTTCTCGGCTCGCCTCCGACCGCCTCGAGCCCGTAGCCGGCGAATCCCGGGATGCGGCTTTCGCGCCAGTCGCAGCGGCGGACGTCGTTGAGTCCGTGGCGCTCGAGCAGGCGGCGGAGCGAGAACCGGTCGTACATCCAGCGGTGCAGCTCGCCCGAGGAGGCCATTCGACCTAGCCGCAGCCGGGAGGAAAGTGGCGGTCCTCCCAGCGCGCGTGCGGCGATGGCTCCCGCCGCCTCGCGCGCCCGGTCCAAAAGGCCCGCGATCGTCTTTCCCCTGAGCCGTTCGAGCAGCGAGCGCTCCGGCGGCGGCCGGAGGATGGAGTCCAGCTCGTGGCCGATCCTCCGCCGGACGAAGTCCGCGTTCGGCACCGGCTGCCCCGCCAGGTGCCCCAGCATCCGCCCGCCCGGCTGCTCGCGGACGAGTTGATCCAATAGCTCGAGGACCATCCAATCGTAGTCCGCCTCGGCGCCCGGTTCGCCCCGCTCGGCGCCCTCCAGCCGCTCGAGGTAGAGCCGGGCAATCTGCTCGAGGTCCGGCACCGCCACCCTCGCGTGTCCTCCCGGGCGCAGGACACGCACCAGCTCGGACATCAGGCGGTGAGCCGCCTCGGAGCTGAGGTGCTCGAGGGTGTGCGAGGAGTACACCGCGTCGAACTCCCGGTCGCCGAAGGGCAGCGGCCGCGACAGGTCGTGCCGGAGGACGCCCGGCCCCGCCGGGTGGAGATCGAGGTTGACCCAGTCCGGGTGGTACACCTCTCCGCAACCCAGGTTGAGCAGCCTCATGGTTGGCGTCCCCAGACGCGCTGCTCGTACTCCTTGAGGCGCAGGCGGATCAACTCGCGGACCCGGAGTGCTCGGGGACGCTCAGCTCGCGAATCAGCCGGACCAGCTCGCGCGCGCGGGCAGCATAGGTGTGGTCGCGCAGGCACCGATCCTGACCGGCCGCGGCGATCTTCCTTCGCTCCTCCGGGCTCTCGAGCAGCCAGCGGATCTTCCGCGCGCACTCGTCGCTCGTCCGGTAGGCGACCACCTCCCGGTCCGGCTCGAACAGCTCGGGGAGGTTCTCGCGCCAGTCGGTGACCAGGCAGGTGCCGACGCCGGTGACCTCGAACAGCCGCATGTTCGAAGCGTGGGTGGAAGAGGAATCGGCGTGGGCGTTCAGCGCGAGCGTGGAGCCCGCGGTCACCCGGAACATCTCCATGCCGTAGACCGCCGGCCGAATCGAGGACGAGAGCCGTTCGGGAATTCGGTGCGAAGGCGGCGAGTCCCACGCGGCAGCTCCTCGGAGCAGCGGCATCCGGCCGATGATCCGATCCGGCACTCCCGCCGAACGCGCGGCCTGGAGGAGCCAGTACAGACCGCGCTTGGCCAGCTCCACCGCCGCCCCTCGCGGCGAGGGAGTCGGCGTGTAGATCTCGAGCGGGACTTGGAGCGCCAGCTCCGAGAGCAGCCTCCTGCGCCCCTCGTGATAGGCCTGGCCCTCTCGCAGCTGCCCGATGAAGGTGACCCGGTGCCGTTTTTGGGTGCTGCCCAGCCGGTCGAGGATCCGCGGGTCGAACCCGTGGTGGAGCTGGGCGGCGCGGATTCCCCGCGACCGCAGCGCCGCCACGGTCTCCGGTGCGCAGGAGAGCACCAGGTCCATCAGGCCCCAGGCCTCGGTCTTCGGAATCGAGCTGCCTGCCCAGCCGATGATCGGCCTCCGGCCCAGCACCTCTCGGAGCTTCGCGAGCAGCCGCGGCTCGTGGTGATCGTACCAGAGCACGTCGGGATCGAGCGCGCGGACCTGGGCGGCGGCGATGTCGAAGGACCAGTCCGGCCCAGGCGAAAAGCCGTGCTCGCGGGCCCAGGCGCGCTGGAGGGACTCGAAGTTGATGGTCAGCTCGTGCGACTGGTGGCCCAGGCCGGCCAGCGCGCCCGACCAGAAGTCGGCCCAGCCAAAGGCGTCGTCGTGGAGCGCCTGGGCGATCTCAGTGTAGGGGCGTCCCCGAAGCTCGGGCCGCCGCGCCTCGAACTGGGCGAGGTAGTCGGGATAGACCGTGGTCAGCTTGACCAGCCTCATCGTCAGAGCAGTCGCCGCACGCCTCGGTTCAGGCTCAGCCAGAGGGGCCGCAACAGCGGCGAGAATGGGCTTTGGGCCACCGCCTTGACCAGCCGCACGCGCGCCGCCTCCGCCTCGAGGGCGACCAGGTGGCTCAGGTAGAACGGCCGAGGGAGCTCGCGCCGGAGGCTGCGCGCCACCTGCCGGCACTCGGCCATCGAGCGCCGGTGGTCGTCGGAAGCGCCACCCAGCTCGAAATCCACCAGCGGCCTTCGGATGCACAGCGCCCTGCACCCGGCGGCCAGGCATCGCAGATGGTGGTGGTAGTCGGAGGCGATCAGGTACTCGGTGGAGAAGGGGCCGACCCGGCCGAGCGCGACCCTTCGATATACGATTCCCTGGTGGCAGAGCCGGTTCGCGCCCCACAGACTGGCGGCGAAGGTGAAGCTGGGAAGCCGGGGGTAGAGCCGCTCTCCGTCGCGATGGAGCTCCGCCCCGGCGCAGACCAGATCGAGCGAGGCGTCTTCGTCGAGGCGGCGGATCATCTCCGCGAGGAGCGGCGGATCACGCAGGGTGTCGCCGCCGTGCAAGAGCCAGAGGTAGCGGCCCTCGGAGGCCGAGATTCCGGAGTTGACCGCGGCGTAGATTCCCCGCGCGGGCTCGATGAGGTGGCGCACCGGCCACGGCGGCGAGTGCGCCTCCAACACCTTCTCGGACCACTCCGGCGAGGAGTCGACCACCAGCTGCTCCCGGACGAGCCCCAGCCCCTCGAGCGGCATCAGAGAGCGGAGGGTGCGCCTCAGGCCCTCGGGATCACGGAAGGTGGCGGTGACGATGGACAGGCCGCTCATCTGTGGCGTGCGAGGGTATGGTACGACGGCCCGTGTGGACAGTCGGAACGGCGAGGCGCCCGCTGGCTCGAGGTACGTGCTGGGCACCCGGGTCGACGCCACGAGCTACGAGCAGGCCACCCGGCGCATCCTGGAATGGGCGCGAGAGGGTGGCCGCTACGTGTGCGCGGCCAACGTGCACGTGGTGATGGAGGCCCACGACGACCCGAGCTTCCAGGCAGCCGTGAACGGGGCGAGCCTGGTCACCCCCGACGGCATGCCGCTCGTCTGGGCGCTTCGCCTGCTCGGCGTTCCCCGGCAGGCCCGCGTCTACGGGCCCACCCTGATGCTCCGGGTGTGCGCCGCCGCGGCGGAGCAGGGCGTCCCGGTCGGCTTCTACGGAGGCCGTCCCGAGCACCTTGCTCCGCTGGTGGATCGCCTCGGGCGAAGGTTCTCCCGGCTCCGGATCGCCTACGCCGAGGCTCCTCCGTTCCGGCCGCTTTCGCCGGAGGAGGACGGCGCGGCCAGCCGGGCCATCTCGAACTCCGGCGCGCGGGTGCTCTTCGTGGGGCTGGGCTGCCCCGCCCAGGAGCGATGGATGGCCGCCCACCAGTCCCTGCCCGCGGTGCTCCTCGGCGTGGGGGCGGCGTTCGACTTCCACTCCGGGCGGCTTCGCCAGGCTCCGCCCCTTTTGCAGCGCGCCGGACTGGAATGGGCGTTCCGGCTTGCCACCGAGCCCCGGCGGCTCTGGAGGCGGTACCTCTTTCACAACCCCCGCTACCTCGCGCTGCTCGCCAGGCAGCTTGCCTCGGGCGCGCGCAGCTCGGGGGGACGGAGGTGACGAGGCCCGTCAGTCATTCCGGGCCCCCGCCCTCGCTGGGTTTCTGGCATGCTTGCTGCTCACTGCCGAGCGTGCGTTCGAGCTTCGGACGCCCAAGGAGCCCTTGATGCGGCGACGAGACGGGGGAAGCGGCTTCACGCTCATCGAGTTGATGATCGTCGTGGCAATCATCGGAATCCTCGCGGCGGTGGCCATTCCGAACTTCATGCGACTGCAGGCGCGCTCCAAGCAGTCCGAGGCAAAGACGAATCTCAAGTCGCTCTTCACTGCGGAGCAGGCATTCATGCAGGAGTTCGACCGCTACACGCCCTACGTGCACGAGGTGGGGTTCATCCCCGAGCGGGGAAATCGGTATGCCTACCGGACCACGACCGGCAGCCTCGAGGGCCGTATCGGGTCCACCAGGGTCGTCGATCCCATCAACGTGGGCAGCGAGGCGGACACCTTCAAACACGGGGGGATCGTCGAGCCGGCGTACATCGCCGGCGCCACTGGCCTCCCTGTGGCGGCCACCACCGACTCGATCTTCTCGGCCACCGCCGCCGGACAACTCGACACTGACGCCGAGGCCGACTCTTGGCACATCGCGGCCTCCGGCCCCCGCGGGCGCGGGTACGACGTCGTGGCGGCGTGCGGGAACAACGAAACCAAAGAGGTCGATGGGACCGCTTTCAACTCGTACAACGACGTCTCCTGCCCCTGAGGCCCGGGCGCCTTCCCCTGGCGCTGGCGGGTGGCCTTTTTCGGCACCGGGGGTGACAAAAAACGGCCCTCCGGATCGAAAAAACCTCGCCCCTCCCGAAATCTGGCATACTTCCGCCGCCCCCGGTGTGGCGCATGCTTTGCTAAGCGCAGAAACGCGGTCTTCTCTCACCCCATCAAGGAGCGGCTGATGCTCAGGCGACTTCGGAAGCGTGGTTTCACCCTCATCGAGCTGATGATCGTGGTCGCGATCATCGGAATCCTGGCAGCGATCGCCATCCCGAACTTCATCCGGTTCCAGGCGCGTTCGAAGCAGTCCGAGTGTAAGTCCAACCTCAAGTCGCTGTTCACCTCGGAGCGCGCCTTCAGGCAGGAATACGATCGGTATTCCGAGTACGTGCACGAGGTGGGCTTCCAGCCCGAGCGGGCCAACCGGTACTCCTACCGGTCCAAGGCCGGCCTGACCCTGGCGAACCGCACCGCGTCCACGCAGACCACCGCCCCGACTGACGTCGGCGTCCAGGTTGACTCCTTCAAGTACGGCGGCAATACCGAGGAAACCTACATCGCCGGCACCACCGGCCTTGTCGCCGCCGCTACCACCACTGCCCAGTTCGAGGCGACTTGCGCCGGGCAACTCGACACCGACACCGAGGCCGACTCCTGGCACATCATGGCCAGCGGCGGCGCTGGCGCCGGCGGTGCGGTGGTGGCCGCCAAGTGCGGCAACAACGACACCAAGGAAGTCGACGGGACCCCGTTCAACTCGTACAACGACGTGAGCTGCCCGTAGCAAGAGCTGCCGGGCAGAGAGGCGGCGACTGGGCCTGAGCCTAGTCGCCGCTGGCGTTTGAACCATGCGCTGACGCGCACTATTAAAGTCCATGCGACGGCAAGCACTCTGCATCGCATGCATCGCGCTCGGCATCGGAGTCGTCGCCGGGCTGGCGCGACCTCCGCGGCAAGGGCCGGCTCCCGGCAAGCATCTGCCCCCGATGCTGCCGCGCATCGAGGTGCTGAAGGTGATCGGGGCTCCCTACCGGGAGCTGCTCACCGACTACTACTGGGTGCAGACGCTCCAGGCGGTCACCCGGGCCAACACGCCCGAGGAGTACCGGGACCTCTACGACTACGGCGAGCTGGTGTCCGAGCTGGACCCGAAGTTCCGGCCGATCTACCTCTTCGTGGGCGGCGCCTTGCCGGTCCACCTCGGCGACGGCAATTGGGAAAACACCGCCGAGTCCACCAAGATCCTCGAGAAGGGCCACGCCCGCTTTCCGGACCAGGTGCTGCTCGCCATCCTGCTCGCCTACAACCTCAGCGAACACCACAAGGAAACCCAGCGGGCCGCGACGGTACTGCTCGAGGTCTCCAAGGTCCCGGGGGCGCCGAGGTGGCTGCCCCTCTTGGCCACCCGCATGCTCGCCGAGGCGAAGGACTTCGACGCCGGACTGGCCCTCGCCCAGTCGCTGGCCCGGTCGGACGATCCGGAGACCCGCGCCACCTTTCAGCGCCGGGTGAAGGAGCTGGAGCTGGAGCGACTGCTGACCGAAGTGGACTCCGCCTCGGCCGCGTACCTCTCCCGCACCGGCCGCGCTCCGGAGACAGTGGCCGCCCTGGTGGAGGCAGGCGACCTGCCGTCCTTGCCGGTGGATCCGCTCGGCGGCCAGATCGTCCTCGGCGAGAATAGGAAGGCCCGTTCGACCGCCGCCTTGAAGCGATTGAAGCTGCTCGGCAGAGACGCCGCCGAAGAGGTGCGCTAGCCGTGAGCGACGCCCCCCTCCCCATCGAGACCCGCGAGCTCAGCAAGACCTACCGGCTGGGCTTCTTCATGAACCGGAAGGTCCGGGCGCTCCAGGGCGTCAGCCTCTCGGTGCGGCCGGGCGAGGTGTACGGGCTGCTCGGCCCCAACGGCGCGGGAAAATCCACCACCATCAAGATCCTGATGAACCTGGTGCAGGCCTCGAGCGGAGAGGCGCGGCTGTTCGGCCAACCTTCTCAGGATTGCGCCGCCCGGCAGGAGGTGGGCTTCTTGCCGGAGAACCCCGCCCCGTACGAGTACCTGAGCGGAGCCGAGTTCGTGCGGCTCGCCGGCTCGCTGGGAGGGCTCTTTGGGCGCGAGCTCGACCGCCGGGTGGCCGAGACCTTGGGAGAGGTGGGCATGGAGCACGCGGCCTCCCTGCCCATCCGCCGCTACTCGAAGGGGATGATCCAGCGCATCGGGCTTGCCCAGGCGATCGTCACCCGGCCAAAGCTGTTGATCCTCGACGAGCCGACCTCGGGGCTCGACCCGGTGGGCCGCCGGCAGATGCGCGATCTGGTGTCGGCCGAGCGGGCGCGCGGCACCACGGTGCTCTTCTGCACGCACATCATTCCGGACGTGGAGGCGCTCTGCGACCGGGTGGCGGTGCTGGTCTCCGGCAAGCTGGTGAAGGAGGGGAGCGTCCGGGACCTGGTCACCTCCCAGGTGCCGCTGGTGGAGCTGGTGATCGAGGGGCTGGGGCTTTCGCAGGTGCGGGCGCTGGGCGAGCCGCTCCAGTTCGAGCAGGAGATCGGCCAGCGGGTGACGGTGAGGACCGACGACGCCGCGGGGCAGCGCCTCCTCCGGGCCGTCCTCTCGGCGGGTGGACGGGTGGCGCAGCTCTCGCCGGCGCGCTTTTCCCTCGAGGACCTGTTCATGGAGACGGTCGCCGGGGCGAAGCAAAAAGTGGGAGGGGAGATCAATTGATTCGGGTCTTCGCCAGCCTGGCCTGGAACGGCTTCCGGGAGGCCCGCCGCAACCGGGTGAGCGTGGTGATCGCCGCCTTCACCCTGGCCTTGGTGGGGGCCTCGGCGGTGATGGCGGACGTGACCGTCTACACCATGCGCCGGGTGGTCACCGACTTCGGGCTGGGGGCGATGGCCATCCTCCTCTCGGTGATGGCCATCTTTCTCTCCAGCGGCCTGCTCACCCGGGAGATCGAGCGCCGGACCATCTTCCTCATGGTGTCGCGGCCGGTCTCCCGCGGGCTGTTCCTCGTCTCGCGGCTGGCGGGGAACATGCTCACCCTGGGGGCGATGCTCCTGGTGATGAGCGCGGTGTTCTTCCTTCAGCTCATCGTGTTCGGGATCTCGCCCAGCGCGCCTCAGCTCATCGCCGCCGGAGTGCTCTGGTTCGAGCTGTTGGTGCTCACCAGCTTCGGCTTCTTGATGTCCAGCTTCAGCGGGCAGGTGACTTCTTCGGTGGTGACGGTGGGCATGTTCTTCGCCGGCCACCTGGCCAACGACATGTACGAGCTGTCGGCCCGCTCCAAGAGCGAAGTGGTGCGGGCCGCGGGAAAGGCGGTGTACTACCTCTTGCCGAACCTCGAGCGGTTGAACTACCGGGGCGCGGCCGCCTACGAGGTCACCCCGCCGCTGGGAGAGGTGTTCCAGTCGGCCCTCTACAGCGTGGGGTACTCGACCGTGCTCGTCGCATTGGCGATCCTGCTCTTCAACCGGCGCGACTTCCGCTAGTGGCGAGAGTGGCGCTAGCGGAGGCCGAGCCCCACGTAGAAGAGCGGGCGCAAGATGGACCACCAGCCGGTCACCGGCCTCATCTTGGTCTGGCCGAGTGCCCGGGGCGGGTAGACCTTGGTGACCGGCACCTCGGTGGTGCGGTAGCCGAGCTGGATCGCTTTCAGGTAGAGGTAGGGCTCCAGCTCGTAGGCGTCGAGCCAGGGCTGATTCAGGTCCAGCCGTGGATCAGCCAGGACGGACCGATGCACGGCGCGGAAGCCGTTGGTGGACTCGGTCACCCACTTCCGGGCGGCCAGCGAGAAGAGCAGCGGATGCACCCGGGTCGCGACCCGGCGGTAGATGGGCATCGAGCCGAAGTGGGCGCTCGGCTTCAAGTAGCGCGAGCCCTGGACGAAGTCCGCCCGGCCGTCGGCGATCGGGTCGACGAGGAGCGGGATCTCCTCTGGCGAGTCCTTGTTGTTGCCGGCCATCACCACCGCCACGTCGCAGCCGTGCCGCAGGGCGTGGCGGTAGCCCTCCCGGATGGCAGCTCCCACGCCCGCCACCCTGCCCATGGGTAGCACGGTGGCCCCGAGCTCCCTCGCGATCCGCGGAGAGTCGTCGGTGCACCCGTCGTCCACCACCAAGAGCTCGTCGACCAGCCCCCGAGGAGTCCGGCGCACCACCTCGCCGATCTTCCCCGCCTCGTTGAAGACCGGCGCGATGGCGATCAGCTTGAGTCCGCGGTACATGCAGCCATCGGTTTCTATCGCAACTTCGGCGAAGGGGGCCGGCAGCGCGGTCATTCCATGTGGACCGGCGTGAGAAGGCTGGCCACCGCCAGCGGCATCGCGCTCGCCGCCCTGTGCGGCTTGCACCTCTGGCTCGGAGCGGCGCTCGTCCCGAGCATCGGCTTCTCCAAGTACCCCGAGGCGGCCGCGCTCCTCTTGCAAGGCAGGCTGGGCTCCGAGGCAGGAGGCGACTACAGCCCGCTCTACCTGTTGCTCAACGCGGCGCTCTCTCCGCGGGCGATGAGGTGGCTCCAGGCGCTCGCCGGGTGCGGCGGCTTGCTCGCGGTCCATGCCTTCGGCGCTCGGTGGTTTGGCCGCGGCGCGGGGTTGGCCGGCGCCGCCGCCTTCTCGCTCTCGGGCACCGCCCTGCTCTACGAGGCGGCGCTCGAGCCCGACCTCCTCATCTGCGCGCTCGGTGCGGCGGCGCTCGCGGCGCTCTCGAGGCTCCACGCTGCGGAGGGCGAGTTGACGCCCAAGGGGCGCCGCGTCGCGCTCCTTGCGGCGGGGCTCGCCCTCGGCCTGATGGCCTCGCTCCGGCCCACCGGGCTGCTCCTGGGGGCCGCCGCGGCCGCCTGGGTGGGCTGGAAGCTCCGCGGCGCCGGAGCGCGCCGAGCTCTCGCCGGCAGCGGTCTCCTCGCGGCAGCGGTGCTCCTCTTCGGTGCCGCGCCGCCGCTGTGGGTGCGCGGCCTCTCGGCTCACCCGGCGGCCATGATGAGCGCGGGCGCCGTCTTCCAGATGGGCAACCGCCCCGAGGGCACCGGCCTCGGCGCCCAGCCTCCGTACCTGCTCAAGCAGGCGGAGCGGCAGCTCCAGCGCTACGCGGCGCACGAGCTGTACCGCCGATTCGCGGAGGCGGCGGAGGGGAGGGCGCTCCGCCCCGCAGAGGCCGAGTGGTACTGGGCGCGGAAGGCCCTGGAGTTTGCCCGGCGGCATCCGGGCGCCCACGCGAGGCTGCTGATGCGGAAGGCGGCCTTCTTCCTCTACGGACCCGAGGCGCACGACATCGCCGAGCTACGGAGGGCCGAGTCCGCGCTGGGCCGCCTGCCGCTCCTCCGGCTCGACCACCTCGGCCTCCTGGCGCTCGGGGGGCTTGCGCTCGCGCTGATTCGGCGGCGCCCGGTCGGCCTTCCGGCCCTCTTCCTTCTGTGCGCCCTCGCCACCGGGGTCGCCTTCTACGTGGTGAGCCGCTTCCGCCTGGCGGCGTTGCCGGCCTCCTGCGCGCTCGCTGGTTGGCTCGTCGCCGATCTGATTGTCTCGCTGCGGCAGCCGGCGAGGCTGCTCCGGTGGGCGCCGGCCGGCCTCATCGCGGTGCTCGCCTCCTTCGTTCCGGGGGCGGTGGGCGACGCGGCCAGGTTCCTCGCCCGCACCTCCCAGACGTCCGAGCTGATGCAGCCCTTGCGGAGCTCCCTGGCGACGGGAGATTTGGCGCAGGCCGGGTCGACCTTCGCGCTCGCCCAGGCCATCCAGCCCTTCGTGGTGCACACCCAGAACCTTCGGGGCATCCCCTTCGAGTCGGAAGAGCTGGCGGAGCAGTCGGCGCATCTCGCTGCGGAGAGATGGGGGGCCGACGGTGACACCGACGCCTTGCTGCTCGCGGTCCTGGCGGACCGGGCCGGCCGATGCGGCGAAGCGCTCGAGACCGTCCGCGGGCTCGGCGGGCCCGCCTTCCGCACCGCGGTGTTCGACCTGGCGCTCGACCCGGCGCTCTGGGCGGCAGAGTGCCTGCTTCGCCGAGGCGATCGAGAGGGGGCGATGTCCGAAGTCCTCCGGTCGCTGGAAGAGCGCCCCGGGACGCTCCAGGGGCTCGCGTCGGCCGTCGCCGGCTCCGAGGCCACCGGCCGCCCGGCGGAAGCCTGGCGCGGGGAGCTGTTCGCCCTGCACGACGCCCTGAGCGCGCGCTACGCCCTCGCCCGAGCTCGCCTGCAGTGGGGCGACGCGGCCGGAGCGCTCGCCGACGCCGAGGCTACACTCGCCCTTTCGCCCGAGCTTGCTCTCGCTCACTACCAGCGGGCAGTCGCGCTGGTCCGCCTGGGAAGGACGGCGGAAGGGCTGGAGGCCTACGCCCGTGCCCTCCGCGGCTTCCCCGCGTTCGCGTTCCCTACCCGGCCATTCGACCGCGCCGTCCGGGCGGAGCTGGACGCCGGCGCCGGCGATCCTCTCCTCCTATCGCTGGCGATCGAGCACTTCATCCGCGCCGGCCGGCTCGAGGAGGCGGAGGCGCTTTTGCCCGCGGCGCTCCGGTTGCCGCTGAGGGCGCCCGAGCTGGAGGAGCAGCTAGGGTTCCTCTCTCGCGCGCGAAGCCGGCGTGCATTGGCTCCCGGCGGTGGCTAGCATCGGGCCGCGCGTGGAAACGCTCTCGCTGCTGGCCTCGAGCCCGCTGTCGCTTATTTGGCTCGCGGCGCTGGGACTCGTCGTCGGCAGCTTCCTCAACGTGGTGATCGCCCGGCTCCCCGCGGAGCAGAGCATCGTGCGCCCCCGCTCCCGGTGCCCGAGCTGCGGCCACTCGATTCCCTGGTACGAGAACATCCCCATCTTCTCTTTCCTCGCTCTCCGTGGCCGGTGCAGCGCCTGCAAGAAGCCCATCTCGGTGCGCTACCCGCTGGTGGAGCTGCTCACCGCCACGCTCTTCCTCGCCTGCTGGCGCCGCTTCGGCTGGGAGTACCCGCTCGCGCCCGCGCTGCTCTTCGCCTCCCTCCTCATCGCCCTCGCCTTCATCGACGCCGAGCACTGGCTCCTCCCCCTGGAGCTGACCGTGCCGGGCATGGTGGTGGGCCTGGCCATGGCCGCGCCGATGGGGCTCGATCGGCTCTGGGCGGCCTCCCTGGGGCTTTCGGTCGGGTTTCTCTCCTTCCGCTTGCTGGAGTACGTGGGTTGGAAGGCCTTCCGTCGGGAAGCCCTCGGCGCCGGAGACAAGTTCCTCTTCGGGCTCATCGGCGCCTTCCTCACCCACCGGCCGCTCCTGGTGGTGCTGGGACTGGCCTCCCTGCAAGGCTCGCTCTACGGCGGGGTGCGGATGCTCCTCACCGGCCGCGCCGCGCCCGCCCCCGAGGATGCCGGCGCCGGCGCCGCCGAGCCGGAGCCCACCATGAGCTGGGCCTTCCTGGCGCCGGGTCTGTCTCTCTTTCGGCGGATGGCGCTGCTTCCCTACTCGCTCCTTTTGCAGCCCATCCCCGATGAGCCAAAGGACGCGGAGGGAGAGGAGGTGGAGTGGCGACCGGGAAAGAGCAACCTCCCCTTCGGTCCCTGGCTCGCGCTGGCCGGGGTGGAGGTGCTGCTGTTCGGGCCCTACCTGGCCTCGAAGCTTTCGCCGCTCGGGCTGGAGTGGCTCTTCGGCGGCAGGGACTGAACGATGAGCTTCCGCCTCGCCAGCATCTCCTTCCTGCTCGGCTCGCTGGCCACCGGCGTCACCTGGCTCACCGTCCAGCCGCCGCTGGTGCGGCTGCTCGACGCCATCCAGCGGCACACGCCGGAGGGCAGCCCGGCCCGCGAAGTGGTGGCGCAGGTGCGCGCCCTGCTCCCCTATTACCTCGGGCTGGACCTGCTGTTGATGGCGGGGCTCTGCTTCGCCGTCCTCCACCTCGCCATCGCCCGGCCGCTCAGGCGCACCGAAGAAGCGGTGGAGCAGCTCTCCCGGCTCGAGCTGGACTTGCCTCTTAGGCCGGCCGGCGGCCCGCTCCTCTCCCGACTCGAGCGCTCTCTCAAGAGGATGGCCGATGCTTTGCTCGCAGAGCAGGCGCTCACCAGAAGGCAGCTCGCCGAGCTGAGGGAGGCCAACTTGAAGCTCCGCCGCGCCCAGACCGAGCTGGTCGCCTCCGAGCGGCTGGTCACCGTGGGCAGGCTGGCCGCGGGGGTGGCGCACGAGGTGGGAAACCCTCTCTCCGGAATCCTCGGCTACCTCTCGGTGATCCGCGCGCGGGCTGGGCAGAGCCCGGAGGTGGTGGAGCTTTTGGGCCGCGTCGACGGCGAGGTTCAGCGCATCGATCAGATCGTCCGCGGACTGCTTGAGCTGGGCCGCCCCGCGCGGGGGAGCCCCGGGCCGGTGGAGGTGGCCCGCATCGCCGAGGCCTGCGCCAGACTGCTCTCCGCAGGGCCGGACTTCGGCGCGGTGGAGATCAAGATGGAGCTCGAGCCGGGGGCGGTGGCCCAGGCCGAGCAGGGGCCGCTCTCCCAGGTGCTGATCAACCTCTTGCTCAACGCGGCCCAGGCGATGGGAGGCAAGGGAGCCATCCGCCTTGCGGCTCGCCGGCAAGGGGAGCGGATCGCGATCGAGGTCGAGGACACCGGTCCGGGAATTCCCCCCGAGGTGATGCCGCGGCTGTTCGAGCCCTTCTTCACCACCAAGGCGGGAGGGAAGGGCAACGGGCTCGGGCTCGCGGTCTCCCGGCACTTGCTGTCGGCGATGGGCGGCGAGCTGACCGCCGATAACGGCGAGCGCGGAGCGAGGTTCACCGTCACGCTGCCCGCCGTCTGACCGCGAAGGGGTTCCCTCTCCCTTCGGGAGAGGGCTAGGGTGGGGGACGATGCCCCTGTTCCGCTCCATCCTCGTCGCCGACGACGAGCCCTCGATAAGGCACGTCCTCTCGCTGGTGCTGGCCGAGAAGGGCTACGAGGTGCGCGCGGTGGCCGACGGGGAGGAGGCGCTCCGCGAGCTCTCCTCCCGCGCCTACGACGTGGTCATCTCGGACGTGCGGATGCCGAAGCTGGACGGGATGCTCCTCTTGGAGAAGGCCCTCGCCCAGTGGCCGGAGCTGACCTTCTTGGTGATGAGCGCCTATGGCTCCCAGGACGCCGCCCTGGAGGCGGTCTCCCGCGGCGCCTACGACTACGTCCAGAAGCCCTTCAAGCCGGAGGAGATCGTCCTCGTCCTCAAGAAGGCCGAGGAGCGCCAGCGGCTGCTCCGCGAGAACCGCCGCCTCAAGGAGCGCGGCGCCGCCGGTCCCCTGGAGCGCATCGTGGGAGTGAGCGAGCCGATCCGCTCGCTGCACCGGCAGATCCAGAAGCTCGCCCCGGTCTCCACCACGGTGCTCGTCACCGGCGAGAGCGGCACCGGCAAGGAGCTGGTGGCGCGGGCGCTCCACGAGCTGTCGCCCCGCGCGGCGATGCCCTTCGTGGCGGTGAACTGCGGCGCCATCCCCGCCGGGCTGATCGAGTCGGAGCTGTTCGGCCACGCCCGGGGAGCCTTCACCGACGCCCGCACCGCCAAGCGCGGCCTGTTCGCCGAAGCGGACGGAGGGACCCTCTTCCTGGACGAGGTGGGTGAGCTGCCCCAGCCCTCGCAGATAAAGCTCCTCCGCTTCCTCCAGGAGGGAGAGATCCGCCCCGTGGGAGAGAACCGCGAGGAAAAGGTCGACGTCCGGGTGGTGGCCGCCACCTTGCGGGACCTCGGCAAGCTGGTGGAGCGCGGCGAGTTCCGGGAGGACCTCTACTACCGGCTGAACGTGGTGAACCTCCGGGTGCCGCCGCTCAGAAACCGGAGCGAGGACATCCTCCTCTTGGCGCGCGCCTTCCTCTCGCGCTTCAACCGCGAGCTGAACCGGGAGAGCGCGGTGACCGGCTTCTCGCCCGAGGCGGAGGCGCTCCTCACCCACTACGCCTGGCCGGGCAACGTGCGCGAGCTGGAGAACGCCATCGAGCGGGCGGTGCTCCTCTCCGACGGGCCGCTGGTGGTGCCGGAGAGCCTGCCGGAGAAGATCTGGTCCGCCGGGAGCAAACCCGAGCCGGGTGGGCCTGCTCTCCCGCCTGTGCCCGGGAGCCCTCAGGCGCCATTAGGCGCCTCTCTCTCCCTCAAGCGCGCCATGCGCGAGCTGGAGGAGAGCTTCATCCGCGCCGCGCTCCGAAAGACCCGCGGCAACCGCACCCGCGCCGCCGAGCTGCTCGAGATCAGCCACCGCGCGCTGCTCTACAAGATCAAGGAGTACGGCATCGACCCCGACGCCGAGGCCGAACGCTCCTGACCCCCACTAGCGCTGGGATGCGCACACCGTCCCACCCACCACCGGTCGCATAATTTAGTATCAAAGACACATAATTTATATCAAATTGAGTGATCAGCGGATTTGACGAGTCGGGGTCGCCGGGTGGACAATCTCGCCCGGTTTGCATCCCTGGAGGGGAAGCATGTCCGGGCGCAGGCAGAACAACGTCCAGCGGCTGAGGGAGGAGCGGCTGCTCTCCAAGGCGGAGCTTGCGCGCAGGGCCGGGGTCTCGGTGCTCACCATCGATCGGGTGGAGCGGGGGGCGGAGTGCCGGCTTGACACCAAGCGGAAGATCATCCTCGCGCTCGGGCTCAAGGTTCAGGACAAGGACAAGGTGTTCGTGAACGGCCAAAGCTCGGTGCGGCGGGCGAGCCCGGAGGGTGAATAGGCGGCGAAGTTTTTTTGGCGGCCCCGAACCGGGAGTAGGCTCGTGGGCCACGGGAGAGACGAATGGCAAAGGGGAAGCTGGCGCTGGGTCTCGACATCGGCTCGACGGGCGTGAAGATGATCCAGCTGAAGGAGCAGCGCCGGCGCGGGCAGCTCGGCTTCGCGCTCCAGAGCTTCGGGATGAAGCCCTTGCCGCCGGAGGCGATCGTCGACGGCGCGCTGATGAACTCCACCGCCATCGTGCAGGCCATCCAGGAGCTGATGGGCGAGCTGAAGGTGAAGAACAAGGATGTGGCGATCGGGGTCAGCGGCCACTCGGTGATCATCAAGAAGATCTCGATGCCGCGGATGACCCAGGAGGAGCTGGAGGAGTCGATCCAGTGGGAGGCGGAGCAGTACATCCCCTTCGACGTGAAGGACGTGAACATCGACACCCAGATCCTCAACCCAGAGGCCAACGATGCGACCGGGCAGATGGACGTGCTCTTGGTCGCGGCGAAGAAGGACATGATCAACGACTACACCACCGTGGTGGCGGAGGCCGGGCTGTCGCCCACCGTGGTGGACGTGGACGCCTTCGCCGTGCAGAACATGTTCAGCGTCAACTACGACGTGCCGGCGAACGAGACCCTGGTGCTGATCAACGCCGGGGCCTCGGTGACCAACATCAACATCCTCTCCGCCGGCAACACGGTGTTCACCCGCGACGTCACCATCGGGGGGAACCAGTTCACCGAGGAGATCCAGAAGCAGCTCAACGTCTCCTATGAGGAGGCGGAGGCGCTGAAGATCGGCGGCGGGAGGTCGGACGCCGACTCGGTGGTCCCCCAGGACGTGGAGCGGGTGATGACCTCGGTGGCCGAGCAGGTGGCGGGGGAGATCCAGCGGTCGCTCGACTTCTATGCGGGCACCGCCGCCGACGCCAACTTCGCCAAGGTGTTCCTCTCCGGGGGCACCGCGAAGATCCCCGCCTTGTTCAAGACCATCGAGACCAGGGTGGGGGTGCCGGTGGAGATCATGAACCCCTTCAAGAACATCGAGATCGACAACCGGAGGTTCGACCCGACCTTCATCATGGAGGTCGCGCCGGTGGCAGCGGTGGCGGTGGGGCTGGCGTTGCGGCGGAGTGGCGACAAGCTCGGGTAGAGGACGACGCCGATGATGATTCGCATCAACCTCCTGCCGGTCCGGCAGGTGAAGAAACGGGAGCTGGGCCGGCAGGTCCTGGTCCTGTTCGGGGCGGTTTTGCTCTTGGCGGGGGTGGTCAACTACCTCTGGTACAGCCACCGCCAGGACGAGTGGAGCCGCCGGCACGCGCAGATCGCCGACACCGAGCGGCGGATCGCCGAGCTGGAGAAGGTGATCGGCGAGGTCAACAACATCAACAAGCGGAAGAAAGAGGTCGAGGACAAGCTCAAGATCCTCACCGAGCTGCGCAAGGGCCGCTCCGGGCCGGTGCGACTGCTCGACGCGCTCGCCACCGCCACCCCCAAGAAGGTCTGGATCACCGAGTTCAACGAGAAGTCCAACCTGGTGAAGATCACCGGCGTCGGGGTCAGCCACGACGACGTGGCGGAGTTCATGCGCTCGCTCTCCCACGTCGTCTGGACGCCGAAGGGGCTCGGGAGGCTGATCGAGCAGAAGAGCGGTCAGACCTCGGCCCGGGTCGAGCTGCTCTCGGAGAGTGGGGCCATCGACGAGTTCGGGGTCGGGGAGGTGAGTCCCTTCTTCACCGCGATCGAGCTGAGGAGGGCGAGCCAGGGGCAGGAGGGGGGGGCTGTCGGGAAGCAGGTGAGCTTCGAGATCAACCTCCAAGCGAACTACGCGATCTAAACGCCATGGAACAGCTCATCGACAGGATTGCGAAGGCGTCCAACGCGGCGAAGTTCGGCGGCCTCGCCGCGGCGGTGGTGTTGATCACCGCGGCCAACTTCTTCCTCTTCATCCAGGAGATCGAGGACAAGATCGAGGGTCAGAAGTCGACCCAGTCCGCGCTGAACCAGTCTCTGGCGGAGAAGCAGGAGATCGCCCAGAACCTGAACGAGCGCCGCCGGGAGATGGACCTCCTGGAGCAGCGGCTGGCCGAGGCGCTGACCGAGCTTCCCGACCGGAAGGAGATCGACGAGCTGCTGGCCCAGCTCAACGACATCGGGAAGAAGTCCGGATTGGAGATCTCGGTGGTCGAGCCGGGGCCGGAGTCGATGGCGGCCTTCTTCGCCCGCATCCCGATCAAGATGGTGGTGAGCGGCAACTACCACGAGATCGCGATGTTCCTGCAAGAGGTCTCCAACATGAGGCGCATCGTGAACGTGGACAACATTCGGCTCGGAAGCGGGGCGCTCCGCAACGACAAGGTCATCCTCACCTCGGAGTTTCTGGCCACCACCTTCCGCTTCGTCGAGCAGCCCAAGCCGCAGGGCGCCGGGGGGCCCAAGCGATGAATCGACTACCGGCCAGCCTGTGCCTCGCCGCGGTGCTGGGCGTCGCGCTGATGCGGTGCGGAGACGAGCCCTCCGCCCCGGCCGAGACGCCCAAGCTGCGGCCGAGGCCCGCCGGAGCCGCGGCAGCCGCGGCGGCCGACGCCGGCACCCAGCCTTCGACCCCGTACCTGTACGCCTACAACCCCCTCGGCAAGCGGGATCCGTTCCGGAGCTTCCTGGTGGAGGCGAAGCTCGAGGAGTCCTCGGCGACCTGCAACGAGCCGCTCTGCCAGTGGGACGTGGAGCAGCTCGCGCTGGTGGCGGTGGTGAGCGGCGAGGCCAACCCGGTGGCCATGCTCGAGGACCCCAACCAGGTCGGCCACATCATCCGCCGCAACACCCGGGTGGGAAGGCAGGGCGGGAAGGTGACCCAAGTCCTCCGCGACTGCGTGGTGGTCACCGAGTACTGGACGGGCCCGGACGGGAAGAGCAACCCGAATCCGATCAAGGTTTGCGTCAAGAAGGACCGGCGGGGAGACATGCCCGTCGACCTGTTCGATCCGCAGAAGCGGTGGCAGTGAGCGCGTGGGCTCCGAGCTGGAGTTCCGAGGGAGTCTCATGAAGACAGAGAGCGCAAGGATGACCCGAAGCACTCTGATGTTCGCGGCGGCGTTGGTGGGGTTGGCGGGCCAGGGCGCGCTAGCCGCAGAGCTCAACGTGTTGAGCGACGTCGCCGTCCGGCCCACGCCCGCCGGAGCGCAGATCGTGCTCACCGGCAGCCGTCCGCCGACCTTCACGGTGTTCCGTCTGGCGGACCCCGACCGGCTGGTGGTGGATCTCTCCACCGCAGACGCCGGCGCGCTGAAGGGGCACCAGGATGGGGCCGGGCCGGTGGCCGGCGTGGTGGTGTCGCAGTTCTCCGACGAGCGGGCCAGCGTCGCCCGGCTGTTGGTCTCGCTGGAAGGCGCCTCGCGCTACGACGTCCGCGCCGATGGCAACCGCGTGGTGGTCTCGGTGGACGGGAAGAAGGGAGAGCCCGCGCCGGTCGAGGAGGCCAAGGCAACTCCAAAAGAAACCGATGCTGCCGAGGCTTTGGCGGTGCCGCCACCGCAGGCGGAGAACGTGGTCGCCTCCCGCGTCGACGAGCAGGCGGTGGAGCGGCCGGCCAGGCGCGTCACCGGGCTCTCCTTCTCCAAGGACACCCTGCGGGTGCTCACCGACGGAGAGATGGCGAAGTTCGAGCTGATCGAGCTGTCCAACCCGCCGCGGCTGGCGTTGGATCTCCACGGGGTGAGCCTCTCGGCGCGGGCGCCCAAGGCCCGCTCGCGCCAGGTGGCCGGAGTCCGCGTCGGCTCGCACGGCGACAAGGTGCGGGTGGTGCTGGACGTGAGGGGGGAGATGCCGGCGTACCGCGCGAGTCGCCTCGAGCGAGGCGTCTCGGTCGCGCTGAATGACCGGCCGGCGGTCCAACAGCGCGCCGAGGTCTCGAAGCCGGCGGAGGTGGAGATCGACGGCCGCAAGGTCAGCCTCGAGTCCTCCGAGACCGAGCCCTTGGTCGCAAAGGCTGAGCCGGCGCCGGAGCGGCCGGCGGCGATGGCGGAGGTGAAGGACTTGACCTTCGCGGACTCCTCCGAGGGCGGAAGGGTGGAGATCAAGCTGGCCGGAGAGGTGCGCTGGAAGGTGGAGCGGCCCGACGGGCGCAGCGCGGTGTTGGATCTCGAGCCGGCCCGGCTGCCGAAGCGGCTCGAGCGCAGCCTCGACACCTCGGCGCTGGACACGCCGGTGAAGATGGTGAGCGTGTTCACCGCCCCGGGGTCGGCGGGCAAGGTACGGGTGGTGGTGGCGGCGAACGGGGCGCTGGAGGAGACGCTCGTCAAGACCGCCTCCGGCCTCTCCTGGCGGCTGGCGGCCAAGGGCGTGGCGACCGAGCAAGCGGCGGTCAGCTCGAAGGCGGCGGGTTTCGCCTCGGAGTCGGCCCGCTACGCGGAGCGGGGCGCGCCCCGCCGCGCGCGCTACACCGGGAAGAAAGTGTCCTTCGAGTTCAAGGACATCGACATTCACAATCTCCTGCGGGTGATCGCGGAGATCTCGAAGAAGAACATCGTGGTCGCGGACGACGTGCAGGGGAAGGTGACCATCCGCCTCCGGAACGTGCCGTGGGATCAGGCGCTGGAGCTGATCCTCCGATCGAAGGGGCTGGGGAAGGAGGAGCTGGGCAACAACATCGTCCGGGTGGCGCCGCTCAAGACCCTGGAGGAGGAGTCCAAGCTCCGCGAGGAGCGTCGCAAGTCGCTGCAGCGGCAGGAGGAGCTGGTGGTGCAGCTCATTCCGGTGAACTACGCGACGGCGGACCAGATGAGCAGCCGGGTGAAGGACGTGCTCTCGGAGCGGGGCACAGTGTCCGTCGACTTGCGCACCAACACCCTCATCGTCCGGGACGTGGCCTCGAACATCGGCCGGGCGCGGGCGCTGGTGCAGCGGCTCGACACCCAGACGCCGCAGGTGCTGATCGAGAGCCGCATCGTCGAGGCGGCCACCAACTTCGTGAAGCAGATCGGCGTGCAATGGGGCGGCCACGCTCAGGCCGCCCCCGCCACCGGGAACCCCACCGGGCTGATCTTCCCCAGCACTTTTTCGGTGCGGGGCGGGTCCAGCGGGGACGCGAGCGCCGGGACGGCGGGGACGCCGAACTTCGCGGTCAACCTGCCGGCGGCGGTGAGCACCGGGTCAGGCGGCGCGCTCGGCTTCGTGTTCGGGTCGGCGGGCGGGGCGGTGGCGCTGAACCTCCGCCTGTCGGCGCTGGAGAACCAGGGCGTGGTGAAGACCATCTCCGCGCCGAGGGTGACCACGTTGGACAACAACCTGGCGCGGATCAGCCAGGGCGTCTCGATTCCCTTCAGCCAGGCATCGGCCCAAGGGGTGAACACCACCTTCGTCGAGGCGCGGCTGTCTCTCGAGGTCACGCCGCACATCACCCAGGACGGCAGCGTGCTGATGAACATCAAGGCGGAGAACAACCAGCCTGACCCGTCGAACACCGGCGCCAACGGCCAGCCGGCGATTCAGAGGAAAGAGGCCAACACCCAGGTGCTGGTGAAGGACAGCGACACCACGGTGATCGGTGGGATCTACGTTCGCCGCGCGGCCAACAGCACCTCCTCGGTGCCGCTCCTTGGGCGCATCCCGCTGCTGGGGTTCTTCTTCCAGAGGAGCGACGAGACGGAGAACCGGCAGGAGCTGCTCATCTTCATCACTCCGCGGATCGTCAACCGCGAGGCGACCAGCGTCGCCCAGAACCTGTGAGAGCCACCATGAGGAACCAGATGCCGACTCACCTGAAGCTGATGGCGGCCGCTTGCAGCGCCCTGATGCTCGGCTCCTGCGTGCCCAACGAGAGTCCGATTCGGATCATGGCTGCCCACGGCCTGAAACCTTCTGCGCTCTCATCGAGCACGTGCGAGGCAGAGCAAGCGAATCAGTACCGAGGTTCCATGGACATCTCGGGAACGGGTGCTTATCGAGTCGAATTCGACATCGTAAACGAGCTACAGCCGCTTTCTACAAGCGTGGGGCAAGAGCAGTTGGCCGGGCCGGATCGCAATACCTTCTATGCGCAGCGTTTGATTCGAAGTTACACGACCAGCCCGAGCATAGGCTTGGAGCGGGAGGAACTGGCCATACACATCCCGTTCCAACCCTCCGAATCGGCTCACCATACACGGATAGATCTCATTTCTGCCAAGGCGGAGAGTCGCTTGGCCTCGGTGGTCAACACGACCAACTTCGTGGAGGTGATCGCCAGGGTTCAGCTCGCTGGCGTCTTGGCGCATGGCCAGCCATTCACGAGCAACGAGATCGGCTATCCGATCTTGGTGTACAGCTCAGGGTTCCAGGGGTGCTCGCCCGAAACCGCACCACGGGCTCGGAATGGTCCGTGCGGGAATGTTGGTGGCCAGGACGACACTTCGCCCAGGTGCTGCATGATCCCCAACCCGAAGCCGGAGTGGATCGCGATCACCCTCCAAGATGGCGGCACTGCAGACGGCGGGTTCAAAGATGCCCGTCCTGACGGAGGCGTTCCGTTCATCCAGGACCCGGCCTTGGCCGAGTTCTGCCCGGGGACAGCAGGTTGACCGCGGGCCCAAGGCCCCATAGAAGCTGGGGCCAGCCATGTCCTTCCTCAGCCATCTCGAGTCGGTGGTGAAGCAGGTCAACGGAGCCCTGGCCTGCTCGGTGATGGGGTTCGACGGCATCGCGGTCGAGACCCACCAGGTCGACTCCGCCGCCGAGCTGGACCTCAACGCCGCCTGGGTGGAGTACGCCAACATCCTCAGCCAGGTGAAGACCGCCGCCGAGACCCTGAAGACCGGCACCGTGGCCGAGCTGAGCATCAACTCCGAGAACGTCGTCACCCTGATGCGCCTGGTCTCCCCCGAGTACTTCCTGGTCCTGGCCATGCGCCCCTCCGGCAACTACGGCAAGGGCCGCTACGTCCTCCGGATCACCGCCCCTAAGGTCAAGGCCGAGCTGTAGGCGACCACCCAAACGGCGCTTGCCCCCACCTCGCCGCGGGGGTAGACACCCTCGCCCCCGAAGCCCTATTCCTACCGCGCGAGACCGCCATGCCCGGTGTGATTGACACTTCCGAGTTCCGAAAGGGCCTCAAGATCGAAGTCGACGGCGAGCCCTACGAGATCGTCGAGTTCCAGCACGTCAAGCCGGGCAAGGGCTCCGCCTTCGTGAGGACCTCGATCCGAAGCCTGCTCTCCGGCCGGGTCCTCCAGCCCACCTTCAAGAGCGGCGACAAGGTCGGCAAGCCGGACATCGAGGAGAAGGAGATGCAGTTCCTCTACCGGCAGGGCGACGAGTTCTACTTCATGGACACCAAGACCTACGAGCAGACCTTCCTCACCGAACATGTCCTGGGCGAAGGAAAGAACTTCCTCAAGGAGAACGTCAACGCCTCGGTGCTCTTCTACAACGGCAAGGCCATCGGCGTGTCCCTGCCCAACTCGGTGGATCTCCGGGTGGTGAAGTGCGACCCGGGCATCCGGGGCGACACCGTGTCGGGGGCCACCAAGCCGGCCACCCTCGAGACCGGCTTCGTGGTCAGCGTTCCCCTCTTCATCAACGAGGGCGACATCCTCAAGATCGACACCCGCGACGGCAAGTACCTCACCCGCGTCGCGGCGGCCGGCTAGCTGCCCAGGGAGGGTTCGAACGGCATGGCCCAGAAGAAGGGAAGCGACAAGGCGCGCTCCGCCCGCTCGCTCGCGCTCGATGGGGACGAGCAGACCACCACCCTCGACGTCGAAGCCCTGCGGCAGATCGTCGAGATCCTCGAAGCCTCCGAGGTGACCCGCCTCGCCTGGAGGCGCGGCGACGAGCGGCTCTTCATCCGCCGCGGGCAGATGAGCACCACCATCGTCCAGGCCACTCCCGGCGGCGCCCAGGTCACCGCCATCCCTCCGCCAGTCGAGCACCCAGCGGCGCCCGCTCCCAAGGCCGCCGAGCCGCCGCCCGCCGCCGCGGCCCCCGCCCCGGAGAAGAAAGGCCACCTCATCACCTCCCCGTTCGTGGGAACCTTCTACCGGGCCCCCGCCCCCGATCAGCCCCCGTTCGTGGAGGTGGGCACGGTGGTGAAGAAGGGCCAGGTGCTGTGCATCGTCGAGGCGATGAAGCTGATGAACGAGATCGAATCCGAGGTCCCCGGCCGGGTGGCGGAGAGCCTCGTCGAGACCGGCCACCCGGTGGAGTTCGGCCAGCCCCTCTTCCGCATCGAGCCGGCCTGATCGAACGCGCCCGAGCGGGCCCGGCCCGCAGCCATGTTCAAGAAAGTCCTGATCGCCAACCGCGGGGAGATCGCGCTGAGGGTCATCCGCGCCTGCCGCGAGCTGGGCATCGCCACCGTGGCGGTGCACTCCACCGCCGACGCCAACGCGCTCCACGTCCGCTTCGCCGACGAGGCGGTCTGCATCGGCCCGCCCCCCTCCAAGGAGAGCTACCTCAACATCCCCGCCATCCTCTCCGCCGCGGACATCACCCGCGCCGACGCCATCCACCCCGGCTACGGCTTTCTGTCGGAGAACGCCGACTTCGCCGAGGTCTGCGAGAACTGCAAGATCCGCTTCATCGGCCCCAAGCCTTCGATCATCCGGCTGATGGGGAACAAGGTCCGCGCCCGCGAGGCCGCCAAGGAGGCCGGGCTGCCGCTGTTGCCGGGCTCGCCGGGAGTGGTGAAGGACCCGAAGGCCGCCGAGGCGGTCGCCAGGGAGATCGGCTTCCCGGTCATCCTCAAGGCAGCCGCGGGCGGCGGCGGCCGGGGGATGAAGATCGTCCGCGAGCCCGAGGCGGTGGCCCAAGCCTTCTCCACCGCTTCGGCGGAGGCGGTGGCCGCCTTCGCAAACGGCGACATGTACCTCGAGCGGTACGTCGAGCAGCCCCGCCACATCGAGATCCAGATCGTCGCCGACGAGCATGGGAAGGTGGTTCACCTGTTCGAGCGGGAGTGCTCGGTCCAGAGGAGACACCAGAAGCTGATCGAGGAGTGTCCCTCGCCGGCGCTCAGCCCCACGCTGAGGGAGGAGATGGGCCAGGTCTCCATCCGCGCGATGCAGCGCATCGGCTACAACAACCTGGGCACCATCGAGTTCCTCCTCGATGAGGAGGGCCGCTTCTTCTTCATGGAGATGAACACCCGGGTCCAGGTGGAGCACCCGGTCACCGAGATGGTCACCGGGGTGGACTTGCTGAGGACGCAGATCCAGCTCGCCTTCGGGCAGCCGCTCGAGAAGGGGCAAGAGGACATCGAGCTGCGCGGGGCGGCGATCGAGTGCCGGATCAACGCCGAGGACCCGGTCACCTTCGTGCCCTGGCCAGGCACCATCACCGCCTATAGCGCGCCGGGAGGGCTCGGGGTGAGGGTGGACTCCGCCGCCTACGAGCAGTACGCGGTCTTGCCCCACTACGACTCGCTCCTCGCCAAGCTGATCACCTTCGCCGAGGACCGCGAGACCGCCCTCAAGAGGATGCAGCGCGCCCTCGGGGAGTACGTGGTCCAAGGCATCCGCACCAACATCCCCTTCCATCGGGCCGCGCTCTCCGATGAGGCCTTCTGTGCCGGCCGCTATGACACCCGCTTCGTCGAGCGCCTGCTCGCCTCCGAGAAAGGCAGCCGCCGGCTGCGCAAGGCGATCGAAGAGACGCCCTAGTAAACCGCGGCGAACCCCCTGATCCGCCTCGGAAATCCCCTCGCCCGCTCGGGTGCCAACCTTGATTGACGGGGAGGATTCCGATACCCTCGAACTCCCCTCTGTGTACCCGCAAGTTTTGACGAAACTGTAAGTGGTTCCAGGACCTTGGCGGTGACCTGGAAGGGCGCCTCAGTCGATGGACAAGAACAAAATCATCGAGGCCGCCGCCAAGCTGGTCGCCAAAGGGGCCTACGAGAAGGCGATCAAGGAGTACCAGAAGGTCCTCGACGCCGATCCGAAGGACGTCCGCATCCTCCAGAAGATGGGGGAGCTGTACCAGAAGAAGAACGACAGCGTCCAGGCGGCGCAGTACTTCATCCGGGTCGCCGAGAGCTATTCCAACGACGGCTTCTTCCTCAAGGCGGTCGCCCTCTACAAGCAGGTCCTCAAGCTGAACCCGGCGTTGATCGAGGTCAACCTGCGGCTGGCAGAGCTGCACCAGCAGCTACAGCTGATGAGCGAGGCGATGGCCTACTACCAGGTCGTCGCCAACCACTACGACAAGGCCGGGGACACCAAGGCGTCCTTGGACACCTTGAAGAAGATGGTGGACCTCGATCCGGAGAACGTCGCCTCCCGGATCAAGCTGGCCGAGCTGTATGCCCGCGAGAGCATCAACAAGGAGGCCCTGGTCGAGTTCAAGCGGGCGGCCGAGTACCTGAAGCGGAACAACCGCACCGACGACTACCTCCGGGTGGCCGAGCGGATCAGCGCCCTGGAGCCCGAGAACCTCCCGCTGGTGCGCGAGCTGGCCGAGAGCTACCTCGCGCGATCGGACCACAAGCGCGCCCTGGCCAAGCTCCAGGTGTGCTTCAAGGCCGACCCGCATGATCTCGAGACGCTGAAGCTGCTGGCCAGCGCCTTCCAGGGCCTGGGGCAGACCTCGAAGACCGTCTCCGTGTACAAGGAGCTGGCCAAGCTCTACTCGGACCGCGGGCGCACCGACGACGCGAGCGGCATCTGGCGGCAGATCGAGCAGCTGGATCCCAGGGATCCGGATCTCCTCTCCCGCAAGGCGCCGGCGGCACCCGCGCCGCCTCCGCCCGAGCCGGAGCCAGCACCCCCGCGCCACCGCGCCCAGCCCGCCCGCGCTGCGGCTCAGCCGACCCGCGCTGCGGCTCAACCGGCCCGCGCCGCGGCTCAACCGGCCCGCGCCGCGGCTCAACCGGCCCGCGCCGCTCCTCCGCCGGAGCCTGCTCCGCCACCGCCGCCCGCTCCGGAGAAGCCTGCCGCGGCGCTGGGGAGGGACCAGCTCGCCAAGCTGCTCACCGAGACCGATGTCTACGTGAAGTACGGGCTCCACGAGAAGGCGCTGGAACACCTGCGGAAGATCTTCTCGGTCGACCCGGAGAACCTCGACGCGCACGAGAAGGCGTATCAGATCTACCTCGCCTCCAACAATCACGCCCAGGCGGTCGAGCAGCTGCTCAACGTGCTCAGGCTCTGCACCCGGCGCGCCGAGGTGGCGCGGGCCCAGCCCTACCTCGCCAAGATTCTCCAGGAGAATCCTGGCCACCCCGAGGTGCCGGCGTTCCTCGCAGTGCTGAGGTCCACCGGGACCGCCCCCACCGAGACCGCCGAGCAGCTGCCCGACGACGCCATCCTGGTCGATTCCAGCGACGAGGAGATCATCGTCGCCGACGCCCCGGAGGATGCCCTCGGGGCCGATGACGTGGCGCTCCGCGCCGCCGGCGCCCAGGAGGGCGAGGTGGTCGAGGAGGCGATGGTCGTCGCCGAGGAGTCCCAGAGCGAAGAGATCACCGGCGCTCCGATCGATGAGGAGAATGGGCCGACCGGCGTCTCGCCTTCGCTCGAAGACGAGCCACTCTCTTCGCCCGAGCTGTCGCCGGAGGACCTGGCCGCCGCCTCGGCCGAGGAGGATTCCTCCGGCGAGCTGATACTCGACGGGGACGAGCCGTCCGCGGGCGACCTGGGCGCCCACGATCGGCCCACTGCAGTACACGCCGTGCCCAGCGCGGCAGCCTTGAGGGCCGCGGGGTATCCGGAGCGGGCGAGCGAGCCGGAGCCCGAAGACCGAACCGATTCGGGCTTCCGGCCGCTGGGGTCGGTCATCGAGCCTGAGCCGATCACCGACACCTCGCGGATGCCCCGGCTTGGCGAGGCGACCGAAGAGATTCTGCCGCAGCCCGCCGAGGAGCTGGCGGAGGAGCAGCTCGACCAGCCTTTCGAAGAGCCCGCGGAGGAGCCCGCCGGCGAGCCGCCTGTGGAGGAGGAGCCCGCCGCCGAGGAGTGCGACGAGGCCGCCTTCTTCCTCGACCAAGGCCTCGCGGACGAGGCGCGCGAGATCATCGAAACCATCCTCATCGCCTACCCCGGCCACCGCCGCGCGACCGGCCTGATGGCCCGCCTGGAGGCGCTGGAGCAGGACGGCTCGCGGGAGGCGGCCAGCACCACCGAGGAGGTGGCGCCGCCCTCGGTCTCGCCCGTCTCCGACTCGAAAGACGCCTTCGATCTGGCGGCCGAGCTGGCCGAGGAGCTGGGGGAGATCGGCGGGGAGGCCGCGCCGTCCGCCGGCGGGGTGGCGGGGGACGACTTCCAGTATTCGGTCGAGGAGGTGTTCAGCGAGTTCAAGAAGGGGCTGGAGAAGGTGGTCAAGCCGGAGGACGTCGACACCCACTACGACCTCGGCATCGCCTACAAGGAGATGGGCCTGGTCGACGACGCGATCGGCGAGTTCGACGTCGCCCGCCAGGGCTGCGCGGGGAAGAAGAAGGAGGTCGACTGTCTGACGATGATCGGCCTGTTGCAGCTCTCCAAGGGCGACGCCAAGGCGGCGATCGACTCGTTCAAGCAGGGGCTCACCAGCGAGCACGCCACCGGCGAGGTGGAGAAGGCGCTGCGGTACGAGCTGGGGACTGCCCACGAGCAGGCCGGCAGCCCGGGACGGGCGCTGTTCCACTTCCAGAAGGTCCACAAGCTCGACCCCAAGTACCGCGACGTGGCCAATCTGGTATCGCGGCTCTCCAGCTCCACCAAGCCCGAGGATGACCCGCTGCCGCCGAGGAAGCCCGGAGGCCCCAACGGGGCCAACGGCGCGCCCACCAAGAGCGGGCCTTCCGGCGGTCCCTCCGGACGGGGAGACCCCTCGGGCGCCAGCGCCAAGCCGCCGGATCCGTCCAAGGCGCGCAAGGTCGGGTACGTGTAGCCAGCCATGACGTACCTCGACTTCTTCGAGCTTAGCCAGGAGCCGTTCTCGAACGCGCCGGTCAGCCGTTTCTATTTCAACTCCGCCCAGCACTCCCAGGCCCTCACCCGCTTGATGCACGCGGTCAGCTACATGAAGGGGATGGCGGTGTTGGTGGGAGACATCGGCGCCGGGAAGACCACCCTGGCCCGGCGCATGCTCGACTCCTTGCCCGAGGCCGAGTACGAGGCGGCGCTCTTGGTGATCATCCACTCGGGGATCACCGCCAACTGGCTGCTCCGCCGCATCGCCCTCCAGCTCGGGGTGGAGAACCCGGCCCAGGAGAAGCTGGCCTTGCTCTCCCAGCTCTACCAGCGGCTGTTGCAGATCTACGAGGCCGGGCGGAAGGCGGTGGTCCTGATCGACGAGGCCCAGATGCTGGAGACCCGGGAGATCATGGAAGAGTTCCGGGGCCTTTTGAACCTCGAGGTCCCGGAGCGGAAGCTGATCTCCTTCGTGTTCTTCGGGCTGCCGGAGATCGAAAAGAACCTCAAGCTGGATCCGCCGCTGGCGCAGCGAGTGGCGATGCGCTACCGGCTCGAGCCGTTCACCTTGGAGTCCACCGAAGCCTACATCAAGCACCGGCTGCGCCTGGCGGGTTGCCCGCGCATGCCGTTCGAGGACGGCGCGCTCGCCGAGGTGCACGGCTGTTCAGGAGGCTCTCCCCGGCTGATCAACACCGTCTGCGACAACGCGCTCTTCGAGGCTTTCCTCGCCCGCGCGGACACGGTGACGGCGCCGATGGTGGAGCAGGTCGCGGAGAACCTTGGCCTCAAGGGCAAAGAGCCGCCGCCTGCGGGCAACGGCGGCCAAGCGCAGGGCTTCGGCGGCGCCGCCAAGGCCCCGGCCCCGAAGCCCCGGCTGGACCTGGCCGAAATAGACCGCTACCTCGAGGGCCTCGGTAAGCTGTAGGCCGTGGCTCGAGAACGGAACAGGCTGAGGCGGTTCTTGCTGATCAGCCTGGTGTTGCTCACCTTGGCGGTGCTGGCCCTGCGCACCCAGGCGGCGTGGGAGGGCGCCTGCACGCTCCTTAGGCAGCAGTTGCCCTCGCTGATCGGCCTCGAGGTCGGAATCAACCGCTGCGAGATAGATCCGCTCACCCAGACCGTCACGCTGCGCGGCCTGTCGATTTTCCCGCCCGGCTCGGACCGGCCGATCTTCGTGGCGGACAGCGCCCAGCTGGCGCTCCGCTCACTGCAGCTCGCCAGCGCGTCGCTCAGGCGCGTGGAATTGGAGCGCCCGCGCGTCTACCTCGACCTCACCCAAGCTCCAAAAGGCGCGGGCGGCGGGTGCTTTCTCGACGGGCTCAAGCGGGTGGAGGTCGACACCCTGGAGATCCGCGGCGCCCAGGTGAAGGTGCTGCTCCCCGGCGGCCAAAGCGTGGAGGTGCGGGAGCTGGACTTGGGTTGGACGGTGCGGCGGGGCGTGGCGGAGCTTGAGCTGGATGCCCGAGGCGGCGAAGTCCGGCTGGGCCAGACGGAGATGGTGCTCTCGCGCCTGTATGCCGAGGGAGGGCTGGACGTGGAGGAGGAGGTGCTCGAGCTGACCAAGGGAGAGGCGCGCCTGGACGAGGCCAGCCTGGAGCTCTCCGGCCGGGTGGACTCGCTCTGCGACCCGCGGCTGTCGTTGGACGGGCAGCTCTTCGTCCCGGTGTCGATGCTGGCGCGGGCGGCCGGCTCCGCGCAGAAGACCGCCGGGCACCTGTGGTCTCGCGTGACGCTGTCGGGCAAGGTGGAGGCCCCGGTGGTCCAGCTCGACCTCGCGGGGAGCGGGGTGTCAGTGGGCATCTACTCTCCCGACGACTTCACCGCTCACCTCGCCTACTCCGGAGACGAGCTGACCCTGATGGACTCGAGCTTCCCCACCGGGCCGGGAGCGGTGCGCGCCAAGGGGAGCCTCCGGCTAAGCGGGAACCTGCCGCTCAAGCTCAAGGTCGAGGGGGACAACGCCCAGTTCGGGCGCATCCTCGAGAAGGCCGGCCTGCCAGGGGCGTGGGTGGACTGTCCCGTCACTGGCCGTGCGGCGCTCGCCGGCGCCATCCTTCCCTCGTTCGGCCTCTTTGGCGACGGTGAGGCCAGGACCGGGCGCTTCATCGTCACCTCCCACCCCTTCGACGCGCCGAGCGAGCCGGGCGACGAGCTGTTCTCCTTCGCCCAGGGGCACGCGGCGGCGCACCTGGCGGTGCTGGCAGACCGGGTGGAGCTGACCCAGATAAAGGCAAGCTCGGGGGCCACCTCGGCGGAAGCGGCCGCCACGCTCTACTTCGACCACAAGCGCGGGCTGGAGATCGCCGGGCGGTCCGAGGCGATCGACCTCTCGGACTTCGGCCACATCGCGGGGCGGAGCTGGGCCGGCAGGGGCGCCGCGGAGTTCCAGCTCTCCGGCCCCTACTTCGACATCGCCATCGACGCGCGGGCGTCGCTCCGCGACTTCCAGTTCAAGGACTACTCCCTCGGCGTGGTGCAGGGCCGAGTGGCCTACCGCGCAAGGAAGCTGTCCTTCCCCTCCATCACCGGCCAGAAGGGGAAGACGCAGTACTTCGGCTCGGCGCTCTTGGAATTCCCCCAGGAGGGGATGCGGCTGTCGCTCTCGGCGAAGGCGCCCGACGGCCGCGCCGAGGACCTGCTCGACGCCATCGTCCGGCTGCACCCGCTGTTGGAAGTCCTCCACGGTGAGCTGAGCGGAGAGGCCCAGGGCACCTTCTCGCTCGAGGGCCCGGCCAGCCGCTTCGGGGGAGGCGTCGTGGTGGAGCTGCGCGACAACACCTACTTCGGCCGGAGGCTCGGAGACGGCCGCATCGACCTGCGCTTCGTGGACGGCGAGGCGCTGGTTTTGGACCGGGCGGTGCTGGAGGGGCCGATGGGGCGCGCCAGCGCCGAGGGCAGCTGGGCGTTCGCGGGGCCGCTCGACTACCGCTTCCGCTACGACGACATCTCGCTGGCCGAGCTGTTGGGGCCCAAGCTGGCCGAGTCACTGGGCGCCCTCGGCACGCTCGCCCTCGCCGGCTCGGTGGAGGGCGACAGCACCACGCCGGTGGTGAGCGGCTACCTCACCTCTCCGCGCCTCACCTTGGGGGGGAAGCCGATCGGCTCCGCCCACCTGGAAGGGCGAATCCAGGGCCGCGAGCTGCAGCTCTTCGGCAGGCCCTTCGACGACGCGCGCGTCTCCTTGAAGATGCGGCTGCGCGAGCCGCTGCCGTTCGAGACCACCCTGTCCCTGGCGCTGCCGGAGATCAGGCCGCTGCTGCCCGAGGGGGCGATCAGCCAGGGCCTGTCCGGCTCGCTCAACGGGACCATCATCGCCTCCGGCGTGCTGCGGGACCTCAAGGCCGCCAGGGCGAGCGCGTACCTCTCCCAGCTCAGCCTCTCGCGCGGCGACTTCGCGGGGAGCAATGACCGGCCCATCTCCATTGCCTACGAAGGGGGCCGGCTGCAGGTCGACTCCTTCGGATTTAGGGGGCCGAACACTCAGCTCACCGCGCAGGGACATCTCGGGCCGGAGAGGATCGACTTCGGCCTCCACGGCACGCTGGACATGCGGCTCTTCGAGTCCTTCTTCCCGCAGCTCGAGCGCACCGCCGGGAAGATAGAGGTCACCGCCTCGGCGACCGGCAAGGTGAACGACCCTTCGCTGGTGGGCCGGGTGGAGGTCCACGAGGCCCGGTTCTCGCTGAGAGACCACCCCGCGTCGGTTCGTGCGCTTTCGGGACGGGTGGAGTTCTCCGAGTCGCGCGTGCTGGTGAAGGACGTGATGGGGATCCTCAACGACGGTGAGCTGCGGGTCCGCGGGGAGGCGGCGCTCTCGGAGCTCAAGCTCGGCCAAGTGGAGCTGGGGGTGGACCTCTTGGACGTCTCCTACCGGCCGGTCGAATACTTGCCGCTGACCGCGAGCGGGAACCTGCTCCTCTACGGGCGCCCGGAGAAACTCCAGCTCTCCGGAGGAGTGGAGGTCTCGAAGCTGCGCTACGAGCAAAGGGTGGAGCTGGAGAGCTTCCTCAAGGACGTGAAGAGCGCGCGGGTGAGCGCCCAGGGGCCCAACGCGCCCAAGGAGTGGCTCCGCTTCGACGTGGACGTGCATGCGGGCCGCGACGTCCGGATCGACAACAACATCGCCAAGGCCAGGCTCTCGGGGAAGCTCAAGCTCACCGGCACCAACGTGCGCCCTGGTTTGCTCGGCACCATCGAGGCCGCCGAGGGCAGCCAGGGCTTCTTCCGCGACAACCAGCTGGAGATCTCCAAGGGCGAGCTGCAGTTCAAGGACGCCTCGGAGATCGAGCCGATCCTCGATTTGCACGCGCAGACGCGGATCCGCGAGTACCTGGTCACCCTCAAGGCGTTCGGTAGGCTGGCCGAGCCAAAGGTGATCCTCTCCAGCGAGCCCAGCCTGCCGGAGGCGGACATCCTGGCGCTGATGATGTTGGGGGTGACCTCGCGCGACCGCCTCGTCTCCTCGCAGACCGGCGCCGGGCTGGCCGCGGAGGCCTACCTCGCGGCCTCGGGCATGAACCGGCAGGTGCAGCGCTTCATGCCTCGAAACCCGCTCCTCAAGGACGTGCAGGTGCACCTCTCCACCACCCTCAACCAGGCGAGCGGACAGGTGGAGCCGGCGCTCAGCCTCCAGACCAAGCTCTTCACCGAGCGGTTGAACCTCTCGGTGACTCAGCCCGTCTCCGGCCGGGGCACCCGCTTCCAGGCCGAGTACCAATTCGACGACCGGCTCTCCACCCGGTTGCAATGGGACAACGAGAGCCAGGACTACTCGTTCGGCAACCCGGGGTTGGACCTGAAGCTCCGATTCGAATGGGAGTGAAACCCTCTCACGCGGCGGCCCTCTTCGCGCTCTGGTGGATGGGAGCTTTGGCTCAGTCCGCCGAGGTGCCGGCTCCATTGCCCACGGTGAGCGCGGTGGAGCTGGTGCTGCCGCCGGGCTCCAACCCGGCGCTGCTCAAGGCCGAGGAGGCGCGAGGGCTGGTGGCGGTCCGCAAGGGACAGCGGCTCTCCCTCAAGGCGGTGCGGAAGTCGATCGAGCGGCTGATCGCCACCGGCCGCTTCTCCGACGTGGTGGTGCGCGCTCTGGACTCGCCGGAGGGCACGCGGGTCATCTTCGAGCTGGGGCCCAAGCGCTTCATCGCCGCGGTGGGCGTGGCGGGGGCGCTGCCGCTCCCGCGAGAAGAGGTGCTCTCCGCCGCGAAGCTCAAGAAAGGCGCCGAGTACTACCCGGAGAAGGCGGAGGAGGCGAAGGAGGCGGTGGTGGAGGCGCTGCGCAGGCGCGGCTACCGCTCCGCCCGGGCCGAGGTGCGGCTCGAGGAGGTGGAGGGCGGCCTGGAGGTGGAGCTGTCGGTGGTCAAGGGAGAGCCGACGCGCATCTTTGGCATCACCGTGGCGGGGAGCCCGGGGCTGCCGCTCGGCCGGGTGCTCTCGGCGACCGGCCTGTCGGTGGGAGCGGTGATGGATCTCTCCGCCGCCGAGGCGGGGACGGAGCGGCTGAGAGAGCTGTACCGCTCGGAGGGCTTCTTCCGCGCGCGGGTGGGGGAGCCCCAGGCGCAGGAGGAAGACGGGACCGCCTTGCTGGTGCTGCCGGTTTCCGCCGGACCCCAGTACCGGATTCACCTCCACGGGAGCCGCAGCTTCCCCGACCAGCTCCTCAAGGGGGTGATCGGCTATGACGCTTCGGAGACGCTGGACCGCGCGGTGATGGCGCGCCTGGCCCGCAGGCTCGAGGCCTTCTACCGCTTCAAGGGCTACCACGACGTGCGGGCCGCCGCGAGGGAGATCCGCAGCCCGGACGACCTCCGGGCGGTGCTCCTCTTCGAGGTCGACGAAGGCCAACCCCTCTTCGTGCGGGAGGTGGCGTTCTCGGGGAACCGGGCAATCCCGAGCGAGCAGCTGAGGGCGGTCCTCGCCGAGGTGGTGCGGGGGATGGAGCCTCGGCACCCGGGCGCCTCTCATGCCACGGACGATCCCCTCGAGCTGGAGGGGAGGGTGCCCTCGGGGTACCGCGCGCACGCGCCCGAGCCGGATCCCGCGACGGTGCTGGTGGAGCCGGCCTACCGCCGCGCCGCGGAGGCGATGACCGACACCTACCGGGAGCGGGGATTCCTCTCGGCCCGCGTGCGGCTCTCGCACGCCGCGGTGGACGTGGAGAGGAAGACCGCCACGGTGGCCTTCCTGGTGGAGGAGGGGCCGCGCGCCGTGGTGCGGGAAGTCACCTACGTGGGGTTGCCGGAGGGCTTCGACGTACGGGACTTCCGCGAGGTGCGGGCCGCGGAGCCGCTGAGCTATTCGGCGGTCGAGCGCCAACGAGCCGCGCTCAGCCAGGGGCTGGGCCGGCGAGGTTACCTCTTCGCCGAGGTGTTGCCGGACGTCGGCGTCTCTGAGTCCGGCGCTGACGGGCGGGTCACGTTCAGGGTGGACGCCGGCCCGCAGGTCCGGGTGGGCAAGGTGGTGGTCAAGGGACTGGCGCGCACGGTGGAGAGCGTGGTGCGCGAGGCGATGCCGCTGCGCGAGGGAGACGTGCTGGATCCGGAGCGGCTGTTCGAGTCCCAGCAGGGCCTGGTGCAGCTCGGAATTTTCCGGAGCGTATCGGTCCGGCCGATCGCGCCGGAGCGGGTGGAGCCGGTCAAGGACGTGGAGGTCGAGCTGAGGGAGCTTCCGCTCGTCTCCGGGGAGATCGGCGGCGGCTACTTCCTCGCCGAGGGGCCGCGGCTGGTGGTGGACGGGGTGATGCCCAACCTGGCGGGGAGGGCGATCAACCTCTCCAGCCGGCTCAAGATCCACTACATCGGGGGCAGCGCCCAGGCGGTGGCCGGGCAGATCGAGACCAGCGACCTCGAGGGCATCGACCTCTTCGGAGGCCGCTTCATCTTCTCCGGACAGGGGCGCGGGCTGTGGTTCTTGCCGCGGGCGCTGGTCACCCGGGTGGACCTGGTGGCGGAGCGCGTCCACAAACCGTTCTTCCGCTTCACCCGCTTCGCGGCGGTGCCCGGCCTGGAGCTGCCCATCACCTTCGAGGTGCCGAGGGAGGTGGACCTAGGGCTCTTGCGGATTCCCCAGAACCCGCAGGCGCGGCTCTCGCTGTCGCTCCAGTACGAGCCGGAGCACGTCCGGCTTTCGCCGGTGCCCGGGGTGGGGCAGCTCTTGCCCACTCTCACCAGCGCCGACCAGGCTCGGCTCCGCTTCGGGTTCGGCGAGTTCAGCCTGCACTCTTTGAGGCTCACTCCCGCGCTCGACCTGCGGGACAGCGCGGTCAGCCCGCGGGCCGGGCTTTTGCTGTCCGCCTCGGCGGAGTGGATGCGCGACATTCTCACGACGCTGGACGACCCCATCAACACCTTGAAGGCCTCGGCGACGCTCTCGGTGTACCGGGAGCTCGCCCCCTCGTGGGTGGTCGCGATTTCGGTCAGGGGCGGCCGCTTCTTTTCGTTGGAGCCTTCGTCGGTGACCATCCCCTCCAAGCGCTTCTACCTCGGCGGGGCGGCCACCATGCGAGGCTTCCGGGAGGAGGGGCTAATCCCCGCAGACCGCCGGGCGGACCTGGCGCGGGAAACCTCCGCGTGCACCGCGCTCGCGAACCCGCTGGGCTGCACGCTGGCCGCGCGGGCGCTGCTCGAAGGGAGGGAGCTCCCCTCTCCCGGGGGCGAGGTGTTCGCGTTGAGCAAGGCCGAGCTGCGGTTGCCCGCGCTGTGGCAGGACTTCGAGATCGGCGTCTTCTTCGAGGCCGGAAACCTCTGGCTCGACCCGGAGGGCGTCAACCTCGCGGAGCTGCGGTACGTGGCCGGCACCGGGCTCCGCTACGTCACGCCCATCGGGCCGATGGCGCTGGACCTCGGCGCCAACCTCGCGCCGGATTACCGGGTGAACGAGCCCACCTTTAGCCTCCATTTCAACATCGGGCTGTTCTAGGTCGAGCGTCGAGGGTCGAGCGTCGAGCGACCCGTTGAGCGTCCGTTCTGCGTCTGCCCGCCATTCGTCCACCGTGGACGCAGCCCGGTCGACCACGCACTCGAGCCGCTTGACGGTCGCTGAACCCCTGCCGCTCGACACTCGACCCTCGACGCTCGACTCTCCGCTATGGTTTTGCGGTGTTCTATCGGTTCGCCAGGACCGTCATCGGCTTCGCCCTCGGCCTGTTCTATCGGATCAAGGTGAGCGGAGACGCCCACCAACTCGACGGCCCCCTCATCTTCGTCGGGAATCACCCGAATAGCCTCATCGATCCCGCCCTGGTATTCGTCGTCACCCACAGACACGTCACCTTCCTCGCCAAGGCTCCCCTCTTTAGGCTCCCCCTCATCGGCCACGTCCTCCGCGCCCTCGGCGCGCTCCCCGTCTACCGGCGACAGGACGATCCGTCGCAGATGGACAAGAACCAGGGCACCTTCGAGGCCGCCTCACAAGCCCTCAAGCTCGGCCGCGCCATCACCATCTTCCCCGAGGGAAGAAGCCACTCCGAGCCTCACCTCACCGAGATCAAGACCGGCTGCGCCCGCATCGCCTTCCGCGCCGCCAAAGAAGGCGCCCGAGTCCGCATCGTCCCCGTCGGCCTCACCTACGCGCAGAAACATCGGTTCCGTAGCTGGGTGCTCATCGAAGTCGGTTCGCCGGTCGAGGTCGCTCCGTTGGTTGAGCGGCAGGACCCCACCGACGACTCCGACGCGGTCCGGAGATTGACCGAGCGCATCGCCGACGGGCTGTCCAACGTCACCCTCAACCTCGAAAACTGGGAGGACCTGCCCCTCATCCAGACCGCCGAAGCCCTCTACGCCTTCCGCCTCGGCGAACGCTCAAGAGACCCCGAGCGGATCCGCCGCTTCGCCAAGGGGCTGCAGCTCTTCCGGAGGGAACAGCCCTCCCGCTTCGAGAGATTGCGCGATGAGGTGATGACCTTCCGCCGGAGGCTCCAGCTCGTTCACGCTGACCCCAGAGACCTCACCCTCCAATACCGGCGCTCGGAGGTGTACCGGTTCGTCCTCCGCAACGCCGCCGCCCTCTCGCTCGGGTTTCCCCTCTTCGCCCTTGGGTGCGCCCTGTACTCCGGCCCGTTCCTCTTCGTCCGCTGGCTCAGCCGCACCATCCGCGTCGCCCCCGACCGCGTGGCCACCGTGAAGTTCGTCGCCTCCCTCTTCCTCGCTCCGATCTGGTGGGCCCTGCTCACCTTGCTCGCCTGGTGGGCGGGAGGCCCCCTTCCCGGCGCGGTGGCCCTCTTGGGCGCCCTCCCGCTCGCGCTCTTCACCCGCTACTTCCTCGAACGCCGGCACGCCGCCGCCGGTGACGTGCTCGCCTTCCTCATCCTCGGCAGCCGGGCCAGGCTCAAGGCCCGCCTCCTCGTCGAAGGGGAGCGGCTGGCCGCCGAAATAGAAGCCCTCGTCGCCGAGCTGCGCCCCCGCGTCGTCGGCCCCGCAGACGAGCCGGCCGCCCCACGGGCCGTCAACGCCCGAGGCTGAGCTGCCCCCGCCCTCGGCCGGCAGGTGCCTCTCCCCGGGCGAGGGCCTCCAGGTCCCGCCGGAGCACTCCTCGCCCAATGAGCAGGATCGCCGCGGAGAGCGCAATCACCCCGCTGTTCACGATGATCGCGATGCCGAGCGATGAGGCGTCGCTGATTGCGCCGATGACGATGGGAGACACCGCGTCTCCCAGCATGTGCACCAGCAAGACGTTCACCGCGTTGGCCGAGGCCCGCATCCCCGCCGGCACCACGTTCATCAGCGCCGCGTTCAGCGGCCCGGTGTTGAAGAAGAGGAAGAACAGCGCCGCGAAGATCGCCGCCCAGTACACCGCCGGCTCCGCGGAGACCGCCGCGAGGAGCGCCCCCGGCACCCCCAGCGCCAACCCCAGGCCGCTCGAGAGGAAGTAGCCGCCTCGATCCTTCGCCTGCAGCCAGTCGCCCAGCCAGCCTCCCACCAGCGTCCCGGCGAATCCCGCGATCACCAGGCACAGGCCGAAGGTCGGGCCCGCCCGCTCGAGCGGCACCCCCCTCTCGCGAAAGAGGAAGGTCGGCATGAAGGCGCCCAGCCCGCCCATCGCGAAGGTCATCGCCGCCATCCCGGCGGTGTTCACCAGGTAGCTCCGGGTAGAGGCCAGCGTGGAGACGATCTCGAGGAGCGACGGCCGCGGCTTCGCCGGGAGCCCGAGGTCCGCTTCGCCGCGCCGAGGCTCCCGGAGGAAGAACGCGATCAGCCCGAGCGCGAAGCCGGGGAACGCCGCCACGTAGAACGCCGAGCGCCAGCCATAAGTCGCTCCCACGCTTCCGCCTACCGCGTAGCCCGCCGCCACCCCGACCGGGAGCGCCGCGTAGAACAGGGACAGCATCCTGCCCCGCCGCCGGACCTCGAACAGGTCCGAGATGAACCCCGGCGCCACCGCCGCGTACCCCGCCTCCCCGATGCCGATCGCCGCTCGAGCGAGGAGCAGCTCCTCGAAGCTCCTCGCCTGTCCGCTCCAGACCGTCGCCAAAGACCAGAGGAGCACTCCGCCGCCGATGAACCACTTCCTCGGCAGGTAGTCGCCCCACACCCCGGTGAAGGGAGCGGCGATCGAATAGACGATGAGGAAGCTCGAGGTGAGCACTCCCATCTCGGTGTCGGTGCGGTGGAACTCCGACTGGACCAGCGGCAAGAACCCCGCCACCACGTACCGGTCGAGGTAGTTGATGAGGTTGATGAGCGCCAGCACCGCCAGCGCCCCGTAGGCCCTGAGGTGGCTGGTCCGAAGGGGCTCAGCCGCCGGCATGCCCTGCCCCGAACTTCTGCATGAGCAGCCCCCACCTCACCCCGCGGTCGCTCACCAGGCACTCGCGGGCGCCGAGCCGCTCCATCGCCGCGAGGAGGATCATCGCTCCAGCCGGGATGACGTCCGCCCGTTTGGGCTGCAAACCCCGCATCGCGCGGCGCTCCGAAAGCCTCGCCTCGCAGAGCCGGCCAGCGAGCTCCCGCACTTGCTCGAGCGCCAGAGAGCGCCTGTGGACCAAGGACGCGTCGTAGGGCTCGATGCCGCGCAAAACCGCATATAGCGTGGTGACCGTTCCGGCCACGCCCACCATCCGGAAGCCGGCCGGCGGCTCGGGGAGCGCCCCGAACGCTGCCCGGAGATGTTCCTCGACTCGGATGCGATCCTCGGCGCTCACCGGGTCGCTTCGGACGAACCGCTCGGTCAGGCGCACCGAGCCCACGTCCAGGCTGCGGCGGAGACCCATCACCCCCTCGCGAGTGCCGTAGATGAGCTCGGTCGACCCGCCCCCGATGTCCACCACGACCAGCGGCGTGCCTCCCTCTCCGAAATCCTCCTCGGCGGAGAGGAAGGAGAGCTGCGCCTCCGCCTCTCCCGAGATGATCTCCACCTCCACGCCCGCCCTCTGACGAGCCGCCTCGAGGAACTCCGCTCCGTTGGAGGCGTCGCGCGCCGCGCTGGTGGCCGAGACCACCAGGCCCTCCGCCCCAAGCCTCCGGGCCTCTTCGGCGAACGACTGCACCGCGGCCAGCGTCTCCTCGATCGCCTCGGGCGCGAGCCGCTTGGCGCGGTCCACCCCGCGGCCCAGGCGGGTGATCTCCGCCCGCTCCACCACCGGCGCGAACCGGCCCCCTTCCGCGCGGTCGGCCACCACCAGCAGCACCGAGTTGGTTCCGACGTCGATGGCGGCGAAACGCGGCACCGCTGGACCATAGCGGATGACACCGGCCGCGACAGCCGTGTCGGAGTCCCCTGCGGCGCGGGCGCTCCACCTCTCTCCAGTCCGCCCGTGATTCGGAGATCTTCCCGCTGGCCCGGCGGTTGCTCGATCGCCCGCGGCCGTCTTCTCCCGGGGGAGCCCATGAGGAAAACGCCGCGCTGGACGCTCTTGACTTGGGCGCTTGCTTCCCTGACTGGTTGCGTGGAGAGCGCCCTCAACCCTGGGGACTCGGTGAGTGTCACCGGCAGCGCGCTCGAGGAGGACAAGAGCCCGCTCGCCGCGGTGGAGCTTCTGCTGGAGAGGAGCGAGAACAGCGCTTGCCTCCTCACGACCGGCTTCGGGACGGTGAAGACCGATTCGGCGGGCGCCTACCGCCACGCGCTGACTGGAGCGCAGACGCAGAACGGGGAGATCGCCAGGTGTTTCCGGCTCAAGCTCCCGAGGGGGGACCGCGGGGCAGAGGTGGGGGCCGATTTCCTCGTGCAGATCACCCAAGTCCAGGTGCCGGCGCTCCAGCGCTGGCGCGGCTCGGTCGCCGCCACCCAGGGCGCCGCTGGCGTGGAGCTCGCCTTCGTCGATCTCTCGAAGAGCCACGGGCTCTCCGGGCTCAGGTACACCGCGCTGGTCCGGGCTGGAGGCGGGGTGCTGTGGGAGAGGAAGGATGCGGTCTCGCCCGTGGTGCTGAGCGATTTCGTGCTCGAGGACTTCGCCGCCGCCAGCGCCACGCTGGTGACCAGCTCCGAGCAGAAGGGCAGTGGCACCACCTTCACGTTGCGGCACGAGACTGACTCCGCCAGCCTGCCTCAGCGGCAGAAGGTGCCGGCGAGCCGAGGAGCCGGCTGTAGCTACAGCGGTGCGCCGGCCAGCTGCCCGCTCACCGACGGGAAGCTGGAGCGGGTGAGCCTGGCCAACGACGTGACCGAGCTGACCGTCTCGCTCACCTCTCCGCGCACGCTCAAGAAGGTGGTGTTGCGCGGGTTTGGCGCGAGCGTCCCGGCCACCATCGTGCTCGAGGGCTCCAACGGGGCGAGCTGGACCAAGCTGGCCGACCTTTCCGCCACCGAGGAGTTCCAGGAGGTGGACCTCCTCGCCGGCACGCCGCCGATACAAACCGTTCGTCTGCGCGGCACCCGCACCGACGGGGGAACCTTCGCCCTCCGGACCATCGCCGAGCTCTCGGTGTTCGAGTAGTCGGCGGTCAGATCTCCGCCTCCAGCGCTCGCGCCAACCGCTCGTACTGCCCTATCGAGTTGTAGAGCTGGGCGGCGATGCGCAACAGCCGCTTGGGCGGCGCCGGCCACGGTACCACCGGCACCTCGATTCCGTGCCGCTCCCAAAGCGCGTCCTGCAGCGGATCGGAATAGAGCGGCGTCGCCGGCGGCTCGGTCGAGCCGTCGGGAAGAGGCAGCGCCGCCAAGGAGCCCACCATCTCCTCCGGACAGGGCAGGGAAACACCCAAGGCCTTCGCCAACAGCGCTCGCGCTTCCAGCGCCAGCTCCCGGTTTCTCCGCATCACCTCCGGCCACCCACCCGGCAAGAGCGCCCCCATGAAACTGAGCGCCTCCGGCACGCACAGGTACGCCGAAGGATCGTCAGTCCCAGTCCAGTCGAACTCCAGTTGGAACCGGGAACGATCTCTCCTCGGAGAGCTCGCCCCATGCGAGATCGCGAGCGGCCGGATGGCCTCTTGCTTGTCCGGCCGGACGTGCAGGAAGCCCGCCCCCTTGGGCGCGCAGACCCACTTGTGAAAGTTGCCGGCGTAGTAGGCCGCTCCGACCGCGCGCACGCTCAGCGGCAACATCCCCGGCGCGTGCGCGCCGTCCACCAGCGAGTCGACTCCCCTCGCGGAGAGCGCCGATACCAGCTCGGCTGCCGGCAGCACCAGCCCGGTCGGACTCGTCACATGGTCGATCAGCGCCAGGCGCGTGCGCTCCGTCACCGCCGCCAAGACCGCCCGCACCACCGCCGCCGGCGACGTCACCGGCCAGGGCACCTTCGCCACCGCCACCCGCGCACCCGCACCGGAGGCCGCGTGCTCCAACGCGTTCCGGCACGCGTTGTACGCATGGTCGGTCACCAGAAGCTCGTCGCCCGGTGAGAGGGACAGCGAGCGCAAGACCGCGTTCACCCCCGCCGTGGCGTTCGGCACGAAAGCCAGATCCTCCGGCGAGCAGTCGAGGAAAGCCGCCACCTCGGCCCGGGCGCGGTCCCACAGCGGCTCCAGCTCGCGCACGAAGAAACGCACCGGCTCGGCCTCCATCCGCTCCCGAAACCGGGCCTGCGCCTCCAGGACAGCCACCGGGCACGCCCCGAATGAGCCGTGGTTCAGGAAGACGACGGCCGGATCCAGCCGCCAGTTCGCCTTGAGGTCCACCCCAGGGACCTTACAGCTTCTTGTCGAAGGCGAGGTGCGTCTCCTCGAAGCCCATCGCCCGGAAGAAGCCGTGGGCGTCGTCGCGCATCGCGCTCGAGCGGAGATGCAGGAAGGCGCATCCCTCGCGGCGGGCAATCATCTCCGCCGCCGCAAGCAGCGCCCGCGCCACTCCGCGATGCCGGAACTGCCGGTGGGTCACCAGGGCGGTGAGGTGGGCGTGCCGGTCATCCCGGTGGAGGAGCCGGCCGACCTCCAGCGCCAACAGCCCGGCCACGATACGCTCTCCGGTCGGGAGCGACAGCTCGGCGACCAGCACCGAGTGGTCCGGCGTCGAGGCCAGCGCCTCCAGGCGGGCGCGGACCTGCTCCTCCGTCGAGGGGTAGCCGAGCTGGTCGAGCAGCTCGGCGATCGCGCCGGCCTCCCCCGCCTCCGGAGGGCGCACCCTGACCAGCCCTCGCGCCGCGCGCAGCTCCCGCGGCGTTGGCCGGCGGCGCGGCTGCAATTGCGCCACCGCGGAGCGCTTCGACGGAGGTGACATGCCCGTTGCGAGTGCACCCCGCGTACCGCGATGGAAGGGCGTCCATTCCGGGCCCCAGCCGTCGCTCACCGTGGCCGTTCGCCCACAGACCGGCCGAGCGGCGGCTCAGGACTGCCGCGAAGCGCGCTCGAGACCGAAGGCACGCCGGTACAGCCGGCGGAGGACGAACAGCGTCAAGGCCGCAATCACCAGCAACTGCAGGACGCTGCCGAAGAAGACGATTCCCCAACCGCGGAACTTGGAGAAGAACCACACCACCGCCGCGCAGGCCAGGCCGAAGCCGGCCAGGTCCCCCGCGGTCCGGACCGAGCCAAGCTCGCTGAGCGGGAACACCATGCGCGTGCCTGCCAGGCAGCCCAAAAGACAAAGGACCGGCGCGAGGAGCAACAGCAGATTCGCGTTCAACAGGCTCGCGTCCATCACCCCCACCCCGATGGCGATGGCAAGGACCTCGGCGAGCACCGAGACGAAGCCCACCCCCACCAGCGCGCTGGCGATGAAGCGGCCGTCGGCGTCGGTCTTCCCTCCCTTGCCGATGAAGGCCAGCGCGGTGCCGACCGCCGGCAGCGCCAGCCCCCCGAGGAGCAGCCCAACGGCGTGCGCGTCGGCCCACGCATAGGCAGACCAGAAAAACTGGTTAAGGGTCATTCGGGGACAGTTGCCTCGGCCGAAAGCATACCCTCGCTTGCGCGCGAGAGCGCTCGGCGGCTAAAGGCTCGGCTAAAGGGCGCCCCCGGAGGAGATGGACATGGCCCAAGCACACACCCGAATCCTGGGTACCTCTTTCGTGGTCGGCGAGCACTGCGTCAAGAACGACGCCCTCTCGAAGATCTGCGACACCTCCGACGAGTGGATCCGCGAGCGGAGCGGCATCGAGCAGCGCTACTACGTGGAGGAGGGCGTCTCCACCAGCGAGCTTGGCTTCCGAGCTTCCCAAAAGGCCCTGGAGGACGCCAAGGTCTCCCCGCAGGAGATCGACTACCTGGTCTTCGCCACCATGACGCCGGACTATTTCTTCCCCGGGTGCGGGAGCATCGTCCAGGCCAAGCTGGGCCTCGGCAACATCCCCGCGCTCGACCTGCGCCAGCAGTGCACCGGCTTCATCTACGGGCTCCAGATCTGCGACGCCCTGGTCCGAGCCGGGATGGCCAGGCGCCTGCTCTTCATCGGGGCCGAGGTGCACACCGGCTTCATGCCCTGGTCGAAGAAGGCGGTGGAGATCATCCTCGGCCGCTCCCACGAAGAGCTGCCCAAGGAGGAGCGCGACTGGAACACCAAGTTCCGCGACCGCACGGTCCTCTTCGGCGACGCCGCTGGCGCGATGGTGCTCGGGCCGGCCGATGATCCGTCGCGGGGCCTGCTCGGCTTCGCCCTGCACTCCGACGGGAGCAAGGTCGAGAGTCTCTACGTGCCCTCGGCAGGCATGGCGTACCGTCCGTACGTCTCCGAGGTGCACTGCCGCGAGGGGCGCCACGTGCCGGTGATGGACGGCCGGACGGTGTTCAAGATGGCCGTCTCCAAGATGCCGGAGGTGGTGCGCGAGGTCTGCCGGCTCGCCGCAGTGACCGTCGAGGACATCGACCTGCTCATCGCCCACCAGGCGAACCTGCGCATCAATGAGGCGGTGCAGCGCTCGCTCGGCTTGCCCGACTCGCGGGTGTACAACAACATCCAGAGGTACGGGAACACCACCGCCGCCACCATCCCGATCGCCTACGACGAGTGCAAGAGGAGCGGCCGGATCAAGCCGGGCGACCTCTTGTGCTTCGCCGGCCTCGGCGCCGGCTTCCACTGGGGCGCGGCGCTGATGCGGGAGTAGCAAGAGCACCGAACCCGTTCGGTGCCCAGAGCCCAGGCGGATTCTGGGCTCAAGGGCCCCAGTCCGGCGTGGTGTGGCTGCCCCGCTCCATCGGGAGCGGCGACTGGTTGTTGCCGTCGAACATCATCACGAACAGCTGCGGCCAGCCGTTCCGGGTGGAGGTGAAGACGATCAGCCGGCCGTTGGGCGAGAACGACGGCTCTTCGTTGTTGCCCTGGTCCTGGGTGAGCCGGTTCACCTTGCCGGTCTCCACGTTCACCGTGAAGAGGTCGAAGGCGTTGCGCTCATCCCGGGCGGTGAAGGCGATCAAGTCTGCCCGCGGAGACCAGTCCGGGGTCTGGTTGTAGTTCCCCTGGAAGGTGAGCCGCTTCGCCTCCCCCGAGCCATCGGCGCTCTGGAGGTAGAGCTGCGGCGAGCCGCCCCGGTTGGAGACGAACGCCAGCCGCCTCCCGTCCGGGGACCAGGTGGGGCTCGAGTTGATGAAGAAGGGTGTGTTGGTCACCTGCCTGGGGTTCGAGCCGTCGACCTGGGCCACCCAGATCTGCGCGCTCTCCCCGTCGGCCTGGGAGTAGGCGATCCGCCGCCCGTCCGGAGAGAAGGCGACTCCGGTCGCCATCCTCCCGGCGTGGACCACCGGGGTCGATGATCCGCCGCGGTGGAGGAAGATCTCGGGCTTTCCCCGGCGGAAGGAGGTGAACGCCGCCGACGCCCCGTCCGGGGCCAGCGCCGGCAAGACGTTGAAGCCTCCGCTCGCCAAGAGCGTGGCGCCCCGCCCGTCCCAGTCCGAGCGGTACACGTCCTTTCCCTGGGAGGTCTTCTTCACCCAGGCGAGGTGGGACTCGAACGGCCCCGTCTCGCGGGTGAGGTGCTTGTACACCGCGTTCGCCAGCCGGTGCGCGAGCCTGCGCACCTGATCGGCCGGCGCCGACTCGCTTGTTTTCAGGTCCTCCCGGCCGGTGGCCACGGTGAACAGCCGGAGGTCCCCCCGAATGGACTCGCCGTCCGAGGCGAGCTGGGCCTTCACCAGCGCCTCGGCTCCCACGTTGGACCAGCTCGCGAAGTTGATGCTGCTGGCGGTGACGCCCTCCTTGGTGTCGGCGAGGAAGCTCTTGCGGTCCAGGACCTGGAACAGTCCGCAGGCAGTGAAGTCGTACAGGAGCGCCTGGTCGAACTCCCCCGACTGCGCCGCCGCCTTGGGGTCCTGGGCGGCCGGACTCGCCACCGCCAGCGGCATCGGCCGGAAGTTGGCGCCGGAGATCTCGATCACCGCCGCCTGGGAAAGCCCGACGGCGGGCAAAAGGAGCGCGCTGAGCACGAGGGTTCGGTTCACGGTTGGCTCCTACGGTCGGAAGACGAGGATCACCCCGTCACTCTTGAGCTGCTCTCTGAGGTGGGCGGGCGGGGGCGGGAAAGGCGAGGCCCTCTTCACCGCGCCGAGCACCGCGTTGTCGAACAGGTCATTGCCCGAGCCGCGCGCGAACTTCACCTCGATCAGCTCCCCTGCGCGGCCGATGAGGATGAGCAGCTGCGCCGACAGCCGGATGCGCTCCTGCTCGGGGACGGAGCTTGAGACGTCGTAGTGCCGGCGGACCTGCGCGCTGATCAGGCCGAAGTAGCGCTCGCCCTCCTGGGTGGACGAGTCACCGTCGGGGTCGCCGTCCTCCTGGCCCTCGGGCTCCTCGGGCTTGGCCTTGGAAAGCTTGTCGAAGGCCCCGAAGAGCTTGTTGCGCCGCTCCTCGCCGCTCTTCTCGCCCACCTTGCTCTTCGACTTCTCGGGCGGCTTCACCCCGGGGATCGGCACCGGCACCTCCTCGGCGCGCTTGGGAGGGGGAGGAGGCGTCTCCTTCCTGGGGAGGAGCTTCGAGTCGCGCGGCTTCCCCTTTCGCACCAGGGTGGCACGGATGGGCTTCTGATCGAGGTCGATCACCCGGGTACCCCAGAACGCCGCCGCCAGCAGCCCCACCGCGAGCAGGGCCCCGTGGCCGACCAGCGATCCCAGCATGAAGCCCCAGAACGGCTGCCGCCTCGGACGAAGCAGGCTGTGCGAGGCCCCTTGCTCCATCACTTGTTCGCCTTGGCCCTCTTGAGCGAGGTGAAGGGGTCGGTGATCATCCCCACGTTGTCGATGCCGGCGCGCTGGGTGGCTGCCATCACCTCCACCACGATTCCGTAGGGGAGGTCTCGGTCGGCGTGGAGGTAGACCTCCTTGTCGGTTTGCGCCTTGGCGTTGGTCTTCAGCTTCTCCTCCAACTCGGCGAGGGCCACTTCGGCGTCTCCGATGAAGACGCGCTTGTAGCGGTCCACCGAGAGGACCAGCTTCTTCTCCTCGCTCTGGACTGGGGCGGCCTTTGCCTCCGGGAGGTTCACCTTCACGCCTTGCTGGATGAGCGGCGCGGTCACCATGAAGATGATGAGCAACACCAGCATCACGTCGACCAGCGGCGTGACGTTGATCTCGCTCATGGTGACGCGGCTGGAAGGCCCCTTGCCCCCGCTCATTCCCATCGCTTCGGCCTCACTTGAAGAAGTGGCGCTTCACGATGTTGAGGAAGTCCGAGGAGAAGTTGGCCATCTCGGTGTCGAATACCCTGATCCGCGAGACGAAGGAGTTGTAGGCGACCACCGCCGGGATGGCGGCGAACAGCCCTGCGGCGGTGGCGAAGAGCGCGTTGCCCACCGGCGCCGCCACGGTGGCAAGGGTGGCATTTCCCTTCTCGGCGATCTCGTTGAACGCGTTGAGGATGCCCATCACCGTCCCGAACAGCCCGACGAAAGGCGCCGCCGCGCCCACCGTGCCCAAGAAGGAGACCTTCGCCTCCAGCTCGGTCAGCTCGGAGGTGGAGGCCCGGTTGAGCGCCCGCTCCACGTTCTCGATTCCCCCGAGCCGTTCGCTCATCGCTCCCTCGCGGGCCTCCTTCTGCTGGGCGAGACGGGAAAGCTCCTCATAGCCGGCGCGGAACACCTTGGAGAGGGGGGAGGCCTCGAGCTGCTGGCAAGCCTGGTAGATGGCGTCGAGGCGGGTGGCCTTCCAGAAGGCGTCCAGGAAGCTCAGCGACTGGGAGCGGGCCCTCCGCAGCTGCATCGCCTTCATGGTGATGAGCGCCCAGGAGCCGGCCGACACCAGCCCGAGCAACATGAGCACTGCCAGCTCCACCAGCGAGCCGTGCTTGACGATGTCCAGGTAGTTGATGGCCGCCCAATGAGGGCGAAGGATGCCGATCATGCGCGCTTCCGCGTAACACCCCCCAAACGGCGGGTCAAACGTTGCGAGCGCCTCGCTCCGGCCCTCCGCGGGTAGGGCAACGGAGTCAGGGCCGCGTTCGAGGCGCCGCGGAAAATCATTTTCTTTCGCCAGGTTGTATCATCGGCAATCGGCGATGGGGCTGCGGGCCAAGACGGGCGGATGCGACACCGTTTGAATTCCCGGACGGCAGGGGTCGTCTGAGGCAATCGTGTTCGGGCCCACCGGGCCCCCACCAACGGGGCGAAAGATGAACGCAAGAGCGCTGATCGCATTCCTCGCGATTCTCGGCATGACGGGCTGCATCATCGTCGACCGAGGCGGCGGCGGCACCGTGCCTCCGCCACCTCCCCCCAAGCCGGGCGACGTCACCTTCACCTGGTCCTTCGCCGGCAAGAGCTGCAACGAGGTGAGCCAGGTCCGCTCGGTCTTCATCGACATCCCGGGCGAGCAGCTGCAGAACAACGGCGTCTACCCCTGCCTGGCGAACAACTACCCGGGCATCGTGCTGCACGACTTCAACCCGGGCACCTACAGCTTCACCCTCGAGGCCCTGGGCTACGGCAGCGAGCGTCTCTTCGTGGGCTCGGGCAGCTTCACCGTCAACGGGGACATCCGGGTGACGGTGGACCTCACCCCCGCCGGCGGAGCGAACTCCTACGCCTACCTCACCTGGCGCTTCCCGCCCAACTCGCAGAGCTCGAACCCCAACTGCGACCAGGCTGGAGTGGCCTTCGTGGACGTGTCCATCGATGGCTCGCAGCCGCAGCGCTTCCAGTGTGCGACGGGCCAGTCGCAGCCGGGAGCGCAGACGGCGTTCCTCAATGCCGGCAGCCACTCCATCACCCTGTGGGGGCTGGGCTCGGGCGGGTACCTCTACTACCGCTTCGACGGCACCTTGCAGACCTTCGCGGGCGCGCCGGTCTCGGCGGAGTACGGGCTCGGCTGGGCGGTGGGCGGCACCGCGGTGAAGTGGCAGCTCACCAACGGCTCCTACGGCCTCACCTGCGCCCAGGCGGGCATCCAGACGATGAGCGTCAACTTCATGGACGCGCAGGGCAACATGGTCTACGGGACCGCGGGCGACACCCAGGCCTGCGACGCCGCGCCCATCGTCTACAACTACCTCCAGGCCGGCACCTACAAGGTCTTCATCAAGGGCACCGGCACCGGCGGGACGTACCTCTCCAACGCCCAGAATCCCCCTGTGCTCACCGTGCAGGCGGGCGTGTTCGTGACCGCCCAGCAGGCGGTCAACGTCCAGCTCTTCAAGGCTCCGTAGGGGCTGGTCAGCGCAGCAAAGGGGTCGGGCAGGTCCCGGCCCCTTTTCGTTGCGGGCTCTGCGGCCTGGCATCGATCGTGATAGTCCTCCCGGCGATGAGGCCCGAAAGCAGCAGGCCGATTGGAGTGTTCGACTCCGGAGTGGGAGGACTCACGGTGCTCAAGGCGCTCATGGAGCGCCTGCCGAACGAGAGCACCGTCTACCTCGGTGACACCGCGCGGGTTCCCTACGGGACCAAGTCGGCCGAGGTGGTGCGGCGCTACTCGCTCCGCAACGCCGAGTTTCTCCTGGCGCGCGACGTGAAGCTCCTGGTGGTGGCCTGCAACACCGCCTCCTCGGTGGCCCTGCCGTCGCTGGCGGAGCGGCTGGGGGTTCCGGTGGTGGGGGTGATCGAACCGGGGGCGCGCGCGGCGGCGGCGTCCAGCCGGTCGGGGAGGATCGGCGTCATCGGCACTCCGGGGACGATTCGGTCCGGGGCCTACCGGCGGGCGCTCGAGGCGGCGAGGCCGGGCGTGGAGGTGAAGGCGAAGAGCTGTCCGCTGTTCGTCCCGCTCGCCGAGGAGGGCTGGACGGAGGGTGAGGTGCCGACGCTGATCGCCCGCACCTACCTGGAGGGCCTGAGGCACGACCGGATCGACACCTTGGTCCTCGGGTGCACCCACTACCCGTTGCTTCGTGCGGTCATCTCCGAGGCGGTGGGAGGACAGGTGGCGTTGATCGACTCCGCCGAGGCGACCGCGGTGGCGGTGGAGGAGGCGTTGCGCGCGCAGGGCCTCTTGGCCTCGGAGGGCGAGGCCACCCACCAGCTGTCCGTCACCGACGTTCCCGACCGCTTCGCCGAGGTGGGGGCGCGGTTCCTCGGCAGGCCGATCCTTCACGCCGAGCAGGTGGACATGCCCTGAGGGGCCGCAGGTGGCACCGCTTCCATGGTTTGGAAGAGGAGGTGCCCTTTGACTCGCTCTCCTAGCGGCAGGTGCCGACGCAACTTCTCGTGGGCGCCTTCGGCGGGAGCACCTACAACACGACGTTCGTGTTCAACCCTTCCACCCAGACCTGCCGCGACGCGGGAGTGATGGCGGACGCGCGGAGCCTCCACACCGCCGCCGTGCTTCCGAGCGGAAAGGTCCTCGCCACCGGAGGCAACAACTTCGGCACCGCGCTTGGCCGCTCCGAGGTGTGGGACCCGGATGCCGGCCGATGGTTCTTGGGAGCTGCTGCCGCCGGACGTCCTAAGCTGCCGGCCGGTCACTTTCGCCGCTGGCGGCAGCCAGCAGGGGCTCGCGGTGGTGCAAATCACAGTCAACGGAAGAACGGCCGAGCTCGAGGAAGGGCTGTCGATCCTCGACGCACTGCGCAGGCTCGGCCTGGAGGTCCCCCACCTCTGCCACGACGACCGGGTCCAGGCGGCGGCGGTGTGCCGGACCTGCCTGGTGGAAGTCGAGGGCGAGCCCAAGCCGGTGCCCTCCTGCGCGACTCGCCTCAGGGAGGGGATGGTCGTTCGAACGGACACGCCGGCGCTGGAGGACGAACGCCGCGGAGTGCTGCGGATGCTCGCCTGGCGCTACCCGGCGGAGCCCGCCCACCGTTTCCCGGAAAAGCCCTTCCATAAGGCTGTCAGCGGCTACGGGCTGTCTTCGGAGCTCCGCGGCATGCACGACCTACGGCTGCAGGATTCCTCGCACCCCCACATCCAGGTGGACATGTCGCGGTGCATCGACTGCTACCTTTGCGTCCGCATCTGCGATGAGCTGCAAGGGCAGTTCGTCTGGCGCGTCCTGGGCCGTGGAGCGGAAACGCGGGTCACGCCCGGCACGGGAGTCTCGCTGCTCGCGAGCGCCTGCGTGGGCTGCGGCGCCTGCGCGAGCACCTGCCCCACCGGAGCCCTCGAGGACAAGACGCGGCTCGAGCAGGGCTCGCCCGAGCGGTGGACCCGGACCACCTGCCCCTACTGCGGAGTGGGCTGCGAGCTGGAGGTGGGTTCCCGCGGTGAACGGGTAGTGGCGGTTCGGCCTGTGCTGGACGCACCGGTCAACAAGGGGCACCTGTGCGTCAAGGGCCGCTACGCCTTCGAGTTCGTCCACGCCGATGATCGGGTGACCACTCCGATGATTCGAGACCGCCTCGGCTGGCGGCGGGTCAGCTGGCCCGAGGCGACGGGCTTCGTCGCCGAGCGGCTTCGCGGGCTGGTGGCGCAATACGGTCCCGACAGCGTGGGCGTCCTCGGCTCGTCGCGAGCCACGAACGAGGAAAACTACCTGGCGCAGAAATTCGCCCGGGTGGTCCTCGGCACCAACAACGTGGACTGCTGCGCGCGGGTTTGCCATGCGCCCACCGCGGCAGCGCTCAAGCTCATGCTGGGCACCGGAGCAGCCACCAACTCGTTCAACGACATCGAACGGGCGCGCACGCTGATGGTCTGCGGCAGCAACACCACCGAGAACCACCCGGTGGTGGGCGCCCGCATCAAGCAGGCGGCGCTCAGGGGGGCGAACCTCGTCGTCATCGACCCCCGGCGCATCGAACTGGCCGACTACGCCGTCCTGCACCTCCAGCACCGCCTCGGAACCGACGTGGCGCTGTTCAACGCCATGGCCCACACCCTGGTGGCCGAAGAGTTGGTGGACCGGGAGTTCATCGACTCCCGGGTCGCCGAGTGGGAAGAGTTCCAGAGGTTCATCGTGGACTGGACGCCCGAGCGGGCCTCCGCCCTCTGCGGGGTGAGCGCCGACTCCATCCGCCGCGCGGCTCGCCTGTTCGGCACGGCCAAGCCGTCGCTGTGCGTAAACGGCCTCGGCCTGACCGAGCACTCCCAGGGCACGGAGAACGTGATGTGCCTGGTCAACCTGGCGCTGCTCACCGGGAACGTCGGCCGCCCCGGGACCGGGGTGAACCCGATGCGGGGCCAGAACAACGTGCAGGGCGCGGCGCAGATGGGTTGTGAGCCTTCCAACCTCACCGGGTTCGTGCCGGTGGCGCAGGGGCGCGAGGCCTTCGAGCGCGCGTGGGGCGCGGCGCTTCCCGCCCGGAAGGGCCTCGACGTGATCCAGATGGTGGAGGCGGCGAAGGAGGGCCGCCTCAAAGGCCTTTGGGCGATTGGCTACGACCTCCTCCTCACCAACCCCGGCGTGGAGCGGACGCGGGACGCGCTGCGAAAGCTCGGGCTCTTGATCGTGCAGGACCTGTTCATGAACGAGACCGCCCGGGAGGTGGGAACGGTCTTTCTGCCCGCGTGCTCCAGCTTCGAGAAGGACGGCACCTTCATGAACGCCGAGCGGCGCATCCAGCGCGTGCGCAAGGTGCTCGAGCCGCTCGCCGGGTCGAAGCCCGACTGGGAGATCATCTGCGCGGTAGCGCGAGCTTTGGGGCACGCGCAAGGCTTCGAGCAGGCGTCGCCGGAGGAGATCTGGAGCGAGGTCCGCACGGTGTGGAAGGTCGGCGCCGGCATCGGCTACTCGCGCCTGGAGCAGGGTGGGCTCCAGTGGCCCTGTCCCTCCGAGGACCATCCGGGGACCGAGATCCTCCACCGGAGCAGCTTCCCCGTGGGGCCGCGGGCGGCTCTCCGGCGCATCGACTTCAAGCCCAGCGCCGAGGCGAGGAGCGCCGAGCTCCCCTATCTGCTGAACACGGGCCGCAGCCTGTACCAGTTCAACGCCGGGACCATGACTCTGCGCACCCCGAATCGGGAGCTGAGGCCCGCGGACACCTTGGACCTTTCGCCGGACGACGCTAGGGCTCTCCAGCTCTCCGAGGGTGATCGGGTTCGGGTTCGCAGCCGCTACGGGGAGGCGACCCTCCCGGCGCACGTGAGCGAGAGGCTGCGGCCAGGGGAGTGTTTCGCCACCTTCCACACCCCGACGGCCCGCGTGAACGCGCTCACCAGCGACGAGCGCGACCCTTACACCCACACGCCGGAGTACAAGGTCACCGCCGTCGCGCTGGAGAAATGCTGACGCAGGCGGCGCGGTCGGCGCACGCCCTCTCGAGCGTCACGGCCACGGCCGTGTCAGCCGACCTTCGCCTCCACGGTCGCCTGGTGGGCTGCCCCGTGCGCGGAGGGGTCCTCGATCATGCTCCGCAAGAGCTCGAGCGCCCCGGCGCAGTACAGGCCGTCCTCCACCCGCTCGTCGAGGGAGTACTTGATGGAGCAGATCTGCCGCGTGAAAAGCCTTCCCTCCGCGTCCACCGCGGGCGCCACCTTGCGCCGGCCGATCGCGGCGAAGAGCGGGATGTTCCCGTACTCGTAGAGGTGGTGATAGGCCGACTCGAGCTTCACGCTGCCCAGGTTGGCGATGAACAGGCTGGCGTACATCGGATCCGGGTGGATGAAGGAGCCGGGGAGCAGGTTCCACCGGTCCAGCCAGCGCACCAGGCGAATGCCCCACCGGAGGATCGGCCCGGGCAAGCGGAGGAAGAGCGCCAGCTCCTTGTCCAGGTGGCTCTTCTCGTCGCTCCGGCCCTTGTCGACGTCGCCGCGCACGAAGTCCACCAGCGCCTCGAAAGAGAGGGTAGGGTCGAAGCGGCGCTTGAGCACCACGATCGGCGCATCGTCGGTGAGCGCCTTCTTCGCGGAGTAGGAGATCCAGATTCCGTCCCGCTGGTAGATCCGGTTGCCGGAGACGAAGCGGTTCAGCCTCGGGCGCTCGCGCAAAACCCGCACCGCGGCCCAGAGGAAGACGTGGAACAGGGTGATCCGACGCGGCCGCGTGGCGTTGAACCGCTCGATGAACTCCAGGGTGCGGGTGATGTCGACCTCCTGCTCGAAGTAGACCGCCGACTCGTTCCGGGTCCGCATGATGTACGGCATGATCCGCCGCGACGGCGGGACGCCGGTGGCGAGCTTTCCGTCCGGGCGCGAGAACAGGGGCATCCGGGCGAGAAGCATACCCCCGCACCGCCGCCGCGGACGGAATCGCGGCTCGTTGTTCCTCGCGCTCTTGGCCTGGGTGGAGTGACATGGCGCGCGTGAATTGGAGGCCGGGATGAAGACGTTCGGCTGGTGCGCTGCCGCGCTCGTGTGGGGTGTCTGTTTCACTCTGACGCTGGCTTTCGGGTACGCCTCGGTGGGGCACGTCGTCGTCCGTACCCCCGCGGCTTCCGCGTCGGCAGCGCTATGGGATCCGGGCACCGGTGCCTGGACCCTCGGACAGAGCATGGCCAGCGGACGCCGGAATCACGCCTCGGCCGTGCTGCCGGACGGCTCCGTGCTGGTCGCCGGGGGCTTGGGCAAGGGCGCGCTCTGGTACGACTACGAAGCCGGCAGGCCGCTTCGCTCCAGCGAGGTGTTTCGCTCCCCAGGCGGGTGGAGCGAAGCGGGAGAGCTGCCGCACGAATTCCACCAAGGCTCGATGTTCGCCCTTGCGGACGGCCGCGTGGTGGCACTCGGCGGCCCGAACGCGCAGGCGACGGCGCTCTGGGACCCAGAATCCCGGCGCTGGCACGCGGGGCCTTCGTTGAGCGCGCCGGTCTGGGTGGGTTACGCCGCGGCGCCTCAACGCGACGGGGCCATCATCCTCGCGTACGGCGAGCGGATGGAGAGCTGGGACGGCCGCTCGCCCTCTTGGGTCCGGAAGCCTGCCCCGCAGTGGAGTGTGAGCGCCGCCGCGCTGGCTGCGCTCCCTGACGGTCGGGTGCTTCTCGTCGGGGAGGGTGGGCCGGGCCGCAACAGCTATGCCTACGAGCCTTCCACTCGCTTCCAGCTGTGGGATCCGTCGACCGAGCACTGGCAGGAGGTGGGAGCTTGGCCCGGATCGGGGTTCCGGCACCTGGCGGCGAGGCTCGCAGGCGGCCCCGTCCTGGTCCTTCGCCAAGGGAATGACAGTCGCCTCGGTGCCATTCTCTGGAACCCGACGGACGAGAGCCTGGAAGAGACGGTCCCACCAGACGGGCTCACGTTTCCGGAGAGCCTCGTGGCCCTCGCCGACGGGCGTGCGCTGATCCTCGGCCAGCTTGGCGCCGCGGTGTGGCAGCCCACGATGAGGAAGTGGGCCGCGGTCCCGACTCCTGGGATCCCGCTGAGCCGTCTTGCGGTGACCCTCCTTCAGGACGGGCGGGTGCTCGCCACCGGTGGCGACGGGCCGCCGGTGCGAAGGCTGGTTCGGTGGAGCGCTGTTGCGAGCGCGCTCGCCCTGCTCGGTGTCGCTTCGCTCGCGATCGGCGCCGCCCTCGCCATCCGCAAGTGGAGGCCCGCCCACGTGCTCCTCGCCTGCTCGGCTGCGATCGCTGCGGCTTCCGCGGGGATGGCGGGATGGCTGCTGTGGCTCTTCGCCCATATCATGCGGATGGACTGACCGAGCCGGCCCAGCGGGGGCGGTGGCGGTCGATCTCGCACGGGCTCGCGAGCGCGCTGCCCGGGTACCGCGTCGCGGCCTGCGCCCCGGGGGCCTGGACCGCCGGGTCTACTGCCAGCGGAACAGCTTGAGCGCCGCCGCGTAGCACAGGACCCCCCATGCGGCGAGGATCGCTCCCTCGAGCCAGATCGCCTCCAGGCCCGCCCCGTCGATCATGATCGCCCGGAGGCCGTCGTTCAGCGCGGTGAGCGGGAGGGCCTTGAGCGCCGGCTGCATCCAGCTCGGGAAGTGGGCCGCCGAAAAGAACACCCCGGACAAACCCATCATCGGCATGGTGGCCAGGTTCATCAGCCCGGAAGCGCCCTCCAGGGTGCGCGAGCGGCTGGCGACCAACAGCCCCAGCCCGCCGCAGCAGATGCTGCCCAACAGGCCGAAGCCGGCCAGCTCAACGGAGCTTCCGAACACCCGCACGTCGAACAACAGCCGCGCGAAGCCGACGAAGAAGGCCATCTCCACCAGGGCGAGGGCGGTGCGCGTCAGGAGGAAGGACAGCAGGAAATGTCCCCTCCGCATCGGCGTTGCCGCCAGCCGCTTGAGCAGCTTGCCGTGGCGCATCTGCACCAGCGCCCAGCCGATGCCCCAGACGCCCGAGGAGAGCAGGCTCATCCCGAGCAGTCCGGGGATGAGGAAGTCGATGTACCGGGCCCCGGGCGCGTTCACCGAGTGCGCTGCGTAGGAGCGGGTGTCCTTCCTCCCGTTCTCGCGCTCGAGCGCGTCCACCGCGAGCAGCTTGGCGGTGCGGCCGTCGGGCTGGGTCGGATCGCCGATCAGCTCCGGCGGCTCTCCCGGCACTACCACCAGCGCCGCCCTTCCCACCCGGAGCCGCTCCCGCGCTTGCTCCAAGGGGAGGCGCTCCGCCCGGAGCCCCTCGGCAGCCTCGAGGCAGGCGGCCAGCTCCGGCGCCCCCGGCCCGTCGGCGACCGCCACCGACAGCTCCGCGAGGTCGCGGTTGCGGAAGGCGACCCCCAGGGCGATCGAGGTGAGCAGGGGAAAGGCGAAGATCCAGAACAGGGTCGACGGCTCGCGGTAGAGCGCCCGCAGCCTGAAGAGCACCAGCTGCCAGAGCGGGCTCCTCACGGGCCCTGCTCCTCCCTGAGCGAATGACCGGTGAGATTGAGGAAGACGTCGTCCAGGGTGGCGTGCCGGGTGGACAGCTCGACCAGGCGAGTCCCCTCTTGCGAGGCGGCCAAGAGCAAGGCCGGCAGTGCCACGTGCAGCTCCCGGACGGACAGGAGCGCGCCTCCGTTCTTCTCCCGCACCCGGACCAGCGAAGGCAGCGAGTGGAGCGAGGCGGGATCGAGGCGCGGCTCGGTGCAGAATTCGATGATCTGCTCTCCCCCCAGCGAGGCGATCAGCGCCGCCGGCGTCCCCTGGGCCACGACTTTGCCGTGGTCGACGATCACCACCCGGTCGCAGAGGACCTGCGCCTCCTCCATGTAGTGGGTGGTCAGCACCACGGTGCGGCCCCTCCCCTTGAGCGAATCGATGATGTCCCACATCGCGCGGCGCGATTGCGGGTCCAGCCCGGTGGTGGGCTCGTCGAGGAAGAGCAGCTCCGGCTCCGCCACCAGCGCCACCGCGAGGGCGAGCCGCTGCCGCTGGCCGCCCGAGAGCTTTCCCACCTGCGCACGGGCCTTCTCTTCGAGCTGCACCAGCCGCGCCGCCTCGTCCACCTCGAGGCCGGAACGGTAGAAGCTCCTGAACAGCTCGATGGTCTCGCGCACGGTCAGCTTCTCGTAGAAGCGCGTCTCCTGCAGCGCGACGCCGATCCGCGGCCGGATCTCCTCGGCCTGGGTGGCCCACGAGCGGCCGAGGACGCATACCTCTCCCGCGCTGGGCGGCAAGAGGCCTTCGAGGATCTCCACGGTGGTGGTCTTGCCCGCCCCGTTCGGGCCGAGCAACCCGACGCACTCGCCCTGCGCGATCTGGAGGTCGATGCCGTCAACTGCGACGACGTCATCGAAGCGCTTGACGAGTCCTTTGACCTCGATCGCGGGCGTGCTCACCTGCGCCGGCCGTTTAACCGGCGGTCCCTGGCGCCGCAAGAGTGGCCTGCGCGGCGGTCGCGCGAATCGTCACGCGCGGGGCGCAGGGGCGCTCAGGGGTGAACGCTGGCCTCCCTGCCGCTTGGACGAGGCACCCCTCCCGGCCCGTGCGGGCCCGAGGGTGGCAAGGGCCCTCAGTGCCCGAAGATCTTCCGCACGAAGTGCCAGGCGCTGCTCTTGGGGCCGCCTGCTCCGGGGTCCGACTTCTCCCCTTCCTCGGCGGTGAGGTTGACCTTCGGCTTCTTGGCCTTCTCGCGGCGCTCGGGGTCGAGCGACATGACGCTGAACTCGTCGTCGCCCTCGTAGGCGACCTGCTGGCGAGGCCTGACCTCGCGCTTGGGTGGATTGGCCGCCGGGGCCTGCGGCGGCTTGGGAGGGCCCTGCTTCACGTTTCCGGACACGCCCAAGATGGTAGAGAAAAACTCCGCTCAAGTCACGCCGGCCTGTCGAGTAGCCGGCGCATCAGGAAGATCGCCAGCCCCGCCACCTCGGCGGTCCCGAAGCGGCGCAGGCCCTGGGGCGCCTCGTCGTCGCTGACCAGGGCGATCACCTCCATTCCTCCGGCGCAGAGCGGCGGGCCGAGCTGCTTGCGCCACACCTCGACCTTCGGGAACGGGCCTTCCTTGAAGCCCTCGATCAGCACCAGGTCGACCCCGAGCTGGCCGATCAACCGCGGCAAGAGCTCCGCCGGCTCTCCGGGGTAGTGGAGGGAGACTCCGCCCGGCGTGGCGAACCCGGAGGGAATCCCGCCGGCCTTCTCCAGCACCTCGCTGTCGCTCCCCGGGCGATGCAAGGGGTGCGGATGAGAAGAGTGCTTGATCGCCGCGACCGAAAGGCCCCGCGCCCGAAGCTCCGGGAGGAGCCGCGCGATCAGCGTCGTCTTCCCGCTCCCCGACCAGCCGACGAAGGCGACCGCCGGCGGCATCAGCGGGTGATCTCCTCGCTGAGATCGCCCGGCGGGAGCAGGTGATAGCTGGCTCCGTGGAACAGCTCCACCTCTACCTCTTCTCCCGCGGCCAGCTCCGACTTGCCCGGAGGCATGACCGCCCACCCGTCGACGCCGACGTTGGGCAAGATTTGCCCCGGCCCGGTGGCGCGGAGCGCGGCCCACAGCTCGCCCTGCCGCCGCTCCAGGCGAGCGCCGACCAGGTAGGTGAGGCCGGCCTGCTTCCGGCGCGGGGAGTCGATCCGGGCGCGCTCTTTGCGCCGCACCTCCACCACCCCCTGCATCTTGAGGAGCAAGGGACGGGCGAGCTGGTCGAAGCCGACCGTGGCCGCGCCGGGGTTCCCTGGGAGGATGGCGATCGGCATCCGCCGCACCAACGCCACGCTGGCCGGCTTCCCCGGCTTGAGCGCCACTCCGTCGAAGCCCAGCGTTCCGCCCATCGCCTTGACGGCGTGCTTCACCCGGTCCCGCATTCCCACCGAGGCGCCGCCGCTGGTCACCACGAGATCGGCCGACGCGAGCAGCCTCTCCAGCGCCGCGCGGATCGCCTCGTCCTCGTCGCGCGCCCGCTCGAGAGCAGACACCTTGGCGCCCGCCTCGATCGCCAGCGAGGCGATGAGCGGCGCGTCGCTGTCGTAGATCTGGTGCGGCTCGGCGGGCCGGCCGGGGGGGATCAGCTCGTCCCCGACCGTCAGCACCGCCACCCGCGGCCGCTGGCGCACCGGGGCCTCTCCCCTGCCGATGGAGGCGAGCACGCCCACCACCGCGGCATCGACCCTCTGGCCGGCCGGGAAGAGCAGGGCGCCCTCCGGGTACTCCTCGCCTCGCCTGCGGATGTTCGCTCCTGGCTCTTCCTCGATGAAGATCGCCGCGGTATGAGAGTCGTCGCGGGCCGCCTCCATCCGCACCACTGCGTCCGCGCCGTAAGGGATGGGCGCCCCGGTGAAGATCCGGTAGGCCTCTCCGGCGCGCACGTCCCGGTCGGGCACGCGCGAGCCGGCGAAGATCGAGCCGATCACCTTGAGCAGCGCCGGCCGGTCGTGCTTGGCCCCGCGGGTGTCGGCGAACTGAACCGCGAAGCCGTCCATCGCCGAGTTGTCCAGCGCCGGAGAGGCCCGGGGCGAGACCACCGCCTCGGCGAGGAAGCAACCGAGGGCCTCGAGGAGCGGCACCCGCGCCGGCCGGCCGGCCCTCACCGCCGCGAGGGCGAGCATTCTCGCCTGGCTCAAGGGGATCATGGGTTAGCGTCCGCGGAAGCCATGGTATCCAAACCGGCGGCGGGCGATCCTGTCATTCGCGATCCTGCGCGCGACGCGACGCTGGCGATCATCGCCGGGGGCAAGGCCCGAAGGCTTGATGGCGCGCCCAAGGGTCTGCTCGCCGTGGAGGGCCGCACGGCGATCGAGCGGTTGCTGGAGCTTTCGCCGCTCTTCGAGGACGTCATCCTCGTCGCGGACGACCCCTCCCCCTACGGGCGCCTGGGCCTGCGGGCGGTCGCCGACCGAGTGAAGGGCAAGGGAGCTCCGGCTGGTGTGCAGGCGGCGCTCGCCGCGGCTCGCACGAGCTGGGTGGTGGCGGTGGCGTGCGACATGCCCTTCGTGGCTCGAGCGGCGGTGGAGCGTCTGCTCGAGGAGCGCTCGGCGGAGGTGGACGCGGTCTGCTTTCGGGTCGGCGGGCGGTTGGAGCCGCTCTTGGCGGTCTACCGCGCCTCGCTCGCCCCCGCCTGGGAGGAGTGGCTCTCCTCCGGGCCCTCCTTCGGAGAGATCTACGCCAGGCTGCGCGCCCGAATCCTGCCCGAGGAGGCGTTGCGCGCGGTGGACGCGGGCCTTGGGTCGGTGGCCAGCGTCAACACGCCGGAGGACGCCTCGCGGCTGGCGGTGGAGGTTCCGAAGAAGACCAGCTGACCCCGCGGGTGCTTGGAAACGGGCCGCGCCGGCTGTAGGTTGCGGCCTCGCCCACCTCCATGGCAAAGACGTTCGAGAAGGCGGTCACCGGCTTCAACCACAACATCAAGCACAAGGGGAAAGTGTACCACGTCCAGACCGAGGACTCGGGCGTGAACAACCCCCACATCATCACGCACCTTTTCGTGGGCGGGAACATCCTCGCGACCAAGAAGACGTCGTACTCCGACATCCTCAACGCCGAGAGCCTCCCGGAGGTGGTGCGGGAGCTGATGGAGGAGCAGCACAAGGAGATGCTGCGAAACCTGATCAACGGCGTGTACGACGGACTGGAATCGGCTCAGGGCCGGGTCTTCCAGCCGGGGGAGCTGGCGAGCCAGGCAGAGGCGAGGGCGAAGGCCCAGCCCTCGGCCGCGAGCGTGCCACTACCGGCTCCCCAGCCGCTCCCGCCCGAGGTGATCGCCGCCCGGGCGATGAAGGTGCAGCCGAAGATCAACGAGGTCGGGGTCGAGACGCTGTTCGGAGAGGATCTGATCTCCGAGAAGAGCCTCGATGAAGTCATCCTGAGCTACCTCGCCGGCGACGGCGAGCAAGGGTAGGGCCGAGCCGCCCGTCCCGGCGCCCTTTTGGTTCTCCGCCCAACGGTTCTCTGGTACATCCGCCGCGCCCTTTCCGTGGCGCGAGGTGAGCCGCATGTCGAGCTTCCAGGCGCTGGACCGTCTGTGCATCAACACGCTTCGCACCCTCGCGATCGACGCCATCCAGAAGGCCGACTCGGGCCACCCCGGGCTGCCCTTGGGCGCGGCGCCGATGGCGTACGTGCTGTGGCAGCGCCACTTGAAGCACGACCCTTCGGATCCGCGCTGGCCGGACCGCGATCGCTTCGTGCTCTCGGCCGGGCACGGGAGCATGCTCTTGTACGGCCTTCTCCACCTGACCGGCTACGAGCTGTCGATGGAGGACATCCAAGCGTTCCGCCAGTGGGGGAGCAAGACGCCGGGCCACCCGGAGTTCGGCCACACCCCGGGCGTGGAGGCGACCACCGGGCCGTTGGGGCAGGGCCACGCCAACGCGGTGGGGATGGCGATCGCCGAGCGCGCGCTGGCCGAGAGGTTCAACCGGCAGGGGCACGCGGTGGTGAATCACCGGACGTACGCCTTGGTGTCGGACGGCGACGTGATGGAGGGAGTGGCCTGCGAGGCCGCCTCGCTCGCCGGTCACCTCGGGCTGGGGAAGCTTTTCTGCCTCTACGACGCGAACGACGTGACGCTCGATGGTCCGGCCCACATCACCTTCAGCGAAGATGTCGCCAAGCGCTACGAGGCCTACGGCTGGCAGGTGCTGAAGGTGGAGAGGGGCGACGACGACCTCGACGCTCTGGATGCGGCGCTCGCGTCCGCCGAGGCCGATGCGGAGCGGCCCTCTCTCATCGTGGTGAAGACGACGATCGGGTTCGGCTCGCCGCACAAGGCGGGGACTGCCGCCGCCCACGGGAGCCCGCTCGGCCACGAGGAGGTCGCGCTCACCAAGAAGGCGCTCGGGTGGGATGCGGAGCGGAAGTTCCAGGTCCCCGAGGACGCGCTCAAGCAGTTCCGCTCGGCGGTGGAGAGGGGCCGGCGCGCCCACGCGGCCTGGAGCGAGCGTTTCGACGCCTACGCCAAGGCCTTCCCCGAGCTGGCGGCGGAGCTCCGGCGGAGGGTGGCGGGGCAGTTGCCACAGGGATGGGACAAGGAGCTGCCGGCCTTCAAGGCGGGCGAACCAGTGGCCACCCGGACCGCGGCGGGGAAAGCGCTGAACGCGATCGCGGCGAAGGCGCCGGAGCTGATGGGTGGAGACGCGGACCTCTCCGGCTCGACCAACACGGCGATCAAGGACGGAGGCTCGTTCGGCAGGAAGGCGGCGGCGGGCCGGAACTTGCACTTCGGGGTCCGCGAGCACGGGATGGGGGCGATCGCGAACGGGATGGCCTACCACGGAGGGGTGCGGCCCTACGCGTCGACGTTCTTCGTGTTCTCGGACTACATGCGCCCTTCGGTGCGGCTGGCGGCGCTGAGCGGGTTGCCGGTGCTGTACGTCTGGACGCACGACTCGATCGGGCTGGGGGAGGACGGGCCCACGCACCAGCCGGTAGAGCAACTGATGTCGCTCCGGGCGATGCCGAACCTCTGGCTGGTCCGGCCGGCGGACGCGGCGGAGGCGGTGGAGGCCTGGAGGCTGGCGATGCAGCGGCGAGCGGGCCCCACCGGGCTGGTGCTGGCGCGGCAGAAGGTGCCGGTGCTCGACCGCTCCAAGCTGGCCGCGGCGTCCGGACTCCACCGGGGCGCGTACGTCTTGTCCGAGCCCGAGGGCGCGGCGCAGGCCCTGCTCATCGCCACCGGCTCGGAGGTGCAGGTGGCGCTGTTGGCCCAGGCGCAGCTGGGGCGCGAGGGAATCCGGGCGCGGGTGGTGTCGATGCCCTGCTGGGAGGCGTTCGCGGAGCAGGGCGAGGAGTACCGCGAATCGGTGTTGCCGCGGTCGGTGGTGGCGAGGGTGTCCATCGAGGCCGGCTCGACGCACGGGTGGTGCCGGTGGATCGGCGAGCGGGGGATCGCCATTGGAGTCGACCGATTCGGCGCCTCGGCGCCCGAAGCGGTGAACTTCGAGAAGGCCGGCATCACTGCGGCGCGAGCGGTGGAGGCGGTGCGGCGGCTCTTGCGCTGATGGCCTGCGAGCTGCTTTGGGGTCCTGAATATGGGACTTCATTCAAGGACTCCAATGAGCGTAGCTTGACAAGGTCCCTCCTCGTACCTAACCTTGTCGCATGCGAGCGGTGACCATCAAGGAGGCGAAGGCCCACCTCAACGAGCTGGTCGACGCCGCGACGCGGGGCGAGCAAGTCGTGCTGATGCGGGGCTCGAAGCATGTCGCCGCGCTGGTGCCGATCACCGCGGACGAACTGGAGCTGACCACGCATCTGACCGATGCGCAGGCCCAGCGGCTGCTCGCGCGCCTGGCGGAGGAGCGCAAGGGCGGCACCTCGCGGGTCTTCGATTCTGCGGAGCAGGCGGTCCGGTTTCTGGCAGAGCCGAAGAAGCCCGGGCACCGCAAGCGGCATTGATGCAGCTCGTTCTGACCGCACAGTTCCAGCGCGATGTTCGGGCGCTCGCGCCGGAAGATCGACCTCGAGTCTTCGAGTTGTTGCTGGCGCTTCCGCAACTGATGGGACAGCCGCACCTCCACTCCGGGCTGGGGCTGAGGAAGTTGCACCCGAGGGGAATCTTCGAGGCGCGCCTTGGGCTCGGACTTCGGCTTCTCTTCGCGTTCGGCTCGAACACTGCGACTCTGATTCGCATCGCGACCCACGAGGAAGTGAAGCACTATCTCAAGTCGCTCTGAGGCTTTCACTTCCAGGCACGCTGGGGCCCCGAGGACGAGGAGCCTCGCGAAGTGGCAGGCTCGAGTGGCTGAAAGGAGGCGTCGCCCGTGGTGTACTGCGAGTGTGTGGTGGCTGCTGACGACTCGGCATGGTAGCGGCGCGGGCGCGGTTTGCGGAGCCGCGACATCGCCGCGGCTCGCGCCAGTCGGGCCGCTCGCCGCTCTGGTGGTGGCGGCGATGGGAGTGTGCGCCTGCCGAGATGGTCCCGCCGACGAGCGACGCGCCCCGGGGGTCGTCCGTCGCGCGTTGGTCTCGGCGGAGCGCGAAGTGGACGCGCCGGTGTACTCCGGCGGCTGGCAGTACGACCCGGCGGTGGCGTGCGGCTCCTCGGCGTGCCTGGTGGTGTGGACGCACGGGCTCTGGCCGAGCCAGACGGTTCGGGCGGCCCGCATCGGCGCGGACGCGCGGGTGCTCGACCCCGCCGGCATTCCGCTGACGCCGGGGCAGGCCTCCTCTCCGGGCGTCGCATGTGACGGAACGGACTTCCTCGCGGTCTGGCGGTCGGCGGGAACGGAGGCGCGCGCGGCGAGGGTGGTAGCCTCGGGAGTCGTTCTGGACACTCCGCCGATTACCGTCGCATCAGGCCAGAGCCTCCAGTTCGAGCCGCGGGTGGCCTACGGAGCTTCGGAATACCTCGTGGTCTGGAACGCCTGCACGTCATCACCTGGCTGCTGGCCAAGTGTGATCGGCGCCCGAATCGTGGCGGACGGCGGGGTGCTGGATTCTGCGCTGCTCGACCTCACTCCCGACGGGGGAGGGATGCGTCCTTCGGTGGGGTACGGCGGGGGCCAGTTCGTCATCGCCTTCGAGCCCCCTCCGGATGTCTATGGCGCGCGCGTTCTGCCGAACGGGGCGGTCCCCGACCCGGGCGGCACCCTCGCGATCTCGGCACCCGCGGGGACCGTGGCTCGCTGGCAGGAGCGCCCGGAGGTCACGTTCGACGGAACCAACTTCGTCCTCGCCGCTTCCTCAGGGGAGAACGTCCATGGGGCCAGGCTCACCCCCTCCGGCCAAGTCCTAGACGCGCAAGGAATTCCGCTCCGCCAGAATCCGGTCAGCATCGCGATCCCGACCTTCGACATCGGGCTGGCCTCCAGTTCCACGGAGACGCTGGCAATCTGGGACGGCGATGACCTGAGGACGTCCGGCTACGACGTGATGGGCAAGCGGCTGGCTGCCGACGGTGGCGTCTTGGACCAGCAGTTGATCGCGGTGAGCGCCGAACCCTTCCACCAGGGGAGCTGCAAGCTGGCCTTCGACGGGATCCATTACCTAGCCGTCTGGGCGGACCAGAGGTCTCGCCGCGCCGGCCCGGCCCACCTGCACTTCACCATCTTCGGGGCGCGTGTCACCTCCGCCGGCACCGTCCTTGAGTCGAGGGGCTTCCCGATCGCGTCGGCCGCCAACGAGGAGCGCTCTCCCGCCATCTCTGCCGCGCCGGGCGAGCACCTGATCGCCTGGGTCGATGATCGGACCGGTGGGAACGACATCTTCGCCGTGCGCGTTCCCGGCGAAGCCGATGGCGGGCCATCGCTGGCGTTTCCGGTGACCGACCTCGCCGGAGCCGAGTCGCACCCATCCGCCGCATCCGACGGCACCAACCACCTGGTGGCCTTCGTCCAGGAGCGCGACGGAGGCTTCGACCTCTCTGCGGCGCTGGTAGCACCTTCCACCGGCCTGCCCGATGCCTCGCTGCCTGATGCGGCGATGCCGGCCCCGCCCGCGTTCCTGGTGGCGCAAGGAGTGGAACCCCTTCCGCCCTCCCTCGCGCACGCCGGTGCCAGCTACTTCGCCGCCTGGACCATCCGCTCCGATGCCGGCCTGGATGTCCGCGGCGCCAGAATCCCGGACGCCGGAACCATCCTCGACCCTTACGGCATCACCATCTCCGCGGACCCGGGCGACCAGTCGCTTCCTTCGCTCTCGGCCGACCCGATGGGCTTCTTCGCCGTATGGCAAGACGGGCGAAACCTCTCCACGGGCTCCGACATCCGCGCCGCACACATCGATTTCGCCGGCAAGCTGGCTCCCTCCGCGAGTGTCTCCGTTTGCTCCGCGACCGGCGATCAGCGCGTTCCCAAGGCGGCATACGACGGCGCCAATCACCTCGTGGTCTGGGAAGACCAGCGCAGCGGCGACCCCGACGTCTACGGGGCGCGCGTCTCCCCGGGCGGCATCGTGCTCGATCCTTCGGGCATCCCGATCGCAACCGGCTCCGCCATTCAGCGGCGTCCCGCGGTGGCGTTCGACCAGTCGGCGTTCCTCGTCATCTGGGAGGAGGAGGCCGACGGCGGCGGCGACTTGCACGGAGCGCGGGTCAGCCCGGCCGGCCAGCTCCTCGACCCGAAGCCGTTCGCCGTGTCCACGGAGGCCGGAGCCGAGGGTTCGGTGGCACTCGCCGCCGGGGGCGCGGCCGTGTTCATCGCCTACCAGCGCTTCGACGGTTCCACCGACCTGCGCACCACCCGGCTCAAGATGCGCACCTGGGGGAGACCCGTGACTCCTCCCGACGCGGGCTCGCCCGATGGGGGCGGTGACTCGGGCGTCGCCGACGCAGGCGCCCCCGACGCGGGCCGTCCGGACGCCGGAGCCAGCGACGCCGGCACCGCCGATGCCGCGGACGGTTCCTTCGACGCTGGCGACGTCCCCGTGGACACCGGCGACGCCGGGCAGCCGGAGGTCGGCAAGCCGGGGGGGTGCTCGTGCTCGTCGGCCACCGGATTCGCTCTGCTCGCCCTGTCGGTGCTGCCCCTTGCCACAAAGCGTTCCGCGCGGAGGAAATAAGGGCCCGATCGGTGATTGCGCGGCGACCGGCCCGCATGGCCGCCTGTCACCGCCACGAAGGGTTCCACCAGCCGCGGGCGGGCGGAACACCGGGCCCGCGCCACCCTCGCGGGCGAACGCTGGCCACCCGCCTGCAACTTGCTGGGGCTCGCTGCCGGCGAGGAGACGATCAACCCGAGGTGCGCTCCCTCACGGGCACTGCCCGAAGACGTCGCACGCCGCGCCGTTGTTGCAGAACCGGCCGTTGCAGCACCGCTGGTTGGGAGCGCCGCAGGGCCGGCAGGTGTAGGCGTAGCAGACGTAGCCCGCCCCGCAGTTGCCCTCGGGCGCGTACTCGTCGCAGCAAGGCTGGTTGTCGCCGCCGCAGGCCACGCAGGAGTTGCCCGACTCGAGCGCGTAGGGCCCGGTGCAGTTGAGCGAGCCGCCGCACTCGTTCTGCCCCACCGAGCCGCAGCCTCCGTCGGAGCAGCTGCCGTTCTTGCAGGGCCCTCCGCCCGAGGGGCAGAGCCCGTTGTTGGCGGTGCAGGTGCCCGAGGTGCAGCACCCTCCGTTCGCGCACAGGTTCCCCAGGCAGCAGGCCTGGCCAGGGCCACCGCAGGCCACGCACTGGTTGCTGTTGTTGCACACCAGCCCGGACGCGGTGCAGAAGTCTCGCTGGTAGGTGGCGGTGGAGGGGCAGCACGGCTCTGTGAGGCCGCCGCAGCTTCCGCAGCTCGAAGTCGTCCCACTGCAGGCGCCCAACGCCGGGTAGCTGTAGGTCTGGCCTCCGCACCCCGCATCCGGCACCACGCAGCGCTGCCCGGCGCAGCAGCCGCCGTCGCACGAGCTGTTCTGACAGCACGACTGCCCCGCCCCTCCGCAGGCGACGAAGTTGCCCGTGAGGCACACCACGCCTCCGTCCGAGCCGTACTGGCCGCTCGCCACGCAGCGGTTGGTGCCCAGGTCGGCGCAGGCGCCGGAGCGGCAAGCAAGCCCCGCCGTGCACACCGGTTGGCTGGGCAGGCCGCAGGGCACGCAACGGTTGTTGCCGTCGCAAGCGAGGCTGGGGTCGGTGCACTGGCTCCCGGCGCAGCAGGCCTGATTTCTCCCGCCGCAGCCGGCGCACACCAAGGTGGACAGGCAGAGGTCGCCGGCGAAGCACTGGCCCCCGACCGCCCGGCACTGGGGAATCCCCGGCGTGTTGTCGCAGCAGCCCTGGCTGCACGAGTTGCCCGCACAGCACGGCTGCCCCGGAAGGCCGCAGGCCAGGCAGTACGAGCCGGCGCAGGTGGAACCCGAGCTGCACGCGCCGCCCGAACAGCACGGCTCTCCCGGCGCGCCGCACTTGACGCACTGGTTCCCGAAACAGGAACTGGAGGGCGCCGAGCAGGTGCCGGTGTATTGCTGCACGCAGCAGGGTTGGCCCAGCTCCCCGCAGGCGCGGCAAAGCTGGGTCTGGGTATCGCAGACCTGGCCGCTGGCGGTGCACAGGTTTCCGCTGCAGCAGGGCTGGCCGGACCCGCCGCAGGAGCCTCCTCCGCAGGAGCCGTTACTACAAATACCGCCCGCGCCCTGACAGGTGGTGCCCTGGCTGATGCACTGGTTCGACACGCAGCAGCCTCCGCCGCTGCACGCGTTCCCTCCGCAGCACGGCTGCCCCGGACCTCCGCACACCGCGCACACCCCCACGCCCGCGCCGGAGCATACCAAGGTGGCGCCACAGGAGCGCCCCGGGCAGCAGGCCTGTCCTGCCGAGCCGCAGCCCTGGCAGATGCCGCCCACGCAGGAGTTGCCCGCGTTGGAGCAGACATTCCCGGGACAACAGGGCTGGCCCGGGCCGCCGCAGCTAAGGCAGCTGCCTCCCACGCAGGCGGTGCCGGACGCCGAGCAGGAGCTGCCGGCGCAGCACGGCTGGCCCTGCCCGCCACAGGCTTGGCAGTTGCCCCCTTGGCAGGCAGTGCCGGACGCGGTGCAGACGTCGCCCGCGCAGCAGGGCTGGCCTTGCCCGCCGCACCCTCCGCAGCTTCCGTTGCTGCAGGTGCCCGCGGTGGCGCCGCAGCTCGCGCCCGAGGCGATGCAGCTCCCTCCCACGCAGCAGCCGCCCGAGGAGCAGGCGTTGCCTGCGCAGCACACTTGCCCCGTGCTGCCGCAGCTCGACGCCTGGCAGGTGCCGGCCTGGCAGCTGGCGCCGGTGGCGCAGGCGTTGTTCGCGCAGCAAGGCTGGCCCGCGCTGCCGCAGCTCGTCGCCTGGCAGCTTCCGGAGACGCAGCTCGCCCCCGCGGTGCAGGCGTTGTTGCCGCAGCAAGGCTGGCCCGCGCTGCCGCAGCTGAATGCCTGGCAGGTTCCTCCCGCGCAGAGGGTTCCTGCCGCGCAGGAATCACCCGCGCAGCAGGCTTTGCCGAGCACGCCGCAATCGGCGGGCTTGGGAGGCGGGCAGCCCGCAAGAAGCGCGGCCGCGAACAGCGACACGACGAGCGATTGGCGCATGGCTCTCCCCTCGGCCGCGGGCGGTGCGGACCGCCGGGAGTCTAGCGCCCGACGAAAGGTTTGCTAGGCGAGGCACGGGGCTCCCTCCTCGACAGCCAGCCCTCTCCCGCGCGATTCTCTAGAGCCGCAACTTCCGCGCCTGCCGTACGACAATGTAGGCGCTTGTAGTCTACGCCCGCCAGGGGAGGACCCAGCATGCCCAGCATTCGCCGGATGGGGGAGCAGTTCGCCGCCGACCGGGCCATCACCGTCGATGAGGCGAAGGCTCTGGTGGAGAAGGCGAAGTCCAACGGTGTCGTCTCCGGCTGGGAGAAGGCGCAGCTTCGGAACATCGTCCGCAAGTACGCGGACGTCTTCCAGCCCGGCGCGCTGGACGTGCTCAAGCCGCTCATCGACACCCAGCCACCGCCCCCGCCGCCCGCGGCGACCGAGGTGACAAACCTCAACCCCTCGGGCTCGCACCGGCCGATCTTCCTCGGCAGCAACGGCGTCTTCACCTCCAGCGCGAACGGGGCGCCGCCGAGGGACGACGTGGAGCGGGGCGACGCGATGTTCCGCGCCGCCGAGCTGGTGGACGACTCGAAGGACAACGTGCTCTCGCGGGTGCCGCAACAGACCCGGGCGGCGGCGTTCGAGCAGCTAAAGCTCACCCTCTCGCGCGTGCCTTCGGGCGGACAGCCGCCGGAGGGACTGAATCCGCAGCAGGCGCTCCAGATGCGCGCCTCGACCGCCACGGTGCTGTTGCACCTCATCGAGGCCAGCCCCGAGCCCGAGCTTCGGGGGCAGATGGCGAAGACGTACGAGGGAATGGTGAAGGCGGAGACAGACCCGCGGCTCCGGGAGAACCTGATCTTCCACCTCGCCAACTCTCCCGCGGCGCAGACCGGTGAGGTGAAGGCGATCGCCGACGTGCTGATGAAGGAGCTGGCCCCCACCACTCCGCCCTACGAGAAGTGGTTCGCCAACGGCAACAAGACGGTGAACCTCTCCTGGACGGTGGGTCAGGGCGAGTTCTGGAAGGGCTTCACCAACAACCTCAAGCAGAACGGCTTCCGAGCAGTAGGCCCGGAGAACCAGCACGGGACCACCGTCTACGAGAAGACCACCAACAAGCCGGGAGTGGGGGAGACCACCTTCCGGATCAACGTGCGCGAGGGCGGCTCCAACATCCTCGGCCCGGTGAACGACCCCTCGGTGCACGTGGTGGGCTACGACGGCCACTCCAACTGGGGCCGGAACATGACTTCCTCGGTGCGGAACGGCCCTGAGACCCAAGACGGCGGCGACGGCAAGCTGCTCTTCTACAACCTCTGCGTGGGCAAGGGCGTGCTGGACCGGGTGAGGGAGAAGTACCCCAACCTCCAGGTGGCCACCACCTACGCCGCCTCCAACTTCTACACCGACGGCCAGGGCCAGATGACCCGCGGCGAGGGGGTGCAGGCCCTGCTGGCGATGGTGGACGGAATCTCCGAGCGCGCCCCGTGGAGCACCATCCACCAGCGGATGAACGACGCCGCCGACATCGGCTGGGGGCGCACCTGGGACAACTACGTCACTCCCATCTCCACGCTGGTGCGGGAGAAGGTGCTGGACCGCGACCACGACGGGCAGGCGGACTACCTCGACAAGCACTTCAACTACGACACCTTCAAGGTGGCCGAGGACACCGCCCGCGAATTCACCCCGGTGCGGCAGTCGCGGCCGGCCGGGTTGCTCGACGGCACCAAGGTGCTGGTGGCCGGGAACATGATCAACACCCTCTCGGAGTTCAGCTCCATCCTCGACCGGGTGAACCCCGACTCGAAGGTGATCCCCACCGGCTGGTTCGAGCCGAAGATGGGCGAGCGCGAGGTGGTGCGCTTCACCCAAGAGCGCGGCGCCGACGGCAAGCCCGAGCTCCGCATGCAGGTGAACGCCCGCTACGCGCACATGAGCGAGGAGTCTTTGAGGGCGACCACCATCTACGAGTTCAACCGGTACCTCTCGGGGAGCGGCCAGCTGCGGATGGACCCCGTGGACGCCAAGCTCGCCGGCCTCATCGCCTTCGCCCAGTCGCTCAGGGTGGACGAGGGCTACCGCGACGGCGAGGTGTGGAAGAGCTTCCTCTCGCGATACAACCTCCCGCCGGACCTCTCGCTCTCCGCGGTCACCAGCCTCCTCACCGCCGAGCACCACCACTATGCCGGCAGCCCGGAGATGGTGCAGAAGTTCAAGCAGCAGCTCTCCCCTCAAATCCTGGAGCAGCTCCGCAAGCCCGAGGTGGGCGAGCCGGTGCAGCTCATCGGCTAGTGCTCTGCTGTGCCGCGGGCCGAGCCACCGCGTTCGCCGCCGCCACGTTCAGCGCCACCCCGAGGAAGATGGCCACCGTAGTCCCCACCGCCGCGACGCCCAGGAAGGGGGTGCCGGCCAGCGAATGGCCCACGGTGCACCCGACTGCCAGCGAGGAGCCGGCACCTAGCCCCAGGCCTCCCAAGAGCCGCTTGAGCAGCACCCCGCGAGCAGGCATGTCCAGCTTGACCTTCTTGCCCGCGGCGATCAGCGCGCCGGCCGGCACGCCCAGCGCCATCAGCGACTCCCAAAAGCGAAACCCTCCGCTATCGGCCCAGGCGAGCCGGGTGATGTCCACCGTGCCCGGCACTACCGACAGTCCGTAGCCGGTCTCGAGCAGCGCGGCCAGCCCCCAGGTCGCGCTGGAAAGCGCTCCGAGGAGCAGCCCGGTCCGCTTCCAGGTCCACTCGCCGGCAGTGGTGGTCTTCGTCCGCCACAGGAGCAAGAGACCACCGACGCCGATCGGCGCGGTGACCGCCCACAGCCACGGGCCGAGCTCCGACAGCCCGACTCCGGAGATGCCCACCCCCACCGCCTGGATCGCTCTCCGGATGGAGGCGAGCGGCCCGATCTCGAAGGCCGTGGCGCCCGCCGCCATCCCCGCCACCGCCACCAGGGCGCCCAGGCTGCCTCCGCCGGTCTTCGCCAACACCGAGGCGGCGCAGCCGCCCGCCCACCACATGGAGAAGCCGAACAGCACGCCCCCGAGCAGCACCCCGAGCGGGAAGAAGCTGGGCATGCTCAAAGGCCCAAGGAGCAGGATCGCCGGGGCGAGCGCCATCTGGAGGGCGATCGCCACCCCCAGGGCCTTCACCTTGGTCAGGTCTCGCTTTGTGACCACAAAGCGGAAGCCGGAGTTGAGTCAGAAGGCTCCGCGATGCGCGATGTAGCCGTAGGCGGCTCCCACGGCGAGGCCGGCTAGCGCGACGATTGCCATTGAGGGTTCTCCCTGGGGGCGCCCGAAGTACAGGGCACCCACCGGCGGCGGTCAAGCACTCTCGGCGTCGCTACCGCTCCAGGTGATCGATCTCCGCCGCCGCCTTGGCGGCCTCCGGAGAGCGGCCGAAGACGAACTCCACCAGCGGTGTACCCCGGCCTTCGATCTCCTCCGCCGAGAGCTGAAGCACCGGAGTCACCAGGATGGTGGTGTCCACCTGGCCCTCGCTCACCACCGCCTTGGCCCAGGCATCGCTGGGGCGCTTGGACACCAAGGTGAGCACGCGCGAGCCCTCGTCCCCAGCCAAAGAGAGGGAGACTCCCTTCGCGCGGCCGAAGCGCTCACGGTAGAAGCGCTCCACCGCCCGGAACGAGAGGGGCAGCCGGTAGCTCTTCTTGCCCTCGGCGGGCGCGAGCGGCTTGCCGTCCAGGGAGGGGATGGGAAAAGGTGCGCGAGGCTTGGCTCTTTGGGCCTCCGCGGAGGTACCCTGGGGGGGCGATGGGGCAGGGCCGTCGGGCCCGGCGGCCATCGCAGGGGCCGAAGACAGAAGGAGCAACGCGAGTAGACCGTTCGTTCGCAGCATGAAGCTCTCTCCGCGGGCAAGGCGATGACCGCCGTTCGGCCTCCAGCCGTAGCCGGGACATTCTACCCCGGCGAGCCGTCGCGCTTGGCGGCGCTGGTGGAGGAGCTGACCTTTGCCGCCGGCCCACCGAGAGATGGCCCGCTGCGGGCGCTCATCGTCCCGCACGCCGGCTACCTGTACTCCGGGCCGGTGGCCGCCACCGCCTATGCGCAACTTCGGCCGCACACCAGCCGCTTCCGCCGGGTGGTGCTGCTCGGGCCCTCACACTTCGTGCCGGTTCGCGGGTTCGCGCTTCCCGAAGCGGAGGCGCTCTCCACTCCGCTGGGGACGGTGCCGATAGATGGAGAAGGCGCCTCCACCGCCGCGCGCTTCCAGGAGGTGGCGGTGAGCGCTCCCGCCCACGCGAGGGAGCACTCCCTGGAGGTCCAGATGCCCTTCCTCCAGCGACTGTTGCCGAGCTTCTCCTGCTTGCCGCTGGCGGTGGGCCGCGCCGAGCCGGAGTTGGTGGCGGACGTGCTCGAGGCCCTCTGGGGGGGAGGCGACACCCTGGTGCTGATCAGCACCGACCTCTCGCACTACCTGCCCTACGAGGAGGCGAAGCGGGTGGATTTGGGCACCGCGGGGCGAATCCTCCGCCTGGAGGCGACCGTCTCGCCCGAGGAGGCCTGTGGGGCCGCGCCGCTCAACGGGCTGTTGTTGGCGGCGCGCCGGCTCGGGCTCAAACCTTCGCAGCTCGATCTCAGGAGCTCCGGCGACACCGCGGGCGACCGCCGGCAGGTGGTCGGCTACGGCGCCTTCGCCCTCTACGAGCCCCGAGGAGGCGCACCATGAGCACCGCCACAGCCGCCGAGCCATCCCCTCGCGGCTGGCCGACCGAGAAAGGGCCGCTGCTCCTCGCGTTGGCCAGGGCCTCGCTCGCCCACTCGCTCGGGGGGCCGTCGTTCGACCCGCCGGACGTGGGCTGGCTCGGGGAGCCAGGCGCCTGCTTCGTCACCCTCACCCAGGAAGGGACGCTGCGGGGCTGCATCGGGAGCATCGAGGCGCGCAGGCCGCTCAGGGAAGACGTGCTGGAGAACGCCCGGGGGGCGGCCTTCCACGACCCTCGGTTTCCGCCCTTGCTCGCGGTCGAGCTGCCGCAGACGCGCATCGAGGTGTCGCTGCTCTCGCCGCTGGAGCAGCTTACGGTGGAGAGCGAGGAGGAGGCGCTGCGGAAGCTCCGGCCCGGCATCGATGGCGTCTTCCTGGAGTGGGGATTCCGCCGCGGGGTGTTCATCCCCCAGATGTGGCAGAAGCTTCCCGACCCCAAGCGCTTCCTCGAGTGTCTCAAGGAGAAGGCGGGCCTTCCCCTTTTGGCCTGGCTGCCGGGGACGAAGGTCTCCCGGTTCACCGCCCAGTGCTGGGAGGAGCCCGAGCCGAGCGAGGAGGGAGCCAGGGCGTGAGGGAGGGCGCTCGAGCCCGCTACTGGCAAAAGCTAGAAGACGGCCGCATCCAGTGCGACCTCTGCCCGCGCGAGTGCAAGCTCCACGACGGGCAGCGGGCTTTCTGCTTCGTCCGCCAGCGGGTGGGCGAGGAGCTGCGGCTCACCACGCACGGGCGCTCGTCGGGCTTCTGCGTGGACCCGATCGAGAAGAAGCCGTTGAACCAGTTCTTCCCCGGCTCGAGCGTGCTCTCGTTCGGGACGGCGGGCTGCAACCTGGGGTGCCGCTTCTGCCAGAACTGGGACATCTCCAAGGCGCGGGAGAACGACGCCCTGGCGGACGCGGCCTCGCCGGAGGAGATCGCCTCCCGAGCCGCGGAGCTGGGCTGCAAGAGCGTCGCTTTCACCTACAACGATCCGGTGGTGTTCCTGGAATACGCGCTGGAGGTGGCGCAGGCGTGCCGGGAGCGCGGGGTGAAGACGGTGGCGGTCACGGCGGGGTACATCCACGAACAGCCGCGGCGGGAGCTGTTCGGGAAGATGGACGCGGCCAACGTGGACCTCAAGGCGTTCACCGATCATTTCTACCGGAGGTTGGCCTTCGCCTCGCTCGCCCCGGTGCTGGAGACGCTCGAGTACGTGGCGAGGGAGACCAAGGTGTGGATGGAGATCACCACCCTGCTCATTCCCGGCCTAAACGACTCGGACGAGGAGGTGACGAAGCTCTCCGAGTGGCTGGTGGAGCACGTGGGGGCGGAGGTGCCGCTGCACCTGAGCGCCTTCCACCCGGCGTTCAAGCTTTTGGAGGTGCCGCCGACTCCGCCGGCCACCCTGCGCCGGGCGCGGGAGCTGGCGCGGAGGGCTGGGCTTCGCTTCGTCTACACCGGGAACGTCCACGACGCCGAGGGAGACACCACCTTTTGCCCGAGCTGCACATCGGTGCTCATCCGCCGCGACTGGTACGAGCTGTTGGCCTACCAGCTCACGGCCGACGGTCGCTGTCCCGACTGCGGAGTCCGGGTTCCCGGCCACTACGACCCGGCGCCGGGCAGGTTCGGGCGGAGGCGCATTCCGCTCTCGTTCACCTGACCGCCAAACGGGATCGCCGGTCCCGGCGGCTCACTCTGCCACTCTGAGCGCGGTGGTCCTTCCGGGCTTGATGTTCACCTGCCGCTCCACTCGCATCCCGCTGCTCTTGAGCACGATCACCACGGTGTTGTGGCCGTCCACCAGCATGCGGATCTTGTCGCCGTAGGTGGTGGCGTCGTTGACGCCGCGCACGCCGGTGTCGGGCCAGTGCCCGTTGTCGTTGATCTCGAAGCCCACCATCTGCCGCAGCACCTCCCCGACGCTGCGGTAGCCCATGCTGAGAATCTCTTCCCGCGTCACCACCGAGACGATGGAGGGAACCTCATCGACTCTCTGGGGAATCTGGGTGGCGGCGACGACGACCTCTTCGACCTCCTCGGCTCCGGCGTCACTGGACACTCCGGCATCCGGGCTTGCCGCCGGGAGGGCTTCGGCCACGGACGCGCTGGATGCGGCCAGGAACCAGAGCAGCGTGGCTTTCACGGGCCCCCCGAGGAACGGAAGCGATGATGGCCGCCGCCGGCCTCGAATGCTACTCCGCGAATGCAGCAGAGGCGAAAAGCGCCAGCTCTGGGTCCACGTCAGTTGGAGGCCAAGGCCAGGACCTTCTCGAGCCTGCTTGCCACCTCGTGGTCGAGAATCTCGGCGGCGAGGGCACGCGCTTCCGCTTCAATTGCTGCCCGATTCATGCGGCCCCCCAGAGTGCGCAGGACCGACGCGGCGTCTTCGAGGTCTCGCTCCCGCGTGGAGAGCACTTTGAACAGGACGAAGTCCTCCGGCGCCAGCACCCGAATGACTTGGCCGCGGATCTCGCCGCGGACGGCGCGTTCGATCGCCCTGCGCGCAAACCGGGCCGATCGCGGTTCGACCAGGTCGGCCATGTTGAGGCCAGTGTGCTGGCTCCCGCCGAGAAGTGTCACTCGGGTGATCAGCAGACCCCCGAAACGGGTACGGTCAAACGCCAACGAGACCTCGAGGCCGGCATTCTCGAGCGCCCCCACTGCGGCTCCGGTGGAGGTGCCGGCGATCGCCAGATCGGCGTCCTTGGTTTCACGAGGTTCACCGTAGGCGGCGAGGGCGAGGCCCCCGTAGGCCGCCGCCTCGATCCCCGCGGTGTCCAGCGCGCTAGCGACCGCAAGGAGGGCTGCCGTCGGGTCGTTCAGGTCCACTGGGGGACTCATCGCGGGGTGGCCTCGATTCGACGAGCTTCGGGCCGAGTTGCTGCCACTCGAGGGTCGCGCGCCTGAGTGCCAAGCGAGCACGGTCGGCGTCGGCCAGCCGCCTCTTCAGCTCTTCCGGGCTCATCAGCATGCAAGTAATCTTATGTGCGTAGGCCTCTGCCTGGAAGCCGCCAGGGAGGTCATGCCCATCGGGCGGGGTCGGTGAGCGGCCGGAGTCGCGCTACTGGAGCACCTGGAAGTGCACCGTCTCCACGAAGCTCTGGTAGAGGCGGTTGCCGGCCTTGTCCTCGAGCACCAGCTCCTGCAAGCCCCAGGTCCCCGGCGCGGAGCCGACCGGGAGCACCACCACGATCTCGTACTCCGCCCACGCAGTCGGGTCGCCGGCGAAGAACCTCGAGTAGAAGTTGGGGTGGTAGTGGTACTGGAAGTGGGAGATGCCCTGCGGATCCAACAGCCGGTAGGTCACCGTCCCCAGCCCGGACTTGTCGTCTCTCGCCTGGTATTCGATGTTCACCACCGTCTCTCCGTTGGGAGCCTGCGGCTGAGTGGGGGTCGCGGAGATGAGAATTCTGTGCAGGCCCCGCCCAGGGTCGTCGTTCAATGAGAGCTCCGGAGGGACGGTGTCAGGATTCGGGGTGGTGATCGTCAAGGTCTGGAGCGGCTGGTGGTTCGGCGACGCGGAGAAGTACTGCCCGCCGATGTTCCCCGCCTCGTCCCGCATCGAGAGGTAGGGCAGCGAGTACACCCCGGAGCGGTTGAACTCGGTGATGATGAACTCCACTGTCGCCACCGAGCTGGCCGGGTCGAACGCCCCGTACGACTGGAGCGCGTAGGACGGCTCGGTGATGTTGGTGAGCGCTGCATAGGTGGGGGCGAAGGAAGCCATCAGCCGGTCCTCGTCCACCAGCCAGGTCGCCCGGACCCGCTGCACGGCGTGCGAGATTCCGTTCTCGGTGAGCGCGTCGTCGAACAGTGAGAGCCTGAGCGAGCCGTTCACGTACTTGGGCTTCACCACGTCCTCCAGCGGGTTGTCGATGTACAGCTCCCAGCCGAAGTCGTTCATCCCCTCGAAGCGCTGGTTGCCCACCGCGTCGGTGACTACGATCTGATCCGTGTACCAGTAGCCCGCCTTGCCGTGCTTGCTGATCCCGAACTGGCCGCGAAGCACCGAGCCGTCCGAGTTGACGGGCGAAAGGTAGACGTCCACGTAGGTGCCGATCTCGCTCGCCACCCGAAGGTAGGCGATCGACGCGCCCTGGAAGCTCCCCTCGGCGTGCAGCTCGATTTCCAGCGTGACCAGCTTGTCCTCCGAAGGCGCGCCCGCCACCGAGATGTCCAGCCGCGAGATCTTCCCCGGGTAGACGTAGTCCGGGTACAGGTTCAGCACGGTGAAGGTGAGGTCCGCACGGATGCGGGAGACGTAGCGGTAGCCCTGCATCACCCGGTCCCGGATGAACTCGAACTTCGGCAGCGAGCGGGACCGGAGGGCATCTGGGTTCAGCACGTAGAAGGACAGCGACTCCGCCATGTCCTCGTCCGGGCTCTTCTTGTGCGCGTAGGCGGTGACGAATCCAGTGTTGTCGGTGGTGGACCAGCCGTCGGGGTCATTGGGGTCGGGAGCCCATCCGCCGAGGCTGGTCCAGTCGCTCCGAAGCTGCTGCGAGAAGACGTAGGCCCAGAGGAAGTGCGCCTTCTCGTGGAGGATCAGCCGGTGCATGTGATCGGGATCGGTGGTGAAGGCCGAGTCCATGAGCTCGATGTAGCTGCCCTCGGGGAACAGCGCGGGGAGCGCCCACGCCACCGCCGGCGCCTGGTAGCGCGGGTGAGGCATTCCGTCCTTGCGGCGCGCGAGGTACTTGAGCCCCGGCACTGCGTGGTAGCCCTGGGGCATCTCCTCGAACATGTTGATCAGCTCCACCAGCTCCGCTGGGTGGAACGTCTGGAAGCTCTCCGCGTCCTCGCCGGTGGTCTGCCGGGTGAGCGCCGCGTAGTCCGGGACGGCGGTGGTGCAGCCGAACCGCTCGGAGAGGATTCGCTCCACCGCCGCGGCGTCTGTGCCGTCGGAGGTCACGAACCGCACCAGCGCGTGATGCAGCCGCTTGGAGAAGAAGGTGCCTCGCACTCCGTCGAGCAGCACCAACTTGGGCGCGGCGTAGACGAACGCCTCCTCCGAAATCACCACCGTGTGGCCGGCGGTGCTCCTGCTGATGGTGACGTCATCGGCGAGCGAGCGGGTGGTCAACGTCCACTGCGAGGGAATCAGATACTGGGCGGCCTCGGCGGCGCGCCTCGCCTGCGGGATGAGCTTCATCGTCTGGAGCAGCCGGTAGGCGTGCTCCGCGCTCCAAGGCCGGTCGTCGTCGCTCAAGATGATGTTGTAGTCGTGCAGGAGCGACTGGGCCGCCGCGAGGTCCGGCGTGTCCACCCGCTCTTCCAGGAACTCAATCGCCGGAGGCTGGTTGACGTAGGCGGACTGCTGGTGGCCCGCCCGGCTGGCGTCCTCCTCCCAGTGGTAGGAGAAGCCCTCGCCAAAGAGCGCGGAGGTGACCAGGCGAATCGGCGCTGGCGTGGAGGCGCCCGGCGCCACGGCGACGACCACCTCCTTCGCCCGTGGCGTGGAGTGACCCGGCGCATCGACCGAGAGGAAGTACCTCCCCGGCGGGACCGAGTCAAAGCGGAAGCTGCCTCCGGCCGGAACCTCTCTCCGCTCGAGGTAGCCGTCGCTTCCGAGCATCACCGTGGCCAGGCCGGGGCCGGAGAACCCGCTCAGCGTCCCGGCGATCGCGTCGCCGGAGACTCGAAGCTCGGGGCGCTCGGCACAGGTCGGAGGCGCGCCCTGGTTGTTCGTGCACTGGAAGTAGCCGTCGAACCCGCATCCGCCGTTGTCGGTGGCGCACTCGTCGATGTCCTCACAGGTCGCAGACGCGGCGGAGCTGCTGCATCTCCAGAGGTCGGCCGGCCCGCATCCGCCGTTGTCCGTTGCGCACGGGTCCGGGGCCGGCTCCTCGCACGGTCCGCCGTAGGCCAGGCATTTTCGGGTGGCCGATGGCCGGCCCGCGTCCGGTTTGTCTCCACCTCCGGCTGGCGGCGACTCCTCCCTGGGCAGGCAAGCGCCGATGACGGCGAGGAGAGCTCCCAGCGGGACTACCGGGCGGGTGGACATCGAACGGCCTCCGTTGCCTCGGCACCGGCGCCGAGTCGCGGCCGATCGGCGCTGCAGGAAGCGCACCCGGTTGGAGGCGCCCCGCCCGCCGCGCAGATGCCCGGAAACCGGCGTGGGAACCCGCCCTGCCTCGAAGCGGGACGGGGTTTCCCTCGCCGTCAGGGTCCCCGCTGACCGTGCCTCGCGGCCGCAGGCTTCACAGCACCCAGCGCACGTACACGAACGTGAAGGTGCCGATCGCCGCCACCGCCAGCGCGTCCAGCACCACTCCCACCCGCATCATTATCGGCAGCCGCACGTAGCCGCTCCCGAAGACGATGGCGTTGGGCGGAGTGCCCGCCGGAAGGGCGAAGTCGCAGGAGGCCCCGAGGGCGCTCGCGGCCAGCACCGGCACCGAACGAGGCAAGAGGTTCAACATCACGTTGATGGTCGCGGTGTTCGAGGCCACCGCGGAGAGCGCCACCGTGGCCCCGCTGGCCAGGAATAGCTGCGCCCACAGCGGCAGCGCCGCCACCGGAGAGAGCTTCAAGGCGAGCCAGGCGGAGAGGCCGCTCCCCTCGATCCCCGCCGCCAGCGCGAAGCTGCCTCCGAGCAGTACCAGCGTCCCCCAGGGGACTTTCCGGAGCGCGCGGAGGGTCAAGGTGCCGGACGAGAGCAGCACCAGGGCGGCCAGCAGGGCCACCGCCGCCTCCCAGTGCTTTCCCTGCAGGCGGAAGCCGTCGAGCAGCCGCATGGCGTGCGGCAAAAGGGCCCCGCGGATGGGTTCCCCGGCAATCCACAGCGCCGCCGCCGAGAGGAACACCGCCGCCACCGCCCGCTCGCGGCCCTTCATCGGCCCAAGCTCGGAGAGGGCGCGGTCGAGCACGTCGCGTCCGCGGGCACCTTCCGGAGCGTCCTGCCGCCCCACTCGCCACAACACCCACCAGACCACCGGCAGGAAGAGCACCACGAAGGGCGCTCCCACCGCCATGTAGCGCAAGAAGCCCAGGTCGTAGCCCAGCTTCTCGGAGAGGAAGCCGGCGAACACCGAGTTGGTGCCGGTGCCGATCTTCGTCCCGATGCCGCCCACGTTCGCGGCGTAGGCCACCGAGAGCATCACCGCGCAGCCGAAGTGGCTCAGGCGCTTGCCGCCGCCCGCCGCCTCCAGCTCGGACAAGAGCGCCATGCCGATTGGCAGCATCATCACCGCGGTGGCGGTGTTGGAGATCCACATCGAGACCGCCGCGGTGGCCACCAGCATTCCCAGCAACAGCCTCCTCGGCTCGGTGCCGATCGCCCGCATGATGTGGAGCGCCACCCTCCGGTGGAGGCCGCACTGCTCCATCGCGGCGCCGATCAACATCCCTCCCATGAAGAGGAAGACGTAGGCGTCGGCGTAGGGAGCAGCGGAGCGGGTGAGGTCTCCGCCCCTCCCAGCTCCGAAAACTCCCAGCAGCGGATAGAGCAACAGCGGCAGGCAGGCGGTGAGCGCGATCGGCACCGCCTCGGTGAACCACCAGATCGCCATCAGCGCCGCCACCGCCGCCGCGTAGGCCGGCCGATCGCCCATCCCCTCGATGCGGTGAAGGCCGGAGGGGATGAGGGCCACCGCCGCGAAGACCAAGGGCCCCAGCACCAACCCGAAGCGGCGCCAGGCCAGCTCCGCCGCGCCCGGCGCCTGGCCCGCTGGCGCCGGCCCGGACGCCCCCGCTCCTCCCTGCGACGGCGGGCTCCCGGCCAGGCTCACTTTCGTGGGCTCTTCTTGCCCCCGGCCTTGACGGTCTTGGCCTTCTTCGCCGGCGGCTTGGGCTGCTCCTTCTGGGGGAGCGCGGGAGAAGCGCTCCTTTGCGCCTCGAGCGCCGGAGTGAGGAGGAGCTCGATCCTCCTGTTTCGCGCCCGGCCAGCGGGGTTCGCGTTGCTCGCGATGGGGTGGAACTCGCCGTAGCCGGCCGCGAGCAGGCGCGAGGGCGGCACGCCGCACTTGTCGGAGAGGAAGCGCACCACGTTCACCGCCCGCGCCACCGACAGCTCCCAGTTGGTGGGGAACTTCTCGGCCAGCCGCTCGGAGATCACCGCGTCGTCGGTGTGGCCGGAGACCTGAATCTGCTTCCCCTCCACCTTCGCCAGCACGGCCCCCAGCCGGGCGAGCACCTCCTGGCCGCGGCTGGATAGCTCGGCCTCGCCCGAATCGAAGAGGATCTTGTCCACCATGTCGACGCGGATCTTCCCTCCGGCCTGGGTGAGCTGGACGTCGCCCCGCTTGATCTCCGCCTTCATCTTCTCCTCGAGGGAGTCGTAGGTGGCCTTGAGCTTGTCCAGCTCGGCCTCCTTCTCGGAGAGATCGTCCGAGAGCGCCTCCACCTGGGCGGTGAGGCTTTTCTTGTCCTCCTCGAGCTGGGACACCTTCTGCTCCAGCGCGCTCAGCTTGGCCGCCGCCTCGTCGGAGGCCTTGAGGGCCGCGGCGGTCCGCTCGCGCTCGTTCTCCAGCGCCTCCCGCCCGAAGAGCAGCGCCGCCAGCGCCGCCACCACCACCGCCACCAAGAGGACCCAGGGCAGGGGCGATGGCTTCTTGATCATCTCGGTGGACATGTCGTCGCGGTCTGGGTCCACGCTCGCCTCGCAGCCCGAACGGTAGACGGAGCCGGGAGCGGATGCCAGCGACTCGTCCAGGCGGCGATTCTGGTGGAGAATCCAGCTCGATGATTCAGATGTTCCACGTCTACAAGGCGTACCCGGGGGACCCGCCGGCGCTCTCCGACGTCAACCTCCACGTGCGCAAGGGCGAGTTCCTGTTCCTCACCGGGCCGTCCGGGGCGGGGAAGACCACTCTGCTCAAGCTGGTGTTCTGCGCGGAGCGGGCCACCAGCGGGCAGATCCTGGTCGGCGGGCGCAACGTGGCGCGCATCCGCGAATCGGGCATCCCCTACCTCCGGCGGAACATCGGCGTCGTCTTCCAGGACTTCAAGCTCCTGCCGCGCCGCACCGTCGCCGACAACGTGGCCTTCACCCTGGACGTGCTCGGGGTCCCCCGCGAGGAGGCGAGGGGGCGGGTGATGGCGATGCTCAAGCGCGTGGGCCTGGAGCACAAGGCCGACTCCTTCCCGCTCAAGCTCTCGGGCGGCGAGCAGCAGCGAGTGGTGATCGCGCGCGCCCTGGTGAACGACCCGGCCATCCTGCTCGCCGACGAGCCCACCGGGAACCTGGACCCCGCGCTGACCATCGAGATCATGGACCTGTTGTCCGACGTGAACGTGCGCGGCACCACGGTGGTGGTGGCGACCCACGACGCCTCGCTCATCGCGCGCTACCACAAGCGGACCGTCCAGCTCGAGCGGGGGAAGGTGGTCGCCGACCAGGACGGAGTGAAGGCGGCGCGAAAGATGGCGAGCGGGGAATGAGCGTCGTCGCCAAGGCGACCTACTTCTTCCGCACCGCGCTGCACGGCATGTGGCACGCCCCCTTCGTGCACGTGATCGCGGTGGCGACCATCGCCATCGCGGTCTTCTCCTTCGGGCTCGCCTACGGGGCCGCCCGCTGGGTGGAGGCCTTGCTCTCGTCGATCGGCGGCGAGGTGCAGATGACGGTCTACCTCGCGCAAGACACTCCGCCGGAGCAGGCCGAGGAGCTGGCCAGGGCGCTCGCCTCGCGCGCGGGAGGCGGGGCGCGCGTGGTGCCCAAGGAGGAGGCGCTGAGGCGGCTCTCTTCGGAGCTGGGAGGGCTGGGCGGCGCCCTCGAGGCGCTGCCCGTAAACCCGCTCCCCCAAAGCATCGAGGTGGAGCTTCCCGCCGGGCGGCGCCAGGTGGGGGAGGTGCGCGAGCTGGCCGAGAAGGTCCGCGCGCTGCCGATGGTGGCCGCGGTCGACTACGGCGAGGAGGCGCTGGCCCGCTTGGAGGCGGTGGCCCGCTTGCTCAGGTTCGGAGGGTTGGCAGGCTTCGCGGTGGTGGTCCTCACCACGGTGGTGATCGTCTCGGCCACGCTGCAGCTGGCCATCTACGCTCGGCGGGAGGAGGTCGAGATCCAGAAGCTGGTGGGCGCCACCGACCGCTTCGTCCGGGTGCCTTTCCTGATCGAAGGCCTCTTGCAGGGCTTGCTCGGCTCGGCGCTGGCGCTCTTGGGGCTTTGGCTCCTCTCCTGGGCGGTGGGTTCGGAGCTCGCCGAGGCCTTCGCCTTCCTCGCTCCGGCGGAGCGGGTCTTGCTCATCGACCCCCGTCGGGCGGGCGAGCTGTTGGCGGTCGGCTGCGGCCTGGGGCTGTTGGGCAGCCTGGTCGCGGTCCGGAGGTTCCTCCGCTCATGAGGCGAAGAGGCCCTATCGCCATCGCCGTCTGGCTTGCGCTCGGCTCCGCGCGGGCGGAGACGGTGGAGGAGGAACGGGTCCAGGTTCAGCAGCGGCTGGAGGCCGAGCGCGCCGCCCTGGAGGCTTGGCGCGGGCAGCAGAAGGACATCCTCTCGTTCCTGGATTCGATGGAGCGGCTCTCGCGGGCCTCCGCGGCGCGGGTGGAGGCGATCCGGAAGGACCTCTGGCGCGCCGAGCGGCTCCTCTCCGAGGCGGAGGCGGTGGAGCAGCTTGCACAGCGGGCGCTGGAGGCAAGGCGGGCGCGGCTGTCGCCCAGGCTCTGGGCGATGTACCGGATGAGCAGGGCGGACCAGGCGGGGATGCTCCTCTCGGCGCGCGACTTCGCCCAGCTGATTCGCCGCTCGAGGGCGATGAAGGCGCTGGTCCGGCGCGACCTCGAGGAGCTGGAGCGGACCTTGGCCGCCTCGAGGTTCCACCGCATCGCCCGCGGCCAGCTCGAGATGCTCCGCCGCTCGGCGCGGCTGCGCCTGTCGGTGCTGGAGCGCGAGGCCGCGCTTTCCGAGATGCGCCGGGCCAAGTTCGAGGAGCTGTTGGCATCGGTGCAGGCCGAGGCGGTGCAGTCGAGCCGGGTGGTGCGCGAGCTGGAGGTGGCCGACCGCCAGCTTTCGGCGATGCTGGCGGAGATGAAGGCGGCCGAGGGGGCGTCGGGCTTCCGGGCGCTCCGGGGCCGGCTGCCCTTCCCCGCCCGCGGGTTGGTCGAGGTCGGCTTCGGGAAGGTGGTGAACCCGAAGTTCAACACGGTGACGGTGCAGAAGGGGATCGACCTCCGTGCGCCCGCCGGGACCAGGGTGGTGTCGGTGGCGGAGGGGACGGTGGTATTCGCCGGCTGGCTCAAGGGCTACGGAAATCTAGTGATCGTCGACCACGGCGATGGCTACCACAGCCTCTTGGCGCACCTCTCGCGGGTGGAGGTGGAGGTGGGCAACGAGGTTGAGGAGGGTGAGGAGATCGGCGCTTTGGGCGACACCGGCAGCCTCAAGGGGGCGTACCTCTACTTCGAGATTCGGCACCGCGGGCAGGCCATCGACCCGGCGCCATGGCTCTCCGAGGAGCCGGACTGAGGGAGCGACCCGGTCTACCAGCGCCATTGAAGGGCGCGCGTCAGTTAGTCGCCTGGGCCAGTCTCGCCGCTCGAGTTGTGGCAACCTTCCCCGCCCTCCATGGAGCTTTTGAACGCCGCCAACGCGCTCATCCGCCGGGTGCTGGTCGCCCGCGGTGCGCGCTCCGCCTACTCGCGCATCGGCGAGCACCTGATCCATCACTACCGGCTGCGCGGGAAGGGGCCGGGCGGTCCGTTGCTGCTGGTGCACGGCCTGGGCGGCTCGGCCAATGGCTTCCACCGGATCCTCTTCAGGCTGGCGCGGAGATTCAGCGAGGTGTGGGCGGTGGATCTGCCCGGAAACGGCTTCTCACCCTTGCCCCCGAGTGGCCCGCTGCTCGTCCCTCAACAGCTCGAGGTGCTGATCGGCTTCTGCCGCGAGCTCTTGCGGCGGCCGGCCTTCGTGGTGGGCAACTCGCTGGGCGGCGCGATGTGCATCGCCCTCGCCCAGGTCGCCCCCGAGCAGGTGAGGGCGCTGGGTCTCATCGCCCCCGCGGGCGCGCGCGTCTCCGAGCAGCGGTTCTCCGAGCTGCTCCGCGGGATGAACCCCCAGACCCCGAGCGAGGCCAGGCAGCTCTCCGAGCGGCTCTTCCACCGGGCGCCGCTCTTGATGCTGCTCCTCTCCGGAGAGTTGCTGAAGATGTACGGAAGCCCCGCGGTGAAGCACCTCTTCGCCCACTCGCATCCCAGCGACCACCTCCAGCCCGAGTGGCTCTCGTCGCTCGCGGTGCCGGTGCTCCTCATCTGGGGCCGAAGCGAGAAGGTGCTGCCCTACGAGGGCATCGACTATTTCCGGGCTCACCTTCCGCCTCAAGCGGAGATCCAGGTGGTGGACGGGTTCGGCCACATTCCCCAGATGGAACGCCCCTCCGAGCTGGCGCGGCGGCTGGTGGACTTCGCCGACCGGCACCGGCTCTGAATCCCTTCACCGCCGGTGCCATGGTGCTGGACCTACGCCACCGTTCGGCTGGCCTTCGAGGAGGCAGATCGCCGCGACGCCGAGGTGCGCGTGGTGGTGGGCGACCAGAGCGGCATCGAGAACAAGGCATGGGGAGGGACGACCCTCGGAAACTTCGAGTCGGTCGGCGTGCTCGACGGGGCCGTGCGCGCGGGGCTCGAGCGCGCCGCGGCTCGCCGGCGATGGCCTACGGGGTGGCGCCGCTCGGCCGCGAGTGGATCGAGCTGCGCACGGGCGGCTCGGGATTCTCCGACGCGGAGCTATCCGATCTCACCTCGCGCGTCGGCTCACCGGGTTGAACGAAGCCGCTTCGCGGCGGGCTCTAAACATCCTCGCCTTGATCGACGGTCATCTCGACGACGTGGGCGTTGACGTGGGGCGTTGACGGCGACGGCGACGGCGACGGCGACGTGGCCGCCGACCACTTGCGTCTTCGCGCAGTGGCTCCACCCGCCGGCAGCCGAGGTGGAGCATCACCACTTGCACCTCGCAGATGGGGCTTTTTCCCAGCTGCTGTCGCCTCGGGAGGCCGTTCCACCCCCGGAAGGCCGTCACCACATCGCCGCAAGCCGTCTCGATGAGCCGCTGCCGCGGCGGCTGGTGCCCGCTCAGGGGAAACCACGCCCCTAGTCCTTCGAGCGCCGCCCCGAGCTCCCGCTCCATGCGATCTCGCCGCGCCGGCGACATTCCGGCGCGCACGAACACCTTGAGGTCCAGGTCCGAGCTGAACCCATGGCGCGGGCCGTACTCGCGCACGCCCCTCTTCTCGAGCTTGAGGGTGCTCCGGCGGAAGGCGCGAGGTGCTGCCCTCATCAACTGCCCGCGTTCCATCACCCGGCTGCCGTGGGCCACCGCTCCGACCAGCCGGCGACCCAGGATGCGCTCCAGCGTCGCCTGGATTGCCCCCAGAAGCTCTGGGGTCACTCCCACCAGGAGCTCGGCTCCTCCTTGCAGCCCAGGCAGGAGCACGTGGCCGAGCCTCCGCGCCCAGGCACCCGCCCGCGGGTAGCTCCAGGTTCCCTCCGGCAGGTGGCGTGAGGTGGAGATGAACGCCTTCCACTCTTCGAAGGAGCGCGGCCGGGATCGCCCATAGAGCATGCGCGCAAGCGACTCGGGCTCCAGCTGGGGCCGGATGATCTCTCTCCAGCGCAGCGCCGGCCTCCTCGCGCGTCGGAGGAAGGGCGCAGCCGCCTCGACCCACTGCTGGCCCAGCCTCCTCGTGGCCGCCGTCACCTCCGAGCCGGGACGGGCGAGCAACGCTCGCCAGCTCTCCGGCCACCTCCGGCGCCAGCGCTTCATCAACTCGGGAGCGCGCCCGGCAAGGTCGAACAGCGGGGCGGGGCAACGCTGCTTCCAGTAGCGGAAGACGAGCTCGCGTCCGGCATCTCTCAGCTCCCGCAGCTCTTGGGTGAGTCGCACCAGCCGCCTCCGCTCGGCGGCCGTTCCCGCATCAACGGGGAAGCCGAACAGCCTGGCCAGGCCCGCCATGAAGCCGTCGACGTAGCTGGATTGATACGCGCGCAAGGCGGCCGTCCCAAGCCGCGGTGCAGCCGCCGGGGCGAGGGCGGAGGACTCCTCCAAAGACTCCACCAGCGTCCGCACTTGGCGCATCCACGCCGCCCGGTGGATCCGCACCCGGTAGGCGCCTTCGAGGAAGCGGAAGTCGGGCACATATTGCCGGAAGAAGCGCACGGTGGAGTAGTCGATGAAGTGCCCGTCCATCCGCACGTTGCCTGGCGTCGGGTTGAAGCAGTGGATCTGCAAGGCGTCGGTGCGGCCCACGTCGTGGCCCAGATTCTTGGCAAACTGGAGCACCAGCGCGCGCACGTGGCTCGCGCGGAGCGGGTTGAAGTCTCCGCGGATCAGCTCGCGCCCGACGTGAGCCAGCATCGCGCGGAAGGCTTCGGGCCGGTGGGTCCACAGCTTGAGGTGCCCAAGGCGCAGGTGCGTGCGGCTGACTCTTATTCCAGCCGCCGCCGGCCAGACTTTGAGGGTGTTGTCCGCCGTCCGTTGGCCCGTCGACAGCAGCGCCAGGTACTCCGGAGTCTCGAAGCCGAGCCGGGCCAGCTCATCGGCCACGGTCACTTCCCACAGCGCGCGCGGGAAGGACACGAAGCCGTCCTCGTGGAACCTCCTCCCCTTCCAGGCGAGTGGAGTCGGACCGCAGCCCTTCAAGGTCAGCTCCTTCGGCCCGAGCGCGGTGCGCACCTTGCCCAGGTACACCGTGCGCCCGTCGCCCTTGGGACCCCGGAGGCGGTCGACGCGCAGCATGTCCATGTACCGCGTCGAGACCCGGCGGGAAGTCGCCTTCGGGAGCGTGCCGAGGTTCCCGAGCGCGAAGACGAAGCGTTCGCTCCAGGGCAGGCCCAGGCGGCGCCGCAGCCCCTCGTTCACCCACAGCACCTTCCCCTTCGGCCAAGGCCCCACCGGCACCTCTACGTGAAAGCGGCCGCTGGGCGGGAGCAGCACCTCGCGCACCCGGAAGGAAGAGTCCTGCCGCCTCTTGAAGCGAACGTACCCGCGGAGCTCTGAGGCGAAGGCGCCCAGCTCCCGAGCGCGGAACAAGGGCGGCGCCACTCGCTCGCCCGCGTCGGCGAGCACGAATCGACCGCGATCTCGGTAGAGATTGGAGGGGCTGAAATCCACCCTCACTCCCCACCGCTCCTCCACGGCGCGGATCGCCGTCCACGTGGAGAAGAGCTGTCGCACCGCCTTGGGTTCGAGCTCCCCTGAGCCGCTGATCAGCTCCTCGGCCAAGGGCGGGCCGTGGAGGAAGTCCCGCACCAGGGCAGAACCGTCGCGCCGGGAGGCATGGATCTCGGCGACCGGGACCCCGCCGGCCGCGAGCAACCTGCGCAGCCGCGGCTCCTCGCGCAGTCGGGCGCGAGCCTCCAGGGAAGGATGGGCGACCTTGACCACGTACGCCCCGCAACGCAGCACCTGGGCGGTGGCTCCCGCGCCGAGCAGCGGGAGCGCATCCCACCGCCGGGCGTCCAGGAGCTCCTCGGGAGTCAAGGCGCGAGTCCCGACGGCCGGCTCCACGTCCAGTCGGGGCCGAGCAGCCCTCCACTAGGCTCGGGGTCGTCGCGGTCCGCGGTGCCCACCAGGCGTCGGAGCGCGGCGGCAAGCTCTTGCGCGGCCTCGGAGAGCGGCGGGCCCGCGCCGTCTCCCGCTGCCCGGCGGCGAAGCTCCCGGTGAGCCGCGGAGGCCGGCCTCAGCTGCGGCCATTTCGACTCGATGAAGCGCAGCGAGATGGCGTCGTGAAGAGTCCGTTGCAGCTCGCCCGAGGTGGCGGTGATGCCTCCGCCCCAGACCCGGTAGAGCACCAGCGGCTCGGCGAGGTTGCTCGCGCGGGTGGCCGACAGGGCCCGGGTCCACAATTCGTAGTCGCCGGCGACTCGGAAGCTGGAGTCGTACCGGAGTCCAAGGCTCCTTCGCCACATCACCGTGGAGTGCACGAACGGCGGCGCGAGGAGGCACCTCGCCCGGATGGCGGCGTCGCTTTGAGGGACCCAGTGGTGGCCGAGTTGCCGGCCTGCCTCGTCGACGTCCAGGCAGCAGGACCCGACCAGCCCGACTTCCGGGTTCCGGGCCAGAAAGTCGACTTGCGCCTCGAGCCGGCCAGGCAGCGCCACGTCGTCGGCGTCGAGCCGGGCGATGAATTCGCCGCGGGCGCGCTCGAGCCCAAGGTTGGCCGCGGCGAAGGGCCCCTGGTTCTCCTCGAGCCGCAAGACCTCGAGGCGCGGCTCCGCGAGGGAAGCGAGCTGCGCGGCGGTGTCGTCACCGGAGGCGTCGTCCACCACGATGAGCTGCACCTCGCGAAGCGTCTGCCCGAGGAGGCTCTGCACCGCGTGGCCGACGAAGCGGCCGCCGTCGTGCACCGCGATCACCACGCTCACCCGGGGGCTCACCGCGGCCGGGATAATTCGAGCCCCGGGCGCAAGTCAAACCAGGCTCGCCTTGCCGCGCCGGAGGGCCGACTCGCATAATCGCCCAATGGCCGAGCCAAGCGATTCAGGCAGGAGCGCCGGGCCCGTCGACGTCCCCGCCGCCTTTCGCCGCCTGGAGGCAGCTCTCCGCGAGCGCCCGCTCTCTGATTTTGCCGCTGTCGGCGGAGAGGTCGCCTTCATCGTCAGAGGCGCCAAGCCCTCGCACTGGCGAGTCACCTCCCTCGGCGGCCAGGTGCTGATCCAACCCGGCAATCCTCCGTTCCCGGTGTTCACCATCGGCATCCAGCCCCGCGCGCTCGGCAAGCTGGCCGAGGGCACCCTCGATGTGGCCCGGGCCTTCCGCGAGAAGCGCCTGGTGGTGGAAGGCGACCTCGAGGCTTTGGGCCGGTTCGTGAGCTGCTTCTCGTTCGACGAGACTTCATCCCGCGCCTGAATGGAGGCCCGAAGATCGCTCCGGCGTCTTTGTGTTAGGGTCCGCCGCACCTCAATCCGAGGAGGGGAACATGGCCTCAGTGAAGCTGGATACGGTTCGAAACGGCGTCAAGCTGCTGTCCGGGCTGCTCAAGGAAGCGGACTTCCAGGGCAACGAGAGCGGCAAGGTGAGCAAGCGCGAGCTACGGGACTTCATCGACAACTGGGGCGATGGCGGCTCGCTGGACGACGCGCTGAAGAAGGTCTACCGCTACGCCCAGGCGAAGTACGGCACCCAGGCGCCGAGCATCCAGGAGCTGAACCGGGCCCTCGCCGACGCGATGAGGAACGCGGCCAAGGCCGACAAGGACCACTCCAAGACGCTGAGCGTCAGCGAGCGCCGCGCCCTGGCCACCACCTGGAAGGCGGTGGTCGAGTTCGCCAAGGACTACCGCGGCTCCTCCGTGTCGGACATCCTGCACCCGCAGTCGGCGCCCTGATTCGCCCCTCGCGGCCCTGGCGAGTCCCTCCGCCCGGGTTCATCGAGGTGGAGCTGGGCTCCTACTGCAACCGGCGCTGCCCCTGGTGCCCGAACGGTTGGCACCAGCGCGGGCAGCGCCGCGAGCACATGAAGGAGTCCACCTGGCGCGCCCTCCTGCGCGACTTGGGGGCAGCTCGGTACCGCGGCTGGCTCGCCTTCCACAACTACAACGAGCCCCTGGCCGACCCTCACCTGTTCGACCGGCTGCGCCAGGCGCGGAGGGCCTTGCCTCGCGCGCATCTCGAGGTGCTCACCAACGGTGACCTCCTGGGCCGGGTGACCCTGAGGCAGCTCCGCACCTTTGGAGCCGACCTGGTGAGAGTCACCCTCTACCCTCCGCCGCAGCGCGCGTTCGACGGTCCCGACAAAAGGGCGCTGCGGGCCTTCATGCGAAGGCTGGGCCTCTTGGCGAAGGCCCCCTTGCGAGATCGAGGGTCGAAGATCGAGCTGCACGCACGGCAAGGCCGGATGCGGGTGATCGTCCGGGCTCCGCGCCTAGGGCACTTCACCGACCGCGCCGGCAGCGTGCGGATGGCTGAGCTCATCTCCCGAAAGAGGCGGCGCCGCCAGTGCCTCTTGCCCATCCACTCCGCCGCGGTCGACTACCACGGCAACCTCAAGCTCTGCTGCCACATCTACGACACCCTGCAGCCCTCCAATCGGCCCTACGTCATCGGCAACGTGGAGAAGGTCGCGTTCACCCGGCTGTGGGCGTCCCCGAGGATGCAGTCGCTGCGGGCAAAGCTCGCCGCCGCCGACTTCCGGGGACTTGCGGCCTGTGCGCGCTGCTCCCACCGGCCTACCGCGTCGCTGGTCCGATGGATCAAGCGGCATTACCCGGTCCGGCCCGGCGAGCGGTAGCGGCAGGGCGGGGCATGGCGGCGGAGGTAGGAGTGCGTCCCGGCGGGTTCCCCTTCTAGAATCCTCGTCAGGCCGAACGAGGTACACGCGTGCGCATCGAGAGACTGCTCCTGGTCCTGCCCCTCGCGGCGGCCCTCCTCCTTCCCAAAGCGGCGCTGGGGGCGAAGGGCGAAGACACCTACCGCCAGCTCGAGCTGTTCGCCCGGGTGCTCTACTACGTGGAGAACAACTACGTGGAGCCGGTGGACGATCAGCAGCTCGTCTACGGCGCCATCAAGGGAATGCTGGAGACCCTGGACCCGCACACGGTCTTCATGCCCCCCGACCAGTTCAAGGAGATGAAGATCGACACCCAGGGCGAATGGGGCGGGCTGGGGATCGAGATCGCCCGGAAGAACGACGTCATCACCGTGGTCGCACCGATCGACGACACCCCGGCGGCGAGGGCCGGGGTGCGCCCGGGGGATCAGATCCTGGCCATCGACGGCGAGAGCACCAAGAACATGGAGCTGGGCCAGGCGGTGAAGAAGATGCGCGGGCCCGCCGGCAAGAAGGTGACCCTCACCGTGATGCGCGAGGGCTTCACCCAGGCGCGGGAGATCGCCATCATCCGCGACCACATCCGGATCATCTCCGTGGAGGGGGCGCTCTTCGGAGGGATCGGCCACATCAAGGTGAAGAACTTCCAGGAGCGGACCGACGCCTACCTGAGGAAGGAGCTGGACCGGCTCCGGCAGCTCAACGGCGGCAAGGAGCTGCGCGGGCTGGTCCTGGACTTGCGGAACAACCCCGGCGGGCTGCTCGACCAGGCGGTGGCGGTGAGCGACCGCTTCCTCGAGGGGGAGCTCACCATCGTCACCACCAAGGGACGGGGGGAGCGCAACATCCACGAGGAGAAGAGCAAGGACCGCGACACCGAGAAGGACTACCCGATCGTGGTGCTGGTCAACGGAGGGAGCGCCTCGGCCTCGGAGATCGTCGCCGGGGCGCTGCAGGACCACGAGCGTGCGGTGGTGATGGGCGTGCCCACCTTCGGCAAGGGCTCGGTGCAGACGGTGATCGAGCTGGAGGACGGCTCGGGACTCAAGCTCACCATCGCGAGGTACTACACGCCCAGGGGGCGCTCCATCCAGGAGAAGGGGATCACTCCCGACTTCGTCGTGGACGACGACCCGAACGCCGCGGCGAAGCCCGAGAGCGTGCGGGAGAAGGACCTGCGCCGCCACTTCAAGGCCGAGGACGGGGGAGAGGCCTCCGAGCTCCTCCGGGGCCCGCCCCAGATGCCTTCCTGGGACGCGACCGAGAAGGTGGGCGACCTGCAGCTCAAGGTGGCGCTCAATTACCTCCACGGCCTGTCGGGCCGGCGGGAGGGCCGCAACACCGCCAAGGCCCGGTAGGGCACCGCCCCCCCGGCTCGTCCAGGGCCTGGCCGAGCAAAGGTTTGGCAAACCGGCGCCGGGCGGGTTGAATGTCAGCCCGTGGCGGGCTCGCGCGGAACAACGGTGGGCGCGGCGGTGGCTCTTGCCCTGCTGATGGGCGGTGGCACGGCCTCGGCGGGAGGCTCGATGGTGGTGCTGGCGGTCGGGCTCGACGCGGCCGCCAAAGACTCTTCCGGAGAGCTGAACCGCGCGGCGGCGGTGGCGATCCAGCGTTCGGGGAAGCTGGAGTCGATCCGGCTGGTGGATGCCTTGGAGCCGCAGAACTCCGCCAAGCGGAAGGCCAAGCTCGCCGAGGCAGAGGCGGCCTACCTCGCCGGGATCAGCGCCTACGACGAGCTGGACACCGTGCGCGCCGCACAGCAGTTCGAGGCCTCGATGAAGGCCTTCCGGAGCACCGATCTCACCCGGACCTTGGAGGAGCTAGCCAAAGCCTGGGTGATGAAGGCGGCCTCGTTCGTGGCCAACGGGGAGAACGCCGCCGCCAAACAGGAGATCGAGAAGATCGTCGCCGTGCACGCGAAGGCGCAGTTTTCCTCCGCCTACTTCACGCCTGACGCGCTCAAGCAGGTCGAGGAGGCGCGGAAAAGCGCGGCCGCGGCCAAAGGCGAGCTGAAAGTGAAGACCACCCCATCCGGCGCGGAGGTGTACCTCGACGGGGAGTACCGAGGGGTGAGCCCCCTGACGGTGAAGAAGCTGCTCCCAGGCGAGCATCTGCTCACCGCCCTCGCCGCCGGCTACTCGATGGCCCAGCAGCCGGTGGGGCTGGGGACGGCGGAGGTCAGCCTTCGGCCCGCCGAGGCGCACGAGCAGTGGAGGGCCGCGGTGGAGCGCATCGCCCAGGACCCCAGGGGCCCGCTGCGCGACGCGGCGGCGAAGGAGCTGGGGAAGTGGGTGGGCGCCGACCAGGTGCTCTTGGCGATCGCCAAGAAGAGCTCCGCCGGGCACAAGCTCGAGCTGACCGCGCTCCGGCTCGAGACCAAGGACGGGCACAACGCCGCCTACCAGATCGCCACCGTGCCGATGGGGCAGGGGCTCGGGCCGGCGGCGGAGACGCTCTTCATGGCGCTTCTTTCGAAGGACGAGCCCCGCCAGGGCGGCAACCCGGTGGTGCATTTCGACCTCCCCGGCTCCGGCACGCTCAGGCGCACAGTGGGCTACGCGCTGATTGCCACCGGAGTGGCGCTGGTGGGCGGCGGGCTCTTCATCGGCACCCAGGCCAACGCCCAGGTGGACGAGTACCGCAGGACGAAGCAGACCGATGCCCAGAGGTCTGCCGAGCTGAAGAATCGCGGGCAGACCTATGCGCTGATGGCCGACCTGTTCATGCTCGGCGGAGTGGTGGCCGCCGCACCGGGAGGCTTCCTGGCGTTCTCGGGGAGCGAGCGGAAGGAGGAGCTGGGCCAGGCTCCCGAGGCGAAAGGATTGCCAGGAACGGACGCCCGCGGAAAGGAGGCCCGTGGGAAGGATGCTCGCGCGAAGGAGGCCGCGGCCGAGCTGGAGCGGCGCCGCGAGGAGCAGCGCAAGAAGGAGGAGGAGGGGCAGCAGAAGAAAGAGCAAGAGAAGAACAAGCGGGACGAGGAGGACCTCCGGAACTTCTGATGCGACCGCTCCAGACAAGGTTGGCCCTATTGGCGGCGCTGGTGCTGGCCGGCGCGTGCAGCTTGCTCGTGCGCTTCGATCCCGAGGGGCAGCCCTGCGAGGGGACCAAGTGCCTTTTGGGCTACGCCTGCGTGCTGGGGAAGTGCGTCTCGGATGCGGGGCCTCCCGACGAGTGCGGCGGCTGCGGGCTGACCGAGCGCTGCAGCCCCACGATGAAGAGCTGCGTGCCGAACACCTGCCAGTTCCGGAGGTGCCCGGTGGGCACCCGCTGCTCCGAAGCGTCCGGCCTGCCGGCTTGCCAGGCGATCTCCAAACCGGAGCTCGCGCACAGCTGCAGGGACGAAGCGGACTGCGAAACGGGTCGGAATTGCTACCTCGGGGCTGTGCAGCTCAACTCCAACGGGGCGCTCCGCACCGGCATCTGCGTCGAACGGTGCGGGTTCTTGGATGCGTGCCCTAGCGGCGCGACCTGCCAAACCTTCGCCATCGGACTCGATGCCGGCGAGGTGCGTTTCTGCGCGCCCACTGGCGCGCTGTACCGGTGCACCAACGACAACGACTGCCGGGAGCACGACCTGGTGTGCACGGTGTTCGATCACCCGGCCATCGGCCCTTCCACTCTCTGCGACTCGCCCACGGCGGGGGCTTCCCCTGGGCAGACGTGCACGCTGCTCGCAGGCGACGGCGGCTCGCTCTGCGCCAACGGGCTGTGCATTCCCCGGCAACCGAGCGGCGTCCAGGCGACCACTTGCGGCGAGCTGTGCGACGTGCGGGCGGACGCCTCCACCTGCGCACTGGGGCGCCCATGCGCGCTGGTCGAGTTCCACGTCGTCGGAGACTTCCGTCACCTCCCGATGTGCGTGAGCGCTCCGACTGCGTGCGCCAAGTGTCAGAGCGATGCGGACTGCGGCCCGGACGCCCCGCGCTGCACATCGAACGGGATCGAGACCAGGTGCCTTGCGGCCTGCAGCCCCAGCGCAGGCGCCTTCCCCAGGTGCCCCTCCGGGTATGGGTGCGTGATGGTGCCTTCGGGCGCGACCCGCTGCATTCCCGTGAGCGGCTGCTGACCGCCTCGAAGCGGCCCTCGGCTGCGAGCGGGCTGAGTGGAGTCAAGGCGCGGCTCGAGGCGAGCGGCTCCGGCGGTGAGTCCAGCCGGCCGCGCACTCGCGGCCTCTGCGCGGCCCCCCGGCGGCGCCTCCTTCCGCTCAAGTCCCTCCACTCGCCTGGTTCCAGCGCAGAAAGTGGACGATTCGCCACAGGCCTGTAGCCTTTCCGGGCTGGCACCAAGGCTGCTTGGAGCACCGCTCGGAGGACATCATGGCAAGGCGCGTGGGCGTGCTCATGGGAGGCTGGGGCGAAGAGCGGGAAATCTCGGTCAAGACCGGTGAGGCGGTCGCCGCGGCGCTCTCAGCCCGCGGTCACGCCGTCACCAGGGTCCTCGCCGGCCCCGGACTCGACCGGGCGCTCCGCTCGGCGAAGATCGACGTCGCCTTCCTCGCCCTCCACGGACGCATGGGCGAGGACGGCAAGGTGCAGGGGCTGCTCGAGGTGCTGGAGGTGCCCTACACCGGCTCCGGCGTCCTGGCCTCCGCGCTGGCGATGAACAAGGGCTTCGCCAAGAAGCTCTTCCGCCTGCACAACCTGCCCGCCCCGAGCGGCTACTCCCTGTGCGCCGAGCAGGCGTCCGAGGCAGTCGAGCTGCACGGCGATCTCGGCTTCCCTTGCGTGGTGAAGCCCTCCTGCGGCGGCTCCTCGGTCGGGCTCTCGGTGGTGCACGCCGAAGGGCAGCTCTCCACCGCGGTGGCGGAGGCCTGCCGCTACGGCGGAGAGGCGCTGGTCGAACGCATGGTGCAGGGCAAGGAGCTCACCGTCGGAATCCTCGGCGGCCAGGTCCTGGGGAGCTGTGAGATCGCCTACCCCACCGAGGCCTTCGATTTCCAGAGCAAGTACAAGGGCGGCTCGCGCTACTTCCTCCCTCCCAGGCTGTCGCCCACCCGCATCGAGAACGTGGAGTTCCTGGCGCTCTCCGCCTACCGCGCCCTCGGCTGCCGCGGCTACGCGAGGGTCGACCTCATCGCCTCCGAGAGCGACAACGACGTGGTGCTCGAGGTCAACACCCTTCCGGGGATGACCCAGACCAGCCTCTTGCCGAAGATCGCCCGGCAGGCGGGGCTCTCCTTCGAGGACCTGGTCGAGCGAATCCTCGAGCTTTCGGGCCTGGACGAAGTCTCCGTCCGCCCTGCCGCCGGCCACTCTTCGCTCTCACAGCTCATCGCCGGATAGGCGAGGGCTCCGCCCAAGTTAGCGGCTGGAGCTGACGCGCTCCGTCACGTCCATGCGCGCCGGGTCCAAGCCCGCGTAATCATTTGACAGCCGCGGAAACTTAGCCTTAGGTTGTCGATTGCTAGTCGCCTCGGCGCTTTGCCGCACGAGGCGACCGTGGACGGGGAGGGGAAAGCGGACTCGGCCAAGGAGCTCCCCCAATGGCGGCGGAGCACCCCGGTCGCGGAGGATCTCGGGGACGTGAAGGGGCTCTACAGCAGATGAGCGCCATCGAGATTGGTTTCTTGGCCGTGTACTTCGCGGTCCTGGCGGTGCTGGCGGTGTACGGCTCGCACCGGTACCGGATGGCGTATCTGTACTACCGCCACAAGTTCAAGCTCCCCACTCCCAAGGGCACCTTGCGGGAGCTGCCCCGGGTCACCATCCAGCTGCCGATCTTCAACGAGATGTACGTGGTGGAGCGGCTCATCGACTCGGTGTGCCGCATCGAGTACCCGCGGGAGCTGGTGGAGATCCAGGTGCTGGACGACTCCACCGACGAGACCTGCGCCATCGCCCGCGCCTGCGTGGAGCGGAACCGGCAGGCCGGCCACGACGTGGTGTACCTGCGAAGGGAGAACCGCCACGGCTTCAAGGCCGGGGCGCTCAAGCACGGGCTGGAGCGCGCCAAGGGCGGGCTGGTCGCCGTCTTCGACGCGGACTTCGTCCCCTGCCCGGACTTTCTCCGCCGCACCGTGCCCTTCTTCGCCGACCGCGAGGTGGGGATGGTGCAGGTCAGGTGGGGCCACCTCAACCGCGAGTTCTCCGCGCTCACCCAAGCCCAGTCCATCTTCCTCGACGGTCACTTCATCATCGAGCACACCGCGAGGAACCGGTCCGGCTGTTTCTTCAACTTCAACGGCACTGCCGGCATCTGGCGCAAGGACACCATCCTCGACGCGGGGGGCTGGCAGCACGACACGCTCACCGAAGACTTGGACCTCTCCTACCGGGCCCAGCTCAGGGGCTGGCGGTTCGTCTTCCTCCCCGAGGTGATCTCGCCCGCCGAAGTCCCGGTGGACATGAACGCCTTCAAGAGCCAGCAGCACCGCTGGGCCAAGGGCTCCATCCAGACCGCCAAGAAGCTCCTCCCCCTCATCTTGAGGAGCGAGCTGCCCTTCGAGGTGAAGCGCGAGGCCTTCTTCCACCTCACCAACAACGCGGCCTACCTGTTGATGGTGCTCCTTTCGCTGCTGATGCCCATCTCCATGCTGGTCCGCTTCCAGCACGGCCTGTACGGCACCCTCCTGTTGGACGTGCCCTTCTTCATCACCGCGACCGCCTCGGTGTGCTTCTTCTACGTGGCTTGCCAGCGGGAGATGGGGCTCTCCTGGTGGGGGAGGGTGCGCTACCTGCCGTTCCTGATGAGCCTGGGAATCGGGTTGGCCTTGAACAACGCCAAGGCGGTGGTGGAGGCGCTGCTCAACCGGCAATCCGGCTTCACCCGCACTCCGAAGACCGGCGCGGAGGGGACCAAGGTCCGGGGCGACGTGAAGAAGTCGTACCGCGGCGGGAGGAACCTCCTGCCGGCGCTGGAGCTGCTCTTCGGGATGTACTTCACCGGCGCGGTGTGGTTCGCCTACGAGGCGGAGATCTACACCTCGCTGCCGTTCCTGGTGCTCTTCCAGGCGGGCTTCCTCTACGTGGGCCTGATGAGCCTGTTCCAAAGAAGGCTGAAAGGGCGCACCGCGGTCACCACCGGCGGAGCGCCCTGACGTCATCCCGCAAGGGCCGGTCGGAGGCCAGACCGGAATCCGCTCAGTACCAGTGGTGCTGCTGCCAGAAGGCCCAGGCCTTCTCCGGGCTGCCGTAGCGGGCCTTGATGTAGCGGAAGCCGCCCACCGCCTGCCAGTAGGCGCTCTTGGTGCCGTACTTCACCTCCGGGAGGTAGGACTTCCAGGTGGAGTCGAGGAACTGGAACAGCCCGAAGGCGCTGCTGGTGGGGTTGTCGGCGTTGACCCGCCAGCTCGACTCGTGGTCGATGAGCTGCTTGAGCGCGGGGCTCGAGGCCCAGGAGGCCGGCACCTTGGCCTTCTTCGCCGCCCGGACGAACTCGTCGTAGTAGGGGTTCCACTTCGGGCCGCGCCCGGAGGCCTTGTCCTTGCCGTCGGCCTGCTCGCGCCCGCGCGTGCCTTGGGCCTTCTTGCCGCGCTTCTTTCCGCCGCTGCGCGAGGTGCCGTCCACTGCCGGCTGGCCGCCCGCGTCCTGCTTGCCGCCGACCTTGAGGAGCGTTGCGAGCACCGCCGCCAGCACCTGGACGAGCTGGGCGAGGATGTTCAGCTCGGAGGACGAGCTGGAGGCCGGCTGCGGCTGCGCGCTCGAGGGAGAGCTGGCGGACTCGAAGCTGTCCACCGGCGCGAGCTGCGTGGCGGCGGTAGGGCTCTGGATGGCCGAGCCGTAGGAGGGTGGGAGGGCGGTGGTGCGCCGGGCGGTGACGGGAGTGAGGACCATGGCTTTCTCCGAGGGGTTGGGGCGCTAGCGCTTGTAGGTCCAATGCCAGTACTCGCCGGAGACGTCGTTCACGAAGCCGAACCGGCGGGCGTTCTCCTTGAGCCACTGGTAGGTGCGGGTGCCGTAGCCACCGACGTTGCTGATGTCCATCGCGACGCCGCCCTGGTGGTTGGAGTAGCCGGGCTTGGCGGCGAGGTTGCCGGTGCCGTTCAAGTAGGCCTGGTAGAGCTTCTTCTGCTCCTCCATGGTGCGGAAGCCGCTGCCGGGGGTGAGCTGGATGCCGTCCTTCTTCGCCGCTCGCTGCATCGCCTTGAAGGCCTTGGCGGCATCGTCACGCAGGTACTCTCCGTTGCCCACCGGGAAGACGGTCATCTTCTGCGGCTTGCCGTTCACGTAGCCGGTCACCTTCTTGCCGCCGGACAGCTCCTTGTCCGAGACCTTGTCGGCCTTCTTCCCGTTCGCCTTCTTTCCCTCGGCCTTGTGCTTGCCGTTCCCGTTCCGCTTGCCGCCGGCCTTGCCCGCCTTGTCCGCACCCGCCTGCGCCCCGTCGTTGCCGCCGAGCCCCGGGATGCCCTTGGCCAGCGCGGCGAAGATGGCCACCAGAAGCTGCAGGGCGCGGGCGAGGAGCGCGCTGGTTTCCTCGGAGGGCTGCACCGGTGCCTGGGAGATGGGCTGGGCGCTCTGCTCGAAGCTGTCGGTCTGGAAAGGAGCCGCCGCCGGCAGGGCCTGCACCGCGGAGCTGGGAAGCCCTACCCGTTGATCAATGCGAATGAGATTCGATCGGACCGGCGCGAGCTGCATGGCAACCTCCATCGGGGTTCAAAAAAATTCTCGGCCCCCGAGGGCGAAGGTTGCTCAGAACGCATTGATTTTATTCATGATTTTGGAGCATCGAGGCGCGGTCAGCCGTCCGCTGCAGGGGGACAGCGCGGGCGAGGGTCAATCGCCCTCGAGCCTCTGGAGGAGCTTCTTTAGGCGCTCGCCCTGGCGGGCGTTCTGGAGCTGGAACTCCACTCCCATCCCTTGGTCCTCGCCGTTTGGGCGGATCCAGGCCACTCGGCCCCTTATCTCGATGCGGGTGAGCGAGCGCGGCGGCTTGAGGGAGAGCGTCACCACCGAGTTGATCGGCAGCGGGGAGGGGGTCCGGATGAAGGCGCCTCCTTCGGAGAGGTCGACCAACTGCTCCTCGCGCTTTTGCCCGTCGCAAACGATGCGCACCGGCAGGGCCACCGGCAGTCGGAAGGCGAATCGGCTCCGGTCAGGGGAGACCAGGCCGCCGGCGAAGCGGAGCAGCCGCTCCGGCGCTCCCGAGTCGGAGGGATCGAAGTCGATCCCGAAGCCCTGCTTGAGGCTCTGGCCATGCTGGTGGCGCACCCAGCCGATGCGCCCGCGCAGCTTGAAGTGCCGGCTGGCCGGCTCGGCGAAGTAGACCAAGAGCTCCACCCGCTGGCCCAAAGGCCCAGGCGCCCGCCCGTCGATGACGATGCCGCCCAGCCGGCCGTTCGGGTAGACGCGGCTCAGCACTTCCTTCGGCTCCACCAGGTGGAGCCTCACCTCCACGGTCTTCTCTCCCATCGGCGAGCCTCTATAGCTCCCGCGGCGCTCGCGGGCTACGGGGGAGGCAACCGCTCGAGCATGAGCGAGTTGTCCACTCGCGGCTCTCCCGCCACCAGCTTGGCGTGGATTCTGGCGTGGCTGGCGTAGAGGTTGCCGTTGAAGAGCACCGCGTCGGCGAAGAAGCCCACCGCGCCCTCGGTGCGGACCGGCGGGAGCACCTTCCAGGAGGTGGTGCGCGAGGCGAGCTTCAAGTCCCCCTGGGTGGAGTCTTGGTAGACCGCGTACACCTGGCCGGGCGCCGCACCGAAGGCGAGCGCGCTGTCGGTGCCCACGAAGGAAACCTGGCCGGAGCCCGCCGGCCCCGCCCCGCTGTCGATCACCTCGATCGGCGTGGCCGAGGACAGGGTGGTGTTGAAGTAGAACTTCAGCTTCCGGGAAGTGAAGTCGTGGTAGCTGACGGCGATGCCTCCGCCGGCCTCTACCTTCACGTCGGGGAAGAAGCCGGTGTCCCCATTCCCGTCGAGCTTCACCAGGGGGCCCGCGGTGCCTTGGGCGCTCAGCTGGACCGCGTAGAGGTCTCCGTCGGTGATGGGCTTGGTGCCTCCTTGGGGGATGGCGGTGGTGCGCTTCATGAACGCGATCACCACGTCCTTTCCCTTGAAGGCGAGGGAGCTGAACAGGCCCACCCCGTCCGGCACGTCGGCGAGCTGGGAGGGGTTGTACTTCTTGGCGCACTTCGGGGTGGTGCCGACCATCACGCAGGTCTCGGTGTTGGGATCGCAGCTGGTGCAGGTGGCGTCGGCGGCGTAGCAGCCGGGCCCGGTGCCGGGGTCGGCGCACACTTGGTTGCAGCCGTAGCAGGCCGGAGTGGGGCGGCTCTGGCAGGCGAGGGTGGTGACGCTGAAGTCGCCCGGGCCCGGGTCCGGCCGGCTGGCGCGGGCCAGCTTGAGCGCGGTGATGAAGGCCTTGTCTCCGGTGGGCGTGGGGGAGGGGCAGCTCGAGGCGTCGAAGTCCGAGGCCCCCCCGCGCTGGAAGTAGGAGATGGCCGGCAGCCCGTCCTGGTCCACCGCCACCGAGCTGTAGAGGCCGAGGTCGGCGCTCTGGCCGTCCACCTTGAAGGAGCTCCACACTCCGTTGGCGCCGCGGAGGGCGAGCTTCAAGTCCCCGTTGGTGACGTCGTAGTAGCTCACGTAGGCCCAATCGCCGCTCACCGCGATGTCGGTGTGGCGGCCCACGTCTTCGCCCACCTCCACCACTCCCTTCCGCGGACCGGAGGGGCCGTACTTGGGCGTGCCGGAGGGGACGCCGTCGATCCACTCCAGCTTCTGCAGCTTGGCGTCGGCTCCGAAGCGGTAGACCACCAAGTCTCCGTACTGCCCGTCATAGGCGGAGACCAAAAGCTGCCCCTTCTTGGCGTCGCCGGCGATCGCCGAGTGGCGTCCCAGATCCTCCGAGCGAAGGACGGGCAGCTCCGCGCACACGCAGGCCACGTCCGGAAGGAAGCAGGTGTCCCAGAGGTTGCGGTTGTCCTTGAAGGTGCCGATGAATCCGGGCGCGCAGCTCACCGGGCAGGCGGCCTGCGGGCGCCCGGTGGGACTCGAGTAGTCCTGGCAGCGATCGCTGGAGGGGACGCAGGCCTTCCCCACCTCGCAGGTGCCCTGGCAGGGCAACTCCACCATGCACTCGCCCTGGAAGCAGGACTGGCCCTCGGGGCACTCGCCCAGCGGAGAGCAGGTCTTGAAGCGGCAGCGTCCCTCGCACTTTCCCTGGCCCTCGCCGCCGCAATAGGAGTCCTTCCAGATTTCGCAGAAGCGGTCGCCCTTGTCCCCGCAGTCGGCGTCCGTGGCGCAGGAGAGGTAGCGGTCGAAGCACTTCTTCCGGTCGGCCGGGCAGGTCTGGCCCGGGCAGCAGTCGGCCTCGGTGCTGCACTTGCGGTCGGAGAAGATGCAGCAGGTGATGCCATCCTTCTCCCTGGGGGTGACGCAGGCGTAGTGGTCGCCGCATTCGGAGTGCTCTTTGCACGCCGCGAGCATGCCGTCCTGGAGCCCGGCCACGCCGTCGCACACGTTGATGGGCTTGACCGGCGGCGGGTTGCAGTCGCAGCCGAGAGCGCCGAGGGCGAAGAACGCCAGCGCGGCGCCAAAGCGGTGGGCAGACATCTTGGACCTCTGGATTGCTTTCCGGGGTGTTTCCTTCCCCTTGGCCCCGCCGGGCATCCTATCGCGTTTGACCGGCCTTGGTCGGCTCTCTAACCTTCCACCCATGCGCGCCTCCCCTCACCGCCTCGGGCTGCTCCTGTCGCTGGTCATGGCTCTCGTTTCGGGGCCGAGCCTCGCCCAGGAGGACGACCTCATCGCTCCGCTCGCCCCCACCCCCGCCAAGAAGGTGAAGCCGAAGAAGAAGGTGAAGGTGAGGAGGGAGCCGAAGATCGAGGCCGACTCGCCGGACTTGATCGCCCCGCTGACCCCGTCCAAGACCGAGATCTTGGTGAAGCTGAGCGGCGCCATCAAGGGAGCGCGCCTGTACATCGACGAGCGGGAGGTGGGGACGCTCCCCGGCTCCGCCCAGGTGGTCACCCCGGGCGAGCACCTGGTCGCGGTGAAGCGGCCCGGCTACTCGGACTTCGTCCGGAAGGTGACGGTGGCGGCGGGGAAGCAGGCGGAGGTGGTGGCGACTTTGGACGCGGTGGTCGGCTTCGCCTCGGTGAGCTGCGAGGTGCCTGGCGCGCAGGTCTACCTGAACGGCAGCCCGGTGGGGCCGGCGCCGCAGCCGGAGATGCTATTGCCGCCCGGCACGCACGAGATCGCAATCAAGAAGGAGGGCTACAAGGCCGAGGTGCACCAGTTGGTGGTGCGGGCGGGGAGCGAGCACCCGATTGTCGCCAAGCTTTCCTCGGAGGCGAGGACCTCCGCCATCACCGCCTACGCGGACCGGCCGGAGAAGCCCAAGCTGACCCCGGACTCGGCCGAGGAGCTGGACGGGCTGGTGGAGGCCGGCCCCGAGCAGCCGACCCCGCTCTACGCGCGCTGGTATGTCTGGGCCGGCGCGGCGGTGGTGATCGCCGCCGCCACCACCGCGGTGGTGGCCTCGAGCCAGCCAGGGCCGGATCCGAGCTTGCGCTCTTTGTGCGACTCCGACGCGTTCATTCCCGAACGGCCCTCGTACTGCCGCTGACCGTCAGTGTTCCCCGCGTTTGCCTGTAGGCGTCGAGCCCCGTCTTGGGTTCGATTCCCCCGTGCGTTATGGTATATTCTCCGTCTGTGAACGAAGCCACCGCCGAACGGGCAAACGCACGGCGACGTGCGGGCGCAAAGCAAGCGGCCTCGATATGGTTCGAGGCGGCGCGGCCGCAACGGGGTGAACTGCGGTGGGTGGCTCTTCCTTACTGGAGGTTGGGCCATGGGTTCTTCACGTTGCCAAGCAACCACCGTCGCAGCACGTACGTCCGTAGATCGTCGCCTGCCAGTTGTGGTTCTTGAACGAGCGCACGCGAGGGAACGCCCATCGCTGCTCTTCCCAGCGTGCGCTTCGGCGGTTGCGCAGGCGCTGCCGTGAAGAACCCTTTTCGGGGACGCCTCCCTGGTTGGGCCGGAGCTGCAGCTATCTTGATCTCAGCGTGTAGGCCCCTTCCCTCAGATGCGCGCTGCATGATGCAGCCTCCGCAGGGCAAAGACTACGGCACCTGCGCGATGATTCTCGGCAGCTATTTCGACCCCCGCGATTCCCGGTGCGAGGAAGCGAGCGGGTGCGAATGCGACGAGCAGTGCCGCCAGAGCGAACTACCCTTCGCCTCGCGAGTAGAGTGTGAGGCCGTCTGTTTGGCACTCCGGTAGCGGCTATTCGCCGAGCCGAATAGGCGCAACGCGCGAGGGGCCTTTCCCCTCCCGGTGATCCAGCATCTCTCGCACCCGCTGGTGGCCGCACCGGGCGTCAGCGATCCCTTAGATCGTCGGGGGAAGGCGAGCTGCGCGGCTCGAATATGACGTAGAGGTCCGAGGCTCGGCCCACGCCTCCGTAGTCCAAGGCGGTCGCGCGGAGCTTGAAGGTCATGGTGTCCGGCATGATGGAGGTGATGTCCACCTCGCCGGGGCCGAAGCTGAACGAGCGGGGCCCGACGTTGTCCACGTGCTCGCTGCCCACCGTCACCGTGTCCGTGGATCCCACCGCGGCGCGGCTGTAGACGTAGCCGCCCTCGCTCACCACCTCGAAGAGGACGAAGTTGTCCACCGTCCAGCCTTCGTTTGCAGCCTCGTTGCCGTACAGCCGCGCCCGCGCTCCCTCGATCCGGATGATCGGAGTCTCGCCGGTGGCCACCACGTGCGGAGTGCGCTCCAGCTCGCGGGTGTCGATCTCCACGTCCTCCCGGCGGGGGATGAAGGCCGCGGTGGGCTGCTCCTCGGTGTGGACGAGGAGCTGGAAGGGCCTCGGCCCGTCCGGCGGCGGCTCCACCCGCTTGACGCAGCTTTGGTAGACGAGAGCGCAGAGAGAGGCGGCGAGCGCAGGTTTTGCGGTGGAGAACACGCCGGCGAGGTTTGTAGGCGGCGCGGCTGGACCTGGTCAACTGCACTAGAATCGTCCGGTGCGCGGCCTCCTCCTCGCCTTCGCGCTCTTCTCGATCGCCGCGCGTGCGGCCGAGCTTTCTCCCGAGGTGCAGCTTTGCCTGCAGCACCTTCGGCCGGGCGAGCTTGCGAGGATCGAGCGGGCGCTCGGAGACGCCGGCCGGCTCCCGCTCTATCGCGCCCAGCTCGAGGTCGATCCACAGGCCCGCGAGGTGAAAGGCCGCCTCGCGATCACCTACTTCGCCAAGGGTCGCGCCCTCGGGCGGCTCTCCCTCCTCGCCCGGCCGAATGCGGCCGGCGGAAAGCTGCGGATTCTCCACGCCAAGGTGGGTGGGCGGACGGCCGTCTTCGAGCACCCCGAGCCCGCGCTCTACCGGTTGGAAGTGGAGCCGCCGGTGGCCGCCGGCTCGGCTGCGGAGGTGGAGCTGTCGTTCGAGGCGGAGGTTCCGCCCGCACCGCCTGGGAGCGCCGGGCTATTGGCCGCGGGAAGGCGCGGGGACTACGGCGCCTTCATGGCCGCCCCGGAGATGATGAGCCTGGTCGGAGTGATTCCGGCGGTCGCTCCGGAGGCGGCTGACGCGACCGTAGCGGCGGTGGGAGATCCGATCCTGGTGGAGCCGTCGAACTGGCTCGTCTCGGTGGTGGTGCCGGCGGCGTACCGGGTGCACGCCACCGGCCGGGCGCTGGGAGAAGTCCCCGAACGGAACCGCACGGTGCGCTTTTCCTTCGGGGCAGCGGCTGCCCGGGACTTCCCGGTGCTCGTCTCGCGGGGCTACCGCTCGGAGAGCGCCGAGCTCGGGGAGCTGACCGTCGAGAGCCACTTCCTCGAGGAGGACGCCGAGGTCGGCCGGCGGGTGCTCGGCCATGCCAAGTCGGCGGTGGAGCAGATGGAGAAGCGGCTCGGGCCGCTGCCCTACACCCACCTCCGGGTGGTGGAGTCCAGGCTGGTCGGCGGCGCGGGCGGAATGGAGTTCCCCGGCCTGGTCACGGTCTCCACTGGGCTCTACCGGGGCGCGCAGGATCCACTCGGCGCGTTGGGGCTCGGTGGGCTCAGCGGATTGTTCGGGAAAGGAGGAGCCGCGGGCCTCGCGCCTATAGTCTCGCCGCTCATCGAGCGGACGCTGGAGTTCGCGGTGGCCCACGAGGTGGCGCACCAGTACTTCGCGATGCTGGTCGGCTCGGATCCGCTCGCGGCGCCCGTGGTGGACGAGGCGCTCGCGCAGGCGGCCGCACTCCTCTACATCGAGTGGAAGCACGGGAAGGCGGTGGCGGAGGAGGTGCGCCAAGGGCAGCTCGTCACCGCCTACCAGTTGTTCAGGCTGGGCGGCGGCGAGGACGGTCGCGCCGATCGCCCGTCTTCCAAGTTCAGCTCCAGCGTGGAGTACGCCGCGCTGGTCTACGGCAAGGCGCCGCACTTTCATCTGGAGGCGCGGAAGCTCCTCGGCGAGGCCACCTATCTCAAGGGGCTGCGGGCGTACGTCGACGCCTACCGCCATCAGGATGCGTGCCGTGACTGCTTGAGGCAGACGCTCGCGCGCCAGAGCCCGGCTCATTCGAAGGCGCTGGCTTCCTTGCAGCGCAGGTGGTGGGAGGAAGCCCACGGCGATGAGGACCTGGGCAAGCCGGACCTCGCCAAGATGGTGGAGTCCGCCACCGGGGTCCGGCTGGACCAAGAGAGCAGGGAAATGCTCGAGTCGCTCCTGCCGCAGCTCATCGGCCACTGACCGTCACGGCAGCCCGCCGCCGAGCCCCGCCCTGGCCTCGAGGTGGAGCCACGAAAGATTCGCTAGGCTCTCGGCCCGAGGGAACGATGGGTCCGCGCCTTTGGCTTCTCTGCGCCGGAATTGGCCTGGCAGCGATCGCATGTGCGCTGCGCCCCGGCTCGGCCGACGCCGGCCAAGCGGCTCCTCCGGATGCGGGCGCGCAGGCAGACGCCGGTGAGGAGCCGGATGCCTCGGCGCCGGATGGCGCGGTCGACGCCGGAGACGGCGGGCAAGACAACTTGCCCAGCATCCGCTTCACGCCGCCCTCTCCGGCCGCCGGCCAGACGGTGCGGGCCGAGGTGACCGATCGCGTCCCCTGGGCGTACGTGGACCTCGGGGGCACCGGTCCCTGCGGCGGCGTCTTTGGACGCTGGGCGGGAGTCGACGCCAGCGACGCAGGCACCTGGACCTGGCACTTCGATTTGCTCGGGCTGACCGGAGGCAGCTACTCGCTCGCCTTCACCGCGGACAACAAGGCGCGGTCGGTGGTGCAGGCGAAGCTGGAAGTCGCCGGGCCGACGGTGTGCGGCCCGAGCCGCTTCATCTACGGCATCCACTCCTGGAATCCGGGCGCCTCGGCGCTGATGAGCGGCAAGAAGGGGTGGGCGGTGGAGATCATGCTGGTGGAGGATCCCAACCGGGCCGGGCCCGCCCACCTTTCGCGCTACGACGCGATCATCGCCGAGGGTTTCGAGCCCATCACCTGGCTCGAGTGGTCCTGGACCACCGTCCCGTACTGGACCTCCGGCTGTCCCACCTTCGCCGGCGGCTCGGCTGACGCGGCAGTCAAGCTCGGCGCCCGCTCGAAGGTGTTCGTCCTCGGCAACGAGACCAACCTCAAGTACGGCCGCACCCGCGAGGTGACCGTGGCGGAGTACGTGAGCTGCTACCAGGCCGCCCGGAGCGCCATTCGCTCAGTGCGCCCGGAGGCCCAGGTGCTGGTGCAGGCGGTGGGGCCCTGGAACCCGGAGACCGATTGCGCCTCCGGCCCGTACGACCACACCGCCGAGCGCTGGAAGAACTACCTGCACTGCATCGTGCAGTCGCTCGGGGCAGGAGCCGACGGCTACGCGGTGCACGCCTACGGGGGGAGGAACGGCGACCGCGACCCCTCCGACGACGGGGAGTGGGGCTTCGGCGTGTTCGAGGCGACGCTCGCGGTCATCGACGGGGCGTACGCGGGAGCGGCGGCCCTGCCGGTGCACCTCACCGAGTGGAACATCCACGCCGATGGCACCTGGCCGGCCTACGACGCGACCTGGTCCGGCTTCATCGGCAAGGCCTTCGACCGGCTGGGGAGCTGGAACGCGGCCCACGCCTACCGGATCAAGTCAGCCTCGTACTTCACCTACGACCTGCAGGGCTGGGAGAAGACCAACCTCACCGCGTCGGCGACTGCGCTGGCGGACTTCAAGAGCGCCACCTCGTCGAGCTCCTATCCGAGCCAGTAGCTCGACCTCCGGCAGGCTCAGTCGAACAGCGCCGAGACGAATTCCTTGGGGTCGAACCTCCGCAGGTCGGCCACCTTCTCGCCCACGCCCACCCAGGCGACCGGAATCCTCAGCTCGTCGCAGATGCCGATGATCACCCCGCCCTTGGCGGTGCCGTCGAGCTTGGTGAGGGCGATGCCGGTGACGCCCACCGCGTCCTGGAACTGCTTGGCCTGCTGGATGGCGTTCTGGCCGTTGGTGGCGTCCAGCACCAGCAGCACCTCGTGGGGAGCGCCGGGCACCGCCTTGTCCATCACCCGCCGCACCTTCTTCAGCTCCTCCATCAGCGGCGCCTTGGTGTGCAGCCGGCCGGCGGTGTCGGCGATCACCACGTCGGCGCCGGTCTCCTTGGCCCGCTTGATGGCGTCGAACACCACCGAGGCCGGGTCGGCGTCCTCCTTGCCCTTCACCAACTCCGCCCCGGCGCGCTCGGCCCAGACATCGAGCTGCTCGGTGGCCGCGGCGCGGAAGGTGTCGCCCGCGGCCAGGACCACCTTCTTCCCCTGCGCGGAGACCTTGGCCGCCAGCTTGCCGATGGTGGTGGTCTTCCCCGAGCCGTTGACTCCCACCACCATCACCACGTGTGGAGGGCCGCCTCCCTCCAGGCTCTTCGGGGCCTCGAGGTCGACGATGCGCTCCACCTCCTGCCGGATCACCGACTTGAGGCGGTCGGCGCTGGAAAGCTCGTTGCGCTTGGCCTTCTCCCGGGCGGCCTCCACCAGGTTGGCGGCGGTGCGCACTCCGATGTCGGCGGTGAAGAGGATCTCCTCCAGCTCGCCGAGCACCGACTCGTCGAGCTGCTTCGGGGTGGCGCCGAAGAAGGAATTGAGCTTGGCCATGAAGCCCTGGCTCTTGGTCTTCTCCAGCCCCTGGGCGAGCGTCTGTCCGGCCTGGGCCTCGACCCTTCGTCGCTCTTCCTCCTCGGCGCGGCGCCGGCGCTCCTCCTCTTCGGCGCGCGCTCTTGCTGCCGCCTCGGCGCGGGCCTTGGCGGTCTCTTCCGCCTCACGGCGCTTGCGCTCTTTCTCTTCTGCCTCGGCGGCCTTCTTGGCGCGGTACTCGGCGCGCTTGGCCTCTTCTTCCTTTTCCTTGAGAGCGCGGGCCTCGGTTTCGAGCCGCTCCTTCTCCTTGGCCTCGGCGGCGCGGGCGGCCTCTGAGAGGGCCTCGCGTTGCTCCTTTAGCTCCAGCGCGGCGCGGTGGGCCTCCTCGGCCTCGAGGCGGCGCTTTTGCTCCAGCTCGCTCGGAGGCAGCTCGACCTTGAGGGCCGGCGCCTCCTTCGGAAGCTCGAGAGCCGGTCTTGCCTTGGCCGCGAGCCGCTTCTTGAGCGCGCGCCTGAGCGCGAGGAGGCCGAGGAGCAGCAAGGCCACGCCGATGGCGATGCCGATGACGATGCCGTAGAGCCCACCGGGCCCGGGGCCGATCTCCTGGGGCGGGGGCGGCAGGGGCGGCGGCACTTGGGCGAGCAGGGCCAAAGGCAAGAGGCTCAGCATTTCGGCGGGGGCATACACCAACGGCTGCTGCACTTGGAGAGGGAAGCTCGGAAGGGTGTATAACGCCCGCCGTGCGAAGCCTGTGGATAGCAGCGGCCCTGTCGCTGGGCGCAGGGTGCATCGTCGAGGCGCCGGGCGGGGAGAAGAGCCTCCCTGCGGAGCGGGCTCGGGCGGTGGTGACGCAGGTGCCGCCGTTGCAGGTGAAGAACGGCGCCAACCTGGAGGACAAGGTGGAGCTGGTGGGGGCGACGGTGCAGCCGGGGAAGGTGCTCCCAGGCGAGTCCTTCAAGGTGACGCTCTTCATCAAGGTGCTCTCGGAGATGGACGTGGACTACATGGTGTTCGTGCACGTGGACGACGCCGAGGGCAGGGCCGAGCGCATCAACGCCGACCACCGCCCCGCGGGAGGCACCTACCCCACCTCCCAGTGGAAGGCGGGCGAGACGGTGAAGGACGAGTTCTCGGTCTACGTGCCGCCGGGGATGCCGGCGCAAGGGCTCAACGTCTTCGTGGGCTTTTGGGATCCGAAGACCGACGCGCGGCTCAAGCTGAAGAACACCGAGGCGGTCCGCAACGACGGCAACAACCGCATCATGCTCGCCCACGTCCCGGTGGGCGGCTGAGAATTCCTCGGGGGAGCGGTACGGGGCGGGTCGTCACGGCGCGCGACATGGATCAGCGTGAGCGCGCACTCTACAGGCGCAAGTGAGCAAGGCAGGAGAGCGTTCGATGGCACCGCGAAAGAAGACGAAGGCGGAGCGAGAACCAATGCCGGGGCCGGAGGCGTCCGACCGCGAGGTGGCCGAGTTCTGGGACACGCACTCGCTCGCCGACTACTGGGACGACCTCGAGCCGGCCGAGCTCGCCACGAAGCCAAAGCCGCGGCGGGTGGTGACGCTCAGGCTCGACCCCCAGGCGGTTCAGGCGCTGCGCGCGCTGGCACGCCGCCGCGGCATCAACTACACGGCGCTTGCCCGCACCTGGATCGCCGAGCGGCTTCAGCGCGAGTTGGAAGAGGGGCGTCATGGCGAGGCGTAGGCGGCCCGCTAGCAAGAGAAAAAAGGCCGGGGCAGCCCTGCAAGCCGAGGCCGGAGAGGCCTGACCATGAGTGAATGCGCCAGGTGGTCAGGCGCGCTCTTTACCTCTGAGCCGGTGCGCCGGTGGTATGTGGTGACCGTCCGGCCGGTTCACTCTGGCGGGGAGTTTGGGCAGCGTTTGGGCAACGGTGGTTCTGTCCGGCCTATGCGCGTTCCTCGAGCGACTGGATCCGGCGCTCATGGTCTTCGAGCCGGTCCGCGAGTCCCTTGAGGAGCCGGCCGATGCGCGCAAGTGCGGCGTCAGACCTCCGGGCGTGCTTTGCGAGCGCCACGGCATGCTCGCTCATCCGGATCATGGACTCGCGCACGTCGGCGACATCCTGCATCAGCGTCATGATCACGTCTCCACCGGTTGCCCTCGCCATGCTTGCTTGTTCGCCTTCCTGCCCGGCTCGGCCGGCGCGAGGCGGAGAATACCCGAGACCGGACGTGCGCGGGCGCCGGGGTGGTGGCGATGGCTGCGGCGGGCGACTCCGGCGCGGCGAAGTACCTCGTGGACAGAGTGCTCGGCAGGGTGCAGACGCAGGGGCGTCTCCTGGCCGAGGACTACGGGCTGCCCTGGGACCATCCTGCGGCTCCCGAGATCGCCGAGATGCGGCGCCGCCGAGAGCTGGGCAAGGCGCTCGCCCGCCCTGCCGCGCCTCTCGACGCTGCGCCGCTACGTCGAGGCGCTCGGCGGGGAGCTGGAAGTGATCGCCAACTTCGGCGACAAGCGTATCCGCCTTAAGGGGGTGTGACGTGGCAAGGCGTCGGCGAAAGCGCACCCACGGGTCCGGCCAGGTGATCGCCCCCCGCGTCCCCGGCGGAGCCTGGGCTATCCGCTGGCCTGAGGGCTTGCGCAGGCGCTTCCGCGGCGGCTTTGAAACCCGCGAGACGGCCGAGCGCGTCCTGGCGCGGCTGGAACGAGGCCACCCGCCACACCTTCGCCTCTCAGTGGGTGCTCGCGGGCGGGTCCATCGAGAAGCTCAAGGAGATTCTCGGCCACTACTCGGTGGTCGTCACCGAGCGCTACACCCACCTTCGGCCCGACCTGTTCGCCGACCGGGAGCTTGGGGCGATCGCCGTCGATCTGCGGGCCGGAGCGCCCGATCCCGTGCGACTTGGGGCCAAAACGGAGACAGAAGAGGCGTCCCCCCTCCGCAAGGCCCGGTGACTCAAAGAAAAAGGCCGGAGCAGCCCTGTAAGCCGAGTTCTGTTCCCGCCCTCTCGGGCGGGCGGCGAACATTCATCTAGGGCCCAGGTTGCCCTGGGACCTCGTCAGCGAGCTACCCGGGAGCACGGGACGGGCCGTCCCCGTCCCCGAAGGGACGCTCCCCTATTGGCTCTTGCTCCAGGTGGGGTTTGCCGTGCCGGCCGAGTCGCCCCGGCCGCGGTGCGCTCTTACCGCACCGTTTCACCCTTACCCTCCCCTCGCGGAGAGGGCGGTCTGTTCTCTGTGGCACTTTCCTGCGGATCGCTCCGACTGGCCGTTAGCCAGCACCCTGCCCTGTGGAGCTCGGACTTTCCTCCCGCCACCCTTTCGGGCGGCCAGCGTTCGCCCGGACTGCTCCGGCACCGACCGTTATAACCCGCCCGCCCCCCGCCAAGCATCCTGGCTCAGAGCTTCTCGTCGATCGCCCGGTTGCTCATCTCGTCGGCGGCGGTGTTCATCTCCCTCGGGACGTGCACCAGCTTCACCCGGCTAAAGTCGTTCAAGAGCCGCAGCGCCTCCTCGTACAGGGGCCGCAAGGTGGGGCTCTTCACCTGGTAGCGCCCGCCCAGCTGGCGGATCATCAACTCCGAGTCGGCGAAAACCTCCACCTCCCGCACCCCCAGCTCGCGCGCCCGCCGCAGCCCCAGCAACAGCCCCATGTACTCGGCATAGTTGTTCGTCTGCACGCCCAGGTACTTTCCGAGCCTGTCAACCACCTGCCCGGATGGCTCCACCAAGACCGCCCCCGCCCCCGCCGGCCCCGGATTCCCCCTCGCCGCGCCATCCGAGTAGACGCGCAGCCTCGCCAAGGGCCCTGCCACCTCGGCCGCTCCAGTGGGCAGCTCGGCGGAGATCGCCGCCATCCGCTCCAGCATGCGGGCAAGCCGCTCTCTCGAGAGGCCTGGGAAGGCCTTCATGGTCGCGGTCAACGGCTCCTCCCGCGCGATGTGGCGCAGGATGTCCGACTCCCTCAACGGTGACTTGGCGGCCCTGGCATCGGAGGCTGTCGGTCGCGAAGCCATCGATCGACTTGGCGGCTCACTTGGCGGCGGGGCCTTCGAGCGCCTCCGAGGCGTAGATGATGCGGTGGCACGACGGACAGACGTCCGTCCCCAGGGTGGAGCGCAGCGTATTGTACAGCTGCGGCCTCAGGTTCATGTTGCAGCCTTGGCAGGTGCCCGGCGGCAACACCGGCACCAGGGCCGGCATCCGCTTCTTGCGCACCGTCTCGTATCGGCGGGCCAGCGCCGGATCCACCGCCGAGGCCGCCTTGGTGCGCCGCTCGCCGATCCCCCGGATCTCCGCTTCGGTCTCCGCCGCCTTCTTCTTGAGCTCCGCCACCTTCCCGCCCACCTGGTCCCCGCGGGCGCTGTGCTCCTGCTCCTTGGCCTTCAAGGCCTCGCGCTGCACGGCGAGCTGCCGTGCGACTTCCGAAAGCTCCTCGGCCTGAGCGGCGGTCGCCTTCTTGGCGATGTCGATCTCCCGCGCCAGCGCGGCGTACTCCCGGGTGGAGCGCTGCTCGGAAAGCCGCGACTCCCACTTCTTCACCTTCTCCTTTTCGTCGGCGATGTTCTGCTCCAGCGCCGCCTTCTGCCGCTCCAGCTCCAGGAGGCGTGCCCGCTCTGCCTCCACCGCTTCCCTGGAGGCGGCGAGCTCCTTCTCCAGCTCGGCGATCTGCTTGGGGTAGACCTCCGCGGACTTTCGGAGGGCGCCGATCTCCATGTCCACCTTCTGGAGCTCGGCCAAAGCCTTCAGCTTTTCCCGCAAGTCGACTGCCTCCGAGGGTGACGAAAAGACGAGGCCTGACCCTTCTACCAACAAGCACCCTGGGATCCAACGTCAGTTTTCCGGGAGCGAGCTGCGCGCGCGATTCGCGCACGCCCGATCGTCCGGCGGGAGCCGGCGCCTCCTGCGTCCCCCTGCGAGGCCGCCGGCGGCCCGGGCGACCTGCCGATGTTTCGCTCGCGATTGTCGGTGGAGAAATGCGGGTGTAGCTTCGCCGCGCAATGGCCTACTTCATCGTCGAGACGTGCATCGGTTGCACCGCTTGCACCAACCGCTGCCCGACCGACGCCATCACCGGCGAGCGAAAGAAGCTGCACGTCATCCATCCCGCCCTGTGCGTCGACTGCGGCGCTTGCGGCGTGGTCTGCCCCGCCGAAGCCATCTACGACCACGTGGGCGGCCTCACCCAGATGCTGAAGAAGGCGCAGCGGCCCCACGCCTTCGTGGAAGAACTGGCGTGCACCGGCTGCGACAAGTGCGCCGAGCGCTGCCCCTTCGATTGCCTCCACTTGGAAGAGGTGGCCGACCCCGAATCGCCCTACTTTTCCACCATGGTGGTCGACGAGTCGAAGTGCACCGGCTGCCGCGAGTGCGAGAAGGCCTGCCCCTACGACGCGATCTTCATCCACCGGCACGACCGGCTCCCCGACTGGCTCGCCGCCCACATGCCGCGCTACTTCGAGAAGCAGCAGGCTCGATCGGCGAAGGCCGCCTGAGCCCACAGTTCGCCTGGGTCGCGCCGCGTGCCACATCTGCTCACCTCGGGCACCCGGCGAGGTCGGGAATGACACTTTTCGGTCAGCGGTACGTACTGGCATGACGGCACCGTCGCACTGGAGCGGCGGAGGCGATTGCCGGTGCGGATGACCCGAGAACGAAAGAAGAGAGCTGCCGGCGGTTTCCGCACGCGCTCTGGCGCCGGCAGGGCCCTTGCTCGAAATCGCCGCCCCGGAGGAACCCAGGTGGCGATCATCCAACCGAAGGGACGCGACCAAGGCGAGGCGCCGCACCCCAACCCCCCGCAGCGCCCAGCGGGCATGCAGGCGATGGGCGAAGAGATCTACCGGGAGATCCGCCAGCTCGTCCGCGAGCTGGCTTCACATAGGCGGCGCACGGCGGAAGGCTAAGCTTAGACTTCCTCTTCCTCCCGCGCCGGCTCCTCGGCCTCCTCCTCGATGGCCTCGATCTCGTCCTCTTCCTCGAACGGCTCCTCGGGCGCGATGGGCTGGACGACCTTCGGCACCGCGGTCAGGCGGCCGCGCCGCGCATCGGGCGGCCCTTTCAGCGCCGGGCTCTCGCGCTGGTCCACCCCGCACTTGGGGCAGACTGGCTCAGGCCGCTTGAGGTCGTAGAACTTCGTTCCGCACTTGAAGCAGCTGAATTTGGCGCCGATGTCCTTGGCGGGCATGTGGTCTCACCTGTCGACGCGAAGGAGCCCGGCTCCTTAATTGGCGCGGCCCCGCAAGTCAATCGATCGGTTTGGAAAGGGGGTGGTTCCGGCCCCTGATGGCGGGTACCATCGCGGAAGCTCCGCCTCTCTGTCCCAGGCCGGTGCGCTCTCCGTGACTGTCACCTGCGACCACTGCCACAAGCGCTATGTGATCGCCGACGACAAGGTCCGCGGGCGCTCGGTGCGGATCCGCTGCAAGCGGTGCCAGGGGGTCATCTCCATCGAGGGGCTCAAGGCCGAGCGGCGAGCCGCCGCTGCTCCCAAGGCGGCGTGGGAGGAGGAGCGGACCGTGGCCATGCCGGTGCTGGACCTGAGCTCGGTCTGGCACGCGATGGTGAAAGGGAAGCAGTTGGGCCCCCTGGACGTGAAAGCCCTCCAGGCCAAGGTGAGATCCGGGGAGATCGGCCTGCGCAACTACCTCTGGCGCCAGGGGATGAAGGACTGGAAGCGGGCGGCCGAGCTGCCCGAGCTGACCCGGCTGTTCATCGGAGGCGACGGCCTGCCCGCACCGGCTGCTCCAGCTCCGGCGGCTGCCCCGCCCGTTCGCGCGGAGGCGCCGGTCGTTCGCCAGGCGGAGCCGCAGCCCGCCAAGGCGGCTGAGCCCTCTGTTACACCCAGGGCCGCGGAGGAGCCGAAGGCCACCCTCGCGAAGGCGGAGGGAGAGCGGGCGGACCCGCTGGGAGAGCTGTACTCCGACGCGAGCCACCCCGGCGCCGAACGCGACACCCTCGACGACGAGCCGGAGGAGCGGCAGGAGGCGGCGAAGGAGACGGCGAAGAAGGAGCCGGAGGATCCGTTCGCGGCGATGGGGGACATCGACCCAGCGAAGCTCGGAGCGCCCGGCGAGGCGACTCGCTTCTTCATCGCCCAGGCGGGGGTGAACAAGCGAAACCCTCCCTGGAAGATCGCGCTCGCCATCGCCACCGCGCTGGCCGCGCCGGTGGGCGTGCTCTACTTCCTTTCCGAGCTGAAGATCGTCCCTCTGGAGGTGACCCGGGTGGACGAGTCCGGCAACGAGGTGACCGAGTCGGTCTTCTCGGCGGGAGGGGTGTCCGGGCTCAAGGATCTGCTCTCGGGAAAGAACAAGAAGAAGCCCGAGCCGCCCACCCAGGTGGCGGCCCGGCCGAAGAAGCCCGAGGCGGAGCCGCCGGAAGCTTCCCCGCCGGTGCGGCCTCCGCCGGTGCGGCCTCCGCCGCCGAACGCGCCCACCCAGGAGGAGCTGGCGGCGCTCTACAACGACGCCTCCAAGCAGACCACCGGCCCGAGGGTGCGCAAGGACGTCGAGGAGAAGACGAAGGACACTTCCTTGGGAGGCCTCTCCGAGGAGGCGGTCTCCCAGGTGGTGGCGCAGTCGCAGAGCGCCTTCCAGCAGTGCATCGAGCAGGAGATGCGAAAGAACCCCGGCTTCAAGGGCGGGAAGATCAACATCGTGGCCACCGTGGGCAGCTCCGGGGTGGTGAAGCGAGCGGAGATCGACCGGCGGGACATCGACCTCTCGGACCTCGGGGGCTGCCTCAAGCGCAGGGCCAAGCAGATGCAGTTCTCCTCCTTCTCCGGCGACGAGGAGACCGAGGTGCACATCCCGCTCATCCTCAGCGCGACGATGTGACGGTCAGCGGCAGGCGCCTCTGGCCACCGAGACCCGGTAGGCGTCCGGGTGCGCCACCACCACGTCCCACCAGGCGTCGCCGTCCAGCTTGGCCACCGCCGAGACGGTCCCGAGGTAGTTCGCGTAGTACGCTTGCTCGGGCAGGAATGAGCCGTTGCCCAGTCCTCGCAGCACGGAGAAGCCTCCGACCAGCAGGTCCATCTTCCCGTCGCCGTCGAAGTCCCGCGCTGCCACGCTGGCGGCGGCGTCGCCCGCCGTCAGCCCGGTGGTGAAGGTGCCGTTGCCGTTCCCGAGGAGGATCTGGAGGGGGTCGTACTCGCGGGCGGCGGCGATGTCCGGGCGGCCGTCACCGTTGAAGTCAGCCACCGCGAGGTCGGTGAAGTAGTAGCTGCTGCCGAGGATGGTGGGCTGGCGCCAGAGCGCGCCCCCGCCGGTGCCCAGCAGCACGGTGAGCCCGGTGCCGGCGGCGATCACGTCGTCCCGGCCGTCGAAGTTCAGGTCCGCGATGGCGACGGTGGTGGCGTTGAGCGAGAAAGTCGCGGACTTGGTGAGCGCCCCGGCGCCGGTGTTGAGGAAGACGTAGATCTCCCCGGTTCCCGAGCAGGCCACCGCGGCGTCGAGCTTTCCGTCGCCGCTGAGATCGCCCAGCGCCACTGCCTCCGGCGACGAGCCGGTCGCGTAGAAGGTCGGCGCCGAGAGCGTCCCGCTGGCGCTCCCCCTGAGCAGGTTGATTCCCGCTGACCCACCGTATAGCGAATAGGTGGTGGCCACCACGTCGCCATAGCCGTCGCCGTCGAGGTCCCCGATGGCGACCGACTCGGAGTAGCTGCCGGAGGTGACCTGGGCCCCCGTCGAGAAGCCCCCGTCGGCCTGGCCGAACAGCGGCACGCCCTTTCCTGCGGTGGTGTCGCCGGAGACGAAGAGGTCCTGCCGCCCGTCCCCGTTGAGGTCTCCCACCGCCACCGCCCGCGGGTAGGCGCTGGCGGAGTGGGAGGCGGGCTGCGGGAAGCGCCCGGTCCCCTCGCCCTTCATCACCAAGACGTTGCCGCTGCCGGTCTTGATGAGCACCTCGCGCTTTCCGTCCCCGTCGAGATCCTCGGCGAGGGTGGTGGCGACGTTGGAGCCGCCCGGGCCGACCTGGCTCAGGTAGGTGAAGGTTCCGTCTCCCTTTCCGAGGTTGACGTAGAGGGTGCCGGTCCAGTTGCTGCCCTCGGTGTTGACCGCGTAGTCGAGCTTGCCGTCGTTGTTGATGTCCGCGAGCGCGCCGCCGTTGCGGTTGGAGCCAGTGACCGTGGCCGGGGCGGAGAATCCTCCGGTCCCGGTGCCGAGCAGGGCCTGCGAGCCGTAGTAGAGGTTCACCACCAGGTCCGCCTTCCCGTCCGCGTTCAGGTCGCCCACCCGGAGGTAGGTGCCGTTGCCCGAGCCGAGGGTGGTGACTCCCGCCTGGAAGGTCCCGGCTCCGGAGCCGGGGAAGACCGTGAGGTACGGGGTGGTCGCGGAGCTGGAGCTGTTGGCGACGACGAGGTCCGGCTTCCCGTCCGCGTTGAAGTCGCCCGAGGAGATCGCCAGGGGCGTGACGGCGGTCAGGGTGGTGCCTGCCGCGAAGGTGCCGGTGCCGGAGTTGAGCAGCACGCTTATTTTTTGTGCCGACTGGCAGGCGACTGCCAGGTCCGGCTTGCCGTCGGAGTTGAAGTCCGCCGCGGTGATGCCGGACGCCGCGCCAGCCACGGCGTACAGCGAAGGGGCGTTGAAACCGCCCGCACCATTGTTGAGGAGCACGGCCGCCGAAGGGGTACCGCTGTAGGGGTTGGAGTAGGTCGCGAGGTCCGGCCTGCCGTCGCCGTTGAAGTCCGCCACCGCCAGCCGGGTGGGCGAGGAGAGGGTGGTGCCGTGGGTGGTGGCCGGCTGGAACGTGCCGTTTCCGTTTCCCCGCATCAGGTTGATGGAGTTGCCGTACCCGCTGACGGCGAGGTCCCACTTGGCGTCGCCGTCGAAGTCGGCCAGCGCCATGTCCGAGGCGGAGATGTTGCCTGAGAGCGGCAGGAGCGGGAGCAGATCCGCGAAGCCGATGCCCGAGGCGCAGGTGGGACGGCAGGAGCCCTGCGAGCAAGCCTCGTTGGCGGCGCAGGCGGCTCCGCAGGCGCCGCAGTGCTTGGGGTCGCTCTGGAGGTCGACGCAGGTGGAGTTGCAGCTTGTGACGCAGCCGGTGCCGCAGACGCCCGCGATGCAAGTCGGGCGCTGGGGCCCAAAGCCCGATGGGGCGCAAGGCGAGCAGCTCGCTCCGCAGCTCGAGGTGCTGTCGTCGGGGACGCAGATGCCCGAGCAGAGGTGCCACCCGGCCTTGCAGGCGAAGCCACAGCTCCCGGCGTTGCAGGTGGCGATCGCGTTGGAGGGCGTCGCGCACGGCGTGCAGCTTTGGCCGCAGCTTTGCGGGCTGGCGTTGGAGAGGCACTGGCTGCCGCAGCGGTGGAAGCCGGTGTTGCAGGTGAAGTCGCAGGAGCCGCCGAGGCACACCGGCGAGGCGTTCGCCGGGGGCGTGCAGGCCGCGCAGGAGGGGCCGCACTGGGTGGTGCTGGAGTCGGAGACGCAGACGTTCCCGCACCGGTGGAAGCCGGTGTTGCAGGTGAAGTCGCAGGTGCCGCCGTTGCAGGCGGGCGAGCTGTTGGCCGGCCCCGCAGAACAGGGCGTGCAGCTTTGGCCGCAGCTATTGGGGCTGGTGTTGGAGAGGCACTGGTTGCCGCAGCGGTGGAAGCCGGTGTTGCAGGTGAAGTCGCAGGAGGTGCCGTTGCAGGTGGCGGTGCCGTTGGCGGGCGGGGAGCAAGGATTGCAGCTCGAGCCGCAGCTGCTCACGCTGTTGTTGGGCAGGCACTGGCTTCCGCAGCGGTGGTAACCGGCGTTGCAGGTGAAGTCGCAGGAGGCGCCGTTGCAGGTGGCGGTGCCGTTGGCGGGCGGGGAGCAAGGAGTGCAACTCGAGCCGCAGCTGCTCACGCTGTTGTTGGGCAGGCACTGGTTGCCGCAGCGGTGGTAGCCGGCGTTGCACGCGAAATCGCAGCTACCCGAGCTGCACACCGGGCTTCCGTTGGCGGGGGCGGTGCACTGCACGCAGCTCGCTCCGCACAGCGAGGGGCTGTAGTCCGGGGCGCACTGGCCCCCGCAGCGGTGGTAGCCGGCAGCGCAGGAGCAGAGGTGGGTGGCGACGTCGCAGCTGCCGGGTTGCGGGCAGTCGGCGTTCGCGGCGCAGCCCGGCTTGCACTGGCCGCTCCCGAGATCGCAGTAGTTGCCCGAGGGGCACGGCGTCTGCCGGCAGTCCGTGGGCAGCGCCTGGCAGGAGCCGGAAGCGCAAGTCTGGGTCGCCGAGCAGGCTCGCCCGCATTGGCCGCAGTTGGCCCGGTCCGATCGGGTGTCCACGCAGGTGCCGCTGCAAGGTGAAAGGCCAGTCGCGCACCCGCTGCCTCCGCCGCCGCCGCCACCTCCTCCGTCTGTTCCGCCGCCACCGTCGATGGCTCCGCCGCCTCCCCCGTCGGCGCCCCCGCCGCCGCCTCCTCCGCCGGCATCGCCGGAGGTGCCGGCCACCATGCAGTAGCCCAGCTGACAGGTCTGCCCGAGCGCGCAGATGGTGCACTGCGAGCCGGCGCTGCCGCAGGCGTTGGCGAAGTTTCCGGCCTGACACGCTCCGGTGACGTCGCAGCAGCCGGAGCAGGTGGAGGGGCCGCAGGCAGGTCCGGAGGAATTCTCGCAGGCGGCGAGGACGCCCGAGGCGACTACCGCAACGAGGAGGGCGATAAGGTTTTTCATGGGGGTGACCTGTCCCCGAAACCCCCGAAGGCAGGGAGAGGTGCAAGGGAAGATCTGCACTGTTCGGGCGGCTCGGGTGTCATGGCCCCTGATGGAGCGGACCTGGATCGGCGCGGCTGCCCTCGCGGCAGTCCTGCTCTGCGCATGCGGTGCGCCGCCTTGCGGACCTTCCACCTGCTCGGGGTGCTGCGACTCCTCGGGGGCGTGCGCGGGTGGAATCTCTCCGATGGCCTGCGGCTCGGCGGGCGGCCAGTGCCGCGACTGCGGCCCCGGCGCCGCCTGCACCCAGGGCGCCTGCGTTCCCGGCAGCGGGGGAGGCGGAGGCTCCGGCGGCGGAGGCGGAGGCTCGGGAGGCTCCGATGGCGGCTGTATTTGCAGCCTCCCCAACGCGACCACCTTCTGCGCGCCCGGCGAGTGCGTGCTGCTCGGGTGCCACCAGGGTTTCCGGGACAAGGACGGCGTCTCCGCCAACGGCTGCGAGGCCTTTTGCCAGGCGCTGTCGGTGACCTCCTCCGGGGCGCTGGACTTCAACCTGGAGGTGGTGCAGCTGTCGGGCAAGGTGACGTTGGAGGGGGCCTCGGCGCCGGTGGGCAGCCCGCGCGGGACGCTCCGGTTCCTGCTCGCCGGCTCGGGGACGGCGGTCGACGTGGAGCTGCCCACCTCGGGAGAGGCGACGTACGCGGTCGCGCTCATCGCCGGCGTCTACCGGATCGAGCTCGAGAAGGCGGGCGACTGCCGCCCCGAGGCGATTCCCTGCGGCACGCAGGTGCTCCGGGAGTCGATCTCCCTCACCACCTCGGGCTCGCTGGATCTCGACCTTCAGCGCGCCGCCGACGGGGGCTCGGCCGGGCTCGTCACCGTCTCCGGGCAGGTGCTGCTGCGCGGCTCCCCGCTTCCGGGCTCCAGCTCGCCGCGGGGCCGGGTGGCCTTCCTGTCGGCGGATGGAGGATCGGAGGTAGTCGGGGCGAACCTGCCGGCCACCGGCCCGGCGACCTACTCGGTGCAGCTGCCGCGCGGCGCCTACGACGTGTTGCTCGAGGGAGGGTTCGGCTGCACGCCCACTTCTGGCCCGCTGCCGTGCTACGGCTCGGTGAGGAAGCGGGGCTTCGCCGTCTCCACCAGCGGGGCGCTGGACATCGACGTGAACGTGCTCACCCTCTCGGGCCAGGTGAAGCTCGCCGGGCAGGCGATGCCCAACCATCCGCAGGGAGCCTCGCGCGGGGAGCTCCGGGTGGAGGATCCGGATGGCCTGGGCGTTTCGCTGGACCTCGGCGCCTCGGGGCCGGCGGTCTACTCCACTCTCCTCTACCCCGACAGCTTCGATCTGGTGCTGGAGCCCTCGCTCGCTTGCCTCACCGGGCCGCTCCCCTGTCAGCGGAGGCAGCTCCGTTCCGCCCTGCCGGTGACCGCGACCGGCTCGGTCGATCTGGATGTAAACGTGGTGTCGGTGTCCGGCTCGGTGAAGGTCAACGGCCTTCAGCTCGGCTCGAGCCCCACCGGCACCTCTCGCGGGAGCGTCATCTTCACCGATCCGGATGGCACCGTGTCGACCTCACTCCCCGCCAGCGGGCCTGCCACCCATCAGCAACGCCTCTACTCCGGCACCTACGACGTGGAGGTGGACAACGGCTCCGACTGCCCTGACGGGCCGCTCCCCTGCGAGCCGTACACTGCGAAGCAGGGGGTCGCGCTCACCACCAACGGCATTCTCGACCTGGACCTTCCGGTGGCGACGCTGGATGGCGCGGTGACGGTGAACGGCGCCGCGATGGGCGACAGCCCCACCCTCTCGCCGAGGGGCAGCGTCGTGCTCGATAGAATCGGCGGCTCCTCGAGCGCGAGGACGCTGCTCGCCACCGGCCCGGCGCGCTTCACCGCCCGGCTCTACGCCGGAACCTACCAGGTCCGATTCACCAACCAGAACGATTGTCCGCTCGGGCCCGCCCCCTGCCAATCGAGGCGCCTCGAGGCGGCACTGCCGCTCACCGCCGGCCTCTCACGCTCGTTCGATCTCCCGGTGCTCGACGTCTCCGGGACGCTCACGGTCAACGGAGCCGCGGTCGGCCAAAGCGTCACCGGGGCGTCTCGCGGGCGGGTCGGGTTCCTCCTGACGCCGATCTCGGCCTCGAGCGGCACGGCGGTCGAGGCGTCGTTGCCGCCTTCGGGTGCCGCCACCTACCGAATGCGCCTCTTCCCAGGCTCCTACCGGGTGCTGCTCGCCAACGACACCGACTGTCCGGCTTCAGGGAGCGGCGCCCTCCCGTGCCAGGCGGCAGTGCTCAAGGAGTCGCAGTCGTTGACGGCCTCCGGCTCGCTGAACCTCGACGTGCGGGTGGCGACGCTCAGCGGCAAAGTGCGCGTCAACGGCCAGCCGATGCCGCCGAGCCCGCAGGGGCAGCCCAGGGCGGAGCTGCGCTTCGGGATGTGGGACGCGACGGGCGATCCGGCCGCGGTGAGCTTGAGCGCCTCCGGCGAGGCCACCTACCAGCTCACCCTCGTGCACGGGCAGTACGACGTCGGGCTGGCGAACGACCTCGACTGTCCGCGCGGGGCATTGCCATGCCAGCACGCGCTGCTCACGGGTTGCCAGGTGCCGTGACGCCTTCGCAACTGACCTGAGCCGGCGCCCTGTAGTAGACAGCTCTGCCATGTACCTTGGACGGGTGATCGGCACCGTGGTCTGCGAGCGGAAGTGCGAGGGGCTCGAGGGCAAGCGGCTGCTCGTGGTGCAGCCGTTGGATCACCGCCAACAGCCCACCGGGCCGGCGGAGGTGGCGGTGGACACGGTCTCGGCGCCGCCCAAGGCGCTGGTGTACCTGGTGGGGAGCCGCGAGGCGGCGCTGGCCTGCGAGCCGTGGTTCGTCCCGGTGGACAGCGCCATCGTCGGCCTGGTGGACCAGGTGGACGCATGACGCTCTGCAAGGTGCTGGGGACGGTGGTGGCGACGTACAAGCACCCCGCCTTCCACGGAAGGAAGCTGTTGGTGGTCCAGCCGCTCGATCAGCAGCAGCGGCCCAGCGGCACGAGCTTCATCGCGGTGGACCACACCTCCTGTGCGGGCAAGGGGGACACGGTGCTGGTGATGCGCGAGGGCAACGGGGTGCGCCAGGTACTGGGCGACAAGATGCTGCCCATCCGCTCGCTGGTGGTGGGCGTGGTCGACCGGGTCGACCTGGCGCGGTGCTGAGGGCGGGCTCCCTTTGCCCGAATGACTTTCTGCTCTCGGCGAGGTATGACCCGCCCGCATGAGCTTCGATCCGAATGGTGCTCGTGCGCGCTTTCCCGGTCTCGTCACCGACTGGGTGCTGTTCGACAACGCGGGGGGGTCGCAGATCCTCGACTCGGCGATGGACCGCGTCCGCGAGGCGTTCCTCACCTCCCACGTTCAACCCGGCGGAACCTACGCCGCCTCTCAGAAGGTCTCCGAGCGCGTCGACGCAGCGACCCGCGAGTGGGCCGCATGCTGGAACGCCGCCGACCCGCGCGAGCTCGTCTTCGGCGCGTCGACCACCCAGCTCTTCCAGAACCTCTCGCGCGCGATCGAGCCCACCATCCAGCCGGGAGACGGCATCATCGTCTGCGAGGTCGACCACGAGGCGAACATCGGCCCCTGGGTGCGGCTGGCCTCGCGCGGCGCCGAGATCCGCTGGTGGCGACCCAATCGGGAGACGTTCGAGCTGTCGCTCGACGACCTGTCGCGGCTCTTGACGAAGCGGACGCGGCTGGTGAGCTTCTCCCACGTCTCGAACGTGCTCGGCCACATCAACCCCGCGCGGGAAATCGTCCGCCTCGCCCACGATGCCGGCGCCCAGGTGGTGATCGACGGCGTCTCCTATGCTCCTCACCGGCGCGTGGACGTGCGCGCCATCGGCGCCGACTTCTACGCGGCCAGCGTGTACAAGGTCTACGGCCCGCACCAGTCGATTCTCTACGGGCGCCTCGATCGGCTCGAAGCCCTGCCCCCGATCAACCACTACTTCATTCCGGCGGACAAGCTCCCCCACAAGCTGGCCCCGGGCGGTTACAACTTCGAGCTGGTCCACGGCGCGGGGGCGGTGCCCCAGTACCTGGCCTCGCTCGGCCCACGCGGCCTCGACGAAGTGGCCGACCACGAGACGGCCCTCGCGGAGCGGGTCCTCTCCTTCCTCCGAAGCCGCAAGGGCGTGCGGATCATCGGCCTCCCCAAAGGTGCCCCCGACCGCGTGCCCACCATCAGCTTCGTGGTCGAGGGCCGCGACCCCACGGAGATCGTCCCCAAGGTAGACGCCCACCGCGTCGGGATCAAAGCGGGCGACTTCTACGCCCGGCGGCTCTGCGACGCGCTGGGGCTGACCAAGCCCGATTCCAGCTCCGTGGGGGCTGGGACATTGGCCCAGGGCGGAGTGGTTCGCGCCTCCCTGGTGCACTACAACACCCTCGCCGAGGCCGATCGCCTCTGCGCGGTCCTAGACCAGGTGATCTCTTAAAGAGGAGGCTGATCCATGGCGAAGCTATGCTTCGTGCTCACCACCGGCCCCTACCAGTTCCAGGCATGGGACACGGTGTCCCAGCTCGCCTCGGCGGCGCTGGACAAGGGACATGAGGTGTCGTTCTTCATGTACCTCGACGGGGTGTACAACCTGATCAAGCATCAGAAGTATGATGACCTTCCGGTGTTGCCGCGGGACCGCTTCGCGAGCCTGGCGAAGCGAGGCGCGAAGATCGTCGCCTGCGGCATCTGCACCAACGCGCGAGGGCTGGAGGGAGGGAAGGAGTACATCGAGGGGGCAAAGGTCGGCGGACTCCCCGACTTCGCCGAGATGGTCGGCGAGGCAGACCGCGTGGTCACCTTCTAACGGCGAGGATGCGCGGATGAGCAAGAAGAGCATTGTGGTGAGCTTCCACCGGGCTCCCTTCGGCACCGCCCACTACCACGAAGGCTTGAGGGTAGCGGTGGGCCTCGGCGCCGGCACCGACGAGCACTCGGTGAGCGTCGTCTTTCAAGGCGAGGCCGTGTACTACGCTCTCAAGTCCACGGACCGCACCGACACCAAGAAGTACCTCGAGGCCCTCCGGAAAGCCGGGGTCACCCCCTGGGTGGAAGAAGAGGCGCTCGCCGCGCGCGGCCTTCGCGCCGAGGAGCTGAGCGAGGACATTCGCCCGATCCGCCGAGCGCAGGTCCTCGAGATGCTGAGAGCCGCCGACGTGAACATCGATCTGTGAGCGGAGGATGACGATGGCGCTGTACCTCATTGACAAGCCGTTCGCCTCGGATGGCCTCGAGCTCGCGGCACTCGACCCCGAAGCGAAGATCGTCTTGATCCAAGACGGCGTCTATCTGGACGCCAGCCGGTTCCCGGGAAAGGTGTTCGCGGTCAAGTCGGACGCCGAGCGCCGCGGAGTCGCCGGCCGGCTGCCGGCTTCGGTCCGGCGCATCGACCACGCCGAGCTCGTCGATCTGATCGTCGCCGAGAAGGTCTACAACTTCGCCTGACGCGACGCCCGCGTTCGCGGACTCGAGCTCGATGCCGACTGGCGAGCCAACTCCCGCCGGTACACTCTTCTACGCCCTCGCGGCCGTGGCCCTGGCGGTGGCGGCGGTGGGGGCCGTCCGGCGAATCGCCCAGTGGCGCGGCGGGCCGCCGGCCCGGTCCAGCGGGAAGCCGCTCCGGCTCCTCGCCGACATCCTGTTCGCTTGGCGGCTGCGGCGAGGCTCGTGGCTCCGCATGGTGCTCCACGGCTGCATCATGTACGGCGCGGCCACGCTGTTTTTCGTCGGCAGCCTCGGCGACCTCTTCCTCGGCTTGGGCATCTTTTCCGGGAGCAAGGACACCCCCTGGTTCGCCGCCGTGAACAACCTCGCCGGGGTGGCCCTGCTGCTCGGCGTGGCGGCGGTGGTGGTCCGCAAGTTGGTCCGGCGGCGAGGCGCACGGTTCACCCGGGAAGAGGCCGTCCTGTACGGCTTGCTCGCGGCCAGCGCCGTGACCGGGTACGCGACGCAGGCGGCGCGGCAGGCGCAGGCGGGGCAGGCCCTCTACCTCACCGTCTGGTGGATGCACGCCGCGCTGGCCCTGGCGACCATCGCCGTCGCCCCCTACACCCGGTTGTTCCACGTCGTGGCGACCCCGGCGGGCCTGGTCCGCGGCGGCCGCGGCACCCTCCTCGCCGTGCTGGACAGCTGCACCCATTGTGGCCTGTGCACCACGGTGTGCGAGGCGCACGGCGCCAGACCGGTCCGGGAGCTTTCCCCCTGCGCGCGGATGGAGCAGTTCGGCCGCCTGCTCCGGGAAGAGCGAGCCCCCTCCAGGCTCGGGCGGTTGGTGCAGGGCAAGCCGCTGGCGGGAGAGGCCCTCGCCGCCTTCGAACTGGGGACGTTCGGGTGCACCACCTGCGCCCGCTGCTCGGTGATCTGTCCGGCGGGCATCGACCTGGTGCCGTTGTGGAAGGAGCTCAGGGCGAGGTGCGCCAGCTTGGGCCGCTACCCGCCCGCCCTCGACCGGGCTCGCGAGGCGATCCGGGAGACCGCCAACGTGCTCAACTTCCCCAACGTGGACCGCTCGCTCTGGGTCGACCTGATGGACGACCCGCCTCCGGACGGCTACCGAAGGGACCGGGCGGAGGTCCTCTACTACGTCGGCTGCATGTCCAGCTTCTCGCCCGCGGCGCAATCGATACCGCAGGCGTTCGCGGGGGTTCTCGCGAAGCTGGGGTGCGACTTCAGTATCCTCGGCGACCGCGAGTCCTGCTGCGGGTTCCCCCTGCTCGTGGCGGGGAGGCCCGAGGAGGCCGAGGCTTTGAGGCAGGCCAACCTCGCCCGGGTGCGACAGATGGGTGCCCGGAGAATCCTCTTCACCTGCCCGTCCTGCTACCACACCTGGCGCACCCAGTACGCCCCGTCCCTCCCGGGGGTGTCCATGCAGCACGCGACCGAGTTCCTGGCGGAAGCGCTTCCGCGTTCCGGCCTGAAGCTCGACGGAGCACCCGGGAGGAGAACCGTGACCTACCACGACCCCTGCGACCTCGGCCGCAACGGAGGCGTCTATGCCCCCCCGCGGGAGGTCCTCTCCATGTTGATGGGGGTGGAGCTTCGCGAGCCCGGCGAGGCACGCGAGACCTCGCGCTGCTGCGGCGGCGGCGGAGATCTGGAGATCTCCGACCCGGAGCTGACCCGGGCCATCGCCGGCCGGGCGCTGGAAGCGCTCTCCGCTCCGGGCGCCGAGGTCCTGGTCACCGCCTGCCCGCAGTGCAAGCGCACCCTCGCACCCGAGGCCACCCGGCGAGGGATGCAGACGATGGACCTGGTGGAGCTGGTGTTGGCTAGCATGCCGAAGAGCCATGGATGAACCCCTCGTGGTGGTGAAGGACGTCCAGCTCCCCGCCGGGGACAGCTACTACTACGACCGGACCGAGCACCTCTGGGCGCGGCTGGAGGGGGAGGGGCGAGTGAGGGTCGGGCTCAGCGCTTTCGCGCAGAAGGCCGCCGGGGCGATCGCCTACGTCAAGCTCAAGCCGGCGGGCAAGCCCGTGCAGAAGGGGCGCGCCTTCGGCTCCATCGAGGCCGGCAAGTACATCGGGCCGCTCAAGTCGCCCGCGACTGGCTCGCTGGAGGCGGTCAACGCCGAGGCGTTGGAGAACCCCGGCCTCTTGAACACCGACCCGTACGGGCGAGGCTGGCTCGCGGTGATCGAGGCCACAGAGCTCTCGCGCGACCTCGCCGACCTGGTCCACGGCGAGGACGCGATCAGGCGCTGGATCGAGGAGGAGTACAATCGCTACGTCGCCGAGGGCCTCTTTGCCGAGTGAGCCTGGGCCGGCCCGCCCGGTCGTCTTCTCCGCCCCGGGGATCAAGCGCTACGCCGCGCGGGACTTCACCCCGTGCAACCCGGAGAGCTTCCGGCCGGTGAGCCTCACTGGAGCGCGCTGTGCCCTGAGCTGCGCCCACTGCGAGGGCAAGCTGCTCCGGGCGATGGTGCCTGCCCGCCCGAGCCTGCTCGACGCGTGCGCCAGGCTAGCCCGCGCGGGGACGAGGGGAGTGCTGATCACCGGCGGATGCGACCGAAAGGGGCGGGTGCCGCTGGCCGGCCTTGGCGAGGAGCTGCGGAGGGTGCGTGATTCCCTGGGCCTGTCGGTGGCGGTGCACACCGGCCTCTTGGACCGGGCGGCGGCGGAGGAGCTCGCCCAGGCGGGCGTGGAGCGGGCGATGCTCGATCTGATCGGCGCTCGCGAGACCGCGCGGGAGGTGTACCACCTCGAGGCTGGCCCGGAGGACTACGAAGCGTCGCTGGCGGCGCTGGTGGATTCCGGCGTCCCCACGCTTCCCCACATCGTGCTCGGGCTGCACTACGGAGCGCTGAAGGGCGAACGCGCCGCGCTGGAGATGGTTCGCCGGCACCGCGTGGCCGGGCTGGTGCTGGTGGTGCTCACCCCCCTGCCTGGAACTCCAATGGCCTCCGTCGCCCCTCCGCCCATCGGCGAGGTAGAGGAGTTCTTCCACCTCGCCAGGCGCTCGCTGCCCGAGCTGCCGGTCTGGCTCGGCTGCGCCCGTCCGTGCGGGCCGGCGCGGCGGGCGATCGATCGGGCCGCCTTGCGGGCCGGGCTGGACGGCATCGCCTTCCCCGCCGAGGGAATCGTGGCCCGGGCCAGGGCGTCCGGACGGGAGGTCGTGCTAAGCGATGCCTGCTGCGGCTTCGTGGGGGCGCCGGGGACGGACCGATGAGGCGGCACGAGAAGATTCGCTACCTGGAGGACGACGGAGTCTCCGCGGAGGCAGGGCTGGCCGAGGATGAGCTCCTGCTCGAACAGCAGGGGCTGGCGCAGCCCCCCTCGCCCACCCTTCGCCTCTACACTTACCGCTCGCACTGCGCGCTGGTCGGGAGGTTCCAGGATCTCGACGCCGAGGTGGACGTCGCCCAGTGCGAGCGCCTGGGGGTGGCGGTCAACCGCCGGCCGACCGGAGGCGGCGCCATCCTGATGGGTGCCGACCAGCTGGGGGTGGCCCTGGTCGGACCGGCCGCGAAAGAGCCTTCCCGGGCGATCATGGAGATGGCCGCCCGCCCGCTCCTCGCCGGCCTTGCCTCGCTGGGTGTCCACGCCCAGCTCACCGGGAAGAACGACCTGTCGGTGGGCGCGCGGAAGCTCGCCGGTCTGGGAATCTGCCGGAACGAGCAGGGGGCCTTCCTCTTCCACGCCAGCCTTCTGCTGGACCTGGACATCGAGCTGATGCTCAGGGTGCTCAGGGTGCCGATCGAAAAAGCAGGAGGGAAGGGCGTGCAGTTCGTGGAGGGCAGGCTGACCACGGTGCGCCGGGAGCTGGCGCGGCGGGTGGTGATGGCCGAGCTGCGCGCGGCGCTGCGAGCCGGAGTGGAGCGCGTACTCGGGGCCCAGCTGGAGCCGGCGGCATCAAGTGAGGCCGAGCGTGCCGAGGTGGCGCGGCTGGTCGCGGGCAAGTACCTCACGCCGCACTGGGTGCGCGAGCGCTCCGGAGGTGGCGACTCCCTGGCCATCGGCTACGCCCGGGCCCCGGGGGGGCTCATCCGGGCCCAGGTGAAGGTCGCCGGAGGCGCGCTCCAGGCCGCGTACCTGAGCGCGGATTTCGTGGACGCGGCTCACTCGCTGCTCCCGGAGATCGAGCGGCGACTTCGCTGGTGCTCGCTCGCCGCAGATTCTCTGGCCAAGGCGGTGCGCGAGGCCTGGGAGCAGGCCTCGACGCTGCCGTGCGGTGTGGAGCCGGAGCACGTGGTCCGCGCGCTCTTGCGGGCGGTGGAGGCGGCGGCGCGCCACGAGGAGGGGAGGTACGCCTGCTTCGTGGGAAGGTTCCCCGATGGCGGCTCCGCTCCCACCGCCGCGGCCGCGGGACCCGCAGGTCGCCTCGGAGGCGGCGATGAACGCTGAGGGCGGCCCGGCGCGGGTGAGGCTCAGCCTGGCGGCGGCCCTGGCGCTCGGGCTGCGATCGGGGCGCACCTACCGGGGGGCGCGCACATCGTGCGTCAACCTGCTGTTGGACTACCCGGTCCCCTGCTTCTCCCGCTGTGCCTACTGCGGCCTCTCCCGCCACCGCCCGCTAGCGCCCGGAGGCCCGGAGAGCTTCATCCGCGTGGAGTGGCCGGCCTTCCCCACCGAGCTCGTGCGCGCCCGCATCGCCGAGCGCGAGCCCGCGGTGAAGCGAGTCTGCGTTTCGATGGTGGAGAACCCCCGCGCCTTCGAAGACGCCGAGCGCCTCTGCCGCAGCATCCGAACGTCCACCGGGGTGCCCATCTCGGTCCTGATTCACCCTCGAGGGCTCGGAGCTCCGGAGCTCCTGCGGCTCCGGCAGGCGGGCGCGGACATGATCGGCATCGGCCTCGACGCCGCCTCCCCCCGGCTGTTCGCGCGGGTGCGGCCCGGCCTTGAATGGGACACCTACTGGCGCACCGTCTTGGCGGCGCGGTCGGTGTTCGGTCCGGGAAAGGTGAATTGCCACGTCGTCGTGGGTCTGGGCGAGTCCGACCAAGACCTCCTCAGGCTCGCAAGCTCGCTCCGGGAGCGACAGGTGTCCACGTACCTTTTCTGCTTCTACCCTGAGCCCGGAACGCGGCTGGCCGGCCGGCGGCGCCCGCCCCTGTCGCGCTGGCGAAGACTCCAGGTCGCCACTTTCCTTTTGGGTCGAGGACTGCCTTTGGAGGCCCTCCGTTTCCGCGCCGGGCGCCTCGCCGAGATCGCCATCGACGCTCGCGCGTTGGCGGAGGCCATCCGTTCCGGAGCGCCGTTCCGCACGCACGGTTGTCCCGACGCCCAGGGGCAGGTGGCGTGCACGCGGCCATTCGGGAGCTACCGCCCCGGCGAGCCCTTCCGCGACTTCCCATTTCCCCTCGAGGCGCAGGACGTGGCGAGGGCGGAGCGTGAAGCCCGCGCGCGTTGGTTCGAGCGGCCGCCGCGGGCGAGCTTCGGGCGCGGAAGAGCGCTGGTTCGTCAGCCCGACGGCTGTTATGGCTGCGCTCCATGAGGGTGCTGGGCTTGGCGCTGCCGCTCTTGGCGCTGGGGTGCCGCGCGGGCGCGCCCGGTGCGGCCCCGGCGGTGCCCGAGGTGTTGCGCGTCCGGCCCTACCAGCTTCACGTGCCCGCTGGTTACAGCCCGCGGCGGGCTGCCCCGCTCCTGGTGTCGCTGCATGGCTACGGCGATCATGGCCGCGGCCTGGTCGATCACCTGGGGCTGGTGGCCCTCGCCGAGGAACGGACCCTCCTCCTCGCCTACCCGGACGGCACGCCCGATTCCGCCGGGCGCCGTTTCTGGAATGCCGGAGACGCCTGCTGCAATTTCGATCGCCTCGCGGTCGACGACGTCTCCTACCTCGACGCCCTCATCGACGACGTCAAGGCCCGGTTCTCGGTCGATGCGGGCCGGGTTTTCCTCCTAGGCCTCTCGAACGGAGGCTTCATGGCCCACCGCTACGCCTGCGTGCGAGGGAAGCGCGTGGCCGGGTTGATCAGCCTGGCGGGGGCGGCCCCTCCCCGCGCCGACTGCGCGCCCCAGGAAGCGGTGGCGGTGCTCCAGATCCACTCGGACGTCGACCCGGTCGTGCGCTACCAGGGAGGGGTGCTGGGAGGGGGGCTGCCTGCGGGGGCGCCGTACCCGTCGGCCCGAGAGTCGGTGTCCGCATGGGCGAGAGCCGACGGCTGCACCGGAGAGCCTGAGCGTTCGCCGCACCCGCTGGACATCGATTCCGCCGTCCCCGGCGCGGAAACGATCGTAGAAAAATGGCCGGGGTGCGCACGGGGAGCGGCGGAGCTATGGACCGCGCGCGGCGGCGGTCACGTGATCCGTCCCACCCAAGCATTCCTGCCCGCGCTTTCTGGCTTTCTCGAGGCGCGCGCTCGGCCGCCCTGACATCGCAGGGAAGATCGCCCACGTCTTTGCAGCGGTGTAGAATCGGAACCCCGCCCCAGGCATTTGCTCAGCCAACCTGTGACCGTCGATCACCTGGGCCGGGAGATGCAGAGCCACAATCACCACTGCGCGGTCCCGAGGCGGGAGAGCATGCAAACGACGGAAAACAAGGGCCGTCATCTTGTGGTCTGCGGCAAGGGCGGCATTGGCAAGACGACCGTTGCCACCAACCTCGGGGAGGCCCTCGTCGCGCTGGACCAGCGCGTCGCGATCACCGGTTGTTCGCCGAAGTCGAGCCTGATCGACGTCTACGACATGGGCGATCGCATGGCGCCCATCCTCGATCTCAAGCGCCGGGAAGGGATCACGGCTCAGAACATCGGCAAGGCGGTGCAGCGGACCTCCACTGGGATCCTGCTGTGCGAGACAGGCGGCCCCGAGCCCGGGGTCGGGTGTGCGGGGGTGGGACTGCCCATCGCCTTCCAGGAGCTCGAGGAGCACAAGCACCAGCTCGACGGGTTCGACGCGGTCAACTACGCCTTCTACGACCTGCTCGGCGACGTGGTCTGCGGAGGCTTCTTCACCCCAATGAGGGGAGGCGGCCGCGAGGCCCTGGTGGTCATCAGCGGCGAGCTGATGGCCGTCTACGCCGGGAACAACATCTTGAGGGCGGTGAAGGCGCTCGGCGACGACGTCCGCGTGGCGGGGTACGTGGTGAACATGCGAGGGGTGCCGCACGAGGAGGAGGTGGTGCGTGCCTTTTCCGAGCGGACCCAGGTCCCCATCCTGGCCTCCATCCCCCGCGAGAGCGCCACGTTCAAGCACGCCGAGCGCGAGCGGAAGACCGTACTCAGCGCGCTCCCCGAGTCGCCGATCGCGGCGACCTTCAGGGAACTGGCCCGCAGGCTTCACTCCTCGGCCTCCGAGGTAGTCCCCAAGCCGATCGACCGCTACGACGAGCTCTACGACCTGTACATGGGCGTCCAGCGGGATCGAATCGAGATCGGGGACGATGGCCGCGCGCAATACCAGCGCAGCCTTCCCAAGAACCCGGTGTCCCGGGAGTTGCCCAAGCGCATCTCCATCTACGGGACCGGTGGGATCGGCAAGTCGACCACCAGCTCCAACGTGAGCGCCGCGCTCGTCCTGATGGGAGAGAAGGTCTTCCAGATCGGTTGCGACCCCAAGCACGATTCGATCGCGAACCTGTGCGGACAACTGAAGCCCACCGTGCTGGACGAGGTGCAGAAGCTGGGCGGAACCCGGGGCATCAGCCGGGAGCTCCTGAAGAACCTCATCTTCCCCGGGGTAGGGTTCGAGGACCGCCTCTTCGGTACCGAGTGCGGCGGCCCCGCGCCCGGCAAGGGGTGCGCCGGCAAGGGGGTGGACCTGGTGGTCAAGCTGCTCGAGGAGCACCGGCTCCCCCAGGAGTACCGCTTCACCTTCATCGTCTACGACGTGCTGGGGGACACCGTCTGCGGAGGATTCGCCCGGCCGCTGAAGTTCACTCCGCAGGCCTACATCGTCACCAGCGGCGAGGTGGCGACCATGATGCAGGCGATGAAGATCGCCCAGAGCATCAAGGCCGCGTCCGATCACGGCGTGGACGTGGGGATCGGCGGCATCATCGACAACATGCGGGGCATCCCCAAAGAGGCGGAGATCGTGGAAGCGGTCTTCGGCGCGGTGGGGCTACCGGTGGTCCACCACGTCCCGCGGTCCGAGTGGGTCCAGAAAGCCGAGAACGCGCGGGCCACGGTGGTCCAGGCCTTTCCCGCTTCGGATCAGGCCCGGCAGTACCTGGACCTGGCGCGGAAGCTCCAAGAGAAAACCTCGCGCCATTCGCTGACTCGAGAGGTCCTCTCGACCAGGGAGATCCTGGCGATCGTCAACCGATACGCCTGAAGTCCCTACGTCTTCGAGATCGTGAACTTCTGCCCGTCGCACGCCACCCGGTGGTCCGTATCGCAGGTGTTGACGTCGCCGATGTTGGAGATCCGCCGCATCAGGTCGACCTCGGGCTTGCTGAACGAGTAGTCGCCCCGGTTGATCTTCTCGATGATCGCGGCGCAGGCGGCCTCGTCGATCTTGTCAACGTTGAACAGGCGGTCCGCCACGAGCTGCTTGAACGCCTCGAGCGTGCGGGGGAAATTGGGCTGGTATTCCATGCTCGTCCTCTCTGTCCGGCCGGGGTTAACAGACGACTGAGTTCAGCGCGTCCTCGACGACGTTCAGCATTCCTCGATAGCCGAAATAGGGCCTCGCCCCCAAACTGATCCGCCTGCTCATCGGATTGGCGATCGGGATGGCCTTGCACTTCGTCCTTCCCTCCAGAAGCTCGTCCACCCAGTCGGCGCCGAGCAGCACTCGCACCTCTGGCCTGGAGCAATGAGCGGTCAGCGAAGGGAGATCGCCCTCCGGCAGCACCTCGACGCCGCGGACCTCTTCCGGCGCGGCTTCGCCAACCCAGGTCGGGAAGATCCAGCCCCGCTTGAACTGAAGCTCCTCCATCATCGTCCGCGCCCACTGGGACGCCCGGTGGCGGTCGTCGCAGACGACGAAGGCCGACTCGCGGATGGTGTTGGCCCGGACGTGGTAGCGCTCCTCGCGAAGCCCCGGCCTCACGATGAAGAAGAACTCCGCCTCCTCCTCGTAGTGGACCTTTGAAACGGCCTCCGCCCCGATGCCGAGGAACCCGGCGACCTCGTCGAGCCAGAGCTTGGTCCCCCAGACTCCGATGGGCAGCTTCTTCGGTACGAAGAAGGGGATGTCGTGCGTGTCACTCAGGTACTGGGCGGCCTTCTTCCCGACGTCCGGATTCATCAGCAGCGTCCGGGAGGCCCGCGTCATGTCGGCGATGTCCGAAAGCTGCGACCGGCACGGGGCGATGGAGACCGTGTACCCGAACTTGCCGAGGATCCTGGCGACCTCCGCCGCGTCCGCCCTCCACTGGGGATTGATCCCCACCTCGGGGATCAGGTTCAGCCGCTTGGGGTCACGCTCGGTCTTCTTCCGGCAGAGCCGTTGCACCAGCCGAAACACCGTTTCGTTGATCCCGTAGCGGTAGTCCCCCTTGAAGCCGGTCTCCACGTAGATGATGGGGAAATCCGGCGAGATGCGGCTCTCGATGAGCGACTCCAGGTCCTCGGAGATGAGCGCGGTCGCGTCTCCAAGGAAGAAGAACAGCGGCCCCGGGACGTTGCACCCGCGCACCATCGAGAGCAGCTGGGGCGTGACCGTGGCCATCCCATTCATCATCATGTCGGCCTGGGTGACCCGGAAGTGGTACATGTCGTAGAGGTGGCGTTGGTTGTTGGTCGCCTCTACGACTTGGGACGAGCAGCCCCGCGGACCCCAGATGAGGATGTTCGGCTCCTCGAATTCGCTGGCGACCAGCGACGCGCCGTACAGCGAGCCCCTCTTGTAGAGCGCTCCGCCGATCGTGGTCAGCATCGCCGAAGTCCGCGGTCAGTCCCGGACCAGGCCGGGAATCTTGTCGTTCCAATCGACATTCTCGTACTTCCTCTCCACGTAGCGGCTGAAGACCGAATGGTTCTGGCTGGCTTCGCGGTTGTACACCCCGCGGATCTTCTCAATCAGGTTCCTCAGGCCGGTCAGGCCCACCGCGTGCTCCCGGAAGAAGTCCACGTCCACGGTGGGGAAGTTCCCCAGCCAGAACTTCTTGGGCATGAAGAACAGCGGCCTCTCCTCGTAGGGCATCTCGCCCTCCAGCTGCACCCAGCGCTTGGAGTTGCCCCGGATGATGCACCTGGGCTCGTTTCCCTCCTTGAGCATCTCGATGATGGTTTCCCGGGTGTTCTTGATCGTGTGGTAGGTGAAGCCGGCGAGGATGGGCTCCTGGCCGAGGTCGCGCGCCAGGTTGGTGAGCGCGAGCGCCTTCTCTCCCGGGTGCCAGATGTAGCACTCGTTGAGCTTCGACTTCTTGGCGATGAACGCGCGGAGCTCCTGGACCTCGGAGGTCAAGGCGGCGACCTCGGGAGAGCCGGAGAGCTTGTCCTCGGCGCCGACCAGCTCGGTCACCCGCTTCACCCAGCGGAGCGTGGCCGACAAGCCCAACGGGTAGCTGGCGGTGGAGTACTTCTGGCCGAAGCACTCGCTCAGGTGCTTCATCACCGCCTTGCCATAGGTGTAGCAGAGCGAGACGTTGGCCTCCGCCTGGGGAATCTTCAGCAGCTCCTCGTAGGTGGTCCCGATCCGCACGATCGTGTTGATCTCGATCCCGTTGATCGCGAGCAGCCGCTGGATCTCCTGGACGTCCGCGTTCTCCGACAGACGCCCGTTCACCCGCCGGAGGAAGAGGTTGACCGACCTGGGTCGCCGCTGGGTGGCGGTGCTCTTGGCCTTGACGTGGTCCACCAGCGCCTTGAGGGCGAAGTCAGTTCCCTCCCGGAAACCCTTGCAGCTGATGCCTCCGATCTTGATCGGGAGCACATCCGCTCCGATCCGGCCCTTGAGGCGCCTGGCGACCGATGGTACGTCCTCGTTGATCATGTCGCTGACGCAAGTGGTGAGGACGGGGATCAGCTTCGGGTGGAACTCCGCGTCGGCGAGCCGCACCAGGTTTTCCAGCTTCTCGATGGCGCCGAAGACCACATCGGTCGCCTCCATCTCGGTGGCCGCGAGCGGCGGCCTGAACTTCTCTTGCAGCCGGCTGGCCACCCGGGTGGCGAAATAGGAGCTCACGCACCCGACCGGCCCGTGCACGATCGGGAGGACCCCGGGGAACATGGTGCAGGTGTCGTAGGCCCCGATGAAGGAGCAGAGATTCTCGACATCCGTCTTGTCGGTCCCGTCCACGAACCCGAAGTCAACCCAGGTCAGAAGCTCGCTCAGTTTCCAGATCGACGGTTTCGAGTCGTACCAAGACATGGCTGGCGGCACCTAACCTTGACGTGGACCCCGTTCCCGACAGTCGTCGTCGCATTGCGGGCTGGGAACCTGCCCGTAACCAGAGATGAGTCCCGAAATTTTTGGCGATCCCGCCGGCACTGTCAATCTCGACGGAGGCGCAGAGCGCCGCAACCGCCGCGCCGAGGCCCAGGTAAGATGAGGCGGGTAGGCTTGCCAGCGACGGCGGCGGTGTGGGCATGGTACCTTCCGCTTTCTCCCGTGGGCACCCATGGACCTCACCGTCGACACACGGCACGTCTTGTTCACCGGCAAGGGCGGAGTGGGAAAGACCTCCGTGGCCTGCGCGGTCGCGGTGCGGCTCGCGGACGCCGGCAGGCGCGTGCTCTTGGTGAGCACCGATCCGGCGTCCAACCTCGATGAGGTGCTTCAAGTCCCGCTCGGTCCCCGGCCCACCGCCGTCAGCGGCGTCATGGGCCTCTCGGCGCTGAACCTCGACCCGGAGGCCGCGGCCCGCGCGTACCGGGAACGCGTGGTCGGACCATACCGATCGGTGCTTCCCGCGGCGGTGGTCGCCAGCATGGAGGAGCAGCTCTCCGGCGCGTGCGCGGTGGAGATCGCTGCCTTTGACGAGCTGTCGCGGCTGCTCGGAGATCCATCGGCGACCGAGGGCCTGGACCACGTCCTGTTCGACACCGCTCCCACCGGGCACACCCTGCGGCTGCTGAAACTTCCCGCAGCCTGGACCGGCTTCATCGAGCAAAGCACGTTCGGCACCAGCTGCCTTGGCCCGCTCGCGGGTCTGGAGCGGCAGCGCAAGCTGTACGAGGAGACGGTGCGAACCCTCTCCGATCCTTCGCGCACCACGGTGGTGCTCGTCACTCGGCCCGAGCTCTCCGCCTTGGCGGAGGCGGAGCGCGCGCACCGGGAATTGGCGGCGCTGGGGCTACGAAACCAGCGCCTGGTGGTCAACGCGATCTTCCAGGCGCGAACCGACGATCCCACCGCGGCGGCGCTGGCAGCGCGAGGCCGAGAGGCGCTCGCCGCGATGCCCGAGCCTCTTCGCGCGCTGAGGCGGACGGAGCTGCCGCTTCGCCCCTCGGCGCTGATCGGAGTGGATGCGCTGAGAGCCATCGCGGAGCCGGTGTCGGCGGACGCGGGCCCGTCCGAGGACCGGCGCCGGAGTTGGCCCCCGCTGGCGCCCCTTTTGGATGAGATCGCCTCTCGCCGAAGCGGGCTCATCTTGGCGATGGGCAAGGGTGGGGTGGGGAAGACCACCATCGCTGCCGCGGTGGCCGTGGAGCTCGCTCGCCGGGGCCATCGCGTCCAGCTCAGCACCACGGATCCGGCGGCCCACGTCGCCACCGCCGTGGGAGAGCCTCCACCGGGGCTGCGCGTGAGCAGGATCGACCCCTCCGAGGAGACCCGCGCCTACGCGGCCCAGGTGCTCGCCTCGGTGGGCGCCGGGCTCGACGACCGCGGGCGTGCCCTGCTCGAGGAGGAGCTGCGCTCGCCGTGCACCGAGGAGATCGCGGTCTTCTTGGCGTTCGCGCGCACGGTCGCGGAGGCGGAGGACGGCCTGGTGGTGTTGGACACTGCGCCGACCGGCCACACCCTCTTGCTGCTCGACGCGACGGAGGCATACCACCGCGAGGTCGGCCGGAAAGGCAGCCGGATGCCAGAGGCGGTCCGCAAGCTCTTGCCGCGGCTGCGGGACCCCGCCTTCAGCCGACTTCTGCTCGTCACCCTGCCGGAGGCGACTCCGGTCCACGAGGCCAAGGCGCTCCAGCGCGATCTGGCTCGCGCCGGGATCGAGCCCTTCGCCTGGGTCGTCAACCAGGCGCTGACCTGCGTTTCCACCCGAGATCCGATCCTCCGTCAGCGGCAGCGTGCCGAGTGGCCGCACCTGGAGGAGGTCCGCGCCTGCGCGCCGAGGATGGCGGTGCTCCCGCCGCTGCCCGAGCCTCCCTGCGGCGCGCGAAGCTTGGGCCTTTTGGTGGGCCGGCCTCCGGGGGCCACCGCCTCGCCCCGCGAAGCTTCCCAGTCGTATCGTCAGTAAGGAGGGACCATGCCAAGAATGCAGGTGTTCGATCCGCCCATGTGCTGCTCCACCGGGGTCTGCGGCCCGTCCGTCGATCCCACGCTCGTGCGCTTCGCCGCGGATCTCGACTGGTTGAAGAACAGCGGCGTCGAGGTGGAGCGGTACAACTTGGGCCAGCAGCCGGCAGCCTTCGTGGAGAGCGTCATCGTCCGCAATGCGCTCGAGGCGGAGGGCAATGGCTGCCTGCCGATCGTGGTCGTCGAGGGCAAGATCGTCTCCCGCGGCAACTACCCGCTGCGCGACGCCCTGGCGGGCTACGTCGGCCTGCAGAGCGAGCCCTCCCTGTTCACCGAGCAGGTGAAGGAGCTGGTGGCCATCGGCGCGGCGATCGCCGCCGGTTGCGATCCCTGCTTCAAGTTCCACTACGACAAGGCGCGGAAGGCGGGCGTCTCCAAGGAGGACATGGTCAAGGCGGTGGCCCTCGGCAAGGAGGTTCGCGAGGCGCCGGGAAGGACGGTGGTGCAGACTGCCGAGCGGTACCTGGCCGGGGGGGCGGCCCCGACCGACATCCCCTCGTCGTGCTCGCTCCAGCCCGCATCGGGCGAGGCCGCGGCCTCCGAGAAGAAGTCGAAGTGCTGCTGAGCTTGCCAGGCGCGCCGCCTGCGAGACCTGGCTGAGCCGTCGCCGGCTCGGCGGCGGGCTCAGGGTTCGACCGGACCGATGTTCGCCCGGTCCGGCTGGACGGTGGACTGGCCTCCGCCGCCCGCCTGGAGCTCCGGCGCCGGGGCCGCAGCTCGCGCGCGGGCGACGAACGTCCGGAACCAGGCCAGGGCGCCAGCCTCGATCGGTTGATGGGCGAAGGCCTCCACCGCCTCCACGCCGGCGGCCGCCAGCTGCTCTTGCGGGCACCGGCCGATCCGCGAAACCAGAATCGCGGCGCAGTCCGAGACCGCGGCGAGGATCGACGCCATGGCCACTTCGTCGCCCTCGCCTCCCAGGCAATAGTGATCGATCCTCCTGGGGCCGACGAAGCGCGCCGACTCCTTGGAGACTTCGTACACCTGAAACTCCCGGGCGTGGCCGAAGTGCTGGTTGATCAGGCCTCCGCCTTTGGTGGCGACCGCGACCCGGACCGAGAGGTCGGCGGGCGCGTCCTTTAGGCCCCGCAGGCTCTCCTCCCGGGCCTGGTCGATCCGCTTTCGCACGGCTTCGACCGACTCGCGGTAGGCGGCCCGCACCTCCGCGGCGTCGCGCACCGGCTCGGGCGGCAGCCGAGCCAGCGCGAATCGCTGGCCCTGATCCTCCCCCAGGAGTCCCACCGCATCGGCGCGGCACTGCCGGCAATGCCTCATCACCTGAGAGTTGGCCTCGCAAGCGCGCTGGACGGCATCGAGCTCCTCCGGGGTCGGCCCGCGCTGGCCCCCAAGCCCGTAGTAGGTGCCATGGGCGGCCTCCGAGATGAGCGGCATGAGGTTGTGAAGGAGCACTCCGAGCGCCTTCACCTCCCGGCTCACCCTGACGAGGTGGCGATCGTTGACGCCGGGGATGACGACCGAGTTCACCTTGACCAGCATCCCGGCGGCGACCGCGCGCCGCACCCCTTCGAGCTGTCGCTCCGAGAGCAAGATAGACGCCTCGGGTCCCCTCACCTTTCGCCCGTGGTGGATGAGCCACGGGTAGATCCGCTCGCCCACCGCCGGATCCACCATGTTGATGGTGACGGTGAGGTGGTCCACTCCGAGAGCCGCCAGCGTCTCGACGTGCTCCGGCAGCGAAAGCCCGTTGGTCGAGACACACAGCCGGAGGTCCGGCGCCGCCTTCCGCACGAGATCGAGCGTCTCGAAGGTCTCTTCGGGGTTGGCGAGCGGATCGCCAGGCCCGGCGATTCCGACCACCGACAGTTGAGGCACCGCCGACGCCAGCAGCAGCACCTTGCGCGCGGCTTGCTCGGGGGTGAGGCGCTCGGAGCTGACCCCCGGCCGGCTCTCGTTGGCGCAGTCGAACTTTCGATTGCAGTAGTGGCACTGGAGGTTGCAGGCGGGCGCCACCGCTACGTGCATGCGGGCGAAATGGTGGTGCGCCTCTTCGCTGAAGCAGGGGTGATTCCGAATCCGCTCCGCGACCAGTCCGGGAGTCGGCGTCTGGTCGGTGCCGCAACTCGCGCTGAACCGACAGCTTTTCGCAGGCGCTTCGGCCGCCGACCCGGAGTGCTTCATGGGGGACCGAGACGATACCAGCGCCCGCGACTACCGGTCGACTCGACCCCGCCGCGCGAGGCGGTCTTCAGAGGTGGCGTTTGGGCCTCCGATGGGGCGTGGTAATATCCGGGGTATTTTGGCGGAAGGTCGCAGGTTGGCCGAGAAGCGGTCGGCGCTCGCGGTCGTTGAGCTGGGGGCGAGGGTAGAGATGGCGCTGCACACCTGGCTCTTGTACGTCGCAACGGTGCGCGTGGTGACCGCCACGCCAGGTCCGAACATGCTGCTCGCGATGACGCACGGGATGCGTTTCGGTGTGCGGAAGACGCTGCCGACCTGTGCCGGCATGCTCGTCGCGCTCGGGCTGATCATGCTGGGTTCGGCCGTGGGCCTGGGGGCGGTGCTGGCCACCTCGGAGAAGGCGTTCAGCCTGGTCAAGTACGCCGGCGCCGCCTACCTGGTGTACCTGGGGATCAAGACCTGGCGGGCCGAGCCGGTCCCGCCGGCGGCTCCCGGCAGCGCGCCGCAGGTCCCTGCCGGCCGGTTCCGCACCGGTTTTCTGGTGGCGATGAGCAACCCGAAGGCGTTCATCTTTTTCTCCGCGCTCTTCCCTCAGTTCATGGACGCCGGGGTGCCGGAGGTACCGCAGCTGGCGATCCTGACCGCCACGTTCTACGCGTTCGAAAGCAGCTGGCAGATGGTGTACGCGACCGGGGGAGCGCGCCTGGCGCGGTGGCTTTCCAGCCCGCGCCGGATGCGCTGGGTCAACCGCCTTGCCGGCGGCGCGTTCGTCGTCGCCGGACTGGCGCTCACCACCGCGTCGCGCCACGGATGAGCAATCGGCGCGAGCAATGGGCGGCTTCGAGGTCGCAAAGCGAACGTTCGATCCTCGGTGCCGGAATCGCTATGTTGGAGCCCGTGCGCACCCGCCTGGTGGTCCGAAAGCCGCCGGCAATGCGCTGGGGGGCAGCGGGTGTGGGAATGCTCAATTGGGGGTGCAAGAGATGAAACGTGTGTTCTTGGCCATCGGCATGCTGGCGCTCGGCGCCTGCCGGTCGAAGGATCCGGCGTCCGGCTCCTCCGGGCCTGAGGCCGAGCGGAAGCTGGTGCTCACCGGGTCGAGCACCATCGCCCCGCTCGCCTCGGAGATCGCGAAGCGGTTCGAGGCGAAACATCCCGGGGTGCGCGTCGATATCCAGACCGGCGGCTCGGCGCGCGGGATCTCCGATGCTCTGGCGGGACTGGCCGACATCGGAATGGCGTCCCGCGAGCTGAACCCCGACGAGGCGGCGAACGGGCTCACCGCGATCCCCATCGCCAAGGATGGCATCGGGCTCATCGTCCACCGCGACAACGCGCTCTTGGGGCTGACCAGGCAACAGCTCGTCTCCGTCTACACCGGGCAGGTGACAAACTGGAGGCAGGTGGGGGGAAAGGACGCGCGGCTGACGGTCGTCAACAAGGCCGAGGGGCGAGCCACGCTGGAGCTCTTTCTCCACTTCACCGGGCTCAAGAGCACCGACATCCAGGCCTCGGTGGTGATCGGAGACAACGCGCAGGGCATCAAGACCGTCGCCGGGAACCCGGACGCCATCGGCTACGTGTCGATCGGCACCGCGGAGCACGACGCCAGCCTGGGAACGCCGATCCGGCTGATCTCGGTGGACGGCGTCGCCGCCTCGCTGGCGACGGTGGGCGACGGGACGTTCCCGATGTCGCGCGCCCTGAACCTGGTGGTGAAGGGCCAGCCGAACGGCCTGGCGCGCGACTTCATCGAGTACTCGCGCTCCGCGGAGGTGCACGACCTCGTGAAGGCGGAGTTCTTCGTTCCACTCGGCCCCACGGGTACTTGATGCCGCACCCCGGCCGCGATCGGGCACTGCTGTGGACGCTGCGGCTGTTCGCCGTGTCGTCGGTGGCGATCGTGTTGCTGGTGGTGGCCTTCGTGTCGGGCGAGAGCGCGCCCGCGTTGGCCGAGGTGGGCCCGGTGCGTTTCTTCTCCGACCCGTCGTGGCACCCGGCCAGCGGGTTCTTCAACATGGTGCCGATGCTCGCGGGCACGGTGCTGGTGAGCGCAGGGGCGCTTCTGTTGGCCGCCCCGCTGGGAGTGCTGTCCGCGATCTTCCTTCAGTTCTACGCCCCCCCCGCTCTGCGTTCGTACTGGCGGAACCTGATCGGGTTGCTCGCCGGGATCCCTTCGGTGGTGTACGGCTTCTGGGGCCTGGTCTCCCTGGTTCCGTTGATCAACCGGCTCCATCCGCCGGGGCAGAGCCTGCTCGCGGGGATCCTGGTGCTGGCGCTCATGGTGCTGCCCACCATCGCGCTCCTCTCCGACGCGGCGCTGGAGAGCGTTCCCGCCCACTACCTGCGCTCGGCGGCGGCGCTCGGGCTCTCTCGCTGGGGAACCGTCAGCGGCGTGGTGCTGCCCGCGGCGCGCGGCGGGATCCTGACGGGCGTGGCGCTCGCCGCCGCCCGCGCCGTCGGGGAGACGATGGCGGTGCTGATGGTGTGCGGCAACGTGGTGCGGATGCCGGAAGGGCTGTTCGACCCGGTACGCACGCTGACCGCGAACATCGCGCTGGAGATGGCCTACGCCGGGAGTGCGCACCGTTCCGCGCTGTTCGTGAGCGGGCTCGCCCTCCTCGCGATCGTGGCCCTGGGGGCCGGCTTCTCGGAGGCCGCCCGGCGCAAGGTGGTGGCGAATGGCTGACGCCCTCACCGCTCCCGTCGCGGCCACCCCGGCGCGCGCCGACGGCGCGCTCCGAGAGACCGCGGCCCTGGTCGCCGTCTGGGGCACCGCGGCGCTCATCGCGGGGGTCTTCCTCTGGATCCTCGGCGAGCTAGTGTGGAACGGGGTGGGCGCGCTCTCGTGGGAGTACCTCACCTCGGCGCCGCGTGAGGCGGGGCGAGCCGGCGGCATCGCGCCGATCCTCGTCTCCACGCTGGCGATTCTCGGAGTGTGCCTGGCCGCGACGGTGCCGATCGCGTTCGGCTCGGCGGTCTTCCTCGCCGAGTACACCTCGGACGCGGGGCGCTTCGGCCGGGTGGTGCGCACCTCTCTCGACGTGCTGGCCGGGGTCCCGTCGATCGTGTTCGGGCTGTTCGGCAACGCCTTCTTCTGCCGCACCTTGGGGCTCGGTTTCTCCATCCTCTCCGGCGGGCTGACGCTGGCCTGCATGGCGCTGCCGCTGGTCATCCGCTCCACCGAGGAGGGCCTGCGCGCGGTCCCCCGGGAGTACCGGATGGGCGCGGCCGCGCTGGCCCTCTCGCGCACCACCACCCTCTTCCGGCTGCTCCTTCCGGCCGCGGTGCCTGGGCTCACCGCGGGGCTGGTGCTGGGCATCGGCCGCGCGCTGGCGGAGACGGCGGCGCTGATCTTCACCAGCGGCTACGTCGATCGGATGCCCTCCTCGCTCCTCGACTCGGGCCGTGCGCTCTCCATCCATGTCTACGACCTCTCGATGAACGTCGCCGGCGGGGACCGAAACGCCTACGCCTCGGCGCTCGTCTTGGTAGGGTTGCTCCTCCTCGTGAACGGCGTCGCCGGTGCGCTCAGCGCGCTCTGGCGGCGCCGCCTGGCCGCTCCATGACCAAGCCCGCCCAGAAACCCGTCCTCGAGTTCGGCACCGTGAAGCCCGGCGCGCGCCCCTGGGCCCCGCTGGAGGAACGCCCGAAGTGCTGCGAGCCGAGGCCCTTCGTGCGCACCGAGGGGTTGTCGGTGTTCTACGGCTCGCGCGCCGCCATCCGGGAGGTGAGCTTGTCGGTCAACCGCGGTTGCATCACCGCGCTGGTGGGCCCCTCGGGGTGCGGGAAGACCAGCTTCCTCTGTGCGCTCAACCGGATGACCGACCTCATCCCCGGCGCGAAGGTGTACGGGCGAGTCGAGCTGAGCGGCGAGGACATCCTCGATGCTGGAGCCGACGTGGTCGCGCTGCGCCGCCGGGTGGGGATGATCTTCCAGAAGCCGAACCCCTTCCCGCTCTCCGTTCGCCGCAACCTCGAGCTGCCGCTCAGGGAGCACGGCGTGCGGGATCGCAGCGCGATCGAAGAGAAGGTGGAGCGGGCCCTTAGGGACGTAGGCCTGTGGGAAGAGGTGAAGGACCGCCTCGACGCGCCGGCGCAGGCCCTCTCCGGCGGACAGCAGCAGCGCCTTTGCATCGCCCGGGCGCTGGCCCTGGACCCGGAGGCGCTGCTCTTCGATGAGCCGTGCAGCGCGCTCGACCCACTGGCCGCCGGCGTCGTCGAGGACCGAATCGCGTCGTTGCGCGGCCGGTACTCGGTGGTGATCGTCACCCACAACCTCGCCCAGGCGCGGCGCATCGCCGACTGGGTAGCGCTGTTCTGGATGATCGACGGCGCGGGGCGGCTGGTGGAATACGGTTCGTCGAAGGCGGTGTTCGAAGCCGCGACTCACCCCATCACCGCCGCCTACATCAGCGGGATTCGCGGTTAGTGGATGCCGTTCCTCCCGCTGCCCAAGCTGCGCTCGGAGCTGGTCCAGGTCGCCCGCCGCCTGCACCAGAACGGATGGGTGGCCAACCACGACGGAAACGTCTCGGCGAGGCTCAAGGGCGGGAGGCTGCTCATCACCTGCACCGCCATCTCCAAGCACGACGTCGACGAGGCCTCGCTCCTGGTGGTGGACATGGAAGGGAAGGTGCTCGAGGGGAGGAGAAAGCCCTTCTCCGAGCTGGAGCTGCACCTCGCCGCCTACCGCGCCCGGCCGGAGGTGGACGCGGTCTTGCACGCCCACCCTCCGCACGCCACCGCGCTCGGGCTGTGCGGCGGCGAGCTGGCTCCCGTCGCGATGCCGGAGGTGGTCGTCTCTCTGGGGAGCCGCATCCCCACGGTGCCGCGCTTCCTCCCCCGCGACGCCGAGGGCCTTGGGCTTTTCGCCGCGCAGTGCGCCGAGTACGACGCGGTGCTCCTTTCGGGGAACGGGGTGTTCACCTTGGGCGCGGACCTGAGCCAGTCGCTCTTGCGGATGGAGCTGGTCGAGCACTACGCCCGCATCCTCGCGGTGGCGCGGCTGTGGGGACCGGTGCCGCCCCTCTCCGCCCCCGAGGTGGAGAAGCTGCTCGAGGCGCGGAAGAAGGCCGGACTTGGGCCGAGGAAGTAGCTCGCGGCTTCCCGGGGCGGTGCTCGCGCTGGGCCTGGTGAGCCTGCTCACCGATGTCTCCAGCGAGATGATCTTCCCGCTCCTGCCGGCGTTCCTCTCCGCGAGGGTGCCGGCGGCGCCTTTGCTCATCGGGGCGATGGAGGGCGCGGCGGATCTGGTGGCCGCGGCCTGCAAGCTCTGGGCGGGGAGGTGGTCGGACCGCTCGGCGAAGCTCCGGCCGCTGGTGGTGGCGGGCTACTCGGTCTCCACCGCGATGCGGCCGTTGTGGGCGGCGGTGGGCGCCTGGTGGCAGCCTTTGCTCATCCGGGTGGCCGACCGGGTGGGGAAGGGGCTCCGGGGTCCGCCGAGGGACGCGATGATCGCCTCCTGGGTGCCGCCGGGCGCGCGGGCGCGAGCGTTCGGCTACCACCGGGCGATGGACCACGCGGGAGCCGCGCTGGGGGCGCTTCTGGCGTCCGCGCTTTTGGCCTGGGGCGCTTCGGTGGAGCGGGTGTTCCTCCTCTCCGCCATCCCCGGCGCGCTGGCGGTGATGGCGATCTTCCTGGCGCGCGAGCCCGAGCGGCCGGCCCCGCCGCCCAAGGAGGAGGCGCTCGCAAGGGTTCCGGCCAGGCTCTACTTCTACCTGGGGCCGGTGGCGCTGTTCGCGCTGGCGAACGCCACGGACGCCTTCCTCTTGCTCCGGCTCGCCGAGCAGGGAGCGCCTCCGGAGCTGTTGCCGCTCGCCTGGCTCTCGCTGAACGTGGTGAAGGCCGCGGTGTCGCTGCCGGCTGGGAGCCTGGCCGACCGCGTCGGGGCCTCCCGGGTGGTGCCGGCGGCGTGGACCCTCCACGCGCTCGCCTACGCGGGACTGGCCTTCTCGCCCTCGGCGCCCGCCACCTTCGCGCTGATCGCGGCCTACGGCCTCTACCACGCACTCTCGGAGGGAGCAGAGAAGGCGCTGCTCGCGGATCTCGCTCCCGCCGAGTCGCGCGGGAGGGCGTTCGGGCTGTACCACTCGCTCTCGGGTGTGGGCACCTTGGTGGCCGGCCTGGTCTTCGGCGCCCTCTGGTACTTCTGGACGAGCAAGGTTGCCTTCGTGGCGGCCGCGGCGGTGGCCGTCGCCGGCGCGGCGTCGCTCCTCGTGCTTCTCCCGAGCGCCCAAGCGGAGGAGAAGAGCGGCGAGAAGGGCTCGTTCCGGTGAGATCTGCCGGCGCGCAGCCATCGCCCGCTCAGCCGAGGGGCTTCATCCAGTCCGCGATCGGCGGGCTGCCTGCGCCTTTCTGGTACCTGTGGCTAGGCACACTCGTCAACCGCCTAGGCGGTTTCGTGCTGCCCTTCTTGATGGTGTACCTGACCGAGGTGCAGATGCTGTCGGTCGAGGTGGCCGGCGCGGTGATCAGCTCCTACGGGCTTGGCTCCATCCTCTCCAGCCCGCTCGGCGGCTTCCTCTGCGACCGGGTGGGCCGGAAGGCGACGCTGCTCGCCAGCCTGTGCCTCGGCGCGGGCGCGATGGTCTGCCTCGGGCTCGCTCGAAACCCGGAGGAGATCGTCCTCGCCACTGTGGGCCTGGGGCTGGTGACGGACATGTTCCGGCCGGCGGCGAACGCGATGCTCTCCGACGTGGTGCCGCCGGAGCACCGGCTGCGGGCCTTCGGGCTCCTGTACTGGGCAATCAACCTCGGCGCGGCGGTGGCGCCGGTGATCGCCGGCACCTTGGCGCGGAGGGGCTACTTCCTGCTGTTCCTGGCCGACGCCGCCACCACCTTGGTCTGCGCCGGCTTGATCGCCCTGCGGATCCCGGAGACTCGGCCCCGCACCGACGGCGCCGGCGAGCCGGCCAAGGTGAGTGGGCTGTTGGTCCCCTTCCGCGACGGAGTCTTTCGCGCCTTCTTCCTGCTCACGCTGGTGGTGGCGGTGGTGTTCTTCCAGTTCATCGCCTCGCTGCCGGCGGACCTGCGCGCCCACGGCGTCTCCGAGCAGCAGTACGGCCTCGTCATCGGCCTCAACGGAGTGTTGATCATCCTCATCCAGCCCTTCGCCACCGCGTGGATGGGCCGGATACGCCGCTCCAGCGCGCTCGCGGCGGCGGCCCTCTTGGTCGGCCTGGGCTTCGGATTGAACGGGCTGGTCTCCACCGCTCCCTGGTATGCAACCGCGGTGGCGGTCTGGACCTTCGGGGAGATTCTCCTCGCCCCGGTCAACGCTTCGGTGGTGGCGGATCTCGCACCCGCACACATGCGCGGGCGGTACCAGGGAGCCTTCGCGCTCGCCTGGAGCTTCGCGCACTTGCTCGCGCCGCTGCTCGGGGCGCTGGTCCTCGGCCGGCTGGGAGGAAGCTGGCTGTGGGGCGGCTGCGCGGTGGCGGGAGCGCTGGCCGCGGTGGGGCACCTGGCGATCGGCCCCGCCAGGAGGCGGAGGATGGCCGAGCTGGGCAGCCGGGACTAGTCAAAGCTCCCCGGGTGGCAGCTTCTTTCCCTGGAAGGCGCGGGCTCTTTCGGCGCGCACCTTCGAACGCAGCTCTTCGGTGGCGGCGCGGTCGACCTCCATCGCGTCGAGGTCCAGCACGTCGCCCTCTTCGGCCCCCGGAGGCAGTGTGGCGCGCGGCAGCACCTCTTGCCGGCCGTCGACCGTGAGCACCGCGCGCTCTTCCTCGAACCGGTCGATGATCGCTCGGCGCATCGGGTCACCCTCAGGGGTTGCAGTCCTTCGCTGGGCGGCGCTCCCGGGCCGCCTCCTCGCGAGTCCGGAAGGTGAGGAGATTCTTCTCGGCGATCCGCTTCGCGGCGCGGCAGCCCGGCAGATGAAACACCTCGCTGTTCTTGCTCGCCACGTAGCCTGACTCTCCCTTCTGCGCGGGGGGTCGGGCCTCGCCTGGCTTGTCCTTCTTGCCGTCCGCGGCCGGCTTGGACTTGGCGTCTCGGCGGGCGGCCGGCGGCTGCGGCTTTCGCGCCGGGACGAAGGCGGCCCCGGCATCGGCGCGCGCTCCCGCGAAGCGGTGCACCGTCCCGGGGGCCTCGCCTGCCGCGGGTCGCTCGGTGGACAGGGCGAACGATTGGCCGTCGCTCACTGCGTGCAACTCCCCATCGAGATCGGTGCGGAAGACGCGCGCGCCCTGCGCCTCCAGATCGTCCACCACCCTCCTCGCCGGCAGCCCGGCGGCGTTCCCGGCTCCGACGGACAGCACCGCGGCCTTGGGCTGCACCGCGGCGAGGAAGTCGGCGGTGCTGGCCATGGCGGCGCCATGGGATGCGACCTTGAGCAAGGTGGAGCGGAACTCCAGCCGCTTGCCGAGCAGGTATTCCTCGGTCTCGGCCTGGGCGTCGGCGGCCAGGAGCACGGAGGTCTCCCCGTGGCTCACACGCATCACCACTGAGTTGGCCTCGGCCGAGCGCGCCCCGGCGGACAGGTGCGCCTCCGCGGGCGCCCGCGGCCAGAGGATTGCCAGCTCGGCGCCGCCCAGGCCGATCGCCACCATCTGGGCGGGCGCGGCCGGATCCGGGGCTGGCTGGGCGATCGGCGTTCCCCGTCGCCTGAGCTGCCCGAGCAGCGCCTCGGTGACCGGGTCAGCCGCGGCCTGTCCCCCGTGCAAGAAGCGCTTCGTCCCTACCGCGCGGATTGCCTGGAAGAGCCCTCCGGCGTGCTCGGGGTGAGCGACGGTGAGCACCACGAGATCGATCTGCCCCTTCACCAGCTCCGGGAGGCGGTGGGCCAGGTAGGAGCCGGCCCCCTCCGGGCCGCCGTCGATGAGGACGGTCCGGCCCGAAGGGGACACCACCAGGGCCGCATCGCCCTGGCCCACATCGAAGAAATAGACGTGGAGGTTTCCGTCCCCCGAGGCGTGCTGCTCCCCGGCGGTGGCGAGGGCGGCGGGTGCGCTCTCCGCGCGCGGGAGGGGCGCCTCTCCCCGGCTATGGCCGGCCGGCTCGGTGCGAGGGGCTTTTGAGCGCTCACAGGCAGCCAGGGCGAGCAGCCCCAGCGCGCACGCCGACCGCAAATGATGTCGTCGGGAGGTCAAGGCCGGCAGTCTCCCGCCGGCGACCGGCCGCGCGCGGCCTCGGAGCGCTGGGTGAAGACGATGCGGTTGGACTCCTTGATGCTCGCCACCGCCGGACAGCCCGCCAGGTGGAAGACGCGCGAGCGCCTGCTGGCGACGTAGCGGGGCTCCTCGGGCTTGGGCGATGGGGCCGGCCCGAGGTAGGGCTCGATGCGGCCGAGGGCGACCGCGCCCGTCCGCTCGGCCTGGAAGGCCTGCTCGCCGCGCCGCCGCTCCGCGGAGAGGGTGACTGCCTTTCCATCGCTTTGGGCGATCACCTCGCCGTCGGCGTCCGTGCGGAAGACCGCAGCGCCCGCCGACTCCAGTCGCTTCAAGGTCTCGGGCGCGGGGTGGCCGTACTCGTTGCCCTTCCCGCACGACACCACCGCCGCTCGCGGCCTCACCCGGGCGAGGAATTGCTCGGTGGAGGAGTGGCGGCTCCCGTGATGCGCGACCTTGAGCACCGTCGCCGAGAGGTCGAGCCGGCGCGCGGCCAAGAGCTGCTCGGTGTCGGCCTCCGCGTCGCCGGAGAAGAGGAAGCTCGCCTTGCCGTGCACCAGTTTGGCCACGATGGAATTGGAGTTCGCGTCTGAACGTGTGCCAAAGAGGAACTCGTCGACCGTCTCCCCGTCGGGGCCACGGCGCGGCCACAGCACCCACAGGCGCACTTCCTCCTCGAGCGCGTAGCTGACCAGCTCGTGCCGGCGCGATGGGTCGCCGGTGGAGAGCTTCGACAAAGTCTTCCGGGAGAGCAGCTCGAGCAAGGACAGGTAGGCGGTGCTCGGGTGATCGAAGTCCGGCTCCAGGTAGCGCCGCGCGCCCACTGCTTCGATGGCGGCCGACAGCCCGCCGAGATGGTCCAGATGCGGGTGGGTGAGCACCACCACGTCCAGAGGCTGCTTCACCAGCTCGCGCAGCCGGCGGGTGAGGTGGGAGGCGGACTCCGGCGGTCCGCCGTCGATGAGCACCGTCTTCCCCGAAGGCGTCGTCACCAGCGCCGCGTCGCCCTGGCCCACGTCGAAGAAGCGCACGGTGAGGTGGCTGTCCGCCGCTGGCGCGGCGCCGCAGAGGAGCAGGGCCAGCAAAAGGGCCGGCCAGCGCGGCCGGGCGTGGGGCAAAAGGAGCATCGGCGCCCGATTATGGCCTGTCGCTTTGCCTGCCGGCGAGATTGGAGTAGACGGACGGCATGGCGGAGCAGGATCTACCCCAGCTGATCGAGGAGATCTCCGAGCGCGTCCGGCGGCGGATCGTCGCCGCGCGGGTCGGGCGGGAGGAGCCTTGCACCGCAGCGCCTTGGCGCCCAGGCGAGGCCGCCAAGGAGGAAGAGAGCTGCGGAACCGGCTGCACCGGCTGCCGCTCGGTGGACAGCTGCGCCACGGTGCTCGCGGTGCAGAGCGGAGTGGGAAGGATCTCCCCGGATCGGGTGAGGACCAGCGCGGACATCGCGCCGTACATCGACCACACCTTGCTCAAGCCGGACGCCACCCGTGAGGACGTGGTCAAGCTGTGCGAGGAGGCCAAGCGCTTCGGCTTCGCCACGGTGTGCATCAATTCGGTGCACGTGGGGACGGCGGCGCGGGCGCTTGCGGGCTCCAAGGTGCTGCCGATCGCGGTGGTGGGTTTTCCTTTGGGCGCGGCGTTGCCCACCGCCAAGGCCTTCGAGGCGCGGGAGGCGGTGCGGTGCGGGGCGAGGGAGATCGACATGGTGATCAACATCGGCGCGCTGAAGTCGAAGGACTACGCGCTGGTGCTCAAGGACATCGCGATGGTGGTGGAGGCCTCGCGGCCCTACCCGGTGAAGGTCATCCTGGAGACGAGCCAGCTCGGCCAAGAGGAGAAGATCGTCGGTTGCGCGCTCTCCAAGGCGGCGGGAGCGGCGTTCGTGAAAACGTCCACCGGCTTCTCCGGCGGCGGGGCGACGGCGGAGGACGTGGCCCTGATGCGCAAGGTGGTGGGCGAGGACGTGGGCGTGAAGGCCTCGGGCGGAGTGCGCTCGACGGAGGACGCGATGCAGATGCTCCAGGCGGGCGCCAACCGGATCGGCGCCTCGGCCTCGGTGGCGATCGTCACCGGGCAGAAGTCGGCGGCAAAGTACTAACTCCGACCACTGTGCAGGTACGGTGCGCGCCTCCCGTTCTGGAGGTGCCTTGCGGCCGGTCGGCGGCCTGCCCGATCGGCGCCCGCCGGGGTTCGGTTCCGGAGGGCCAGCTCGCACCTCACGGTCGGTGAGCCTTGGGGAACACCGGCTGCGTCCACGCCCAAAGCCCGTCGGAGCTGGTGATGCGCGCGCGCACGTACAGCTCCTTGCCGGTGAGCTTGTAGGTGGGGCGCGGCGATTCGTCGGTGTGCAGCACGCGGCCTCCGTTGCCGATGAACTCGGTGCGGTACAGCTGCGGGTTCGTTCCCGGCTGGGACCAGCCGAGGTCGCGCGTGCGATCGCTCAAACCGATTCGCACCGCGGCCGGCGTCGCCTCATACGACTCCAGGATTACTCCGGTCGTGGCGTAGAAGTCGCCGCGCTCCATCGCCTCGAGAAGGGCCTTCTGCGACAGCTCGGCCGCGCGGACCATGATCCACGCCTTGCCCGGGTTGGAAACCTGACGGGATGCCTCGCGCGGTGCGAAGTCCTCGAAGTGGTGCGCGTCGTCCACCGCGGTGGCGTAGAGCACTCGGCCGCTGGAGAGCACCGTGTCCCAGATGGTCTCGGTGGATGGCCGGCCGCCGCCGCCCTGGTTGTTCATTCCCGGCTCGGTGTTCCACACCTCGAAGAAGCGGGCCGTGGCGACGCGGTCGGAGCCGAGCAGGTCCTGCGCGGTCACCGCGTAGGTGAGGTTGGGGTGCGCCGCGATGGGCAGGCCGCCCGCACGGCGAATTGCCTTCGCTTGGCTGTCGAGCGCCGAAGCGACATCCGCGCCCGGTGCCGCCTCGGGGAAGGACGTCACTCCGAGCCCGATGGTGTCGACGATCTTTCCGCCGGGCAGTCCTTCCTGGCTCAGCTCGATTCCGGGGATGAGCAGGAAGCGGCCCGGGGCGTCGAAGAGCCCTTTGAGGCCTTCTGCGGGTGTCAAGTAGTTGAGATCGGTGACCGAGACGAAGTGGTAGCCGTGCTCGCGGTACCACCGCACCACCCTGTCGGGGGAGGTGGTGGGGAGTTGGGGCGCGCCCCAGTTCGCGTGGGTGTGCACCGCGCCGCGGTACCAGCTCGCCGCCGGGGGCTCGGCGCGGGCGGCCCCGGTCGCTCCGAGGACAGCGAGCACGGCGAGAAAGCGCACGGCATCGGGCTGGTGCATGGGGGACCTCGCCGAGGGAGGGGACTTGCAGCGTCTTTCACGCCTGCGGTCATTGCCGTTTCGCGCGCGCGCGCGCGAGGAGCTTCTCGCGGATCCGCGGATGCGCCGCGCCCAGGCCCTCCTGGCAGAACGCTTTCAGTTGCTCGAGCAGCTCCAGCCGACGCTCGGGCGTCAGCCGCAGCCACGCCCGCCGGCGCTCCCGGGCGTGCTCGCTCCAGCCACCGGGGAGGGGGTCCTCAGGCACTGCCTTCTTCCTTTTCGATGCGGGCGATCTCTTCGAGCGCCGCGATGTCGTCAGCGTCCACGGGACGCCCAGCCTGGCGTTTCATCGCCACGATGTCATCGATCCCACCCACGGCCACGGTGAGAGCGCCGAGCGTCACGCCAACGCTTCGGCGCATCATCTCATCGAACGGAAACGGCTCGCGAATGAAGACATCGACATCGGTGCCCGGCAGGGAAGGGCTCCAGAGCGTGAACACCTGCATGTTCTTCTCTTCGCTCCACCGGCGGCGCTCGTTCTCGTCCGCGAGCCTTTCAGCCGGCACCGGCGCGCGAGGACGGTAGCCCAGCGGCAGCAGGGCTCTGAGCAAGGCGCGGACGTTCTCGGGATCGAGCGCGATCACGAGATCGAGGTCGACGGTCAGGCGTGGGTGCCCGTGGAGCACCACCGCCACGCCACCGACGACGATGAAACGAACCTTCTCCTTGGTGAGCGCCTCGAGCAGTTGGCGAATCTCGCCGGCCGGCATGCGGCTGGACTGTAGTTCGTTGTCACCTCGGTGGCATCAGCTCGACGGTATTCATCGAGGGGGCCACGACGGAACCCCGACAGAGTGACGGGCTGGCCCGCGAGCTCGATCGGAGACATTCTCTCGGCATCCGGGAGAGGAGGTACCGATGGAGGCATCCGAGCTTCGCCGCCGCGCCGAGGAGTGGCGTCAGGCGGACCCGGACCCGGAAACCGCCGCCGAGCTGGCCGAGCTGATCCGCCGCGAGGACTGGGCCGAGCTTCACGACCGCTTCGCCCAGAGGCTCGAGTTCGGCACCGCCGGCCTCCGCGGCGTCATCGGCGCCGGGCCCAACCGGATGAACCGCGCCGTGGTCCGCACCACCACGAGCGGATTGGCGCGCTACCTCAAGCGAGTCTCCCCGGACGCCTCCCGCCGCGGAGTGGTGGTCGGCCGCGACGGCCGCCGGATGAGCCGCGAGCTCGCCGAGGACACCGCCTGCGTCCTCGCCGCCGAGGGCATCCCCGCGCTCGTCTTCCCAAAGATGGCTCCCACGCCGCTCACCGCCTTCGCCACCACCCACCTCTGCGCCGCCGCCGCGGTGATGATCACCGCCAGCCACAACCCGCCCGAGTACAACGGCTACAAGGTCTACTGGGGCAACGGCGCGCAGATCGTCCCTCCCCACGATCGGGGCATCGCCTCGGAGATCGATGCCGTCGGATCCGCCCAGCGGGTCCGCCTCCTGGAGCCCGAGCAGGCCCGCCGGGCGGGGCTGTGGCGCGATCTCCCATGCTCGGTGGAGCGGGCCTACCTGGACGCCATCCTGCGACTTGGGCTCCAGCGCGGGCCCCTCGAGCTCACGGTGGTGTACACCGCCATGCACGGCGTGGGAGGCCGCCTCGCCGAAGCCGCGTTCCGGGAGGCCGGCCTCCGCTCCTTCCATCCCGTGCCCGCCCAGCAAGAGCCCGACGGCGCCTTCCCCACCGTTCGCTTCCCCAACCCCGAGGAGCCCGGGGCGATGGATCTCGCCACCAAGCTGGCGGAGGAGGTCCGCGCCGATCTGGTGCTCGCCAACGACCCGGACGCGGATCGGCTGGCGGTGATGGCGCGCGGCGCGGACGGGCGGCTGCGGCAGCTCAGCGGGAACGAAGTGGGTGTCCTGCTCGGGCACTACCTCCTCTCGGAAGGCGGTGGCGCCGGCCGGCCGCTGGTCATCACCACCATCGTCTCCTCGGCGCAGCTCGGGCAGATCGCCCGCGAATTGGGCGCGCGCTACGACGAGACCCTCACCGGCTTCAAGTGGGTCGCCAACCGCGCCATGGAGCTGGAACGGACCGAGGGCGTGCGCTTCGCCTTCGGCTACGAGGAGGCGCTCGGCTACACCGTGGGCACCGTGGCCCGCGACAAGGACGGGATCGGCTCCGCGCTGGTCTTCGCCGACCTCGCCGAGTGGTGCCGCCGCCGCGGCGCCTCGGTGCCCGGCTACCTCGAGGAGGTGCAGCGCCGATACGGGCTCTACGTCTCCAAGCAGGCCAACTTCACCTTCAAGGGAGCGGAGGGCGCCGAGGTCATCTCCCGCATCATGGAAGGCTTCCGGCTCTCGCCACCGGAACGGATCGGCGAGCTGGCGGTACTGGCCATCAACGACTACCGCACCCAGGAGCGCCGGGCGGGAGGCGAGGTCCGGCCGCTCTCGCTGCCCCAGTCGAACGTCATCTCCTACGAGCTGGAGTCGGGCTCCCGGGTGACGCTTCGGCCTTCCGGGACTGAGCCGAAGATCAAGTACTACTTCGAGCTTCGGGAGACGCCGCGCGAGGCAGAGGACATCTCCGTCGCCAGGGGGCGCGCGGGCTCGCGGCTGCACGAGCTGGAGGAGGCATTCCTGATTCTGGCGCGCTCTCGCGGGCAGCCGTAGCCTTCGGCCGACGGGAGGGAACATGAGGCACGTCATCGGTTGGGTGGCACTCGCCGTCGCCTTCGCGGCGGCACCGGCCTGGGCGCAGGAGGTGGACGTCTCCGAGCCGGTGATCACCCGGAGCGGCCAGGGGTGGTCAGTGCTCACCGGCCGAACCGTGGGGGCGCGAGACACCGCCATCCACGCCCAGGTGGGCTGGCCTGGCCTCTACGCCTCGCTGTTTCACGGCGCCAACGAGCGGCTCGATGTCGGCGGCCGCCTGGGCTTGCTGTACGGCTTCGAGGGCATCGCCACCTCGCCCATCGTGCCCGGCATCAAGCTGCAAGGGGCGCTCAGGCTCAAGCTCCTCGAGACCAGCCGGATGAACCTCGGGCTCGGAGTCAAGGTGGGGCCGTTCTTCTACTTCTACCGGACCTACACCCTGGTCGGGCTCGGAATGCCGCTGGAGCTGTCCCTCGGCATCCCGGTGAGCAGCGCGCTGAACGTGGCGGTGGACCTGGAGCTGCCGATGTACGCCGTCTTCGGCATCGGCGGCTATTTCGCCGTCCCGATCCTCCCTGGCGCTGGACTCGAGTACTTCATCGACCAGCAGCTCGCTGCGACCTTCCAGGTCCGCATGGGACCGACCCTGGCATCTCCGTACGTCTACGCCCCCTTCACCTTCGAGGGGCTGGTGGGGGTCGCCTACCGCCTGTAGCCTTGGGGCTGGCCCCATGGCGACAGTCTGCATGGTCGACATCGACGATCCGTTCCTCGAGCCCGAACTCCAGCGCCACGGCCACACCGTCACGCGCGGCTCGCTGGAGGCGCTGCTCAAGGGCGGCGGCGGCGGAAGCCCCGATGTCGGCGTGGTCAGGCCCACCTCCCAGCCGGCGGTCCCCGCGGCTCGCCAGCTCGCGGTGCTCCACCCGGCCACCGCCTGGGTGCTGCTCCTGCCCGCTTCCGCCGCGGGCTCCTCGGGGGAGATCCTCGACGCCGGCGCGAGCGACGTGGCGGTCGAGCCGCTCTCCCCGGCCTCCGCGGTGGTCTTGGTGGCGCGGCTGGTTCGAGAGCAGCGGCTCAAGGTGCGCCTGAGTCGCCTGGAAGGAGAGCGCGCCAAGCAGGCCCAGCTCGAAGAGGTGATCGGCCGCTCGCCCGCGATGCGGGAGCTATTGGACAAGCTCGGCCGCCTCACCCGGCGCAGCGCTCAGGGTCCGGCGCTCTCGGTGATGATCACCGGCGAGACTGGGACTGGCAAAGGGCTCCTCGCCCGCGTGCTGCACTTCTCCGGGCGGCGGCGCGACGGGCCGTTCGTGGAGCTGAACTGCGCCGCCATTCCCTCCGGCCTTCTCGAGTCCGAGCTGTTCGGCCACGAGCGGGGGGCCTTCACCGATGCGCGCTCCTCCCGCATCGGACTGGTGGAGGCGGCCCACGGCGGGACGCTCTTCCTCGACGAGGTGACCTACCTGCCGCCGGAGGGCCAGGCCAAGCTGCTCACCGTCCTCGAGACGCGCCGGGTCCGCCGGCTGGGAGGCACCGCCGAGCGGCAGGTGGAGGTCCAGGTGGTCGCTGCCAGTAGCCACGATCTCCAGCGGCTGGTCGAGGAGGGCCGCTTCACCCCTGAGCTATTGCACCGGCTCACCGCGCTGTGGCTCAAGCTCCCGCCCTTGCGCGAGCGCGGCGACGACGCGGTGTTGATGGCGGAGCGTTTCCTCGGGCGCATCGCCCAGACCTACCGGCTCCCGCAAAAGCAGCTCTCCGAGGCGGCGCGGGAGGCGATCCGCGCCCACCCCTGGCCGGGGAACGTCCGCGAGCTGTACCACGCCATCGAGCGGGCGATGCTCTTCGAGGACCGAGAGGTGGTGGAGCCGTCCGATCTCGCGCTCGCTGCGGCCGATGGGGCCGCCCGCGCCGGCCCATTTCCGCCGGAGGGCCTGGCGGTCATCGACCACGCCGAGCGAGAGCTGATCGAGCGCGCGCTCCGCGTGGAGAAGGGCAACGTCACCCGCGCGGCCGCGCTGCTCAAGGTGAGCCGCGACGTCCTGAGGACGCGGATCGAGAAGTTCGGCCTGGTGCCGGCCAGCTTCGGCGGCTAATCGGCGAAGGGATCGATCACCGCGTCGCTGCTCTCCTTCTTTCTCGGCGGGCGGCTCTTCTTCTCCACCGGCCTCCGCGGTGGCTCCGGCGACAGATCCACCGAGATCTGCACGTCCCCCGAGAGCGAGACGGTACGCTCCGCCGCGCGATGCCCGGCCAGCTCGAACCTAAGGACCACCGGCGCGCCCGCGCGGGGAAGCTGCTCCGACAAAGGCGTGGCGCCCAGCACCTCGCCCGTGTCCGCCCGCACCACGCGCGCTCCCGGCGGATTCGAGCTCGCCCGGAGCCTCACCCGCGGCGGAGGCGCGGGAGCCGGTGGGGGAGCCGGCGGCAAAGAAGCCTGGGCCTGCGCCGGCACGGGCCGGGGCGGATCGAGCAAGGCGTACACCCCTCCGCCCGAAGATGCGAGCAGCACCGCGCCCGCCGCGGCCAATACCGGCCACCTTCGCCTGGCCCCCGGGGGCAGCACCACCGAGCTTCCCGGGCCGGGCTTTTCGGGTGGCGCCACTGCCGGGGCGCGCGCCCTCGCTTCGCCCGCTGGCGCCTTCCGTGCTGCCTCGGGCAAGGACGGTAGGAGCTTCGACAGCTCGCCGGCCACCTCCGCCATCGACTGAGGACGCTCCTCCGGCTTCTTGGCCAGGCACCTCATCGCCACCTCCGCCAGCGCTGGCGGGATTGGCTCTCCCGAGGGCGTGGAAGACGGCAGCGGCGGAGGCGCCTGGGTCATGATCTGCACGACCAACTGCCCGAACAGCGTGCCGGTGAACGGCAGCCGCCCGGACAACAGCTCGTACATCACCACCCCGAGCGCGTAGATGTCGGCGCGGAAGTCGGTGCCGGCCCCCGAGGCCTGCTCCGGCGCCATGTACGCGGGGGTGCCGATGATCGCGCCCTCCATCGTCCCCACCTTGGGCGCGTCGGAGAGCGGCACCACCAGCTTGGCGACACCGAAGTCCAGCACCTTGACGAAGTCCGAGATGCCCGAGCGCTCGGTGACGAACACGTTGTCCGGCTTGATGTCCCGGTGGACCACTCCCACCCGGTGGGCCGCGCCCAGCGCGCTGGCGATCTGCCTCGAGATGTTGACGATCCGCCGCAGCGAGAGCTGCTCGGACCGCGCCAGCTCGGTGAGCGAAGCGCCGGAGAGGAGCTCCATCACGCAGAACACCCGCTGCTCGCCCTTCGCGTCCACGTCCTCGACGAAGTCGAAGATCTCCACGATGTGCTCGTGGTTGATCTCGTTGACGGTGCGCGCCTCCTGGAAGAAGCGCTTCACCAGCTCTCCGTTCCGGGCGTGATCCGGCCGCATCTTCTTGAGCGCCACCTGGCGGCCGAGCTTCTTGTGGCGGGCCAGGTACACCTGCCCCATCGAGCCCTCGCCCAAGAGCCGCACCGCCTCGTACGAGCCGAAGGTCTCTCCCACCGACGATCCGTCGGAGGTGCCCGGCTCCGCCCCAGGCCGGCTGATGAAGGTCCGCGAGGTCGCCAAGGACAGTGCTTCGGAGAGCGCCTGTCCCAGCTCCGCCGCGCTGCCGTACCGATTCTCGGGCTCCTTGCACAGGCAGCGGTGCACGATCTTCTGGAGGTGGGTGGCGCTCGCCGGCAGCGCGGGCGGCGGCTGCGAGAGGTGCTTGAGGAGCAGCTCGCCGTAGTTCCCCGCCACGAACGGCGGCGCGCCGGTGAGCGCCTCGAAGAGGACGATTCCGAACGAGTAGAGGTCGCTCCGGGCGTCGGCTTTCTGTCCCTGGATGCACTCCGGAGGCGTGTACTCCGGTGTCGAGAGGATCACCCCGGTCGCGGTGCGCACCGACTTGGGCCCTTCGAAACGCGCCAGCCCGAAGTCGAGCAGCCTGGGGTCGAATGCCTGTAGCCCTCCGGCGAGGAAGATGTTGTCCGGTTTGAGATCCCGGTGGATCACCCCGTGCTGGTGCACGTGCTCCAGCGCCTCCGCCAGCGGGATGGCCAGCTTCAACAGCTCATCGGACGCCAGCGGACCGTCCCGCCGGAGCTGGGAGCCGAGGTCTCTCCCTTCCAAGAGCTCGGTCATCACGTACACCCGCCCATCTGGAAGCTGCCCCGAGCCGAGGCAGCGGACGATGTTCGGGTGCCGCATCCGCTGGAAGACTTTGGCCTCGTCCAGGAAGCGGCCCACCACCGAGGCGTCCGAGGTGAGCTCGCTCCGGAGCACCTTCACCACCACCTGCTCCCCGCTCTTGAGCTCCCTGGCGAGGAGGACCTCCGCCGCCGCGCCGTCGGCGAGCTTGCGGATGGGCTCGAACGGGACGGAGGCCGGCCCGCTCATGGAGAGCAGGTCCCGCCGTCCGTCTGGCATGCCCCGCCGCAGCAGACGCCGCTGCAGCACTGGGAGTCGAGGGTGCAGGACACGGCGGAGAGGCGGCAGGTGCCGGCGTCTCCGCCCAGGCAGCAGTAGTTGCCGGAGCCGTCCACGTTGCAGGTTCCGCCGTCGGGCAGGCAGCGCGCGGTGCCTCCGTCGAGCACGCCCCCGTCGAGCAGCACGGGGCAAACCGGATTCGAAAGCGGTCCGGGCTGCGGGAGGACAGTCTCGGTCTGGCTCTCCGCCGGAAAGCCCGCTCCCGGGGAAACTGTGATGTCGATCGACTGCTTCGTGAGGACAACCGGCTCGCCGAAGTGGAATCGCGCAGAGCGCGCGCCCTGAGCGAGCCACACCCCGCCGTCTAATCCGTTGCCGCACGTCGCGCCCGTGAAGAACTTCGTGGTCGCAGTGCTGGAGGACACCGAGCAGAAAGTATCGCTGGTCACGTCGTTGGGGTTCCCGAAGGAGTCGGTGCTCTCAATCTCTACCCTGCACGAGCACTTGCCTCCCTCGTTGAACTGGGACGGCGTCTTGAATCGAATTCGCGAAGCAGGCGCCGGCGTGACGTTGAGGCTGGCCGAGGCGCTGCTCAGGCTGCTTGCTTGGTCGGTGCCGTTGAGCTGCTGCAGCCCGGCCTGGGTTTCCGTCAGCGAGAACGGGGCGGAGGACGTGTTCGCGGCGATGGTGATGGTGCTCGTCGCCGAAGCGCAGTTGGGGCCGTTGGAGAAGGTCCAGCCGCTCCCGGTGGAGCTCATCTGCACGTACACGTCGGAGGAGGGAGGCGATGGGTTGTTCCAGGCGTCTGTCACCTCCACCGCTCCGGGCTGGCACGCGCCCGCGGTGACGGTCGAGGCCAGGCCGGAGAAGACCAGCGCCGCAGGGAGCCCCGGATTCACCACATGGCTCTGGACGGCGGAGCCGACGGAGGCGTTGGTCACCGTCACCGATACCGTCCCCGCCCGGGTTTCCTTGTAGAACAGGTCGACCCCGGTCTGGCCGGACGGCACCAGGAAGTTGTTGCCAGTCGCGCCGACGAAACACGAGGCATCGCTGAACCACTGCCCGTTGATCGAGTTGGACGAAGCGGCCAACCACAGCCCTCCGGAAGGGGGCGAGGGGTTTCCATAGGTGTCCTGCAGCTCGGCCCTGATGACCTTGGCCGTCCCCGGGCAGCTACCCGCCACGAAGATGCGGGAGGGAGTGGTGAGCACTACCTTGGAAGGAGCGGCGGGGATGACGGTATGCACCTGCGGCGGAGGGACCGCCAGCGTGGGCGAGCTGAGGCTGACCGAGGGGGAGCCAGCCTTCTCGTCCTGGTAGAAGATGCCCAGGGAGCCGTTCCCCGCCGCGATGACGAAGCTTCCTCCTACCGTCTGCTGGCTACAGGTGTACAGCTTCCACCACTTCCCGGTGGCGGAGCTGGAGGTGGCGGTGAAGGGCTCGCCTGAGGCACCAGCGTTCACCGGGTTGTCGTACTGGTCGCGCAAGGCGAGGACGATCATCTTGGCCAGCCCGGGGCACTGGCCGGCGACGAAGGTCTGACTGCTGGTCGCGTAGACCAGCTTCGCAGGAGGTCCGGGATCGACGGTGTGGTACTGCGTCGCCGGGGCGAGCCCGCTCGCGGAGGCGGTCATCGAGCGGCTGGGGCTCGCCCGAACGTCCTTCCAGTAGAAGCTCAAGGCGTCGTTCCCCTGAGGGATGGTGGGCGAGGCGGAGATGGCGCTCGCGCAGGATGGGTCCGAGAAGTAGGTACGCCAACCATCAGTGGAGAGGGTGATCACGGTGGGCGCCACCACGCCGGACGGGTTTCCGAACGAGTCCCGGGTCTGGATGCTGGTCTTCGGCGAGCAGGCCCCGGCGGTGACGGTGTGCTGGGGAGTGGTGAATTGCAGCTTGGTGGGAGGGGCGGCGAGGACCGTCTCTGTCTGGCTGGCCGGCACCACCCCGCTCGCCGAGGCCGTCAGCGTCACCAGGCCCGCGACGGTGTCCTTCCAGTAGAACGTCACGTCCGTCGACCCCGGCGAGAGGGTGAAGGTGTTCGTCGTGTTTGCGCAGGCGGGGTCGCTGTGGAAACCCGCCTGGGGAGGACTGGCGGACATGGTGACGGCGGTCGAGGCCGTGGCCGGCTTCGGGTTCCCGAGGGTGTCCTGGAGCTGCACTTGAACCACCGGAGAGCAGTCCCCGGCGAAGATGGTCTGCGAAGGGGAGAGGAACTTGAGCACGCCCCCCGCGCCCGACAGCACCGTCTGCGCCTGCTGCGCCCCGGTCAATCCTGTGGCAGAGACGGTGATGGTCGGGGAGCCCACCGCCGAGTCGCGCCAGTGGAAGGTGGCCTGGCCCGCGCCGGCGGCGATGGGCACCGAGGTGACCTTGGTCGCGCAGCTCGCCGAGGAGAAGAATTCGAGTGTGCCCGTCGACAAGCTGGTGAGCGAAACCGTCAGCGGTCCGCTGGCGACGGTGGAGTTTCCGTAGGCGTCCTCGAGCCCGATAGCGGTGGCGGCGGAGCAGCTCCCGGCAGCGATGGTCTGCGCTGAGCTGAGGAACACCAACTTCTTCTCGACGCCGCCGTTGATGGTCTGCTGCTGGGAGGCTCCGGCCAACGCCGCCCCCGCGCCGACGATGAGGTTCGGGCTGCCCGCCTTGGTGTCCACGAAGTAGAACGACGCCTTGCTCGCGGATTGGGACAGCGTCACCTCGGCGATGGACGCCGTGCATCCTTGGTCCGAATAGAAGGTGGCGCCTAGCGAGGTGCTCTCGAGCTTCACTTGCGTGGCGCCGGACGGCGCCGAGGGATTCTGGAACTGGTCGCGCGATTCGACCGTCAACGGCCCGGCGCAAGCCCCGGCTCGGGAAGAAAATGGCTGAGTGGTGAAGGCGAGGTGATCGGGGCTGGCGGGGAGCACGGTATGGGTCTGCCCCGGAGGAAGGGCCAGTCCCCCCGCCCCTTGCAGAGAGATGCTCGGGGAGCCCGCCTTGTCATCCCAGTAGTAGAGGCTCACCGAGCCGGCCCCGGTCCCGATGGCGTAGCTTCCGCCCGCAGCCTGGGCGGCACAGGAGGGGCCCAGGTACCATTTCGCCGCGCCGGCGGAGCTCGACAGGGCGGTGAAGGCGATGCCCCCCGGCCCCGCGAGGGTCGAATTTCCGTAGGCGTCCTTCAGCACCACGGTGATGGCTTGGCTGGAGGCGCTGCACGCCCCCGCCACGAAGATCACCTTCCCGGTCGAGAACTCCAGCCAGTCCGGCGGGCCCGGCAAGACTTCGAAGGTGCCGCTCACCGCCGAGACTCCGGCGGCGGTCGCCTTGAGCGAATAGCCCTGGCCGGCCAGCTCGATGCTCAGATTGGAGAAAGTGGCGACTCCCGCGATCGCGGTCACCGAGCTCGTTCCCTTGAGGTACCCGCCCGGGCCGGAGGCGAGCTGCACGGTCACCGCCTGGTTGAAGTCGGTCAGCGCCTTCCCCTGCGCGTCGCGGGCGCTCACCTTCACCGCCGGAGCGATGGCCGCCCCCGCCACCACCGCGATAGTGGGCTGGACCGTGAAGGCCAAGGCGGCGAAGGTAGCCGGCGCGACGTCGAACGGGTCGCTCAAGGCCTCCGTCACCCCCTCCGAGGAGGCCCGCACCCGATAGCCCGCTCCCACGCGGTCGACCTGGAGGCCGGCGAACACCGCCACGCCCGAAGGCGCGTCGAGCGGGCCGCCGCCCGACAGCCGGGCCCCGCCCGTCCCTCCTTCCAGCGCGAGCTGCACCGAAACCGGCTCGCTCACCTGGTTGCCACCGTCGTCCTGCAACGCCACCTCGACCGGCGGGGCGATGGGAGCTCCGGCGCGCGCGCCGGAGGGCTGAACCTTGAAGGCGAGCTTGAGCTGTCTCGGCCTGAGCGTCACCGGCACGTCCTCCTCGCGGCCGGCCCTGACCGTGGCGGCGCCCTTTCCGGCCGCCAGCACCTTGCCGTCGGCCAGCGCCTCCACGGTGACGGAAACCTCCTGGTCCACGAACCCATCCAGCTTCCGGAGGCGGAGGCTCTGCGGGCTCGCGAGCGCTTCTCCCGGAGAGTCCGGTAGAGCCACCGGGGCGAGCACCACCTGATCTCCGGCCTTGGCCGAGAAGCGGAGCTGCTTCACCGGGGAGGAGAGCCCCTCGAAGCTCACCACGATGTAGAGGCTGGTGCCGGCGGCGGTCCGCTCATCGCCGCAGCCCATGGCCATCGCCGAGGCGAAGGCGAAGAGGCAGAGTTTTCTGTAGGAGCTCATTGGGCCTCCACCTGTCCGAGGGTGGTGGGCCTCTCCTTCGGCGAGCCGACGATCGCGGCGGTGGTCCCAGCCGCGGCGACCGCGCCCACTCCGGCCCAGAACCACCACTTCTGGAGCAGCGAATCCTGCTTGGGCGGAGGTCCGGCCTCCAAGAGCGGCGGCGCGGCGACCTCGGGCGAGGGCGCGTAGGCCTCGATCGCCCTGGCCTGGGCAGGCGGCGGCACCAGGTCGGCCTTGCGGAGCGCCTCCTCGTTCACGGCCGCCTCCTCCGGACGCTCCTTCTCTGAGCGCTCTCGGTCAGCCGCCTGTTTCGCCAGCCGTTCCTGCTCCTCCGCCTCCTTGCGCCTTTGGGCCGGCTGCGCCGAGAGCTTCGCCTCCACCTGCGCGAGCAGCGACTCGACCTGCTCGGCGTTCTTCGGGCGGGTGGGCGAGGTGTCCAGGTAGCGCTGGTAGAAAAAGCGCGCCTTCTCGTAGTCGCCCAGCTGCCGGTGACACTGGGCGATGTTGAAGAGGAACCCCGGCAAGGGCTTGAGCTGGTAGGCGTCGGAGTAGAGTTTCAGCGCCTCCTGGAAGCGGGCGAGATCGTACGCCTTCTGCGCCTCCTCGAAGCGAGCCCGCGCCTGCTGCTCGGCAGGATCCGCCTTTGGCTTCTTCGCCAAGGCGGGAAGTGCCACCACCGCCGCTACGAGCACGGCGGCCCATTGAACTCGGAGTGAGCGCATGTCCTGCCCCTCTCCCGGCCTGGGGGTGAGCTGGACCGGCCTGCAAGCTCACGGCCAGCTCTCTCCGGCGCGACCTCAGGGGGTTGGAACGGTGGAGCGCGGAGGCCTGGGGATTTCGGCCCAGCGGGGCGGGGAGGAGTCCCCGCTGAGCGCCCGCTAGCGCGTCTCCGGATCGTAGGGCACTCCGAGGGCGGCGGGTGCGGCGCCGCGCCGCCGCTGCAGGCCGAGCACCAGCAAGGTGAGCGCGTAGGGAAGGGCGAGCAGGAAGCCCTGGGGCACCACCTGCAAGACGGCAGGAGCGGAGGACGCCACTCCGATGCGGAGCGCGTTGCCGAGGGAGAAGAAGGCCGAGGCCGCGAAGGCTCCGAGCGGCGTCCAGCGGCCGAAAACCATCGCCGCCACCGCCATGAAGCCCAATCCGGCGGGCATGTGGTGCTCGAAGCGGTCCAGGGTGGAGGTGGAGAGCGTCGCTCCCCCGAGTCCGGCGAGCAGCCCGGCACCGACGACGCAGGCGTAGCGAACGCCCGAGACGGAAACGCCCAGCGTCTCCGCGGCCGCCGGCTTCTCCCCGGCCGCGCGCACCCGGAGGCCGAAGGCGGTCCTCCACAGGGCGAGGTGGAAAGCCAGCGGCAGCGCGAGGGCGAGGTAGGTGAGGGCGGAGTGGCCGGAAGCCGCTCGGACAATCGGCACCTCCTTCAAGAGCGGCAGCGACCAGCGTTCGAGCTGCGCGATGGGAGGAGTTCCGGTGGGGGCGAAGAGCGCCTCGAGGAGGAAGGTGCCCGCCGCCAGCGCCACCAGGTTGATCGCCATCCCGGAGACGACCTGCTCGCTCCGCCAGCGGATGCAGAGGTAGGCGTGCACCGCCCCCAGGCAGGCTCCGGCGAGCATTCCCAGCACCACTCCGAGCGGAGTCGGGACGACCAGGGCGCCCACCGCGGCGGCGAAGGCCCCTGCTCGCATCATCCCTTCCACTCCGACGTTCACCACCCCGGCGCGCTCGGAGAGCACCGCTCCGAGCGAGGCGAACACCAAGGCCGGCGCGTAATCGAAGGCGAGGAAGAGGAGGGCCTCCAGGACTTCAAGCACGGGGCGCCTCCTCGGCCGGGCGCTTCCTCTTGGAGAGCGCGAGGAGGTGGTCCCACACCATCCGGCCGGCGACGAAGAGCAGGGCGAGGCCCTGGATCAGCTCGGGGAAGCTCTTGTGCACGCCGAACAGCTGCATGCGAGTGCCCCCTGCCCTGAGCGCGCCGAACAGCAGCGCGGTGGCGAGCACGCCCAGCGGGTGGTTTTGGCCTATCAGGGCGATGGCGATGCCGTCGAAGCCGTAGGGTGCGCCGATGGTGGCGGGGAACTTGTGCTCGGTGCCCAGCACCAGGAGCGCGCCCGCCATCCCCGCAAGCGCGCCGGAGAGCGCCATCGCCTGGTAGATGCGCCCGTGCACCGGGATGCCCGAGGCGCGAGCGGCCTCCGGAGCGAGCCCCACCGCCCTGGTCTCGAACCCCAGCCGGGTGCGGGAGAGCCAAAGGTGCAAAAGCACCGCCGCCGCCACTGCCACGAGGAAGCCGGCGTGGAGCCTGGAGGTCTCGCCCAAGAGCCGCGGGAGCTGAGCGGTGGCGGCGATCTCGTCGGTGCCAGAGATGGAGAGATCTCCGCTGGCGCGCGCTCGCAAAGGGCCTACCACCAGCCAGTTCTCGACCAGGCTGACGGCGATCCAGTTGAGCATGATGGTGGAGATGACCTCGTGCACCCCGCGCCGGAGCTTGAGCGCCGCCGGCAAGAGGCCGTAGAGGCCCCCCGCCACCGCCGCGCCGCTGATGCAGAGGAGGGGGTGCACCAGCGCCGGCAGCTCGAGCTGGGCTCCCAGGAACGCCGCGGCGATGGCGCCGAGGATCATCTGCCCCTGGGCGCCGATGTTGAACAGGCCGGCCTTGAAGGCCACTGCCACCGAGAGCCCGGTGAGCGCGAGAAGGCCGGCCTTGGTGGCGGCTTCTCCCCAGGGCCGGGCGAGCACGGCGACGCCGGCTCCGTCGAGGAAGCGCGGGAGATCGCCCAGGCCGCCCCACACCATCGCGAGATAGGCGTCGAGGGCGACTTTAGCGCTTGCCGCCACGACCGCGATGGCGGCGAAGCACAACAGGAGCGCCGCGGCCACCGAGAGGACCGAGGGAAGCGCGCCGCGGATGAGCCGCTCACGCAAAGGTGGCCTCCTCCGCGCCGAGCATCAGCCGGCCGATTCGCCGCTCGTCGAACGACGCTCGCTCCAGCTCCCCGGTCACCCGGCCGCCATAGAGAACGTAAATGCGATCGGAGAGGGCCAGCACCTCGTCGAGGTCGAGCGAAACCAAGAGCACCCCGCAGCCTCGCTCCCGCTCCTTGGCGAGCCGCCGGTGGACCAGCGCCACCGAGGCCACGTCCAGCCCGCGCGTGGGTTGGACCACCACCAGGAGCCTCGGCGCACAGTCCAGCTCGCGCGAGACCACTACCTTCTGCTGGTTTCCACCAGAGAGGCGGGAGAGCGCGGCCTGCGGATCCGGCGGCCGGATGTCGAAGTCACGGATGAGCGAGCAGGCCCTCTGCCGGCGGCCGCGGGAATCGACCAGCCCTCCGTGCGAGAAGGGCGGCAAGTGCTGCCGTCCCAGCGAGATGTTCTCCTCGACCGACATCGGACCCACCACTGCCCACAGGAGCCGGTCTTCCGGGACGTGGGCCACTCCCATCCGCCGGGCGAGGGAGGGATCCAGCCGCCGCACCTCCTCGGCGCAAAGCCGGAGCTTTCCTCCCTCCAGCGGCCGGAGGCCAGTCACCAACTCGGCGAGCTCCTGCTGGCCGTTGCCGTCCACTCCGGCGATGCCGACCACCTCTCCCTCGCGAACCGAGAGCGTGACCTCGAGCAGGGCCTTGCGGCCGTCGGCTGTTCGGCAGGTGGCGCGCTCCAGTTCGAGCACCGGAGCGCCCGGCTTCTTCGGCCCACGCGCGCCGTTGGTTTCGCGGGAAAGCTCGGAGCCCACCGTCAGCGCGGCCAGCTCCTCGGGAGTCGTCTTCTCGGCGGGCACCTCGGCTACCTTCTTTCCGCGCCGCATCACCGCCACCCGCGTGGCGAACGAGAGCACCTCCTTGAGCTTGTGGCTGATCAGCACCACCGCGTGGCCAGCGGATGAAAGCTCGCGGGCCACCTTGAACAGCTCGTCTGACTCCTGGGGCGTCAGGACCGCCGTCGGCTCGTCGAGGATCAGCGTCTTCGCCCCTCGGTGCAGCGCCTTGACGATCTCCACCTTCTGCTGCGAGCCCACGGTGAGCGACTCGATGCGGGTCCTGACCTCCAGCCCGAACCCGAAGCGGCGGCAGGTCTGCTCCACCTCCGCGCAGGCGCGGTCGAGGTCCAAGAGGCCGCGGCGGGTGGGTTCGCGGCCGAGCACCACGTTCTCCGCCACCGTCAGCGAGGGCACCAGCATGAAGTGCTGGTGGACCATTCCGATGCCCAGGGCGATGGCGTCCTTCGGGCTTCGGAGGCGGACCGGCCGGCCGTCTGCCGAGATGGTGCCCCGGTCGGGTTGGTAGAGCCCGTAGAGCACGTTCATCAGGGACGACTTCCCAGCGCCGTTCTCGCCCACCAGCGCCAGCCGGTCGCCCGGAGCGATCTCCAGCGAGACGCCGTCCACCGCCACCACCGGGCCAAAAGACTTGGTGATGTCGCGGAGGGAGATCAGGGCGCTGCCTGGAAGGCCTCTAGCTCGGCCGAGTTCGAGGGAACGTCGATCTCGCCAGCGACGATTCGCCTCCGCAGCTCCTCGATCTTGGCGAGGGCCTCGGCCTTGCCGGGGAACTCCGCCCGGACCAAGGCGTAGCCGACCCCGCCCTCCTTGAGGCCGAGCACCACGTCGGTCGCGGCGAGCTTCCCCTCCACCAGGTCCCGCGCAGCCTGGTAGACCGCCAGGTCGACCCGCTTGATCATCGAGGTGAGCATCGCCTCCGGGGCGAGGTGGTGCTGGTCCGAGTCCACGCCGATCCCGTAGACCTCCTTCCCGCTCGAGCGCGCTTCCTTGACGGCTTGGATGACGCCCAGCCCGTCCGAGCCCGCGGCGTGGAAGATGACGTCCACCCCCTTGGCCAGCATGTCCTGGGCGATCTGCTTGCCCGCCGCCACATTGTCGAAGGTGCCGGTGTAGCTCGAGAGAACCGCGGTCTTCGGAGCGGTGCTCTTCACTCCCGCCTTGAAGCCGGCCTCGAACTTCTTGATGAGCGGAATCTCCATGCCACCGACGAAGCCCACCTGCTTCTTCGAGACCAGGCCCGCCAGCGCCCCGACCAGGAAGCTTCCTTCCTCTTCGCGGAACACCACCGTGCGCACGTTGGGAAGCTTCACCGGGTTTCCCTTTGCGTCGAGCAGCGGGCTGTCGATGAGCAGGAACTTCGAGCCAGGGTTGCGGCGGGCGACCGCCTCCACCGCGTTCTCGAGCATGAAGCCCACCCCCACGGTGAGCGCGGCGCCCTGGTCTACCAGCAACTGGAGATTCGGCTCGTAGTCCTCCTGGGCCTTGCTCTGCACCACCAGCGGGCGGACGCCGAGCGGCTCGACGGGGGGCTCGAGTCGCGCCACGTCTTCGGCCAGCGAACGGCGGACCTCCTCTCGAGTCACAGGCTTGTAGGCGCTTCCCTCGAAGGCCACGCCTGCCGCCCACAGCTCCAGGCCCCGAAGTGCGGAGTCGTTGAACGAGTGATCGCCCCGGCCTCCCACGTCGGTCACTAGCCCGACGGCGTGCTTCTTCGGCTCGGCGGGGCGCGGCTGCTCCTGGGCCGGCTCGCTCTTCTTGCAACCGGCGACGGCCAGCGCGGCCAAGAGGATGTTCAGGCGGTAGTGCTTCATCACGGCTCCATGGCCCCGAGGGGGGCGTCCGGCACGCGTTCGTACCTCGCCGCCCGCCCGCCGAGAAGCGTCCTCCGCTCGCCAGCGGCCAAGCTCGAGCCTGGCCGCTCTTTCGCGCGCGGCTCGCTCCGCTTGAGCGCCGGCCCGCCGGTTTTTCTGCTATCTGCCGCCTGGTGACTCCCTACGAGACCATCAAGGCCAAGCGCGACGGGCGGCAGCTCGATCCCGAAGACATCCGCCGCTTCCTCGAGGGCTACACCACCGGCACCGTCTCCGACTACCAGATGGCCGCGATGTGCATGGCAGTCTTCTTCCGCGGCCTCGACCCGCGCGAGCTGGGAGCATGGACCAGGGCGATGCTCGAGTCGGGCGAGGTGCTTGAACTCTCGGACACGCCAGGAATCAAGGTGGACAAGCACTCCACCGGGGGAGTGGGCGACAAGGTGTCGCTGGCGCTCGCGCCGCTCGCCGCCGCCTGCGGGGTGCCGGTGCCGATGATCTCCGGCCGCGGGCTCGGACACACTGGCGGCACCCTGGACAAGCTCGAGTCCATCCCCGGCTTCAAGGTGGACCTGCCCATCTCCGAATACCGGAGGCTGGTCCGCGAGGTCGGCGCCTGCCTCATCGGCCAGACCGCCACGCTCGCGCCCGCGGACAAGAAGCTCTACGCCCTGAGGGACGTCACCGCCACCGTGGACTGCCTGCCGCTCATCGCCAGCTCCATCATGAGCAAGAAGCTCGCGGAGGGGATCGACGCTCTGGTGCTCGACGTCAAGGTCGGCTCCGGCGCGTTCATGAAGGAGCTCGATGATGCCCGCGCGCTCGCCCGGACGATGATCGGCATCGGCGCGGAGATGGGCCGCAAAGTGGTAGCCCTGATCACCGACATGGATCAGCCACTCGGTCGCGCGGTGGGCAACGCGCTGGAGGTCGAGGAGGCAGTGGCCATGCTTCGCGGAGGCGGCCCGCCGGACTTCGCCGAGGTGACTCTCGCTCTCACCGCCGAGATGCTGGTGCTCGGTGGCCGCGCCCCGGACCCCGCGCAGGCTAGGCAGCGCCTCGCCGAGGCGATCCGCGACGGCTCTGCCTTCCGCAAGCTCCAGGAGATCATCCGCCACCAGGGCGGAGACCCCCTGGCGGTGGAGGACTTCTCACGGCTGCCTCGCTCCCGCGCGAGCCTTGCGGTACCCGCGCGCTCGTCGGGCTTCGTCTCCGCGATCGACTGCGAGGCGATCGGGCTCGCCGCAGTCGCGCTCGGGGCCGGAAGGTTGAGAACGGGCAGCACCATCGACCCCGCCGTCGGCTTCACCCTCGAGCGCAAGCTCGGCGACGCCGTTGGGGTCGGCGAGACGCTCGTCACCATCCGCTACAACGACGACCGAGGCCTGGACGACACCCTCCGGCGCGTGCAGTCCGCGTACACCATTTCTCCCGCCGCCCCCGCCCGGCGACCGCTGGTGGTCGAGAGGATCGAGTAGTCCCCGTCTCCAACCAGGACACCTCGAGCCAAGCCGCCGGCCCAAAACCGGACAGCCAAGCGGCAGTTGTTGCCATTTCGGTCGTCATCGTCCTCGCTTGATACACAAGTGAGACTATCCGTTACCGTAGCGAAACGCCGAGGTTTTTGGCTTTTCGCCCGCCTCAAAGCAATGTGTATTTACATCTGCCGGGATGATGCGCTCCTGGTGGCAGATGTAAGGCGCTGACGGTCCCGTCAATGATTCCGCCGCGTTGAGTTTGGCGGGGCGATTGCTAGAGGACGGGCGGCTCCCGACAGGCCTTCGCGGCACGCCGGCACGAGGGCATCTCTGCCCTCGAAGGGGATTTTGCCGGGTGCTCCAATCAGCATGTCTAATAAAGCGCTCTTCGGTTTGGCAGTTTTCTCATCGGTGTTGAGTGGGGCGTGCGGAGTGAGCGGGGACCTCTACGTCGAGATGGGCGAGGGAGAGTTGGGCCAGCCGGTCACCTGGGAAGAGTTTTCTGCCGGCGTCTACCGGGAGCCGACCAATGGGGTCTACCTGGTGGACGGCGACACGCCGGTGGAGGACTTGAAGCAACTTCGCGAGTTCTACGAGGTGCACGTCCTTTCCGGGCAGCTCGCGGTGTACCGCTCGGGCGGCTCGGACGTTCGCTGGAGCAACACCCAGAAGCGCAACCTCACCTATTGCGTCAGCACCAACTTCGGCACCCGGCACGGCCAGGTGGTGCAGGCGCTGAACGACGCGGCGGCTTCCTGGGAGGCAGCGGCGGACATCGACTTCATCCACCTCGCGGCGCAGGACGGAAGCTGCACCGCCTCCAACAGCAGCGTCCTCTTCGACGTGCGTCCGGTGAACGTGAATGGCGAGTACATGGCGATGGCCTTCTTCCCCAACCAGGGCCGCTCCACTCGGAACGTGTTGATCGACGGCAGCGCTTTCAGCTCCGGGCAGACGGTGCTCACCGGCGTCTTGCGGCACGAGCTGGGCCACGCGTTGGGGTTCCGGCACGAGCACACCCGCCCCGAGGCGGGGGCCTGCTTCGAGGACAGTCAGTGGCGGGCGCTCACTCCCTACGACTCCTCCTCGGCGATGCACTACCCCCAGTGCAACGGCACCAACAACTGGACCCTCCCCCTCACCGCCTACGACATCTCCGGCGCGGCTAGCCTCTACGGCGCTCCGGGCACCACCCAGCCTCCGCCGAGCGGGCAGTCCACCCAGACTTTCAGCGGCAGCCTCTCGCAGGGGCAGAGCCGGAGCCATGGGCCGATCGCCGTCGCCCCCGGCTCGCTCTTCGAGGTGGAGATGACCGGCACCGGAGATCCCGACCTCTACGTCAGGTTCGATTCGGCACCGACGCTCAGCGCCTACGACTGCCGGCCCTATCTCACCGGCGCGACCGAGCGCTGCAGCCTCACCGTGCCGTCCTCCCGCTCGATGGCGTACATCACCGTCCGCGGCTACTCGGCGGGCAGCTACAAGCTGGTGGTCCGCTACACGCCAGGGCAGCCGGGGCCCTCGGGCACCTCGCGTACCGCGCGGTACACCGGCACGGTCGCCCAGGGAGCGCAGAATTACCACGGGCCTCTCTCGGTGGTCGCCGGCACGACCTTCCAGGTAGTGATGAGCGGCAGCGGGGATCCGGACCTGTACGTCCGCTTCGGCTCGCAGCCGACGACCTCCGCGTACGACTGCCGGCCCTACCTCGACGGCCCGGCGGAGAGCTGCCTGGTGACCGTGCCCTCCGGGGCCTCGTCGGCCTACCTCATGGTCCGCGGCTACGCCGCTGCCACCTACGCGTTGGACGTCGCCTACACCGGGCCGTAGCTGAAAGGTTGCTCAGCGCCCCCTCCCGGTGGGGGAGGAGCCGCGGACAGCAAGCCGGCAGGCGCTCACCGTCACGCAGGCCCTTCTCCCCCGCTGCTAGCGTGGACAGAGGTTGGGGGCAATGCCCGCCAACTTCACGAGGCGGCGGGACCTCCTGGCCGAGGCCGGAGTGCCCGAGCCCGACGCGGCCCTCTCGGAGCTGACCCGCGAAGTCTCGGCGCTGGGCTTGCCGGCGGAGTGGAGCACCACCCCCCCTCCCTCCGGCCTCGGCGCCGTCCGCGAGGCGCTGTCCACCCGCCTCTTTCGCGTTCCTGCGGAGCAGCGCCGCCTGGCGCGCCTGGTGCCCGAGTGGATAATAAAGAGATCCGGAGACCTGGCGAGTGCGCTCTGGCTGCCGCTCGCCGAGCACGGCGCGGCGCTGGACCTGAGCGGCTACCTGCTCGCCATTCTCGGCGCGCTGGCCGACGAAGGCAGAGAGCGCGAGTCCCAAGCCTACGCCCGCTTCATGCTCGACCTGCAATTCGACTGGCGGAGGATGTATGCCGACCCGCGGCTCGCGTATGGCTTCATGCGGGAGCGCGAGCCCAACCCGCTGGTATGGCGCCTGCTCGAGGAGCTGCGCCCAAGGGGCTTGCGCCTGGGCGTCCTCGAGCTGGGCTGCGGTATCGGCAATGACGCCCTCGGGCTGCTCGGCTCGGAGCTGGTGGACTCCTACACCGGCATCGACATCTCCGAGCGGGCCCTAGAGGCCTTCGAGAAGCGGGTGGCCCGCGAGCGGCCGCGGGTTCCGCCCCGCCTCATCCGGAGCGACTTCCTCGAGCTGCTCGAGCGACTCACTGTGCCCGAGGCGGAAGCCAACCTCGTCTACTCCTATTCCAGCCTGCACTACTTCTCATCGGGAGAGCTGCGGCGCATCCTCCAGCTGGTCCATCGTCTCCTCCGTTCGCGGCAGAGCGGGCAGGCCTTCTTCTGCTTCGGCATCAAGGGGGCGGGCTCGGTGTGGGACGGGCAGGGGCTGCCCCTGTACCGGCCGGACGTGTGGATCAACTGGGATGGCCAGTCGCGCTGGTTCCCAACCCGGGGCGCGCTGGCCCACCAGCTCGACGAGGCCGGCTACGAGATCCGCTTCCACGAGCTGCACGACCACTGGGGCTACAGCGAGCTGGGGAGGAGGGACGTCTTCCACTACGTGCTTTGCTCCCCGAGGAGGGTCTGAGTCTCAGGCCCGAGCTGCCGCCGGGAGGAAGCTCCCGAGCAGCCGGCAGAAGACGTCCCGCATGCGGTTGGCGGTCTCGGCGACCTCCTCGTGGGTGAGGGGCTTGTCACCGATGCCGGCGGCCAGGTTGGTGATGCAGCTGATGCCCGCCACCTTCACTCCCATGTGCGCCGCCGCGATCACCTCCGGCACGGTGCTCATCCCGATCGCGTCCGCTCCAAGGACCCGGAGGGCGCGGATCTCCGCCGGCGTCTCGTAGGACGGCCCGGAGAGAATCGCGTACACCCCCCGCTTGAGCTCGATGCCCAGTCCTCCAGCTGCCTCGGCCAGCGTTTCGGTGAGGCCAGGGTGGTACGCCTTGCTCATGTCCGGAAAGCGCGGACCCAGCCGCTCGTCGTTCGGCCCGGCCAGCGGGTTCCAGCCCGCGAGGTTGACGTGGTCGGTGATGGCCATCAAGTCGCCCGGCGCCAGGTTGGGGCTGATCGCCCCTGCCGCGTTCGTCACCACCAGCGAGCGGATTCCCAGCCTGCACAAGACTCGCGCCGGGAGCGCCACCTGCCAGGGCGGGTACCCCTCATAGAAGTGCACCCGGCCCTGCATCGCCACCACGGGCTCGCCGCCGCAGTCACCCAGCACCAGCCGCCCGGCGTGACCGGGGACCGAGGAGCAGGGGAAATGCGGCAGCTCGGAGTATGGGATGACCACCTTTCGCTCGAAGGTGTCGGCGAAGGCGCCGAGTCCGCTGCCCAGGATGACTCCCGCCCGCGGCTTGACCTCCGGCGCTCGCGCGCGGACCGCGGCGGCGCACTCCTCGAGCACCTCGAACAGGCCCACCCCGCCATCATAAGGGAACGGCGGCTAGCGCCCACTTTCCGCCTCGGTTCTGGCGCGCCGCGTCGTGCCGCAAGGCCAGGCGCAGACGGACTTTCAGCGAAGCGCGAGCGAAAGGTGAATGGTTCGCCTATCGTGGCGTCCACTCGCCTGCTTCGACGCCAAGAAAGGAACCGAAGATGATCCGCAAGTTCGCCATCGCTCTCACTGTCGCCCTCGCCGTGCCCTCGGTCGCCCTGGCCTGCGAGGCACACCGCGGGAAGAACGCGGCGAAGGAGAACGCGGAGAAGGTCCAGTACGCCCAGGCCGGCTCCGCCGCGCCCGCGGACGCCAAGCCGGAGGAGAAGGCGGCGGCCCAGGTGGCGCCAACCGGGACCAACGCTCCCGCCCCGGCGGCGAAGAAGGCCAAGCCGAAGGCGAAGGCGCTCTCCACTCCCAAGGCGGCAGAGGCCGCGAAGTAGGCCTCGGAGCCAGCGCCGTTTTCAAAGACGGAGAGCGGCGCTTGGGTATAGTCGCCGTCGCCATGGCGGAAAGACGCAGCGAAGAACGTCGGCTCGCGGAGCGGGCGCCGGAGGCCAGAGGGCGGCGCGATCGGCGAGGCAACGAGCGAAGGGAGTCTCCCCGGGTGCCGATGCACTTCTTGGTGCGCGACATCGCCGAGGGAGGCTCCTACGTCGAACGCGACGGAGATCTGGCTCTGGGCGGCATCTACTTCAAGGGCAAGTACCCCTCGGTCGGCAAGGAGGTGGAGGTGCGCTTCCGCCTTCCAGGCGTCCCCAAGGAGGTGCGGGCCAAGGGGGAGATCATCCGGGTGGCCGACCAGGGCGGAAAGGGCATCGACTTCCACGTCCGCTTCGTGGAACTGGACGTGGAGAGCGAGCTGGCCATCGCCAAGCACCTCGACGACCAGCTTCTTACGGAGCGCTGAAGGGCAAACTGGCGCCACGGCCCGCTCGTGCGACACTTTCGCGGCGCGATGCCCGGCGTTCCCTGGGAGAAGCTGTTCGAGGCCGCCCAAGCGGCCCGGGCTTTGGCCTACGCACCCTATTCCGAGTTCCGGGTGGGAGCGGCGGTGCTCTCCGAGGGCGGCGGCGTCTTCGCCGGGTGCAACGTGGAGAACGCCTCCTATGGGCTCTCCGTCTGCGCCGAGCGGAACGCGATCGCCCGGATGGTCGCCGAGGGGCGGCGCCGCCTGCTGGCGGTGGCGATCGTGGTCGACACCGAAAGGCCCACCCCTCCCTGCGGGATGTGCCGGCAGGTGATGGCCGAGCTGGGCGCCCCGGCGTTGCCGGTGCGGAGCCGGACCCTGGCTGGACGCGAAGCGCGATGGAAGCTGGCGAAGCTCTTGCCGCATGCGTTCACGAAGAGGTCCATGTAGGGTCGACCCTCGACTCTCGACCGAGCCAAGTCACTGGCGAACGGCCACCGAGAGCCCGAGCAGGTGCGCCGTCCCCCGGTAGCGAGCAGGGAAGGCGTCTCCTGTCGTCTCACGCGGCAACACCAGCACCAACAGGTAGCCTAGATCGCCGCTCAGGTTTCCCATCCGGTAGCCCGCCCCAGCCGAGAAGAGCAGCCGGTTGCCGTCCGGTAGGGACGGCGAAACCGTGTCGGAGGGAGAGGGGCTGGGATCGTAGCCGGCTCCCGCCCGGAGGGAGAGCCCTTCCAGCGCCAGCTCCGCCCCTAACCTCACCGTGACCGTGTCGCGCCAGTCGCGCCTCAAGTCCTGGTCCAGCTCCTCGCTCTCCTGGAAGTCGATGTGCAGCGCATCGAGAGACGACCACGCGGTGTAAGCGGCGTCGGCGACGAGCCTCAGGCGAGCGGTTGCAAGAAAGGACGCTCCCAGCGTGAGCTGATGCGGGAGCGTGAGATGCGTCAGGACGTCCTGGTCGCGCAGCTTCGATTGGAACTCGGTCGGCGCGGTGAAGTCCGCCCGCCCCCGAAATACCAGCGGCGTGGCGCTGCGGTACGCAAGCCCAAGCCCCAGGCGCTCCTCCAAGAGCCGAGCAGAGACTCCTGCGTTGAATCCGACCCCGTAGGTGCCTCCACCCATCCGAAGGCTGCCCTCGCTGTCCACGAAGTTCAGCTTCTGCGATAGCTCCACCGTCGCCCTCACCAGACTGACACCCCCGCCGAAGGAGAGCTGATCGCTCATCCGGTAGGCGGAGCACGGGTTCACCGTGAAGGTCGTGATGTTCGCCGCACTCGATTCGAACCGGCCGTCGAAGTCCTCCGGCCATCTGAGGCCCAACCCGAAGTTCGAGAACGCCCCGATGCCCACGTACACCTGCTTCGCGACCGGCGCCGCCGCGAAGAGCGAGGGCAGCGCGAACAGACTTGGCTCCACCCGCGACGGCTTTCCATCCACCGCCTTTTGCGGCTCGTACTCGAAGCTCGGGACGATCAGCGTCGCCGACAGCTCGGCGGAGAGCCCGTCCTCGAAGCCCAGACTGCCGGGGTTGTAGTAGACCGCCGCCGCCCCCTCGATCGAGGCGGCCCCCGCCCCGCCCATTCCCAGCGAACGCGCCGACTGCTCCGGCACCGCGAACCCCGCCGCCACCGCCAAGGGAGACCACAACAGCGCTGCCGCCGCCGCCCTCATGGGTTGCTCCTCGCGTCGTCGATCCACTGGATCGCCTCCGCCTGGGCCGCGAGCGCCAGTCCGGGAGAGGTGAACAGGTCGAGCAGGAAGGCGTGGCTCCCCCCCGTGTACATCTTGTCGCGAAAGTTGCCCGGGGCCGGCGCCGCATCGACGCTCCGCACCAGCAGCCGGGTGGTCGGGTTCGGCACCACCTGGTCGCCCTCGATCCACTGCACGAAGATCTTCTTCCTCGGCCCCGCCGCGCCCGCCAGCTCGTCCCGGAGCGGCTCCGCGATCAGGTGGCGGCCGAAAGACTGCGGGTCCGCCGGATCCAACACCCAGCGCGCGATGTCCAGGAACTGCTCGTAGGCCTGGCTTCCCACCGGTTTGCCGCGCGCCGCCAGGTAGGCATCCATCGCCTGCTTGCCCGAGCTGAAAGCCGGGGCGGTGAGCATGATGTCCGTCATCGAGGCGCCCGGCACGTTCAGCGTCGAAGCCGGTATCTCCGGCACCGCCGCAGCGATCAGCGTGCCGATGATTCCCCCGAGGGACTGGCCCAGGTAGCCCGGCCCGGAAGGCTCGAGCTTCTCCACCACCGAGGTGGCCGGATCATCCACGTCGATCGCGGCGAGACCGGAGACCTTGTCCTCCAGCACCCGGATGAGCTGGCCGTAGTCGATCACCTGCTGGCGGAAGTGATCGCGGCTCGCGAACACGTTCGTGGACGAGGAGAACTGGCTCCCGGAGATGTCCGGCGTCTCCAGCGGATCAGGCCGCGGGCCGAGCGGCGTCCCGATGGTGCGGATCCGATAGCCGTCGTTCGGATCCGCCAGTGTGTCCGGGCAGCGGTGGCCGGTGCAGCTCGTGCCGGCCCGACAGTCGGCGCTCGACTGGCAATAGGAGCGCAGGCCGTGGAAGGGAGCGTCGATCGCCAGCGTCGCGTAGCCTGCCCTGGCGGCGGTGTTCGCGATCGCCACCGAGTCGCGCCGGGATTGGCCGAGCCCGTGGTGGAAGAACACCAGCGGGGTGCGCCCGTCCGGGTACCTCGCCGTCTTCGGCACGAAGAGGATGAACCTCCTTGCCTCGGGCCTCGGTGAGGCCAGCGCCGAGGAAGTGAAGGCGCCATCGGTGGGCACCGAGAGGCCGGAGGCGAGGTTCACTTCGCTCCCCAAAGGATCCAGCGCGTTGCCGGAGGTGAATTCGCCCTCCTTCGCCCAGCGGATTTCGGAGTGCACGTCGCGCCCGATGAGCGCCGACGTCTGCGCGAGCAGCGAGAGGTCCACCGCCACCAGGCTCGCCGGCCCGCCGGAGAGCCCGCTCGGAAGCCCCCAGGCCTGCGGCTTGGCCCGAAGCTGGCTCAGCTCGGTGGTGGTCTGGGTGGTGAACGTCCAGGCCAGCAGCACTTCCTCGCGCGGGATGGAGAGGCGGTCGGCCGCAGCCAGCGCGGGCTGGAGCTTTTGCCTTAGCGGCTCCAGCAGCACCGCAAAGAGATCGTCCAATGAGTCCAGGGTGCTTTTTCCGCCCGAGGCCAATGGCGCCGACAAGCGCGAGAGGGCGAAGAGCGGGCTCGCGTTCACCGGCTTGCCGGCCAGGGTTTGCGCTCCCTTGAGCCAGAGCACGGCGTAGCGGGTGTGCGAGCGCAGCGGCAGTGCCGGCTTGAGCGCCACCTGGTCCGGCTCGCTCCCCGGGGCCTTGGCCCCCTCGCCGCAGGAGCGGCAGCTGACCTCAACGGGCACCAGCTCGGAGGGGTTGTCCAGGTTCACCAGCCTGAACTGCGAGGCGTCCAGTGAGCGCCCATCGAGGCGCACGTCCGCGGCGCCTTTGGCCTCGCTCCCCTCGGTGAGCAGCGAGGCGCTGGTGGAGAACCCATCGAGGGCGTTCAGCGCGGCCTTGAGCTGCTGCGCGGAGAGATCGTCCGCCGGGTCCGGGGGCAGGTTGACGCGCCCATCCTTCATCAGGAGGTCGTTGGGGAAGGGGACCACCTTGCTCGCCGGGTCGAAGGTGGCGAGGCCCATCCGGTGGGTGCTGAAGACCCACCCGGCGGCGACCTGCTCCCGGGGCACGCCCTGCTTCTCCAAGAGGTCCAGCGCCGGCTTGAGCGCCCTCCGCGCCCTCTCCAGCAACACCGCCTTGGCCCGCTCGTCCTCCGCGCTCTCTCCGGAGATGAGGGAGGTGGTGGGCCGGCAGTCGGCGGCCGCCAGGTCGCTGCAGGTGGCGAGCGGCTTCTTCGCCCGGAGCAGGGAGAAGGTCGGCGCTCCCACCACCTCCTCGCCGCCGGCACCCTTAAGGCCCCCGGCGCCGGCGAGCAACGCCACTGCATAGGAGCGCTCGCGCCCAAAGCGCGCCGTCACCTTCAGTCGCCGCTTCGACTCCTCGTAGGACGCGGTGGAGGAGAGCTCGATCGGCGCGGAGGGGTCGGTCACGTCGAGCACCCGCGCCGCCGCCTGGACCGTGGCGGGGTCCAGCGGACCGGAGAAGGTGCAGCTCGCGGTGGCCGAGCTCGGGAATCCATCCAGCGTGCGGAGGTAGCGGTTGAATTGCACCTCGGCCTCGGGGACGCCCTCGGCGTCCGCGACGTCGACCAAGCCCGTCCGGTAGAGCGCGAGGTCGTTGGGCCGCGGCACCACCGGCACCGCGGCCGACGGGTCGTACTCGGCCACTACCACCGAGGGAGGCGCATCCCTGGGGATGTCCGGAGTGCAGCCGAGGAGCAGGGCGAGGCAGAAGGCCCCCGCCGCGTCCCAGGGACGCCATGGCCTTCGAGGGCCCAGGACGATTGAGTCCTGGCAAGCGGATGAGCGCATGGCGCGCGGGATAACAGAGCGGGGCGGCGCCGGAAAGGGGGCCGGCTCACTTCCGGCAAGAAGGGTACGACTTGAGGCGAAGCCGTGTTAGATCCGCCCGGCCTTGGAGCTCGTCATCACCAACGGCACGGTCGTGACCATGAACCCCGGCCGCGAGGTGCTCCCGAGCGCCGACGTGGTCATCGAGGACGGCCGCATCGTCAAGGTCACTCCCGGCCCGCTCAGGAAGAAGGGCTTCCGCCGGACCCTCGACGCCTCGGGAAGGGTGGTGTTGCCCGGGCTGGTGCACGGCCACCTGCACGCTTGCCAGACGCTGTTTCGAAACCGCGCCGACGGGCTCGAGCTGTTGGACTGGCTCCGGGAGCGGATCTGGCCGCTCGAGGCCGCCCACGACGCCGAGTCGATGCGGGCCTCGGCGGACCTCACCTTCGGAGAGCTGATCAAGTCGGGGGCCACCGCGGCGCTCGACATGGGGACGGTGCGCCACTACGACGCGGTCTTCGAGTCGGCGCGGGACTGCGGGTTCCGGCTCACCGGCGGCAAGGCGATGATGGACGCCGGCCAGGGCGTGCCGGCCCGCCTCCGGGAGACCACCGGCGATTCGATCGCCGAGAGCCTCCGCCTGCTCGACCGCTGGCACGGCACCGAGGGCGGCCGGCTGCGCTACGCCTTCGCTCCGAGGTTTGCGCTCTGCTGCTCCGAGGAGCTCTTGCGCGCGGTCGCCAGGGAGGCGCGCGAGCGGTCGGCCAGGGTGCACACGCATGCGAGCGAGAACTCCTCCGAGTGCGATCTGGTGCGGCAGAAGACGGGCAAGGACAACGTCGCCTACCTCCACTCGGTCGGCGTCACCGGGCCCCACGTCACCCTGGCGCACTGCGTGTGGCTCACCTCCGAGGAGCAGCGAATCCTCCGGGAGAGCCGGACGGTGGTCTGCCACTGCCCCAGCTCGAACCTCAAGCTCGCCTCCGGCGTGGCGAAGGTTCCGGAGCTGCTCGCCGACGGAGTGCCGGTGAGCCTGGGAGCCGACGGAGCGCCCTGCAACAACAACCTGGACATGCTGCTCGAGATGCGGCTGGCGGCCCTCATCCACAAGCCGCGGGCCGGCGCCGCCGCGATGGAGCCGATGCAGGTCCTCGAGATGGCCACCCTGGGAGGGGCGCGGGCGCTCGGGCTGGAGGAGGAGATCGGCTCCATCGAGCCGGGCAAGCGCGCCGATCTGATGGTGATGGACATGGGCTCTTTGCACGCGCTCCCCTCCGCCGCCGACGTGGCCGGGCAGGTGGTGTATGCGGGCAAGTCTTCGGACGTGCGCCACGTGCTCATCGACGGCCGGCTGGTGATGCGCGACCGGCGCCTGCTCACCCTGGACGAGGACGAGGTCGCCCTCGCCGCGTCCCGCCACGTCGAGCGGATCGCCTCCCGGGCTTGACCGCCCGAAGCGCCGGCACCCCTGCCCGTCCCCGCGCGCGAACGCGCTCCCGGTCCGGACCCCGGCGGTTCTTCGTGCGAAGCCACGGCGCGACTCGACTTGTCGCCCGCCTGGATTTGCGAGAGGGTGCCGGCTCTGCCCCTTGCGCCCGTGCTCTCGCCGCCGTTCACCTCGCCCTTTTGCGCCGTCGCCCTCGCCTCGGCGCTGACCTCCCTTGCCGGCTGCCGCTGCGTCCCGCCCGCAGCGGAGGAGCCTCCTCAGCCTGGGCCCGCCCTCCCGGCCAAAGACGCGGGGACTGCGCCCAGGCCCCCGCTCGTCCCCGCCCCGGACGCCGGGAGCCCGTTCTCCGACCGATGGGCCGCGGAGGAGTGCCCCGCCGAGATCTACTCGCCCTCCGACTCTGGGGTGCGCTTTGGCATCTGCATCGCGCTCCGGAGCCTCTTGGGGAAAGCTTCCCTGAACGGCGCGCCGGTGGCAGGTCCGATCAACCTCCAGTTCGTCGCCGGCAGCTACGAGAGCGAGATCGACTTCCAGCCCGACGGAGTGGGCGCGTACGAGGTGCGGGTGATGCGGGCGCGCTACGACTCGCTCCGCTACCACCCCGAGGGAATCTTCCCCACCCACGCCGGCCACGAGGACTTCGGGCTGGCGGACATGACCCGGAACCAGCAGCGAGACCTCGCCCTCAAGAGCCACTCCCTCCGGGGGGCGATCTCCTTTGGCGGCATCCCCTGGCTTCCGGTGCAGAACCAGCCGGACGTGCAGCTCACCGCCTCGGGGAAGCCCATCGCGCAGTGGGTGGGCGCCACCAACCAGGGCGGCGCCTACGAGGTGGGGCTGCTCGAGGGGGCGTTCAGCCTCGAGCTGACCGTCCCTCGGGATGCCCTGGGGGACACCGAGCTGTACGGCTGGCCGGTCAGCCCGGGGCTGCTCTTCAGCTCGGACCAGGCCATCGACGTGCACATCCCATCGAGCGAGCTGGAGGCCGAGCTGACCGTCGACGGCCAGCCGTTCCCCGACCGGCGCGCCGGCCACGACTACGAGCTGGACTACGTCGCCTTCAGCTCCCAGCGGGCGCTGGCTCGCAGCTTCCACGAGGGAGGGACGCCCCAGCTCCACTCCATCGTGCCCAAGGAGCAGTACGCCTTGGTGCTCAACTCGCAGGGCCCGCCAGACCGTTCCTTTCCCTCGTCCATCTTCGGGCTCCCCCTCGCCCCCTCGGTGGACCTCACCAAGAGCGCGGCGGCGAGCTTCGGGCTGAGGACGTACGCGATCGAAGGAGGCATCACCGTGGACGGGGTGCCGGTGCGCCCGGTGCCGACCTACGCGTTCTTCCTGTTCGCCTACGGAGTGCCCGGCCCGTTCGAGCCTGGCTTCGTCAGCTACTATGACGTCCCGCTCACCGCGCCGTCGTTCACCCTGCGGGCGTTCCCGGCCAGCTATTACGTGGCGCTGTGGATCGACGACCACCTCCGGACCGACCTGGTGGAGGGCTGGTACCTGGTGGAGCGCCGGCTCGCGGTGACCCAGGACACCAAGATGCCGATCGAGATCGCCACCTCCTCCCTCCAGGGGAAGCTCCTGGTCGACGGGTCGCCGCCACCTTCGGGGAAGCTGGCCGGCACGCTCATCTTCCAGGGCCCGGGGGGATTCTACCGGCGCCGGCTGATCACCGCCGGGGAGGGCTCGTTCTTCCTCCGGGTGCCGAAGGGCAACTACGACATCTCCTTCCAGGTCGACCCGGAGACCTACCCGGGGTACGCCGAGGGCTGGCAGCGGCTGATCACCCGGCTCGAGCTCAAGGAGGCGCAGGTGGCCGAGCTGCATTACCAGACGGTCAAGGTGACCGGGCCGCTCCGGGTGGGCGGCGAGGTGGTGCCCGACTCGAGGGTGGGGCAGCGGGAGGTGGGCCTTGATCTCCGCCGGACCGTGGACGAGGAGGTGTTCACCTGGAGCTTCCAGGGCGGCAGCGCGGATTACCTGATGCGCATCCCCAAGGGCGAGTACCTGCTCACCTTCGTCATCGAGCCCTTGGCGCTCCCGGGGGTCGCCTTTGGCCGCGCCCCGATGGGAGCCAGGCTCGTCGCGCGCTGACGACGGTCGCCGGCTATCCCCGGCGGGGCGCGATCGGCTAGGGTGTGCGCCCTAACGCGGAGGGAGCCCATGGCCAAGATCACCAAGGTGAGGATCGACGACCTCGTCGCCGCCAGCCGGAGCTACGTCGAGGTGCAGCTCAAGAAGGCGGACGTGAGCAAGAACGGGCTGATCAGCCCGACCGAGGCGAAGCGGCTGGCAAAGGACCTTCGGGACAACTTCGCTGATTCCCAATTCAAGCTGCCCGCCGGGAGCGTCTCGGCCAAGGACGTGGCACGTGAGTTCGTGGTGATGATGGAGGCCTGGGCGAAGGCCACCGACAAGAACGGCGACGGGTACCTCAGCTCCGCCGAGGCGAAGAAGCTCCCCAAGAACCTGCGCGACAACTTCGCCAACTATCTCGACGCCCAGCAGCGGACGGCGGTGACCTCCGGTGCTCTCACCACCCGCGACACCACGCCCGCCGGCCGAGTGGATCAGCACCTGCGCGCCTTCGGCAGGAGCGCCATCTCCTACGAGGACGCGTTCGCCCGCGCGCTCAAGGCGGTCGCCTCGGACCAGGAATCGGGGCTCCCCGCCTTCGCCCGCGAGTTTGGCGGGCCTGACGGTCAGCCGCTGGAGGACGAGAGGAAGATCGCCGCCGAGGTGGAGCGGCTGCTCAAGGACGGCTCGATGGAGCTGGTCCCGGTCGGCGAAGAGATCCCCACCGGCGAAGAGAACAAGGACGCGTGGATCTTCTCCGTCAGCACCGACGGGCAGGGCGACCATGGCCTGTGGGCGATCATCGACCGGAAGACCGGCGAGGCCTCGGTCACCAACTTCAACTGAAGCTCTCCCGCATCGACCGGCCCCTGCCCGTGGTGCGTTGCGGGGCGGCCGTATGGGGCCCCTGCGAAGGAGGCTCCCCCGGGTCCGGCCGAGGGAGGCGCCTTTGGGGCTGAGCCGCGCGAGGAGGCTGGAGTGATTCCCTTGATGGCAGTTGCGCTCCTGACCGCGCAGGCCGGCGACGGCGGCGCGAAGGTGCAGGCGATGGAGATGGCGGAGATCGGCCGGAGGCTGTCAGTGGTGTTCCGCGATCACCGCGTCTCGCCGAGAGTGGAGGTCGGGGCCGACCGGCTCGAAGCCGCATTCGGCCTAAAGAAGCGGCAAGTCGACATCACCCAGTTCATCATCGACCGCCGGCCGAACCGCCCGCGGCAGGTGAGCGAGCAAGAGGTGCCGATCGGGAAGGGCTTCCGGCTAAGCGTCGAGCGCACGCGTCACATCCCGCAGCTATTGACTCAATTCGTGGCGCCGCCGGGGCCAGAGCTGCAGCGCTTCGAGCACCGCTCGCCGAAGGGAGAGCTGCTCTCGGTGCAGCGTTGGTACGGCCCCAAGTCGCTCTGGCACGAGTTGCCCGAGCCGGTGTTGCTCTACTCCATCGAGACGGGCGCCAAGGTCGAGGAGGCCTTCGTCCGCGACGTCCGCGCGGCCATCGAGGGGCGTTAGGGCGTGGCGGCCATCTCGCTCGAGGAGTTGACCAAGGACTTCGGGGCGCTCCGCGCGGTCGATCGGCTGTCGCTGGAAGTCCGGCCGGGCGAGGTGGTGGGCCTGCTCGGGCCGAACGGCGCAGGGAAGACCACCGCGCTCAGGGTGCTGGCCGGCCTGCTCGCCCCGACCTCCGGGCGGGCGCTCCTTTTGGGCTTCGACGTGACGGAGCGGCCCCTGCAGGCGCGCCGCCAGCTTGGCTTCCTCACCGCCAGCACCGGGCTCTACGAGCGGCTCACCGTGAAGGAGGTGCTCTCCACCTTCGGCCGGCTGCACGGAATGGCGGAGGTCGCCATCACCGGCCGGCTCGCTCAGCTATCAGCGGAGCTGGAGCTGTCGGAGTTCCTCGACCGCCGCTGCGGATCGCTCTCCACCGGCCAGAAGCAACGCGTCTCCATCGCCCGGGCAGTCCTGCACGAGCCGGCGGTCTACGTCTTGGACGAGCCCACCGCCTCGCTGGATCCGCTGGCCTCCTCCGGCATCCTCGAGATGGTGCGGCGTGCGCGGGGGGCGGGGAAGGCGGTGCTCTTCTCCACCCACCGGATGGAGGAGGCGGAGTTCCTCTGCGACAGGCTGGTGTTCCTCGCCGCGGGGAAGGCGGTGGCCGAGGGCACTCCCGCGGAGCTCCGCCACCGGAGCGGCGAGCCGTCGCTCACCGGAGCGTTCCTCCATTACGCGAAGCTCGGAGCCCGCTCGTGAGCGCGGTCGGGGTGCTGCTCAAGAAGGAGCTGATCGACAGCCTGCGCGACCGCCGCACCCTGCTCACCATGGTGCTCCTGCCCATCTTGCTCTACCCGGGGATGATGGCGCTGGTGGGCTTCGTGATGGCCGCCGGCCAGGAGCGGCTCGCCCGGGAGGAGCTGACCGTCGCGGTGGTGGGCGACGACGCCGAGGCCTTCCTGCGCGGCCAGCCGCCGCCTGCCCACACCAGCTACCGGCGGCTCACGCGCGCCGAGGCCGAGCGGGCCCTCGGCGAGAAGAAAGTCTGGGCGGTGGTCGACGCGCCGGAGGGCTCACACCAGGAGGTCTCGCGCGGCCGGCAGGCGCACCTCACCGTCCTCTACACCAAGCGGCACGACCGCTCGATGGAGGCGCTGGAGCGCGTCCGGCGGGTGTTGGCCTCGGCCGCGGTGGGCGCGCTCAAGCTCCGGCTGGCGGGGGCGAAGCTGCCGGAGACGTTCGCCGAGCCGCTGAAGACCGAAGAGGTGGACGTGGACTTCCAGAAGGACCTGGGCCCGCTGGTGGCCTCGCGGGTGCTGCCGGTGCTCCTGGTGGTGATGCTCTTGATGAGCGCGCTCTACCCGGCGGTGGACGCGACCGCCGGCGAGAAGGAGCGGGGGACGCTGGAGACGCTGTTGGCCGCGCCGGTTCATCCGCTCCAGGTGATGGCCGCCAAGTACCTCTCGGTCTCGGTGATCGCCACCTTGGCCACCCTGGTCAATCTCACGGCGATGGCGATCTCCTTCGGCATCGGCTTCCGGTTCCACGAGACGGTCGCTCGGATGGCGTTCGGGCCGGGACAGATCTCGGTGCTGCTGTTGTGCCTGGTGCCGGCGAGCTTCCTCTCGAGCGGGGTGGCGCTGGCGGTGGCTTCCTTGGCGCGCTCGTTCAAGGACGCGCAGAATTTGCTCACCCCGGTGGCGCTGCTCGCCATGGTGCCGGGGCTGTTGACGATGATGCCGGGCATCGAGCTCAACGCCTGGACGGCGGCGATCCCACTCCTGAACGTGGCCTTGCTGGTGAAGGCGACGGTGTTGGGAACGGCGGGGCCCCTCCACGTGCTGATCACCCTGGCGTCGGTGCTTGCTTGCTCGGCGGGCGCGGTGGCGCTGGCGGCGAGGGCCTTCCAAAGCGAGCGGCTCCGCTTCGGCGGCGCACAGAGCTGGCGCGACCTTTTGAGGCCTTCACGGCCGCGCTGACGATCGCACGAACACTTCCAGCCCTACGGCCCAGTCCGCTGGTTCGCGCGGTGGGAAGCTGGCTCCGCGCTGCCCCCGGGCGCCGCCGGCCACCAGCACGCTGGCGTCGGGGAGCGCCACCGCCGCCACGCCCGCGCGCGCCGGAATCAGCCCCACCCGCTCGAAGGAGCCGTGGTAGACGTCTCCGATTTCGCCGGTCGGGCTGAACTTGAGCGCAGTCCCGGGCCGGCCTGGATCGGGCGTCCCCAGGGGCTCGTTCTCGCCGCCGACGATCAGCACCTCGCCGCTCTCCAACCGGACCGCCGCGTGGCCGGCACGCGGCTCGAGCGGCTGGCGCGAGTGGGTGTCCTCCACGGCGACGAATTCTCCGCTGGCGCCGGCGGTGGGAATGAACGCCTCCGGCGCGGCGAGGGTCCGCTCGCCATCGCCCAGCCCCCCGAAGATCACCACCCGCCCGTCCGACAAGGGAGCCGCCGAGTGCGCACCGCGCGGCGAGTTGAGATCCGCCGCTCTCCGTGCGCTGGTGCCGTCTGCCGAGTACACCATCGCAGCCCCGCTCGGCTCGCCGGCCGGACCGAGGCCACCGCACACCAGCACCTCCCCGCTCTCCAGCATGGCCGCGGCCGGCAGGGAGACCCCGCCCGGAAACGGTGGGGCCTCGGCGGCCACGAAGGCGGAGAGGTCGATCAGCACTGCCCGCGCGCTCGGCTGGGCGGCGGTGTCCAGCCCACCGACCTGCAGCACGCGCCCGTTCCTGAGCGCCACCGACGCCGCGCCCGCTCGCGGCAAAAGCCCCGGCACCCTGAGCCGGAGGAACTGCCGGGAAGAGCCGTCGAAGAGGTAGGCGTCGTCCAGCAGTAGCCCGGAGGCGCTGGCGCCACCGGCGACGAAGACCCGGCCATCGGGCAGCGTCACCGCGGCGTGCAGCCAGCGAGGCGCAGGCCGCTCGCCGGAAAGGCAGTCCTCGCCGCACACCCGGCCCGCTTGCGGCTCGTGGACGAAGACGCCGCCCAGGCCGACGAGCAGCACGGAGCCGTCGGGCAACAGGCTGGCGGAGGCGAACGGCCCGAGGCCTCCTTCCACTCTCCCGGAGGCCGCGAAGTCGTCGGCGATTCCGAGCATGAGCGGGACCTGGGCCGAACCTCTGGCGGGCACCTCGAAGGGCCTGCTGCGCCCCAGCGCCCAGAGGAATCCGAAGCGGTCCTTCCCGGACAGCGTCACCTGCCAGCCCGCCCCGGCAGCAATCGGCAGCGCGCCGAGGACCTGGCGATCCGAGACGCCGAGGTCGCTCGGCAGCTCCAGCGTGTGCTCTTCGCCCGTCTGCGAGTTTCCGGCCGAGAGGCTCAGAAGCTCGACGTCCGAGCCGGGTCGCTCGGCGGTGCCGAGATTCTTGAGCGGGTCTCTCCACTCATCCCCCAGGACCCGAACGAGGAGCTGCACCGTGGCCGGTGGCGGAGGCCCGCATGCGGACGCCGCCAGCCAGGCGGCGCCCAAGCCCAAAGTCAACCGGCAGGCGGAGGGCCTCATCGCTGGCGCTCCAGCACGAAGAGAGTCGACGGCGGAGCGGCCGGCCGGCTGGCGGCGTAGTACACCGCTCCGGTCGCCGCGGCGGCGACGGCGGCGGAGCCGGCCCAAACCCACCACTTGGCGTACAGCGGCGACGGCGGCGGCCCGGGCGGTGGCTGTGACCAGGACATCTTCCGGGCGGGCGCCTGGCCCGGCGCCATCCCCACGCCGTACTTCGCGTAGTCCAAAACCCGCCCCGGGCGCTGGCCCTCCCGCATTCCGCCGGACACCTTTCCCGCGTCCTGCGGCGGCAGTGGTGTGGAGACCCGCATGGCCAGTTCCTGCGCAAGCTGCGCGCACGCGGCCTCCGTCGCGCCTGGCTCGTCCCCCAAGGCCACCGCCACCGCCCGCCCATGCCCGGCGCGGGAGAGGTGGACCACGCTCAACAGGTAGGCCTCGTCGGTGAGGCCCAGCGCCGCGACGATCACCCCGGGAGCGTCGAGCGCCGCGGCGAGGGCTGCTCCCGCGTTGAGCATCGAGGCGGGATCGCCCCCCTGCGAGAGGAGTCCCTCGAGCGTGCGCAAGGCCTCCGCCCCGGGGTGGAGCGACAGGGTCGCCTCCATTTCCAGCTTGTCGTAGGAGGTGACGGCGATTCGCCGCACCCAGACGGAGTGGCCTGGCAGCTCCACCCGGACCGCATGTTCTCCCACCGTCAGCGGCAGGCTCACCGGCGTCATCCCCGCCGCCACCTCGTCGACGTACACCTCCGCGAGGATCGGATCGGAGCTCACGGTGAGCCGGCCGCGCGGCACTTTGAGCCGGGCTCTTTGCACGCGCTCGAAGGCCTCCACCACGGTGGGCGCGAATTGCGACGGGTCCACCCGGTACTCGGGCCGGAGGCGGGTCAAGTCGGAGAAGGCCTCGTCCGCCGCCCGCCGGTCGCCGCCCGCCAGGGCAGCCGCGCCCAGGTACATGAGCGTGTCGGTGAGCGCCCCGTAGTCGCGCAGCCTGTCCAGCCGGTCCACCAGCTTGGCTCGCGAGGCCCGCAGCGACTGCACCGCGCCGGCGAATTCGAAGCCTTCGTACTGCGCCCTCCCCTTGCTGAGGAGCGCCAGGGTATCCAGCGTCTCCGGCGCCAGTTCACGCCCGGCGCGCACGCGGGCCAGCTCCGCCTCCGATGAGAGCTCGAAGGCCTCGCCGAGCTTCGCCCTCAGCTCGGCAGAGGCGCGGTCGATGAGCGACTTGGGGATCTGGCCGTCGATGACCACGAGCTCCAGCGCCCCGGCGGCGGGTCGCTCCGCGCGCGAAGGGAGGGCGAGGTGCAGCGCCAGGAGGACTGCTCCCAAGACACTGGGGTGAGCGCTCATCGCCGCCTCCTCAGGGCAAGAACGGTTGCCAGCGCCAAGAGCGTGTAGGCAGCGCCGGTAAGGCCACAGCCACAGCCTCCCCGCCGCCGGCACTCCACCTTCACCAGGAACTCTTGCGCGGCGGCCCCCGCGGAGTTCTCCGCCACGATGGAAACGCGGTTCTCGCCCGCCTCCGCCTCGGAGGGCGTCCAGAGCAGCTCGCCGGTGGCCGGGTCGATGCTCATTCCGCGCGGACGCCCCACCTCGGTCTTGCCCTTGCCGAGGGACCAGGTGAGAGGGTGAGTGCCCAAGGCGCGGGCCCTCCCGTCTTCGCCGTAGCGGTAGGCCACTCCGCAAGTACCCTCCAGGGTGGGCAGGCTGGCGATCTCCGGCCTTTGCACGCCGCTGGCGTTGGCCGCCTCGACCGAGGCCGCCGAGACGCAGGTCAGTCCCGCGTCATCGGTCACGGTGAGCCTGGCGGTGAGGCGCGAGGGTTGGAGCAGGGTTCGCTCCACGGCGCCGTCGGTGCGGAGGGCGTCCATGCGCACCCCGTCGGAGAAGCTCCAGGCGGCGGAGGCCACCGAGCCGTCCTCGTCGCCGAAGGAGGCGGTGAGCTCGGCGCGCAGCGGCGCGGGCCCGAGTGCGGGAGTGGCCGCCACCTCGCACCTCGGCGGCTCGGCGCCGGAGGCGGTCACCCGGACCGAGAGCTGGTCGCGCCCCACGCACCCCTGCGCGGTGATCACCGCGAGTGACACCTGGTGCTCGCCGGGGAGGAAGGTGTGCTGGGCCTCGCGGCCGCGCGAGGCGGCGCCGTCGCCGAAGTCCCAGAGGTACACCGCCCCGGAGTCCTCCACCTGGCAGTCGCATCGGAAGGTCGCGTCGAGCTGACCGTCCGCCTCCGCGCGGTCGGAGACGATGCGCACCCTGGGCGGCGAATCGCAGCCGCCGCCGGTCACCCGCACCTCGCCCCCGGCCCAGGCCGATTGCCCGACCGCGTCGAACACCCGCGCCCGGACCCGGTACACGCCGGCCTGCGCGTAGACATGGCTGGCCGTGATGCCGGTGGCGCGCGCGGTGGCATCTCCCCAATCCCAGAGGACCGCGAAGGGCTTGAGGCCGGCGCTCTGGCTGGCGTCGGCCGACAGCGAGTCTCCGGTGCGCAGCTCCACCGGCGAAAGCGACATCGAAGCCAAGGGCCGAGCCGGCGGCGCCGCGATCACCTGGACCGTGAAGCGGTAGGTGTCCTCCCCGCACGATCCGGCCACCTCGAGGCAGACCGGCTGACCCCCCTGCGCGGTGGGAGTCCAATCGAGCACTCCGACCTTGGGGTCCATCCGCGCCCCGGGCGGAGGACTGTCGCAGAGGGACCAGGTGAACGGCCCCTGACCGCGGAGGAGGCTTGGCTTTCCGAAGGCGCTGTAGCGGTAGCGCACTCCTACCGCTGCGGCGAGGTTGGCCTCGCGGCGAATGGCTGGCTGCTGGCAGCAGCCGGGCCGGGGCGCGTTGGCGCAGCCGGAGGCGCCGTCGCAGGAATCCACCGTGCAGGCGTCGCCGTCGTCACAAGACAGCGGCGAGCCGGTGGCGCAGGCGCCGCCCTGGCACGTCTCCCGACCGTTGCAGGCGTCGCCGTCGTCGCACGGCGCCCCATCGACGGACGCCGGGCAGAGGATGGTTTCGGTCTGCGTTCCGGCCGAAAGCCCGGGGGCGGTGGCGGTGACGATCGGCGTTCCGGCGGCCCCGTCGCGGTAGTGCAGCAGCAGCCGGTAGTCGCCCGCGGGCAAGGCGAGCTGCGCCACCTTCGTCGAGCAGTTGGGCTCGAGGTAGAAGCCGCCCGAGGCAGACGAGCTGCCGACCGCCACCTCGGTGGAGGCGGCGACGCGCGAGGCCGCGCCTGAGCCGTCCTGCGCCTGGAGCACCACGGGGCTCGAGCAGACTCCGGCCTCGATTGTCTTCGGCGCGCTGGTGAAGGCGAGCTTGGCCGGCGGCCCCGCGGGCCGCACCGTCTGGGACTGGGACGCGGAAGCCAACCCCGCGCCGGAGGCGGTGATCACCGGACTTCCGGCGGCGGCGTCCTGGAAATGGAAGTCCACCTTGCCCCCGCCCTTGGCCAACTGCAGCGCCGAGACCGGAGAGCGGCAATCGGGCTCGCCGAAGAAGCTCATTCCACCCGAGTTGCTCTGCAGGGGAATGGCGATGTCCGCCTCGGCCAAGGTGGAGTTGCCCAGGGCGTCGCGCAGCTCGACCTGGCTCATCGCCGAGCAGGTGTCGACGCCCACTTCCTGCGGCGAGGTGACGAACGCCAGCTTGAAGGGCGGGCCGGCGACGACGGTCGCCGCCTGCGACGCGGGAGTGAGCCCTACCATGGAGGCGGTGAGCGCCAGCGGCCCGGTCGCCGGATCGACGAAGAAGAAGCCCGAGTTGTCCTGTCCCGCCAGCAGACCCAGGCTGTTCACCCCATCTGTGCAAGCGGCGTCGGAGTAGAACGCCGCCGTCGCGCGCGAGGAGGAGAGTCCCACTTGCGAGGCCGCACCCAGGGAGGCGCGATTGCCGTAGGCGTCCTGGATCCAGAACGGGATGATCTCCGAGCAGGCTCCGGCGCGAACCACCGGCGCGGCCGCCATGGAGATCGCCAGCTTCGCCGGGCTGCCGGCCACGACGGTGTTCGTCTGGGTCGCGCTGGAGAGCGCGGCACTGGAGGCGGTCAGCCCACTCGCGCCCGCGACCGTGTCCCGATAGTAGAAGGTGGCGCTGCGGCCTCCGGTGGGGACGGTCACCGAGGCGGAGGAGTTGAGGCAGGCCGGATCGGAGAAGAAACCGCCTCCGCTGGAGGTGGTGCCGAGCGACACGGCAGCCGGCGCCGGGACCGCCGAGGGGTTGCCGTACGCATCGCGCGTCTGGACGGTGATGGGCGTGGAGCAGGCGCCGGCGCTGAGGATGCGCGCCGGAGTGGCGAAGGCGAGCTGCGCCACCTGCGCCGGGGCGATGGTGGCCGGTTGCGAGCCCTGGGCCAAGCCCAGCGCGGAGGCGGTGAGGGCGGGGCTCCCGGCGGCCAGATCCCGGAAGTGGAACGTCACCGTGCTCGAGCCGGATGCGGCGTTGAGGCTCGGCGCAAGAATCGCGCAGCTCGCGTCACTGAAGAACGTGGCCCGCGCCGAGGTGGAGGACAGCGAGACCGGGTAGGGGCCCGGCGGCGGCGCGGGATTGCCGAACGCGTCCTGGAACTGCACCGTGGCGGCCGCCGAGCAGCTTCCCGCGATCAGGCTCTGCGGCTGCGAGAGGAAGACCAGCCGGCTCGCCGCGTCGGCGGAGATGGAGGCCACCTGGGTCGCGGCGTTCAGGCCCGCCGACGAGGCGGTCAAGGAAGGCGTCCCCGTCCCGATGTCGCTGTAGTGGAAGGTCGCCGAGCTGGCCCCGGCGGAGATGGCGATCGCCGTCACCAGCGTGCTGCAGGTGAAGTCGCTGTAGAAGGCGCCTCCCGCGGAGGTGGTGCCGAGGTTGACCGCGGCGCCCCCGGGCAGCACGGTCGGGTTCCCATGGACGTCGCGGGCCTGGACGGTGATGGGCGGCGAGCAGGGACCCGCGGTGAGCGCCAGCGGAGGCGTGGTGAAGGCCAGCTCCGACGGGGCGGCGGGGCCGACGCTCTCCGTCTGGGAGGCGGGCGCCAGTCCCGCGGCGGAGGCGGTGATGGCAGGGCTTCCGGCGACGGTGTCGCGATAGTAGAGGCTCGCCGAATCGGAGCCTGCCGCGACGGTCACGCTGCTGACCGCACCCGCGCAAGCCGCGGTCGGGTGGATCTCGGCTCCGGCCGAGGTCGAGGAAAGGTTGACCTGCGTCGCGCTGGCGACCGGCCGGGGGTTGTTGAAGCTGTCTCGCACCTGGACGGTGAGCGCCAAGGAGCAGTTTCCGGCCTTGAGGATTGCGGGGGCGGTGGTGAAGGCGAGCTTCGCCGCCGCCGCGGGGGCGACGAGCTGAGTCTGGCTGTCGCCGGACAAGCCCCCCGATGGACTCGCCGTGAGCGTGGCGCTGCCGGCCCGAAGGTCGCGGTAGTGGAAGGGTGTCGTGCTCGCGCCTGCGCCGATGCCGGCGCTGGCCAAGGCCAAGGAGCAGCTCGGATTCGAGTAGAAGGAGCCGAGGGGCGAGTCGCTGCCGAGGGCGATGGAGTTGGCCACCGCCAGGTTCGAGCGGTTGCCGAAACCGTCCCGCGCCTCCAGGTCGATGGCCGGGGAGCAAACGCCCGCGGAAAGTGACAGCGGCAAAGTGGCGAAGACCACCGCCGTGGCCGCCGCCGGGTAGACCGTCTCGGTGCGCGAGGCGCTGGTGAGCTGGGCAGCCGAGGCGCCGAGCGCCGGCGTGCCCGCGGTGAGGTCCTGGTAGTAGGCGGTGAAGGAGTTGGACCCGACGGCGATGGTCGCGCCGCCCACCTTCGCGCCGCAGCTCGAGCCAAGGTGGAAGGAGCCCGTCGCCGAGGTCGTCTTCAGGCTCACCGTCGTCGGCGAGGCGACGTTCACCGGAGTGCCGAAGCTGTCTTGCGTCTGCACGGTGAGGCCGGCGGAGCAGGAGCCGGCGGTCAAGTTGAGCGCAGGGCCGAGCAGGGCCAGGCGCGAGGGCACTCCCGCGCCGCTGATGGTGACTCCCTGCGCAGCCGAAAGCAGCGGCGGCGAGGACGCGCTCAAGGTGGCGGCCCCGGCGGTGGAGTCGCGGTAGTAGAAGTCCACCTCCGAGGTTCCGCTCGGCATCGCTACCGATGAGACGAGGCCGCCGCAGCCGGCGCTCCCGTGGAGCTCGCCCGTGCCGGAAGTCGTGCCCAGCGCCACCGTGGCGGTGGTCGTCACCGGCGATTGGTTGCCGTATTCGTCCTGCGCCTGGACCTTGATGGCCGCCGAGCAGGCGCCGGCAGTGACGGTCTGAGACGGCGTGACGAACGCCAGCGTCGAAGGAGGCTTGGCGGTGACCGTCGCCGGCTGGTTGACGCTGCCCAGCCCCGACGCGCTGGCGGTGAGCGAAAGGCCCCCGGCCCGGCTGTCCCAGAGGTGGAAGCTCACCGCGGCGGCGCCGGCGGGGATCGCCACGCCGCTCACCGCGGAGCCGCAGGAGGAAGTGGGGTGGAAGGTCGCGGTGGCGGAGTCGGAGAGCAGGCTCAGCCAGGTGCTCGCGCTCACCGCCGACGGGTTGTCGTATGGGTCCCGAACCTCGACCGAGAGGGCCGCCGAGCAACTCCCGGCGACCGACGCCACCGGGCCGGTGGCGAACGCCAGCTTCGAGGGCGGCGCCGCGCTCACCGCCTCCGTCTGGCTGGCAAAGGTCAAGCCGGAGGAGGACACCGTGACCGCGGCGGCGCCGGCGGCCGTGTCTCGGTAGAAGAAGGTCGCCGTGCTCGCCCCCGGAGGAATGGCCACCCCGCCGGTCAAGACGTTGCAGCTCGGGTCCGAGTAGAACCAGCCGTCGGTGGAGCTGGTGGCCAGGTTGACCGTCCTCGCCACGGCGCCGTTGGCGGGGTTGCCGTACTGATCCCGCGACTGGACCAATAGGCCCGGAGAGCAAGCTCCGGCAGCGAGGGTGAGCGGCGCGTTCACGAAGGCGAGCTGGGAGGGAGTGGCCGGGTTGATCGTCTCCTGCTGGGATGTGCCGGTGAGGCTGGGGGAAGTGGCGCCGAGCTGAGGCGTCCCCGCCAGGGTGTCCCGGTAGTAGAAGGTGACCGCGGAGGTGGACTGGGCGATGGTGACGCTGCTCGCCGGCAGCGTGCAGGAGGCGTTGAGGTGGAAGGCCCCGCCCGCCGACGTGGTGGTCAGGTCCACTAAAGTCGCAGCGGCGACCTTGGATGGGTTCTGAAACGCATCGCGCGCCTCGAGGGTGACGGCGTTGCACGAGCCAGCCGCGGCGGTCAGCGGCGCGCTCCTGAATTCGAGCTGCGAAGGAGGCGCGGCGCCGACGGTCTGCGTCTGAATCGCGGAGGCGAGGCCCGAAGCCCAGGCGGTGACGTCAGGCGCTCCCGCCACCGTGTCGCGGTAGAAGAAGGAGGCGGAGTCTCCCCCCGCCTGGATGGTCACCCCGGTCACCTGGGTAGTGCACGCGGGGTCGATGAAGGCCGCGCCCCCGGTCGAGGTGGTGGCCAGGCCCACCGAGGTGGAGGTGGGGACCGCGGCGGGGTTACCGGCCGAGTCCCGCGACTGGACGGTGAGGACGCCCGAGCAGGCGCCGGCGGAGATGGTCTGCGCAGTGGTGGCAAAGGCGAGCGCGGTCGCCGGCGCGCTGATGGACAGCTGGCCACCCGAGAGCGGAAAGCTCCCCGCCGCCACCACCGGCTGGGTACCCGCGGGGCTCCACGCCAGGAGCCGCCCGCGCGAGGCGACGCTGGCGGTGAACGACTTGCCCGGCGAGGCTCCCGGCGCGAAGTCGTACGTCACCAGGTAGGCGGCCGAGGAGGACGCGCCGATCACCTGCGGCGTCACATCGAAGTTGAACACGATGGTGCCGTCGTCGGCGGGGAAGGTCTGCGTGGTCCCGAGCTGCACGTCTCCCGCGGTCACCGTGCCGCTCTCGTCGGCGTCGTGGAAGAGGCGCACCGCGGTGATCTCGGTGAAGTCGTTGCCCGAGCCTTGGCCGGAGACCTTCGCCATCCGGAAGCTCACGCCTCCCTGGGCGCCGGCGGTGAGGCGGAACTGCAGCCCGGGGACGCTGGCGGAGCCCGGCAAGACGCTCCTGGCGCCCGGGTTCGCCGGGCCGGGCATCGCCCCAAGGAGCGGCGAGCCCGAGGAAACGCACGTCATTCGCGGCTCGTTGCCCGCGCCCCCGTGCATGTTGGACTGGGGAATGGGCACCCCGTCCACCACGAAGCGGAAGTGATAGGTCGTCGGGCTGGCGCAGCTCTGCGACAGCTCGAGGACGACCTCCTCCTCCGTGTAGGAGTTGGTGCCCGTTGGATCCGTCCAGGCGGCGATCGGCGCCTCCTGCACCAGGCCCTGCTGGCTGGAGGCCTGGTGGTCCGAGGTGAACAGCGGCGCGGCCACTTTGGCCTGGTGGAGCACCAGCGAGGAGTCGAAGTGCCTGAAGACGCGGGTGGTGTCGCCCTGCTGGCCGACGTCTTCCCATTGATTGGTGAGCGGGCTTCCGTACTGGACCTTGATGGCATGCGCGGAGGAGCCGCTCCAGCCGTCCTGAAGCAGCTGCCGCAGCCGGAAGCGCACCCCTTGCACCGCCCCGGTGACGGATCTGTCGTCGTAGTTGCCGCTCTCGCTCCAGTGGGCGTACGGCGTCGGCCTCGGCGAATCGTCGTCGGTGAAGGCGTAGTTGTGGGCGGTCTGCGCCGGGCTCGCCGCCGCGCAGAGGAGGCACGCAAGCAAGGTGCTGGCGCTCGCTCTCATGGCCTCCTAGTCCTCGAGTCGGATAACCTCCCGAACCGTCGCGCCGGCCGCAACCTTCACCTGCACCCGCTTGGCCAGCCCAGCCGGGGGATTCTCGAGTGATAGCACGTACGTTCCAGGGGCCAATGTCAACCGGGCCGGCGACGTCTTGCCGGTGTCCTTGCCATCCACGGCGATGCGGCACCAGGGAACGCAGGCCACCTCCACCGTGCCTCTCGGCTCCTCCCGCCGCCGCTTTGCGGAGACGGCCACCGCGCGCGCCTCCCCGGCGGCCACCTCGGCGATCGACTCGAACGGCAGGTAGCCCTTCGCCTCCACCACGACGAGGTGGGCCCCCGCCGCAACCTGGAAACCGGAGGCGGTGTCCGCGACCGCAACCCCGTCGACCTTCACCTGGGCTCCCGGAGGCAGAGTTTCGAATCTGAGCACCGCCATCTTCGGCGGCTCGGGTGGGGGCTGGACCGGGGCGGGCTTGGGCGGCGCCTCTGCCACGACCGCGGGCGGCGGCGCCGGTGGAGGCGGAGCTGCACCGTGGTGGGTCAGCGCCGAAGCGGCCACGGCCACCGCGGCCATTGCCGCGGCCCCACCGAGCGCCCAGAGCAGCACTGCCGGCCGGATGCGCCTCTCTCCGCGCGGCTCGATGCGACCGGTCGAATCCGCGCGAATGAGGGTCGGCTCCAGCGAATCATCGGGCTCGAGGGCCAGGGAGGTCTCTTCGGGCTTGGCGCCCAGTCCACCCGCCGAGATGCCGAGCTTTTTGCGCCGAACGTCCTCGCCGAAGAGCGAGGCGAGGTAGCTCGCCACCCGCTCTGATGCCGCGAGCGAGTCGCGCTCCTTGCGGAGCGGAGTGAGCGCGGCCACCAGCTCGGCCGCGGACTGGAAGCGCTCGGCCGGGTTCCTCGCCAGGCAGCTCATGGCGATCGCGTCCAGCTCCGGCGGCAGGCCGACCCGCCACCGGCTGGGTGGAGTGATCTCCGCGTGGCGGACCGCCTGGAGGATTTCCGCTTCGTTGGCCCTCAGGAAGAGCCGCTGCCCGGTGAGCAGCTCGTGCAGCACCAGCCCGAGCTGGAAGACGTCGGTGCGGCGGTCGACCGCCGTCCCTTCCACCTGCTCCGGGGCCATGTAGAGGAAGGTGCCCTTGAGGGCGCCGGTGCCGGTGTCGACGGCCTTTCCCCGCATTCGCGCGAGGCCGAAGTCCACCACCTTCACTTCGCCGCGGTAGGTGACGAAGACGTTCGACGGCGAGACGTCGCGGTGCACGACGTTCAGCGGGTTGCCCTCCGCGTCGGCCAGCTCGTGGGCGAAGTGCAACCCCTGAGCGGCGCCCAGAACCAGCTCGATCGCGAGGTCAGGCGGAATGGCCTCGAACTCCTGGTACGCCTGATGGACGACCGACGCCAGGTCCTCGCCCGGCAGGTACTCCATGGTCAGGTAATACCGCCCAGCCACCTCCCCCATGCCGTAGACGCGGACGATGTTGGGGTGCTCCAGGCGCGCCGCCAGCCGCGCCTCGTCCAGGAACATCCTCACGAACTCCTCCGAAGCGCACAGCTCGGGCAGCATCCACTTGAGCACCACCACCTTCTCGAACCCCTGTGGCCCCTGCTGGACCGCGAGGAAGATCTCGGCCATTCCGCCTCTGGCCAGCTTGCGGACCAGGCGGTACTGACCGAGCTGCGCCGGAGGCTTCTCTGTCGAGGGATGCGGCCCCATCGGGTTTCGCTCGCGGACCTGCAAGCCAGCTTCATACCGCACTCCCGCGCCCTGCCGCCTTGATCCATTGGCGGCCGAAGGCGCGAATCCGGCCGGGTTGACCGTGCGTGACGGTGCCACTACGGTGCGCTGCCTTCCGAGGAGGGACCATGGCCCCCGCGAGACTGTCGAAGAAGCCGGTGCAGCCCCCGAAGCCCCAAGGCGTGGCGGTGGCGCCTGCCATTCCCCCGCCCCCGAGGGCGCTGGCGGGCCGCTCGGGGAGCGTGGACACCTTCCGCATCGACGCGCACGGCGCGCAGCCGCCGATCCACAAGGCGGCGGCCTACTCGCTGTTCGTGGGAAACAACTTCGCGCACGCCAGCGCGAGCCTGGAGGGGGTGGCGGCGGCGGTTCCGGCTCCGCACGGGGTGGAGGCTGGAAAGCCGCTGGTGGTGTCCTACTTCCAGGAGCCATCGCACCTGGGGCGGCCGGACGCGAAGCTGACCAGCGTGAAGATGCACTACCGGATCGACGGGCGGGACTACCCACCGCTGGAGGTGGTGGGGCGGGGCCGATACTCGGCGGAGCCGGTGCGGCTGACCAAGCAGATCGACATCCCCGCGGACGCGAAGGGAGAGCTGGAGTACTGGTTCGAGTGCGCGACCGATCGCGGCGAGACTTTGTGGGACAGCAAGTTCGGCGAGAACTACCGGCTGAACATCATCCCGGTGAGTGGTGGAACCATCCGCTTCGACGACCTCTGGGGAGAGTCGGTGAAGGGCCCGCTGCAGGCGGGGGGGACGCTCAGGCTCTCCTACGATGCGGACCGGGTGCGCCAGTTCCTCGGGGACCAGTGGCACCGGACGGGCAACACCCTCTCCATCACGGGGCACGTCTCCTTCGACGGCCGGCCGCCGGTCGTGCTGCCGATCTCGACCTTCGACACGCAGCACGGCATCCACCTCCACGAGGCGGCGGTGGAGATCCCCTCCGACGCGCGCAAGGCGAGCATCTGGTTCAAGGGAACGGGGGTGGCGAATTCCATCTACGACTCGGACTTCGGGGCCAACTACACCTTCGACGTGCAGCGTTGAGACGGCAATCGCCCCGGGGTTCGGCCGTAGGCCGTTTCAAGCTCGAGCAAGGACGACCAAGGACCGCCGAGCGCCTGACGATCGTTGAACTCTCGCTCGACACTCGACCCTCGACCCTCAACCCGCTAGATTCGCTCCCTTCGCCGAGGTCCCCATGTGGAATCGTTTCAAGCGCGCGCTGCGCAGCTTCGTAGGCTTCTTCGTCAGCTCGATCGAGGATCCGGAGCTGATCCTCGAGCAGAACATCCGGGACATGAACGACCAGGTCCCGAAGATGAACGAGTCGATCGCCATGGTGCGGGCGAACGTCACCTTGCTGGAGAAGGAGAACGTCAAGTACAAGCAGGAGGTGGGTGACCTCACCGCCAAGGTGAAGGCCGCCATCCAGGCTGGCCGCGATGACTTGGCGGCGCAGTACGCCACCCGGCTCCAGATGGAGAAGAGCGCCCTGGCACGCAACGAGGGGCAGCTCACCACCGCCAAGTCGGCCTACGAGAAGGCGATCAACGTCAAGAAGGCCTTCATGCGCGAGAAGGAGCGCAAGACCGGAGAGGCGATGACCGCCATCCGCGACGCGCGCCGCGCCAAGTGGCAGGCCAAGGTGGCCGACGCGATGGAGTCCTTCGAGGTGGCCGGCATCGACGCCACCCACGACGAGATGATCCGCAAGGTGGAGGAGCAGACCGCGGTGAACGAGGCCCGCATGCAGATGGCCCTCGAGACCGTCGACCACCAGGCGCTGAAGATCGAAGAGGACGCGGAGAAGATCCAGGCCCAGGAGCTGGTGAAGCAATTCAAGATCGAGATGGGGCTCACCAGCCCGGCGCCGGTGGCCGACGTGGCCGGCGGCGGCGAGAAGACGATCGGGAAGAAGGTCGAGGTGAAGTAGGGCCTTGGCCCCGCGGCGCGGAGGGCTCATCGCCTTCCTCTTGCTCGCCTCCTTCGGGGCCGGCTGGACGCTGGCCTCCCGTCCGCAACTCCTCCAGCGCGCCAAGCATCGGCTGCTCGGCCGCCCGGCGCCGTCTCCCAGGCTCTCCTCGGGCGACTTCCCAGCCGGAGCCGCCGCCCCGGTGGGCGAGATCGCCTCTGTTCCGCTCAGGCCCACGCGCCTGGGTTTCACCCCTCGCGGCTCCTCCGCGGCGCTGCTGTTGGCCGCCGGTGCGCCCGGCGGGGAGCGGGGGCCGGGACTCCTCCGGACCGCCTACGCCCTCGACGCCCAGGCGGTCCCCTTTCTCAAGGAGGAGGAGCTGCGCGAGGCCCTCTCCTTGGGCGGCGACCACGGCGGGGTGGATGCGGCGGCGCTCTCGGTCGACCGGCTGGCGGAGTGGGCGGTGTCGCTGCGCGACGCCTCCCCGCGAACGCTCCTTTTGCTCGGGAGGAGCCGCGGCCAGGAGGCCATCGCCGCGGTCGGAGTGGAGTCGGCGGCCGAGCTGCGCGGGAAGCGGTTCGGGGTATACCCGCACGGCTCCGCGCGCTACTTCGCGCTCTGGACTCTCTCTCGCGCCGGGCTGTCGACCGCCGAGGTGACTTGGGTGGAGCTGGGCTCGACCTCGGAGGCCGGGGCCGCCCTCCGCGAGGGACGGGCCGACGCGGTGGCCGGGTATGCGGGCGATGTAACGCCGGCCGCGCGCGACCGCGGAGGGAAGCTGCTCGCCTCCACCGCCGACGCGCCGCACCTCATCGCCACCGTGCTGGTGGCCCGCCGCGAATTCTTGGCTCGCTACCCCGACGCGGTGCGGAGGGCGCTCCGGGGCCTGCTCGACGCCGGCACGGTGGTGGCTCGGGACCCCACCGGGCCGGCGCGGCTCCTCGGAGAGGTGGCGCCTCACCTTGGAGATCCGGTGGAGGCAGTGAAGAGCGCTCCCCCATCGAGCCTGCGCGACAACCTCGCCTTCTTCGGACTCTCCGGGGAGGCGCCGGTCACCTACGACGAGCTGTTCACCAGCGCGTCCGAGCTTTGGTTGAAGCTCGGACGAAGTGGCGGCTCGGTGCGCGCCGAGGACAGCCGCGACCTCGGGCCGCTCAAGTATGTTGCGGAGGCGCGTGGCCCATGAAGAAGCGCCCCAGCTACATCAAGGCCGCCTTCCTGATGCCGGCCAACCTCTTCGCCCTGGCCGCCGCCGGGGTGGCCTCGGTGCTCACCGGCGAGCCCACTCCGATGCTGGTGGCGCTGGGCGGGGAGGCCCTGTACCTGGGCCTTTTGTCCTCGGCCCGGAGCTTCCGGCGGGTGGTGCGGTCCAACTTCGAGGCGCAACAACTCGAGGTGGAGGGGGCGAGGGAGGTGGAGACGCTGCTCGGCGAGCTCGCTCCTTCGCAGAGGGAGCACTACCGGGCGCTCAGCGCGCTCAAGGACGAGATTCTCTCCAACTACCGCAAGCTGCCCGGCGGGAGGGTGATGGCCGCCGCCTCCGAGCAGCGGGTGAACGCGCTCTTGACCTCGTTCCTCAGGCTCCTCGCCACGCTGAACAGCTACCGGAAGTTCCTTTCCGGCTCGGACAAGCGGGCGCTGGAGACCGAGCTGGAGAAGCTCAAGGCCGAGGCCGGCGCCGAGCAGAGCGTCCGGCTCAGGGAGGTGAAGGAGAAGCGGGTAGAAATCCTCCAGCGGCGGCTGCAGCGCTTCCAGCAGGCGGAGGAGAGCCGGGAGGTGGTGAGCCACCAGCTCGCGAGCATCGAGGACCTGCTCCGGCTCACCCACGAGCAATCGATTGCCATCCGCGACCCGGAGTCCTTGGGGAGGCAGATCGACGCGCTCTCCTCCGAAGTGCAGTCCACCGAGGAGACCGTCCGGGAGATGGAGCGGTTCATGGAGCTCAGCGATGAGGTGGGCTCCCACCTTCCTCGCGGCGAGCGGATTCGCTGATTCCCCCGCCCAGTGTGCCAGAGGCAGCCGCCGCCCCCGAGCGGCGCGGGGGCGCGCTCAGTGAGGCCAGCTGAAGCCGAGGGCGAACATCAGCGCCTGCTGGACTTCTTTCCATCGATCGGGGGACAGCCGCGCCACCAGCGACCCGAGCCTTGCGCGCGAGACAGTCTGAAGATGATCGAGGTTGATCGCGCAGCGTCGCGGCATTCCATCCGCGGCCGAGAGCACTACCTCGGAGGGGACGTCCCGAATGGTGGTGGTGACCGGAGCCACGGTGAGCTCACCGAGGAACTCGATCGCCGAGTCCCGCGTCAGGACCAAGACCGGCCGCCGCTTGTCAGGCGGGCGAAAGCCGTACCAGCGGATCTCCCCCCGCCTCACTCGTCGCCCCAGACTTGCTCTGTCTCCCAGCGATCGAACTCACCGGGCCGAGCGGGGTGCTTGCGGTAGCCCTCCCGGTGGCGGCGTTCCAGCTCTTCGCGCTCGAGTGACTCCAGCGCACTGCGGAGCGCGCGCCGGGTGAAGCCGGATCGGCTCATCCGCAGGCGACGCGCGGCCTGGTCGACCTCCCGGACCAGCGCCTCGTCGAGAGTCATCTGAATCGTCCTCATCGCAGTAGCTAGGGTAGTCATGATGAGAGTCCACATCAAGGCCGGGTGAACCCAGCAATCGATCGCTAGCTGCTTCTCGACCTGCTCGCCCCCGGAGCTCACCTCCGCCACACCCGGTCCCGGCGGGTGCCGCCGGCCTGAGCGGAAGTCGGCGTGTTCCTCGGGTATGATCTGGGCACCACCGCTCGCGTACGAGGAAGCCATGCCGGTCAAGACCTCCGGGCGAACCCCCGAGCTGGCTCCAGCGACCTCACGCGCCACTGCTCCCAAGCCGGCCCCGGCGAAGCGGACGGAACCACCGCCCCCGAAGCCCGAGCCCTCCGGGCGGTGGAAGGTGGCGCCTCGGGAACCGGCCGCCCCGCGTTCGACGCAGCCGGCACAATCCACGGTGCCCTCGCGCCCCGCTTCGGGCGCCGCGACCACCGGAGCGCCGAAACCGCAGGAACCCGCCGCCAGCCCCGCGGCGCAAAGGGCCATCTCCGACGCGATGAAGCAGATGAACTTGGCGCAGCAGGAGCTGCGCACCAAGGGCACCATCGGGAGCAAGGTGGCGAGCGCGCTCACCGGCGGGGCGCTGGGGGGCGCCGCCCAGTCGGTGGACAGCCTGGTCGCCACCGTGAACGGCCAATACCAGGCGTACATGGTGAAGGGCTACCTGACCGAGCGGGAATCCCGCCTGATGGATCAGAGCGTTCGCGGAGCAATGTCCTCCATCGGCGATGTGAAGGAGATTCGCCGCGACGTCTTGAATACCACCGTCACCGCCGCCACTGGCGCGGGCCTGGCGGTGGCCACGGTGGCTACCGCCGGAATGGCAGCCCCGGCCGCGGTGGCGACGCTGGGCGCGGTGGGCGCCGGTACCCGTGCGGGCACGATGGCGGTGATGGAGGGGTCCAACTACAGCCTCGGGCGGGCCGCCCAGGACGCGGCCATCGGAGCGGTGCAAGGCGGGACCTCGGCGATCGGCGGCAGCGTCGGGACCGGAGTCGCCAAGGCCGCTTCCTCCGCCTCCGCGCGGGTGATTGGCCAGACCGGCGCCCGGGTGTTGGGAGGTGCCATCCAGGGAGCCAGCTCCGGCGCGGTGGGAGGCGCGGTGAGCCAGGGGGCCGAGGCGGCGGTGACGGTCGAAACCTGGAAGCAAGGCGCCTCGCAGGGCCTGAGGACCGTCGGCCAGCGCGCCGGGCAGGGCGCAGTCTCGGGAGCGGTGGGCGGCGGAATCGTCGGCGGCCTGGTGAACATCCGGGGCCAGGGCATCTACGACAGCGTCACCAAGGCGAAGATCGAAGCTGACCTCAGCAAAGCCTACGAGCAGGCGGCCAAGGCTCACCCCAAGCTCCAGGCGGCCGTCGACGACGTCGCCAAGAGGACTAATGGCACCGCAGACGTCCCCACGGCGCTCAAAGGAAGGGACCGCGCCCTGGAGAAGGTGCTCAACGACTACGGCGGCGACGCGAGCCGGATCACCGACCTCTCGCGCGGGAGCATCACGTTCGACTCGGCGGACGACGCGAGGAGGGCGCTGGACCAGCTCAAGGAGCGGTTCGAGGTGGTGCGGGTGAAGGACCGCTTCGCCAAGCCGGGGCCCGACGGCTACCGCGACATGCTGGTGAACTTGAAGATCGACGGCCACGTGGTCGAAGTCCAGCTCCACCACAAGGGCATCCTGGCGGTGAAGAACGGGCCGGGGCACCGGATCTACGAGCAGGTGCGGAGCATCGAGGCGGCGGCCAGCTCGCAGGGCCGGGCGCTGACTGCCTCCGAGCTTTCGAGGATCGAGAAGCTGCAAGCCGAGTCGGCCAGGCTGTACGAGGCGGCGCTCGGGCGTTGACGCCGGGCGCGGCCAGGTCCATAGAGGCCCCATGAGACTGCCGCGGTACTTCATCGTAGGAGATCGCCCGGTGAAGGCGGTTCTCACCGCCGACGGCGGCATGGACGTCCTCGCCTTCGACTGGGGCTCGGGAGAGATGGTCCGCGAGATGGGCTATCTCACGCGGATCATGACCTCGGACCCGGAAGTCGACGAGGTGAGCCGCGAGGAGTTCGACGAGAAGGTCCGCGAGCTGACCGGCCGGCTCCGCAAGTGAGGGCGGATCAGAAGTGACCGCTCGCCGGTCGCCGGGTTGGCAGCAGAGCCTTGCGGTCTGCCGGGAGGCGGACGCTTCTTGCTCTAGGAGGGGAGGACGCCCCGGGGGCGCTTCGGACCGCGAAGTGCTGGCGCGCCTCGGTTGGTGAGGCTAGCTTGCTTCGCCTCTGCGGAGGCGAGTTGGATGCCAAGTCGTGCGAGGGACTGGTTTGTTCAGGCCGAGCGCGATCTCGAGCAGGCGCGGGCTTCACAGGATCAAGGCCGACATGAATGGGCGTGCTTTGCCGCTCAACAAGCTGGCGAGAAGGCGGTGAAGGCCCTCCATCTTTCTCGCGGGCAGGAAGCGTGGGGTCACGTCGTTGCCCGACTGCTCGAGGAACTTCCCATCGGCGTCCCGGAGGGCATGGTGGACAAAGGGCGAGTGCTGGACAACTTTTACGTGCCCACTCGGTACGCCAACGGTCACCCTGAGGGAGCACCCTTCGAGCACTATGGCCCGCTCCAGAGCAACGATGCCATTCGCTATGCCAGTGAGATCCTCGAATTCGCCCGTGCTCAGATGGCCTGATCGGGCTGAAGTAGATCGGGCGGCGCACGCCTGGATCGCTCGCGAAGGGCCGAGGCACCCGGAGCTGGTCGCGGCTGGGTACTTCGGCTCGTACGCCCGGGGCGATTGGGGCGTGGGGAGCGATCTCGACTTGGTGGCCATCGTGCGAGCCACCTCGGAGCCGTTCGAGCGCCGCGCACTTGGCTGGGTCCTCAGCCCGCTCCCGGTTCCGGCGCAGCTGCTGGTCTACACCGCACAGGAGTGGCAACGACTCTTGGATGAAGGCGGGCGTTTCGCACGCGTGCTCGCCTCCGAGACCGTGTGGATCCACGGGCGTATGCCTGCAAGCTCTGCCAGCTCGCGCGGCTAGCCCGTGCTTCGAAGCACGGCCTTGGAGGTCTCCAGGCGTCCCGCTCTCAGCCGCCGGGTGGGATGATCTCCCTCGCGGAGAGGATGGCGAAGTCCAGCGTCCTCCACCCGTCGACCCGGAAGGTGCAGGCGCGCGCAGGCCGACGCCGCGCGTCGTGGAACGCCGATGTCTCGCCCGGGTGTAGCCTATCAACAACTCGATCGACCCGCCCCCAAACCGCCGCTAACCTGCCGCGCCCATGTTCCACCGACTCCTCCTCGCCGCCCTGCTGGTGCTGGTGGCCTCCTGTTCGAAGTGCGGCAAACCCAGCGAACGGCCCGCCGCGGCTGACCTCACCCGCTTGCTCCCATCGGATGCGGATCTGGTCGCGGTGGCGCCGGAGCTGGGAGCGCTGGGACAGAAGATCGCCGTCCTCGAGGGACTCAAGATCTCCTCCTTCGCCGCCCAGCTCCAAGGCATGGCCGACGCCCACGAGTACGCCTCGGCACTGATGGGGCAGCTTGGGCTCGACCTCCGTTCGCGAGAGGCGATCGCCGAGGCGGGCATCGACCCGGCCCGCCCCCTCGCCATCGCGGTTCTCCCCGGCGGGGCCGGCTACTCGGTGGTGGGCGTGAAGGACGAAGCGAAGCTCGGGAAGTTCCTCCTCGGGCTCGCCAGTCGCCGGCTGAGCGCGGGCGAGGTGCGCGCGCGCACCGAGGCCGGCGTGGCCCTCACCGAGCTGGCAGATCGCTCCGGCGCGGTCCGTCTCGCCTACGCGGTGCGCGACGGCTACGCGCTGATCGCCGCGGAGCAGTCGGCCGGGCGAGTAGCCGCGTTCGCCTCCCTCCCCAGGGAGCGCTCCCTCGCCGCGAGCGAACCGCTCGCCAAGGCGCTCGCACGGCTCCCGGCCGAGCGGGACCTGTGGGTGCACCTGCCTTCGTCCTCCAAGCTGGCCGAGGGAAGCTCTTTTCGCGGCCTGACCGCCGCGGCGCGGCTATCTCCCGAGGCCCTCGCGCTCACCGCGGACCTCCCCTGGAGCGAGCCCGGCTCGCTCGAGCTCTTGAGGAAGAAGGCCGGCGCGGACCTGTTCCGGTACCTGCCGGCCGATGCTTTCCTGGTCGCCGGGTTCTCCGGCGACCCCAGGCTCCTGGCTCCCCACTGGGGCCGATTGGTGGGGCCGCACCTCGAGCGCGCGTTCAAGGAGTCAGGGTTCGACGTGAAGGCCGAGATCCTCGACAACCTGAAGCCGGGAGCGGCGGCGTCGCTCTCCCTCTCGCCGGAGGCCAAGCTGACCGGCATGCCCCAGCTGGACGTGCGCCGCACCAACCCCTTCCGGTACGTCCACCTCACCGCCCTCGCCGAGGCCGAGGACGAAGCGAAGCTCGCCGCCACCTTCGAGAAGATGCCGGCGATCGCCCCCCGCTTCGGGGCTTCCATCCAGCCTGCGGAGCGGCAAGGGAGGAAGGTGTTCCTCACCTCCTACTCGCAGGGCGAGGGAGTCCACTTCGCCGCTCAAGACAACCGGGCAGTGTTCGCCGCTCCCGCGCTCCGGTTGGACGATGCCCTCGAACGGCTCACCTCCAAGCAGGAACGCCCCGGTCCGATCGCCGAACCGGAGCTCCGAAGGCCCTTCGACTCCCGGGCCGCGGCGCTGGTGATCGATCTCCGCCGGCTCTCCGAGTCGGTGCGGGAGCTTCCCTCCGAGGCCTGGGGAGTCGGAGGCTTCGCCATCAAGGCCAGCACCTTGCGCTGGCTCGATGCCGCCGACGACCTCCGCGCCGTCGTGGCCACCGCCGACGCCAGGGACGGCGCCCTGCAAGCGGAGATCAGCCTGCGCATCCAGCGCGCGCCGCAGAGGGTCGAACAGCAGTGATCTGCACCCGCGGGCTCAAGAAGAGCTACCCGGATCCCGGCGGCGAGCTGGTGGTGCTGGACGGGCTCGAGCTGGAGGTGAAGGAAGGCGAGTTCGTGGCGGTGATCGGCCCCTCGGGCAGCGGCAAGTCCACGCTGCTCCACGTCCTCGGCGGGCTGGACGTCGCCTACCAGGGCGAGGTGACGGTGGCCGGCACCACCTTGCGCGGCCTCTCCGAGCGCGAGCTGGCCAGCTTCCGCAACTCCCTGGTGGGGTTCGTCTTCCAGTCGTTCCACCTGGTGCCCAACCTCTCCGCGCTGGAGAACGTGCGGCTCCCGGGCTACTTCGGCCAGCAGGGCGCCTCCAGCTCCGCCCGCGCCGAGGAAGTGCTCGCCAGGGTTGGCCTCTCGCACAAGAAGGAGAAGGTCCCGGCCCAGCTCTCCGGCGGCGAGCGCCAGCGCGTCGCCATCGCCCGGGCGCTCTACTCTCGCCCCAAGGTGCTCTTCTGCGACGAGCCGACCGGCAATCTCGACGCCGTCACCGGGAAGGAGATCATCGGCTTGTTCCAGGAACTGCACCGCGAGGGGCTCACCCTGCTCGCCGTCACCCACGAGGAGCGGATGAGCTCCGCCGCCCAAAGGGTGCTCCGCCTCAAGGCCGGACGGCTCCTCGCGGATGGGGGAGCCGAGTGACCTCCCGATCGCTCCTGGCGCTGGTGCGGCTGTCGCTCTTTCGGGACCGGAGAGGCGCCGCCTTCTCCGCCTTCGGGGTGGCGATGGGAGTGGGCTCGCTGGTCTTCTTCTTGGGCCTCGGGCTCGGGGTGGGAAAGGTGGTGCGAGAGAAGGTCTTCCCCCAGGACGCGAGGCTGGTGGACGTGGTTCCGCCCACGCTCTCGTTGGGCGCGTTCATCGGCGGAGGGAAGATCGACCAGGCCGCGGTGGACCGCCTCGCGGCGCTCCCAGGAGTCGAGCGCGTCTACCGCAAGATGACCGTCCGGGTGCCGGCGGTGAGCCGCTACGAGGGAGACTTCTTCGGCGCCAGGCTCAGGATGGGCGTGGAAATCCTCGCGGTGGGCGTGGACCCCGGCCTGGTGAAGAAGGACATCCAGCTCGGCGAGTTCTCCGATCCCGGGCCGGGCAAACCCATCCCCGGAGTGGCCGCCTCGCGGCTCTTGGAGATCTACAACAAGAGCTTCGCCCCAGCCCGGAGGCTGCCCCAGCTCTCCCCCACCATGGTGGTGGGCTTCGCCTTTCCGGTCGAGTTCAACCGGTCCTTCGTGGCGGCCACCGCTCCCGGGCCGATCACCCAGGAGCAGGTGCAGGTAGTGGGAGTCTCCGACCGCGGGCTATTGGCCGGCATCACCATTCCCCTCGAGGTCGCCGTGCGCATCAACCGCTCGGCGGGGGTGGACGCCGAGACCTTCACCGGCGCGACCCTTCAGGCTGTCGATCCCTCCGCGGTCCCGCGCGTGGTCGAGGAGGCCAAGCGCATGGGCCTGCAGATCGACGACCAGGAGCGGCGGCTGGCCGAGAACGCCGGGGCGGCAGTGGCGGTCACCACCTCTGCCCTGGCCTTGCTCTCGGCCCTCATCTGCCTGCTCGCCGGGGTGAACATCGCGCACGCCCTCTCCGCCTCGGTCCGTGCCCGCGCCAAGGAAATTGGAGTGATGCAGGCGGTCGGCGCCTCCCGCTCCGACGTCCGGGACCTGGTCTTCGCCGAGGCGGCGGCGCTGGGCCTCTTCGGAGGCGCCGTCGGCACCGTGCTCGCGGTGGCCGCCATGAAGGCGGTCGACCTCTTGTCCGCCTCCTATCTCCCGCCGTTCCCATTCAAGCCGGACACCTTCTTCGCCCTGCCCTGGTACGTGGTCGCCGGAGGAGTCGCCCTCGGCCTTCTCGCGGCCCTGGCCGGCGCCTACTTCCCCGCACGGCACGCTGCGTCGATGGATCCCGCCCGGACGCTCGCGGGGTGATTTTCGCGGACGAGGACGGTTGACGCTCCGAGTCACCGGTCGCTACGCTCCGGGCGACCCGGGGTATCTCCCACCACCACCCGTGAGCACTGCGCCCTCAAAGCGGCAGCCCATCCCGTTCGGCAAGTACCTCTTGCTGGACCGGATCAACATCGGCGGCATGGCCGAGGTCTGGCGGGGCAAGACCTTCGGGGCGGGCGGCTTCGAGCGGCTGGTGGCGATCAAGCGGATCCTCCCGAACATCGCGGAAGATGAAGAGTTCATCTCGATGTTCCTCGACGAGGCGAAGATCACCGTCCAGCTCGCCCACGCGAACATCGCGCAGGTCTACGACCTGAACCACATCGGCACCAACTACTACATCGCGATGGAGTACATCTCCGGCAAGGACATGCGGGCGATCTTCGACCGCTGCCGGAAGAAGGGCGAGCCGGCGCCGGTCCCGCTGACGTGCTACGTCCTCTCCAAGGTGTGCGAGGGGCTGGACTACGCCCACCGCAAGAAGGACAACATGGGCCGGGACATGAACATCGTCCACCGGGACGTGTCGCCCCAGAACGCCCTCATCAGCTACGAGGGCGAGGTCAAGGTCATCGACTTCGGCATCGCCAAGGCGGCCGGCAAGGCCACCAAGACCCAGGCCGGAATCCTCAAGGGCAAGTTCGGCTACATGAGCCCGGAGCAGATCCGCGGACTTCCTTTGGACCGGCGCTCCGACGTCTTCTCGGTGGGCATCTGCCTGTACGAGATGCTGACCGGAGAGCGACTCTTCGTGGGGGACTCCGACTTCTCGGTGCTGGAGAAGGTCCGCAAGGCCGAGGTGCTCCCTCCCTCCACTTACAACCGGCGGGTCCCCGAACCCTTGGAGAAGATCGTTCTCAAGGCATTGGCCAAGGACGTGGACGAACGCTACCAGTACGCCAACGAGGTGGCGGACGACCTGCAGCGCTTCCTCATCACCTCGGACTCCATCTTCAGCCGCAAGGACCTGATGCAGTACATGAAGTCCACCTTCGCCGAGGACGTGGAGCGGGAGAAGCTCCGCATCCAGGAGTACGCCGACATCAAGCCTCCGGAGGGGATGCTGGCGGCGGCCGAGATGGGCTTCGGCGTCGGGGCAGTGCCGCTTCCTCCGCCGTCCTCGGCGGGCGCCAGCGAGCTGACGGTGCAGCCCCAAACCGCCACCGCTGCCGCCCCCCAGGCGACAGTGGCCTCGCCCACCATGGCCGTGCCCCAGGCGAAGGGGCGGCCTCCTCCGCTCCTCCAGCCTTCTGTCAAGGGGCCGCCGGTGCTCTCGCCGGCGACCTCCCAGGAGACCAAGGTCCCCGGAGCGAACGGGCCGCGGCGCCCGGCCTCGGTTCCGATGGTGGCGCCGGTGTCCGCGGCCAAGCTCACCGCCGCCGCCCCGATGCTCAGCAACGTGGCCGGCATCGACGAGGACGAGGACGCGGCGACCATCCTCGCCGACGGGCGCGACTACTTCAACGACCCCGCCGAGGCTGAGAAGGTGCTCGGGCCGAAGGCCGGCGCCTCCAGGCCGAAGCTGGGCGAGCCTCCCCCTACCAACCCGGATCAGGCGGCGCCCACGCTCCCGCCCGGTCGCTCGGGCGAAGGGCAGCGGGTCTCCCGGTCGGTCGCGCCCACCCGCCAGGAGGTCTCCACCAGCCCTGGCGAGCGGATCGCCGAACGGACCGCGTCCGAGGGCCCCTGGAGCAAACCGGTGGTCGCGGCGTTCGCCGCCGGTGGCGCGCTCCTCGTATGCCTTTTGGGGGTGCTGGGGTGGCTCTTGCTTCGAGAGCCAGCCTCCGGGTTGCTCCTTCTGGAGGTGCCGCAAGAGCTGCGAGGCAAGGCGCGCATCAACGTGAACGGCGATGAGGTGAAAGACTCCGCCGGCAAGCCCCCGGCTCAGTTCCCCATCCTCCGGAAGGTGAAGGCGGGCAAGGCGGTGATCTTGGTCACCGCCGATGGCTACGAGGCCTTCACCGCCGCTGTCGTGGTGAAGGGGGGAGAGGAGGTAACCCCGGTCAAGGCCGTCTTGAAGCCCTCGGTGCAGAGCGTCCAGCTCATCGTGGTGACGCAGCCCGAGCTGGCGGAGGTGAGGGTGGACGACGAGCTGGTCAAGCCGTTGGGCACCCCGGGGATGTATGTGGGAGAGATGGCCGCCGGAGTGGAGCACCGCATCGAGGTCAAGCTGCCCGGGTTCCGCCCGTTCAAGAAGACCCTGAGCGCGAAGGAGACGAGCGCTCCAGCCAAGGTGACCGCGACCCTCGACCCGTACGAGTACGCGGTGAAGGTCACCTCGGAGCCTTCGCGAGCGACGGTGGTGGTGAACGGCAAGGCCTTGGGCGAGACGCCGGAGGACGTGACCATCCTCGGTGGAGTGAGCGAGCTGCTCTTGAGGAAGAAGTGCTACGAGACCACCCGAGTGCCGGTGCCGCTCCCGCCGGAGCCGAAGGGAGTCATCACCGTTTCCGGGTCGCTCAGGCGGCTCCAGAACTGCTACTAGCCGGATCCATGGCCAAGCCGCGGAGGATGAAAGAGGACCCGCTGGTCGACCTGCCCACCTGGGCGAGGAAGCTGGCGCAGCGCTACTACACCAAGACGGTGAGCACCTTCCTGGTGTACGGGGCGGTGAGGGACCTCCAGCCGGTGACGATGGAAGACGGCTCGCCCGGGTTCGGGACGCTCAAGGCCTTCCTCTCGGAGGAGCTGTTCGGCGGGAGAGACCACGTCGTCTTCTACGACCGCTCCTCCGGCATCCGGGCCTCGATGCCGGAGACCCAGCAGGACCTCTCCCGGGCGATGGCCGGCTACGACGCGATGTACGGCACCGACTACTCGAAGGTGATGCCGCGCGACCCGGGGCGGGCGCTGCAGATCCTGGAGAACTACTTCCGGATGCGGCTGGGAGACGGGAAGTCCCTGGCGCTCTTGGTCGACTTCGCGGAGACGCTGGCGCCCGGCGGCGAGCTGTCGCACCTGTCGGCGGAGGACCGCTTCGTCCTCGCCACCTTGGTGAAGTGGGCCCACGACCCGCAGTTCCTCTCCGCGGACATGTCGGTGGTGCTGGTGGTGGAGAACCTGGCGGAGATCTCCTCGAAGCTGTCGCGCAACCCCTACGTGGCGAACATCGAGATCCCGCTCCCGGAGGAGGCCGAGCGGCTGGAGTACGTGAAGTACAAGCTCGAGGGGAAGAAGCTGGCCACCATCTCCGACGTGCCGGTCGCCGGGCTGGCCAAGATGACCGCCGGGCTCTCGCGGATCAACCTCGACCGGCTGCTCACCGAGGCGATCGAGGGCGGCTCGCGGATCACCACCGAGGTTTTGAAGGACAAGAAGAAGGAGATCATCCAGGCCGAGTGCCACGGGCTACTGGAGTTCATCGAGCCCAGCCACGGCCTCGACGCGGTGGCCGGACACGCGAAGGCGAAGCAGATGCTCCGGAGCGCCGCCGCCGCCTTGAAGAAGGGGCGGATCGAGGTGTTGCCGATGGGCTACCTCATCTCCGGCCCGGTGGGCACCGGGAAGACCTTCATGGTGACCTGCTTCGCCGGGGACATCGGTATCCCTTGCGTGAAGTTCCTCAACTTCCGCAGCCAGTGGCAGGGCGTCACCGAGGCCAATCTGGAGAAGATCTTCAACCTGCTCAAGGCGCTCTGGCCGGTGGCGGTGATGATCGACGAGGCGGACGCCTTTTTGGGGAACCGGGACGCCTCGGGCGACTCGGGCACCTCGAGCCGGGTGTTCGCCTCGATCGCCTCCTTCATGGGGAACACCCAGTACCGGGGGAAGATCATCTGGTTCCTCCTCACCTGCCGGCCCGACCTCTTGCCGATCGACCTCAAGCGGCAGGGGAGGGCGGAGGAGCACCTGGCGCTCTTCTACCCGCAGACGCCAGAGGAGCGGGACGAGCTGTTCCGGGTGATGTGCAAGAAGACCGAGGTGGAGGTGAGCGGGGCGACCTTCTCGTCCCTGGTGGGAAAGGCCTCGGCGGTGAACCTGAGCGGGGCGGACATCGAGGCGGTGCTGGTGCGCTCGAAGTTCCACGCCCTGGCCGCCGGCCGGGACAAGGTGAGCCAGGAGGACGTCGCGGCGGTGCTCAAGGACTTCGTCCCGCCCTCCTATCCATTGGAGATCGAGCTGCAGAACCTGGCGGCGGTGCAGGAGTGCACCAGCCGAGAGCTGTTGCCGGAGACGTTCCGCGAGATGCCCCGCGACCAGGTGACCCGGCGCATCCGCGAGCTGAAGGTCCTGCTCGAGGAGCGTTAGGTTGTGACGGCGCGGCTGACGCTGGCCACCGCGCTTTGTGTGTGTGCTTCGGCCCGGGCCCAGGCGGGCTTCGAGTGGAAGGCCGCCCTGGATGCAGGGTCGGTGCGCCAGGTGATGGTCGCCGAGCTCGACGGGGCCGGGCCGCCGGAGCTGGCGATCCTCTCTGCCACCGGTGAGCTTTGGGTCTACTCCGAGCCGGCGCCCTTCGCGTTCGTGCTGAGCGCCTCGCTGCGGACTCCCGGGTACGCCCTGGCGGTCGCGCGCGGCGACCTCGAGGGCGACGGTATGCCGGACCTGATCGCCTCCTACTATGTCTTCCCCGGAGCGGACGGAGGGTTGGAACCTGGCCTCGCCCTCTTTCGCAACCTCGGAGGAGCTGCGTTCGCTTCGCCGGTGACGACTCCACTGGGCTTCATGTCGTTCGGGCTCGCGTCGGGCCGGATCGATGGCGACCCGTTCGATGACCTGGTAGTGGCAGCGCACAGCGGCACCTCCATCCGGCTGTCGGGGTCGCCGGCCGGGCTCGTTTCCCCCACGCCGATCGGGACGAACGCCGATCACCACTCGCCGGTGATCGCGGATCTCGACGGCGACGGCCTGCTGGACGTCGTGCAGGACAACTGGGCCACCCAGGACCTCGCGCTGCTGCTTCAAAGGGCCGACGGCGGTTTTCCGGAATCGACCGTGGCCCTGGACGGTGGCGGCGAGGCCTTTCCGGTGATCGCCGCGGATCTCGATCGGGCCCTGGGCCCCGACTTGGCGGTCCTCACCCGTTCCCCGCCCAGGCGAGTTTGGGTCTTCCTCTCCGCTTCGCAGAAGCCGCTCTCGTTCCGTCCGCCCGCCAGCTTCATCATTCCCTCGGCCGCTGCGCTCGCCTCCGGCGACGTGGACGGAGACGGCTGGATCGACCTGGTCTGCGGACTGGGGCCCGACCGGCAGCTGGCTTGGCTCCGCGGCGCCGGCGACGGAGGCTTCTCCCCGCCGGAGCCCTTCGACACCCCGGGCTACGCCTATTCGGTGGAGGTCGCCGACCTCGACTCCGACGGCCGCGCCGACGCGCTGGTCGGCGATCCAGTCGCGGGGCTGGTCCACGTGCTGCGGTCCGCCTTCGACGCGGGCGCCGGCGGTGGAGCCGATGCAGGCGCGGGCGCAGGCTCCGACGCGGGGCCGCCGGATGCTGGATTCGACGCAGGGCCCTCCGACGCCTCGGTGGACGCAGGCAGCGCCGGCGCGGCCCAGGCTTCCGGATGCGACGGAGGCTGCGAGCCCGAGGCCGCCCCGCCACCGGCTCCTCCACCCGGCTGCGGCTGCGGCCACGCGCTGGTGATGGCGCTCGCGGCTGCGGCGGGCGTCCTGCGGCGGCGTCCCGGCTGAAGGCCCTTGGGCTCTCGTTCAGCTCTTTCGCTTCAGGACGCCGACCTCGAACAGGATCGCGCCGCGCTGGACCAGGCTCGCGATCACCTGGGCGTAGAAGCGGGACATCTGGGGCAGCTTCTCGCTGGAGAGCCGCTGGCTCAAGCCGAACCCTCCGCGCCCATCGAGTCCCAGGTAGTCGCGGGTGAGGTCGCGCTCCAGCAGCCGCCTTTCGAAGCCAAAGCTCGTAGAGGGAGATGCCGGTGATCACGAGGTAGCTCAGCGCGAAGAGGCTCCCGCCAAGCACCACCAAGATCGAGAAGTGAGGCCAGACGAATCGGGTGAGCCACATTCCACCGATGTCGACCCAGGCGCCGAGGAAGCTGGAGGCGATGATCGCCCATTTGGTCTGCTCCCTGACCGAAGTGCCGAGGAAGACCAGCCCGAGCAGGCCGGAGATCACCGCCAGGCTCATCAGATGGGTGTGGCTCGTCTGAATGAGCAGCGGCGTCCGGATCCACACCCGCGCGGAGTCGCTAACCTCCGAGAGGTCGATCTCGCGCTCGCCTTCCGGAGCGCTCTCGTGCCCGTGCGCGAGCGGGGTCTCCGGGCTGAGTGCGGGAGGGATCGGCCGAGGCGGGAGTCGCGCCGAAGGCCTCGGGGACTATCTGCAGCCCGGTGCTGTACACCGCCGAGCCGACGAAGAAGCCGTTGATCTTCGCCCCCGCCACCTCGAGTTGCGGGAACCCGAGCGCCTACAGGAGGCTCTCCTTTCCCAGCGACACCTCGCGCTCCACGGTCCCCGCGCCAGGCGGCTCTGCGGCGAAGGAAGGAGGCGGCTCCTGTCCGAACGCGGCGGGGGCCAAACCCGTCACGAGCAAGCCACTGGCAGCGATACGCATCCAGGTCATCGCGCCCCTCCCGGCGGTCGGCGGAACAGGTCCAATCTTGGCGCAGACGTTCCACGACGGCCTGCGGCATGTTGTCGCAGGGACCAGCCGGTGCCGGGGGAGCTGAAAGGTGGAAGAGTCAGCGTCGCGGCGGGTGCTTCCGCAGCTTTCGCTGGAGCGATCGCCGGTGAAGCGAAAGGCGCCGGGCGGCCTCGGAGACGTTGCCGCCGCAGTCCGAGAGCACCCTCTGGATGTGCTCCCACTCGGCGCGGGCGAGCGAGGGCGCCGTGGCGTTCTTCATGAGGCCTCGAACCCGCGAGTCACGGTGCGGTGAGGGACCGACAGCCGGCACCGTGCCGCTTGCTCCGTCAGCTCGATGCGAATCGGACGATCCTCCGACAGGCCCGCGGCAGCCTCGTCGAGCAAGGAGGCCACACCGATGGCGTGGGCCGGCTCGGTGGCTTCCACCTCGGCGTCGGCGGCCATCTGGAGCAGGATCTCGCGGCCGCGCTGCACCTGCTGCCGGATGAGGGCGGCGTCGGCGGCGGCCTCCGCTCCGTTCGGGGTCAGCTGGCGCTCCAGCTCGCGAGCCGCCACTGCGATCGAGGAAAGCGGCGTGGACAGTTCGTGGGCCGCACCGGCCGACAGCGTCGCCAGCGCCACGATCTTCTCGCTCCGGGCGGCCTGGGCCCGCGCCTCGGAGAGCTGGGCGTTCCGCAGGGACAGCGCGCTGGTCACCCGGTGCACGAAGTGCACGATGAACCCCGCCGCGAGCGCGAACGCCACCCACATGCCCTGCAGGTGGATCTGCACGTTGTGCTGCATCTTGGAGGTGTCAGAGCTGTCAAGCTTGAGCCAGACATGGTCCACGAAGAGCACGCCGAAGCAGAGGCAGCAGAGCGCCACCAAGAGCCAGCTCAACCGCGAGGTGAGGATCGCCGCCGCCAGGGCGATGTGGACCAGGTAGAGCGAGCTGAACGGGTTGAACGGGCCTCCGGTGAGGTACAGGAGCGTCGTGAGGATCACCACATCGAGCGCCATCACTGCCCAGAGCGTCCATTCGTTCACCGTGCTCGAGCGCCGCATCCAGAAGGTGGCGGCGAGGTTGGTGAGCAACTGGACGAAGACGGCGGCGAGCAGCGGCGCCAGCGGGAGGTGAATCCGGAGGTAGACCTGGACGAAGGCGATCACCAGGAGCTGCCCGAGGGCGGCACCCCACCTCAGCTTGAGCAGCCACGAGAGGTTGATGGAGTTGGCGTTCGTCATCAGAGAATGGCGCTGGCTATTGCCCGAGGAGCGTGAGCTCGATCCGCCGGCCTCGACGCTCGCCAACTTCGAGAGGGGGGCCGCCTTGGCTCCCCTCGGCGCTCACCCTTTCTTCGGCCACTCCCCGCTCGAGGAGGTAGTCCCTTACCGCCGCCGCTCGAAGCGCGGCCAGCGCCCGATTGGATTCCGGCGAACCGGCGTCGCCGGGGTGGGATTCGATTCGCACCCGGATGCCCGGCTGGCGCAGGAGGATGTCGGCCACCTCGTCCAGCGTGGAGGTGGAGTCCTCGAGCAGGCGCGCCTCCTCGAAGGCGAACTCGATCGGCTGGAGGAGATCGATGCGCCCTTCGCCGAGTCTCGCCGCCCTAGCCTCGGGCGCCTCCCGCAGGATCATCTCCACGGTAACGACTTCGCCAGCGCGGGCCGAAACCCGGCGAGCGGCGACCAGGTGGCCCGGCGCACGCACCTCGAGCCGGTAGGCGCCTGGTGGAAGCTCGAGCTCGAGCTGTCCCGTGGTGAGCGGATAGCTCTGCGCAAGAGCGGCCTCCCCATTCCAGAGCGGGGTGACCGAGATCTCGAGCGGTCCCCCCGCGCCTGCCGGCGCCGACGCACGGACGATGGCCTTGGCTTGGCCGCTCGCTTGGCCGCCCAGCACCACTTGCGAGGGCTGGGGACTCCACCCGCTCCACAGCCGACCAAAGTCGAGCTGGTAGCCGAGCTGGGCGAAGACCCCGTACGGGTAGTACCTCGCCGGGGCGCGGTAGAGCCGGCCGCTCATCCCCGCGAGCACCCGGCCCGGGCCGGCGTCGAAGCTCGCCCCCAGCCAGGCGCCGATTCCGGCTCCGAGGCCTTCCGGAGTGGGGTGCGCCACCGCGCTCAGCTCGACGAAGGGAGAAATCTCTCCGGCTCTTTCTCCCCAAGGGTGGAGCCCGACGAATGCCCGGCCCCCCGCCGCGCGCCCGAAGACCGCCGCGGCACCCGCGCCGAGCCTGGGGCCGAACGCATAGGCAACCCCACACTCGCCACCGCTCTGGCGGGAGACCGCGTCGCGAAAACCCGTCACCACGAAGCGAAGACCGGGGCCTGGTGCCGGCGGCCCGGAGGACGGAGCTTCCGCCAGCGCGGGGCCCCCGATGAGCGCCGCGATTGCGGCCCACCTTGCCGCCTGTCGCCTGGCCCGGAGGAGTGGAAGCCGAAGCAGCCACAGCCCCACTCCCGCTCCCCAAAGGAGGTCCGCGCCGCTCCGCCCGGTGGCGTTGCAGCTCCAGCCGGCCATGCCGAGCCGAGCCTCGGGCGCGAGCTCTTCCCCGGGGCCCGGGGGCTCGCCACCGTCGAGCGCTCCTTCGACGCACACCGAGTCTCGGCAGCGGTAACCGGTCGCGCAGTCGCCGTCCGAGGCGCAGCCGGTCGGGCAGCTCGCGCCCTTCCCGTCACAGACGTAGGGCGCACAGGAGGGCTTGCCGGCGGTGCCGGGGGGAGAGGCGCGACAAAGTCCAAAGGCGTCGGCACTGTCGCACTCGTCGCAGGGGCCGTCGCAGGGCGTGTCACAGCAGGTGCCCGCGATGCAGTTTTTCGAGACGCACTCGCTCGGTTCGGTGCAGAACCCGATGTGAAACGGCTGGCCCTCCTCGAACCTCTCTGGGCCCGGCTGGTACGCGATGCAGACCGCGACCCCCGCGATCGGCGCCAGGGTCCATGTGATGGTGGAGGGCATCCGCTGGCGGAATGATACACCGGGCCGCCATTGGCGGCCCTCGCGCTGCGTGCGCCGGTTTCCTGTGTTTGCCAACACCGGCATCCGGGCGCCACAATCGCTCTCCCCGAGGAAAGGCCTGGCGATGCCACCGACAGCCAGTGCTTGCTGCGTTCGATGTCTTCTCGTTGCCGGCGCGTTGGCAGATGAAGCGCTCGCGAAGGTCCCGCCGCTCGATGTTGGTCACGCCGCCGCCTTCCTCTACTCTCATCCGCTCCTCGACCTCCTGCCCGACACCTCGATCAATGGGCTACGCTCTCCGCAAGATCATCGCCGCGACCGTGCTGCTGTCCGCGGGCGCGGCCCGGCCCGAGTCCTTGAGCCTCGCCGCGGCGATCGACCTCGCCGACCGCAACAGCCCGGCGCTGGCGAGCGCCCGCGCCGAAGTCGATGCCGCGCGGGGCGCGGTGGCCCAGGCCCAGCTCCGACTGCAGGCGAACCCGGCGATCGAGCTGGAGTACGCCTCGGACGCCTTCACCACCGGCGCCGGGGACCAGCGCCTCCACGCGATGGTGCGCCAGGAAGTGGAGGTCGCCGGTCAGCCTTCGGCTCGCCGCCGGGCGGCGGTGCTGGGGCTCGAGGCCGCCGAGGCTCGCCTCTCCCAGGTCCGCGCCGACGTCCGGGCCGAGGTGACCCACGCCTACGCGAGGGTGCACTCGCTGCAGCGCCGGCTGGCGCTCGCTCGCGGGGTGGAGAAGCTGGCCGTGGCGGTGGCGGAGGCAGCGCTGCGGCGGTTGAAGGAGGGAGACGTCTCGGAGGTGGACGCTGCCATCCTCGCCGCCGACGCCGCCCGCTTTCGGGCACAGATGCGTTCCGCTTCGGTGGAGATTGAGGCGGCACGCCGGGATCTGGGCGTGGCCGTCGGCTGGTCTCTCCCGCCCGACCTGGTGGTGGACGACATCCCCGAGCCTCCGGCGGCGCTGCCCGCGGCGGAACCGGCAATCGAGTCCCTGGCCGGTGTGGCCACCGAGCTGCGGGCGGCGGCGGCGAGGAGAGAGGAGCTGTCTCTGGTACGCCTGGAGCGGCTGCCCACCCCTTCGTTGGCGATCGGCTACGAGCGTGAGGCCTCCCCCATCGGTCCGCCCTCGCTCGGCCAGGCCCACGTGGATCACCTGATCGTCGCGAGAGTGGAGGTCCCGATTCCCCTGTGGAACCGCCGCGACGGAGAAATCGCGCGCGCCGCGGCGGCCCTGGACAGCGCGCAGGCCAAGGCGCGCGCGGCCCTGCTGGTCGCGGGGGCCCAGGTGCGCGCCGCGCGGACCAGCGCCAGCCTGGCGCTCGAGGTGGAGCGCTCCTTTGCCGAGGTGCTGCCGCGCGCGGAGAAGGCGTTGGGTATCGTGGAGGAGGCCTTCCGCGTCGGACAGCTCGGCCTCGCCGAGTACCGCGTCCGCCGAGACGCTCTCTACCAGGCTCAGGTCGACGCGATCGAGGCCCAGCTCGAGCGGGTCCGCGCAGTCTCCGAGCTGCAGCGCTTGCTGGTGGTCATCGGCGGCCGCGGCGGGAAGCCGAGCCAGGCCGCCCCCTCCGCCGGAGCAGCCACAGACTCACTCCGGCGGTGAGGAGCCCCGGCGAGCCGGCCCGAGCGGCGCAGCTCCAGCCCGCCATCCCAACCCTGGTCGAGGGGGCGCCGGCATCGACCGCAGCGCCGCCGTCGGTCGGTCGCCCCCCGTCGGAGCCTTGCTCCGGCAAGCAGACCGAGCTCCGGCAACGGCGCCCTGCCGCGCAGTGAGCGTCGGAGGTGCAGCTCGTCGGACAAGCCGCGCTGTCCCCGCCGCAGGCGAAAGGCGCACAGGGAGGGTCGCCCGCGCTGCCGGCCGGAAGTGCGCGGCACTGGCCCGCGGGCTCGCACCCGGCGCAGGGACCGCACCCGCCGGGGGAACAGCGGCCGCCGTCGGACACTCCGGCGTCGAGGTAGGGCCCTCCGGGGACCCAGAGCATTCCGCGCCAGGTGGTCTCGCACGGCGGCTCATTCGGCGCCTCCGCCCTCGCGTAGAGCTGGTAGAGGCCCTTGGGGATGCCCGCCACCGAGAAGGGGTATCGACCCTCTCCACCGCCGTCGGGCAGCTCCAACCCCTCCGCGATGCCGTAGACGCCGGTCGCGTCGCGGTACTTGAGGGAGACCGAAGTGGCGCTATCCGGATCGTGCACCCGGAAGCGGATCTCGAAGGTGCCGTAGGGGTCCACCAGCTCGCCGGGCGTATTCGCGATCCAGACCGCTGGCGGGACAAAGCTCGGCCCCGGGACGGTGACCTTCCCCTGCGACTCGACATACTCGTCGCCCTCCACGGGATCTCGGAGCATCGCGTAAGGCTGGTAGCAGCCGGCCGGAGCCGCAGAGGTGACCCAGGCGTAAGTGTCGCCGGCATCAGCGACGAGGAGGCTGGTCGGATTGATCAGGACGTCCGGAGCCTGCGAGCCCGTTTGGGGCCAGCCGGACAGCGCGCGCCTGGAGGCATAGAAGTCCAGCATCACGGTGCCGAGAGGTTCGTACGCGGACCAGCGGATCAGCGCCATTCCGCCATCCGGGAGATTGCCCACCCCATCCGGCGCCAGGAAGGTGAAGAGGGTTCCGTGCGCGAGCGCCGCAAAGGGGCTCAAGAGGAGCGCGGCCGCGATTGCTCTCATGCCCGGCAATCAACGTCCAGGCGGCTGCACGACGCAAGGGCCCGGCATGGCCGGCGCTGGCCACCCGAGCTGGCGATCCGCACGCCAAGCCGATCGGAGGACGGCCCTGGAGCTGCCGGGCAAGTCTTCCTCCGCTTGCGAGAAACAGTACCCGCGGCGCATGCCGAGGCGGGGTCCACGACACCCTCAACGCTCGCCTCGAGGATTTCCGCCAGTCCGCCGAGTACCTGGCTGGTTGGCTCGCGCGGCAGGGGCCCGACGGGCCGGGCTAGCGCCCGAAGACGACCAGCGCCTGGCCCGCGCGGATTTCCTTGCCGGCGAGCCCGTTCCAGCGCCGAAGCTCCTCCACGCTGACCCCGTACCTTCGCGCCACCGACCAGAGCGTCTCGCCCGCGGCGATGGTGTGCGTCATCCGCTTGCCCTCGGCCGACTGCGCCACCACCGTCCCCGCGCGCGCCTCCACCGAGGCCTTCTCGCCCGGCCAGATGGTCAGCACTGCTCCAACCCGGAGCGACCTCCGCCCGCGCGGCAGGCCGTTCCAGCGACGCAAGTCCTCCACCGAGCAGTCGAAGCGCTGCGCGATCAGCCACAGCGAGTCGCCGGCCTGGACGCCATAGGTGACCCGCGTGCGGCCCCCCACCACCTCGGTCTTCACCGGGCCCTGCGCCACCGCCTTGGTCTGCGTCCCCGCCGGGACTTCGTCCTCCGGCCGGACGACCTGGATGCCGGCACGGCGCGCCCGTGAAACTTGCCGCTCCAGGGCGGGGTCCGTCCTCCCCGCGCGCTGGGCGGCCGCCGAAGGCACCGGCACCACCAACTGGGCGTTGACGCGCAACGCCCTCGCCGACCGGAGCCCGTTCATCCGCAAGATGGCCTCCGGGGCGCTCCGGTAGCGGGCGGCGATCGCCGACACCGTGTCGCCACGCTTCACGGTATGCACCCGGAAGAAGAGGCGCTCGGCCGCGCTGAGCTTGGATAGCTCGGCGGCGGTCTTCTCTCCCATTCCCTTGGGCACCCGCAGCGCGTAGGGCTCGCGCGAAGAGGCGGGAGGGGTACACCACCGCTTCAGCTCGGGGTTCAGCTCCTTCACTTCGTCGATGTCCACCCCCGCGGCGCGGGCTACCACCTCGAGGTCGGTGGCGTGCTCCAGCTTCACCTCGTCGAACTCCAGCGGCGGCTGGAAGTCGAATTCCTCGTCGGAGAACCCGAAGGCCCTGGGGTACTTGGCGATCAGCGCGGCGGCGATCAGCTTGGGGACGTAGTGCTTGGTCTCCCGGGCCAGCCCCTTCCCGTCGGAGAGCTGCCAGAAGTCGGTGGTGCCCTTCCGTTTCACCAGCCGCCGGAGCCGCCCGCCTCCCGCGTTGTACCCCGCCCAGGCCAGATACCAGGTGCCCAGGTTGGCGTGGAGCTGAGTGAGGTAGGCCGCGGCAGCGTGGGTGGACTTGATTGGATCTCTCCGCTCGTCGACCCAGAAGTCCTGCTTGAGGCCGAACATTTTCCCGGTGCTGGAGATGAACTGCCAGGGCCCCGCGGCGTGGGCCCAGGAGTAGGCCTGGGAGGAGAAGCCGCTCTCGATCATCGCCAGGTACACCGTGTCGCGGGGGAGGCCCTTCGACTCGAGGATCGGCTGCATCACCGGCAAGTACCGGGTGGAGCGCGACATCCAGTGGCGGTACCACTTCCTCCCCGGGCCCTGGAAGAAACGAATGTACTGCGCCACCAGAGGCTGCATCTCGATGGGGATGTCGTACTGGTCCTTTACCAGCGAGACGTCGAAGCTCGCGAGGTCGGTGACCGGAGGCAGTTCGAGCGGCACGTCCTGCCGGAGGTCCAGCTCATCGAAGGCGCAGTGCATCCGATGCCGGAGCGGGTTCCCGAAGCCCAGCCGCCGGATGGCCAGCAGAAGCTCGGCCCCCTGCTGAGCGGCCGGGTCCAGCGCCGCCTCCTCCAAGGCGCGAAGCCCCTCCAGCTCCGCCGATTCGGCCTCGATTTCCTCGGAAAGCTCGGGGTCGTCCGGCGCCTCGGAGCCGGCAGGATCCGCCTGCAGCTCGGCTCGGTAGTCGCGGGGCAGCTCCTTCATCCCCGGAGGGGCAGGCGGCAACGGAACCTCGCGCAGCAGCCTGGTCCCAGGCGGAGGAGGAGGCATCGGCGGCTCCCCCTGGCGAGGCACCGCCGCCGACGTCCCTGCCGGGAACGATTCGAGCGCCACCTTTCCCGGAGGCACCGCGGCGAGGTGGGTGAGGATGGCGACGGCGGCGATGTGCATGGGGTGGGGGTGAGACCGCCCTCTCGAGCGGAAATCGTATTCGTGCCCTCTCCGGACCGTCAAACAAGCGTTCGCCTGCGCCATTCCACGGTGAGCGAACACCCGCGAGGTGGAGCGCTACTTTCCGGCCTGCCCGGTGCCGCCGTCCGCCGGCTTGCCGTGGCCGGGGCCGAGGATCTTCTCCCGGTAGCTCTGGAAGTCGAAGTGCGGAGAGTTCTCCCGGTCGTGGCAGCCGACGCAGGTCGTGGCCTCGAGCCGGGTCGCCACGTTGTCCACCTCCGGGGTGCCGCAGTGGATGGAACCCGGCCCGTGGCAGCTCTCGCAGCCAACCCCCTTGCGGCCGACGACCTTGTCCACCCGGCACACCCCGCCCGGCCGCTCGGCGCCGGTCACATGGCAATGCACGCAGTCGAGGTGGAACTGCTTGCCCTGTCCCTCCAGCGTCTCGTAGGCCCGCGCGTGCTTGGAGGCCTCCCAGACCGGAAACTCCTCCTCGTGGCAGCCCAGGCACGGCTCGTTGCCCACGAATTGTGCCTCGCCCTCCTTGGGCGGCGGGCAGTCCTTTCCGTGGCGCTGGGCCCATTCGAGGTTCAGCCGCCCCACGTCGCGGTCGTAGGCGGCGACCAGCTCCCTCGCCTCCGGCAGGCTGGGGAAGCTCGACTCCAGCGGCACGAAGCGGACGGTGAAGACGTTCCTCCCAGGTGGCACCTCCAGCGGAGCCGAGGCCAGCGACTCCCTGCGGGAGATCAGCTCCTCGAGCTTGGCCCGCCGCATCTCCATAAGCTCCCGCTTGAGCGACGGCTCGTTGACCTGCTTCTTGAGCAGCTCGATTCGCCCGTCGAGCGCCCCGAGCTCGAGGTCCCGATCTCCCTGGCCCCGCACCAGCTCGAAGCGGCTCCCGGCGGGCCCGCCGAAGGTCAGCTCCAATCTCATCAGCGAGCGGCCCTTGCTCTGCACCTGGGCCGCAGGCACCGCGGAGCGGACCAGCTTGCTCTCCTCGGCCGTGAATTCTCCCTGGCTGTGGCCGGCCACCAGAAGGTCCGCTTCAAGGCCGGGGGCCTGGGCGGCTCTCTGGGTCTCCTCCAACTCCCCGTGCAGCAGCCCGAGGACGAAGGCAGCGCCCCTGGCGCGGGCCTCCTTCGCCGCGCGCGAGAGCCGCTCCGCGTCCGGCGCCACCGCGACGCCCAGCTTGTGGCTTCCCATCTCCAGCAGCCGGACCGGTTCCTGCTGATCCGGCAGGCCGAGCGAGGTGCGAAAATGGGCGCCGCGGGCCTCGTCCAGCTCGCCCACCGCCCGCGTGGACAGGCCCATCAGCTTGAACGCGTCCGCGAGCGCCCGCGCCTTTCGCTCTTCCTGAGGGACCGCCTGCTCGGAAATCTCGATGCGGCCGAAGAGCGAGTCGCCCGCATCGACGACCAACACGGGTTTGCCGGACTTCCGTGCCTGGTCCACCTGGTAGGCCGCCCGGGCGATGCCGCCGCGCATGCTCTCGCTGCACCCGCAAGGCCCGAGGTAGCCGCGCAGCCCGGCGGAGACGCAGATCACCGCCGAGGGAGCCGGTGGGTTTCCCCCATCGATCCGAACTTCCTTCTTCGGGCAAGCCGAAAGCGCCACGCCGAGCAGCGCCGCGGCCGCCCACGGCCGCCGCGTCACCACAGGATGCTCTGCACCAGCTCGTCGACCTTCTCGCCCATCGCGTCGAGGCCGTTGGCCTTGGAGAGGTACCCATCGGCCCCCACCTGCTCGGCCAGGTTGCTCAGCTCCTCGTCGTTCAGGCTGGAGAAGAGGACGATCGGGATGTCCTGGGTGTTGTACTCGTTCTTCAAGGTGCGGCAGATGTCCGTGCCCTTCGCCTCGGGCATGTGGATGTCGGTGAGGATCAGGTCCGGCTTCCACGCCTGGAGGATCTTCTCGAACTCCACCAGGCTCGGAGTGGCTCTCACCTCGTAGCCGCGCGCCTCGAGGACCGCCTTCTCCATCGCGAGCGTGATCTCGCTGTCGTCGATGAGGAGGATCTTCCGCTTTTCCACGGCCTAAAGCCATAGCAGGAAGTCGCCCCCCCGGCGAGCGTTGACCGCCAATTTCGCCCAAGCTAAGACCCGCGCGCCTCCCCGTAGTCTCCATGGACCCTCTCAAGCTTCCGCTCGAGGAGCTCTTGTACCTCCGGCTCGGCTGCTTCCTCGATCAGCTCGGGGGCCGGAAGGTCCCCGGGCTGTACCGGGTGTTGCTGGACCAGGTGGACCGGGCGGTGCTCCGCCAGGCGATCGAGCGGAGCGACGGGCAGATCAGCACCGCGGCGGAGCTCTTGGGCCTCGACCGCAACACCCTGGCCCGGAAGATGAAGCGGCTCCGGGTGGCCGCTTCCCCGGCGCGCGCGGTGGCCCAAAGATGAGCGCAGCCCGGGTCTTGCCCGAGGTCTTCTACGAGCGGTCCTTCGGGCCGCTGGCGCTCTGGCAATGGGCGGTGCTGCTGGCGCTGTTCGGCGGGGGGCTGCTGTTGGCCATGCTGGTGGAGCGGGGGCTCTTGGGCGCCGCCCAAAAGGTGGCGAAGCTCACCGCCACCCAGCTCGATGACCAGCTGGTGCTCGCGGCGAAGGGCCCGCTCGCGCTTTTGTTGTGGGTGCTGATCTCGGTGGGCGGGCTGCGACTGATCAGCCTGCCGCCGCTGGTGGTCCAGGCGCTGAACGGGGTGGTCCGCTCGCTGGCGATCGTGGCCTTCGTCTGGTTCCTGCTGCGGATGCTCAGGGCAGGCGGAGAGCTGCTCGAGTCGCGGGTGCCCTCCGGCGCGCTCGACGCCCGGGAGCGGAGCCTCCGGACGCAGGTGGCGGTGTTCCGGCGCCTGGCGGAGCTCGCGGTGTGGCTGGTGGGCGCGGCGCTCCTTTTGATGCAGTTCGACCTGGTGCGCAGCGTGGGGGTGTCGGTGCTCGCCTCGGCGGGCATCGCCGGCCTGGTTTTCGGGCTCGCGGCGCAAAGGTCCATCGCGATGCTGCTGGCCGGCATCCAGCTCTCGCTCACCCAGCCGATCCGCATCGGGGACGTGGTGGTGGTGGAGGGCCAGTTCGGCACGGTGGAGGAGATCCGCCTCACCTACGTGGTGGTGAAGGTCTGGGACATGCGCCGGCTGGTGCTTCCGATCACCCACTTCCTCGAGAAGCCGTTCGAGAACCTGACAAGGGGCGAGCCCCAGCTGCTGTGCACCGTGAACCTCTCGGTGGATTACTCGGCGGACGTGGAGGCGATCCGCTCCGAGCTCAAGCGCCTGCTCGAGGCGGAGGCCGGGGAGCTTTGGGACGGACGGGCGTGGAACCTCCAGGTCACCGAGTCTGGCCCGGACGCGCTCACCGTTCGCGCGCTGCTGAGCGCGGCCGATCCCTCCAAGGCGTGGGACCTCCGGTGCCTGGTGCGCGAGCGATTGGTTCGCTTCGTGCAGCGGCGCTCGAGCTGGCTCCCGCTCCGCCGCATCGCCAGCAGCCCGGCGCCCGCTCCGCATCCGGCGGGAGACAGGTTGGCCGGGTGACCTCCGCGCCCTTGCCGGAGGCCTGAAGGTTGAATATGCGGAGGGCCCGCGCGTCTGGCCGGCTACCTTTCGGCCGGAGAATTCGGAGAATCGATGCTTCGCGGAAACGCCCTGAGGGCTCTCTCGGCCGTGCTGTGGCTCCTGCCCGCCGCCGCCTTCGCCCAGGAGCGCGGTCGCACCGACGGACCGGAGGGCTCCGAGCTCGGGAAGGGCGGCTACGAGCGGCCGGGCGGAGGCCGGTACTCGGTGGCTTTCAACTGGGGCGCCTCGCTGCAGGATCGCGATCCGCTGACCGGCATGGAGGGCCCGCCGCTCTTCGTCGGAGCCACCGCCTCCTACTGGACCGACGACTGGTTCGTGCTCGACGCCAGCGCCGCGTACCTGCTCAACAGCGGGCGGATCCTCCTGCTGATCGGGCCCAAGGTCCGCTCGGGCTTCTATCCCATCAGCGGCTTCCTCGGGCTGCAGGCGGGGGCAATCGTCCAAAGCGGAAAGCCGCTTCACTTCGGGCTGTCCCCTTCGGTGGGCGGGGACATTCTCCTGGCGGACAGGCTCATCCTCGGCCTTGGCTACGCGATGGACATTCCGCTGGGCCGCGAGCTGCCGGGACACCGCGTCTTCATGAACATCGGCTACAGGTTCTAACGCCATGCTCCCCGTGCTCCTCTTAGCCCTCCTCGGTGGGCAGCCGCTTCCGGTGCTGCCGTTTCCTCCCGGCGAGACCAAGACCATCAACATCATCCAGTGGGACGCCAACGCGCTCCCCAAGGTCTTCCAACGCTCGGACCAACTGCCGCTGACCGAGGAGGAAGTCGCGAAGCTGTCCCGCGCGGGCTTCGAGCCCGCCCAACTGGTGAAGATGCTGGAGGAGCGGCGCTGCGCCTGCGATGCCTCCGCCGACGGGCTGATCCGGCTGAAGGCCGCCGGGGCGCACAAGGACGTCTTGCAGGCCGTCTCCACCCACGCCCTGCCGCCGAACCGCGCGCTCGGCCTCGAGGTGCGGCTCGACTTCCAGGGGGAGGGCAGCGAGGCGCGGGAGGGCTTCCTCTACTTCTTCGTCGACGACGGCGAGCTGACCCGCGCTTTCACCGCCAACCTCTCGGAGTTGCTCTCCCGCCGCAATGCCCACGAGGCGCTGGTCGACCGGAGCGACCTCCTGCTTTCGAAGAAGGTCCGCCGCATCGAGCTGGCGGGGCAGGTTCCGCTCAAGGCCTATGGGCGGCACCAGGTGATGGTGGTGGCGAGCGCCAGCCCGACCATCACCCACCCCTCGCAGCTCCCCGAGGCGGAGAGGAAGCGGGCCCTGAGCTACACCTTCGAGTACCCGCGCTCCTCGCTCCAGAGCGTCTGCCGGCTCAACGCCGCCTACAAGCGCGACGCCATGCTGGCCCACAAGTGGCACTTCCAGGGCAGCCGGTTCGAGTGCGAGTGGAACTAGGAGAGACCATGAGGAACGGCATCGCCATTCTGAGCCTTGCGCTGTTCGCCGGCTGCTCGGGCCCGCGCGCCTTCACCAAGGGGACCTACGAGGACCCGAACACCATCGAGATGCTCTCGGACCAGTTCAACGAGAACGATCTGCAGCTCATCGCCAAGAAGATGGTGGATTCGCTCTCCGGCTCACGGGCCTTCGCCGACATCAAGGGGCGGCCCTTGCTGGTGGTGGGCAAGTTCAAGAACAGCACCTCCGAGCACATCGACCTGCGCTCGCTCGCGGACAAGATTCAGGTCCAGCTCGCGAAGACCGAGAAGTTCGCCTTCCAGGACAAGGGCGCGCGAGAGGAGATCGCCGAGGAGTACGAGTACCAAGGCTCGGGCTACGTGCGGTCGGACCAAGCCAAGGGGCCCGGCCAGCAGTCCGGCGCCGACTACCTGATGACCGGGGAGATCAGCTCCATCGTGCAGCAGGTCGGAAACGACAAGCTCGTCTACTACAAGATGACCACCAAGCTTCACAACCTGCGCACCGGCGTGATCGAGTGGATGGACGAGAAGGAGCTTCGCAAGAAGTTCCAGCGCCGCGCGGTCGGCTGGTAGGCCGGCGCGGGGTGGGCGCGCGCGTGAGAGCCGTCCTCGCCGCGGCGCTGGGTCTCGCTCTCTCGGGATGCGCGTCGGACTACGTCGCCCGCACCCGCGATGTCCGCGAGGCCTACCAGGCCTACCGGCACGAGCAGGCGCTCGGCCTCATCGAGGAGGAGCTCCAGAACGGGCCGCAGGCAGACCGTCTCCTCGCGCTGATGGACAAGGGGATGATCCTCCACTCGGCCGGGCGCTACGAGGAGAGCATCCGCGCCCTCGCCGAAGCCGAGCAGCTCGCCGACTCGCTGGAGATCGTCTCCGTCTCCGAGGAGGCGGAGACGCTCTTGTCCAACGAGCGCCACCGCGCCTACCGCGGCGAGGACTTCGAACGGTTGATGATCTCCACCGTGCAGGCGCTCAACTACGCCCGCTTGGGCAAGGACGAGGACGCGCTGGTGGAGGTGCGCAGGGTGAACGAGCGGATCCGGAAGATGATCGCCGAGGAGAAGAAGCCCTACGAGCAGCTGGCGATCGCCCGCTACCTGGGCGGCGTCATCTGGGAGGACCAGGGCGAGTGGGACTCGGCGTTCATCGACTACCACGAGGCCCTGAGGATCGAGCCCGGCCTCGGGCATCTCGCCGAGCCCTTGCTTCGCCTGGCGAAGAAGACCGGGCGCGAGGAAGCGCATCGTGAGCTTTCCTCGCGTTTCCCCGGGCTTTCGCACGAGCCGATCGGCCCCGAGGAAGGGCAGGTGGTGGTGGTGATCGAAGCCGGGCTCTCGCCGCAAAAAGAGCCGCGCTCCACCGAGCGCAGGCGTGGCGGGGAGCTGGAACAATTGACCGTGCCGCACTTCCGCGAACGTGGCGGAGCCAAGGCAGCCACGGTGCGCGTGAAGGAGCGAGCAGTGGAGGCCGTGCGGGTCACCTCGCTCGAAGAGGTGGCGAAGGTACACCTCGACGACCGGGTGGACCGGATCCTGGCTCGCCAACTGGCGAGCATCGCGGTCAAGGCGGGCGTGGCGGCGGGGGCGGGGGCCTTGGCGAAGAACGAGAAGGTCGGACTGCTGACGTTCTGGCTACTCAACCTCGCGAGTCAACCCGACCTGAGGAGCTGGCTCTCGCTCCCTGCCGAGTTCCGGCTGGCGCGGCTGCGGCTGCCGGCTGGAGTGCACTCGCTCGCGGTCGAATCGGGCGGGAAAGTCACCGCCCAGGAGGTGGAAGTCCGAGCTGGCCGCATCGCGGTGGTGGTGGTGCGCAGCCACTAGTCAGAGCTAGACTCCTCACTTGCGCGCGCGGCACAGAGTTCGGGCCGCCTGGGCAAAGGAGGGGCAACCATGAAGTGGAAGATCTGGGTCGGGACCATTCTGAACTTCTTCCTATTGGGTCCAGGCTATCTGTTCTTCACCAAGAAGAAGGTGCTCGGGGTCTTTCTCACCATCGGGGCAGTACTCGCCACCTGGGTCGAGCAGGTCCCGCTCTCGAAGATGGAAGACAAGACGCCCTTCGCGGTGATGTTCGCGGCATTCCTCTGTCTTGCCCTGGGCTGCGCCATCGACGGGTATCAGGAGATCAAGAAAGGCCTCGCGGGAAGCTAGCGCGGCCCCTCGATTCACTTACCTGGCCTGGCGGCCTTGGCCTCGGCCGCGCCGAGCACCCGGAAGATCTCCACTGGCTGCTCCTTGCCCTTCACCTTCACCTTGCCGCGGCTCTCTGCGCGGAAGGCCGCCCTCACCCGCTCGTAGGTGCTCGCGCTCACCACCACCTCTCCCCCCGCCGCCTGTGCCTGGAGCCGTTCCGCCAGGTTCACCGCGTCGCCGATCACCGTGTACTCGAGCCGCTGCGAGCTGCCGATGTTGCCGGCGATCGCCACCCCGCTGTTCACCCCGATGCCGAACCGCGCCGCCTGCTGTCCTTCCGCCGCCCGCTGGGCGTTGTAGGCCTCCACCACCGACTGGATCTCCAGCGCCGCCGAGACCGCCCGGCGCTCCGGCTCGGGGATCTCCCGCGGGACGCCGAACATCGCCATCACCGCGTCCCCGATGAACTTCACCACCACCCCGTCGTACTTCATCACCACCCCAACCACCCGCTCGAAGTAGCTGTTGAGCAGGTCCACCACCTCCCGCGGCGCGAGCCGCTCGGCGATGGGCGTGAACCCTCGGATGTCCACGAAGAGGATGGTCACCTCCACCTGCTCGCCCTTCACCTCGAAGTCGCTGTTCTCGCGCAGGATGCGCGCCGCCACCTCGCCGGAGAGGTAGCGGGAGAAGGACTGCCGGAGCCGTTCCCTCTCCTTGAGCCCGCGCACCATGGTGTTGAAAGCCTCGCCGAGCAGCGCGATCTCGTCGTTGCCGCGCACCTCCACCCGGCCCTCGAGGTTACCCGCCTCGATGTCCGAGACCGCCCGCTCAAGCCGCTCCAGCGGACGGGTGACCGTACGCACCGCGGTGAAGCCGAGCAGCACCGCCCCCAACAGCCCCACGGCCGCCCACAGGACCGCCGCGCGGTACTGCCGTCGGATCGGGTGCAAGGCCTCCTCGGTCGATTGCTCCACCTTGACCTTCCAGCCCACCTCCTTCACCAGCGCCGCTGCCCCCAACGGCTCTCCCTGGGCGGCCGGGGTGTCCTCCCAGAGGGTGCCTCCCGCGGCGTCCACCAGCGCCGCTCTTCCCGACTGCCCTAGGCGGAAGCGCGATAGCCGCTCCACCACCGGACGCAGCGACACCTCCACCGCGATCACCCAGGTCGCCCCGCGCGGGGCCAAGGTCGGGGCGGCGATCACTACTCTCGGCATCGCCTGCTCCTGGTCGTCCTGGCGCGAGTAGACCGGACCGACCACCGACCGGCCGTGGGCCAAGGCTTCCTTGAACGGGACTTGGCGGGCGAACTCGGCCAGCGCCTCTTCGTCGGCGGCCTCCTGGAAGGAGAGGCCGCGCTCCTTCGGCTTCGGCTCGAACACCGGGGTGATGATCGCGTTCCCCTCCGAGTCAAAAAGCGCCACCACTCCCGCCGACTTGGTCTGCGAATAGACCAGGCGCATCGCCTGCTCCAGCGGCAGCCGGTCGCGCCCCCGCGGGTCGCCGAACTCATCGAGCCCGAGCACCTTCGAGTACAGCTCGAGGGCGGTGGCCTTCTCTTGGAGCACGCCGTGGATTTCCTCCGCCAGCCCCTCGGCGCTGGTGGCGTACAGCTCGTGGAGCTGTCTCCTCAGCTCCCGGGCCGAGCCGGGCAGGGTCACCGAGCTGGCGAGCAGCAGGGGGCCGGCGCTCGCGGCGGCGAGCAAGAGCGAGAGCTTGTGCGCGAGCCGCATCCGGCCGGCGATTGTCGGCCACCCAACCCGAGGGGACAAGCGCCCGCGTCGCTTCCTTCTCCGCCTTGCACTAGGTTGGCCAGGGTGTCGGCGGCCCTCCTCATCGGCATCTACTCGGGAGTGATCGTGCTCGGCGCCCTGGGCGGGGCGCTCGTCCCCCTCTACGCGCGAAAGGAGGAGCGGCTGATCGCCTTCGTGGCCTTCGCCGCCGGAGTGCTGTTCGGCGCGGCCTTCTTCCATATGCTGCCCGAGGCGTTCCACCTGGGCGGCTACCGCACCTTCCCCCTCTTGGGGTTGGGATTCCTCTCGCTCTTCCTGCTCGAGCGGCACGTTTTGGCCCACATCTGCGAGGAGCCCCCGGACTGCAAGGAGCACGGTCACGGCCGGGCGCTCGGCCTGGCTGCCTTCGCCGGGCTGTCGGTGCACACCCTCTTCGACGGGGTGGCGCTCGGCTCGGCCGCCGCCGGAGGAGTGGGCCTGATGGCCTTTCTGGCCATCGCCGCGCACAAGGTGCCCAGCTCGCTCTCTCTGGCCGCCATCCTCAAGGCCGAGGGGAGGAAGGGGGCGAGCATCCTCCTGTTCGCCGGCGCCTTCGGCTTGATGGTGCCTTTGGGCGCGGCCCTCTACTTCGCCCTGGAGAGCGCCCTCGGGCTCTCCTCCCTCGCCGCCCACGCGCTGGCCTTCTCCTCGGGCACCTTCCTCTACATCGCCGCCTCCGACTTGCTCCCCCACGTCAACCGCCACGGGCGGGCGGGGAAGCTCTCCAACATCCTCGCCCTCGCCGCCGGCCTTTTGCTGATGTTCGCCCTCACCCTCATCTCCAGTCACGCCCACCCCGGCCCTTGACGCCGGACTGCCTGATGGCGGATAGTGCGCTCATCCGTTCTAACGGACAGACGTCCACTTTCAAAGAGGCACCCCATGAGCAGCGCGGCCGCGGTGATCGACTTCGAGGCCTTCCGGCGGAGGCGGCTGGAGGAGGCGGAGAAGCCGGCGATGCGTGCCCCGCTGGGGACCTGGGTCCCGGTGTGGGTCTGGGTCTTGGTCTGGCCGGGATGAAGTCGGTCCGGGAGAACACGCAGCCGAAGAAGCGGCGGCGAGCTTCCAACGGTGCCCCGGGGGGACCTTCCTGGGCCTACGAGGTGGCCCACCCCGACGCCTCGGCGGACCTGGCGCCGGTGGTGGGGCGGAACCTCAGGCGGCTCCGGGTGCAGCGGGGGCTGTCGCTCGAGAAGCTCTCCAAGGCTTCCGGGGTGAGCCGGGCGATGCTGGGGCAGATCGAGCTGGGCCAGAGCGCGCCCACCATCAACGTGCTGTGGAAGATCGCCCGGGCGCTCGGCATTCCCTTCTCGGGGCTCATCACTACCAGCGGGGCGGGGGGAACGGTGGTGCTTTTGGCGAGCCAGGCGAAGCGGCTGGCCTCACACGATGGCCGGTTCAGCTCGCGGGCGCTCTTCCCATTCGATGAGCCGAGGCGGGTGGAGTTCTACGAGCTGAAGCTCGCCGGCCACTCCCAGGAGAAGGCAGACCCGCACCCACCGGGCACGATGGAGAACCTGATCGTGGCGCAGGGGACGCTGGAGATCGAGCGTCCCGGTGAGCGGCACCTTCTTGCCACCGGGGACGCCATCCTCTTCGAGGCGGACGTGCCGCACGCCTACCGGAACCCGGCTCCGGTGGAGGCGGTGATGTACCTGGTGATGACCTACGCCGAGACCGTCGGCTAGGGCTACTTCGGGGTACCCATCGCCATCGGCATGCCGTTGCACACCAGCATGCAGGGGGCGCCCATCGCCATCATCGCGTTGATGGCCTCGCAGCACTCGCGGAGGGTATCCATGCTCTGCCCCTCCATCGGCATCATCTTGCAGACCAGGCCTTCCTTGCTCATCTCGCAAGTCATGCGGGTCATCACCGGCATCATTCGCATCATCATCGGCATCATCGCCGGCATTCCCATCATCGGCATCTGCATCGGCATCCCCATGCCCATCCCCATCATCGGCATGCCCATGCCCATCATCGGGGGCATCATCATTCCGGGCATCGGGGGGTTCATCATCGGGGCCTGCATGCTCATCGGCATCGCGGTCATCATCGTCGTAGCCTCCCTGGGAAAGCGTTCACTCCGAAAGCCGGCGCACTTGTAGGCGCGGGCCGCCGGGGCGCCAACGGCGATCGTCTCCTTTCCTCCAAGCTAGCGGACGCGCGTACGGCAGAGCGGAGAAACCTCCGTCTCCGGCGGAAGTGCCTCCGCTGTGGCGGAGGTGGGTGTCGAACAGCCAACTCAGCCTGGCGGGCGCCCGGGAGGCGGTCGCCGCACCTGCCGCACGCCCATCGCCTTGATGAGCTCAATGGCCTCGTTGACCTGTTTCCACACCTGCATCGCGTCGAGGTGGCCGTCGCCTCCGGTCTGCAGGGTGCGCCGGGCCTCCTTGGCCAGCGGGGCGAGCATCTCCTGGACCAGCTGGAGCTGCTTTCCCACCTCCTCGGGCAAGCTGGCCGCGGCGCGCTGCTTGTAGCTGAGCCCGGGAGGGATTGCGGGTGGGCTCGACGCCTTGGCCACCTCCAGGACGGCGGCCCGCAGGGCCTCGAGCTGCGGGGCGAGCTCGGCGCCGCTGGCTCGGCTGGATTGTGAGAGCTCGCGCACCGCTCCCACCAGCGCCTCCAGCCTGGGCGACAGCTCGTTGGCCCCCGAAGGCCGAGCTTGCGCGGCCTCGGCGGACCTGAGCACCGCCTCCCTGAGCCCGTCCAGCTTGGGCAACAGCTTGAGAGTGGCGGGATCCTCCGCGGGGCGAGAGGCGGCGGCCTCCACCGCCTCCCTCAGGCTGGACAGCTCGACGCCCAGGGTGGCGAGCTGCCCGGTGACGCGCACTGCCGGGTCGTCGTCCTTGCCGCCCATGGCCTGCACGCGCCGATAGCCCTTCTTGATCTCCTGCCACCTCGCCTGTTGCTCCGGCGTCATCCGCCCGCGCAGCTCGGCGAGCTTGAGCAGGTTGTGCTCGGCGGAGGTGGTGAGCGTCTGGGCCTCGCGCTGGTAGTGGTCGTCGATCAGCCGCTCCAGCTCCTCCTCGTTCATCGCCGCCACCACCTTCTCGGCGAGCTTGTTCATGTTGCGGTAGCTGCCCTGCAGCTTGAAGGCCGGCTCGGAGCGGAAGCGCTCGTCCTGGGACGCCGAGGCGATGTACTGCTGGTTCACCTTGAGCAGCACCTCTTGGAGGTGGAAGAGGCGCTGGAAGACGGCGGTCAGCTCCTGGATTTCCACCGCCGAGTAGCCGTGGGACAGCTCCGAGGCGTTCACCTCTTCGCCCTTGGCCATGCGGACGAGCTTGTGCACGTCGGAGGCGGGGCGGGTGGCCAGCGGGGCGAGGGTGGGGTTCGAGGTGAGCGCGTTCTCCAGGTAGGAGAGGGCGAACAGCTCCTCCTTGCCGGCGAGGATGTCCCCCAGGTTGTAGGTGTCGGCGCGGTTGGCCAGCATGTCCGGGATGCGGAACCGCTCCCCTGACTCGGTGTAGGGATTGCCGGCCATCACCACGCAGAACTTCTTGCCGCGGAAGTCGTAGGTGCGCGTCCGGCCTCCGTAGACGCCCTCCACCCTCCTCTGGGCGTCGCAGAGCGAGATGAACTTCTGCAACAGCTCGGAGTGGGTGTGCTGGATGTCGTCGAGGTAGAGCATCACGTTGTTGCCCAACTCGAAGGAGAGGTTGATGCGCTCCACCTCCTGGCGGGCGGTGGCGTTGGGCGCCTCGGCGGGATCCAAGGAGCGCACCTCGTGGCCGAGCGCCGGGCCGTTCACCTTCACGAAGGCGAGCCCCAGCCGGCTCGCCACGTACTCCATCAGGGTGGTCTTCCCGTAGCCGGGCGGGGAGATGAGGAGCAGCAGCCCCATCCGGTCGGTGCGCTTGCCCTCGCCGGCCGCGCCGAGCTGCTTGGCGAGGTTGGCGCCGATCACCGGCAGGTACACCTCGTCGATCAGCCGGTTCCGGACGAAGGTGGAGAGCACCTTGGGCGAAAGCTCCTCGAGCCGGAGCTTCCCCCGCTCGCGCTCGACGACCTCCCGGATGCGCTCGCGGTAGGCGCGGAAGGCGGGAACCCGCACCGTGGCGAACTCGGTCAGGCGCGCCACCATCTCGTCCAGCCGGACGGTCAGCCCTCCGCCGGCGATGCGCGGGTGCTGCCCGAGCAGTCCCTGCACCTCGCCGGAGGTGAGGGCGGTGGCGACACCTCGGTCCAGCCGCCGCTCATCGGCCAGCACCAGTACCGCCGCCTCGTCCAGCGCGTCGCGGTGCGCCGAGGCGGCGGCCTTCGACTCTGCGAAGGCGGTGAGCCAAGCCCGGACCAGGCGGAAGCGCTCCGAGAGCGCCTTCGGACCTGAAATCGCGCGCAGGTCCTCCTCCAGTGCTGCCCGAGCGCCGGAAAGCTCGAGCGCGCTCCACAGGCCGGCGCGGAGCGCGGAGGCGCCGGCGCTGGTCACGAAGCGCGGGTGCTCGCCCGACAGCTCCTCGGCGAGGTACCGGCCCGCGAGAAGGGCGTCGGAGCCCGAGTGCTCTAGCCCCGCGGTGGCAAGGAAAGAGTCGATGCGCTCGCCCAGCTCCGCGCCGAGCGCGGCGGCCTCGGCGCTCTGGGAGAAGGACTCGCGCAGCCTGCGGAGGCTTCTGGCCCTGTGGGCGAAGGAGGCCCTGGCCGCCTCGTCGGCGAGCTCGGACCAGAACAGGCACCCCCAGGCGCGCGGGGTGGGGGCGTAGCGGAGCAGCCCCGCTCCCTCGCGGAGGGAGAGCAGCTTCTCCAGTATCGCCGCGGCATCGGCGTCGTGCAGGCCGCGGTCGTAGCCCTCGTCGTAGCGCTCGGCGGCGAAGGAGCGGACCAGCGCGAGGAGGCCATCGCCCGAGCGCGCGGCCTCCTGGAGCCTCCCAAGGCTCAGCCCTTCTCGGCCCTCCTCGGCGGCGAAGAGGATGGAGGCGGCCAGGTGCTCGCCCCGGTACACCTCGGGGGACTCGGAGACCAAGGTCTGCTCCCAAAGCCCCTTCGCCTTCTCCAGCTCCGGGTCCTCGAGCCTCAGTTGAAAGTCGGTGCCGGACAGGTGCAGCCAGAGCGCCCCGTCGCGGGGCACCACCGTCAGCTCCAGCGGTTGGGCGTTGACGTTGAAGCGGAAGGGGCCGAGCTTGATGACCTGGGCGCCCTCCTCGAAGAGGTCCAGCCGGTCCCGCAGGCTCCGGAGCGCGTCCTGGCGGGCGGCCTTGAGGCGCGACTCCACCTCGTCGGCCTTGACGCTGTCGCCCAGAGAGAGCAGCTGCCCGGCGAGGGCGCGGAGCTTCTGCACCATCGGGTCCGCGGCGAAGTAGGCGTTCAGCTCGTCCTCGCTCGAGAAGCCCTTGGTCCGCCTGGAGACTCCCTGGAGGATCCGCTCGGCGGCGCCGAAGAGGTTCTGCGCCCGCCTCTGCCGCTCGTCGAGCAGCGCCTGCTTCTTGGCTCCGAAGGCCTCGAGCAGCTCCTCCCGCTTGTCGGCGAGCTGGCCGAGGAAGTCGTCCAGCTCGGAGAAGTGCCCCTCCATCTCCTCGAGCTGCACTTGCAGCCGCGAGAGCTGTTCGTCGCACTTCTCCGGCGCGTCGCAGACCGCCAGCGCGCTCTCGATGCTCTGGGAGAGCAGCTTGAACTGGGCGCCGAACTCCGCCCGCCGCTCCCTGCGGAGCAGCTCCTTCCGCCGGCCGACGACGGTGGCGCGCACCCGGTTGAGGCGGGCGAACACGTCGGAGATTCCCTCAAGGATGCGCGCCCGGTCGGCGGGGTCTCCCACCTGCAGCCCGCCCACCACCTCCGCCACCAGGTCCAGCCCCTGGGAGGTTTGCTCGAGGTCCTCCTGGATGGGGGCAATCTCCGAAGTGCGGGTGACCGGCGCCAGCTTGGCGAGGACCGCGTCCATCCGCTCGGCGAGCGGCTTGAGCGAATCGGGCCGGAGGAGGAACTCCACGCAGGCGGCGCTGGCGCGCTCGAAGGCGGCGGCGGCGTCGGCCTCCAGCTTCTCGAGCTTCTGGAGGTCGACGTAGCGGACCTCCTTGAGGGTGATGAGGTGACCACGCTGCTTGCGCAGCGCGGTGAGGGCGCCCAGGTAGGCATCCACCGAAGAGAGCTGCTCGGGGCTGAGCGAGGCGGCGAGCCGCTCCTGCTCTGCGGCGGCGCTGGCGATCGCCTCCTCGGCGCGGCGAGTGAGCGCCTGCACCTTCTCGAACTCGTCGATGATCAGCTCGGCGGTCTTCCGCAGCTCCTCGACGAGCTGGAGCAGGCCCACCTCCTGGTGCCCCAGCCAGTGGTAGGCGTCGGCGGTGCGGGTGGCGTAGGAGACGAGGTCCTCGTAGGTCCGCCGGGTGGGTCGCACGCCCTCGACCATTCGCTTGAGGGTGTAGGCGTCGGAGATGCCGCGCACCAGGTCGGCGTTCCCCACCTTCCCCAGGAAGGACGCCGGAGGAGGAGTGGCGGCGGCGAACTCCGCGGAGACGAACGGGGTCTGCCACACCTGCATCGGGTGGACCCGGGTGGTCTCTTCCCCGGCGCGGAAGACCACCATCTTGCCGTCGGCGAACAGCGAGTAGCCGTGGCAGAGGATGGGGTTCTGCACCTCCTTGCGCACGAGGTTGTACGGCAGGAGCACGTACTTTCCCTGGTCCCGCTCGTGGAAGACGTAGAGCACGTCCTCGCCGTTGGGAGAGCGCACCGCCCGCTCGTACTCCAGCCCGGCGGTGGGCCCCTCGAAGACCTTGTAGTCGCCGGTCTGGAGGTAGTAGCCGCCGGGGAAGATGACGCCCTGATCCTCGGGGAGCTGGACGCAGGCCTGCCCGATGGGGTCGATGCGCACCACGTGCTTGGTGCGGGTGTTGAACACCAGGGTGCGGTAGGCCTCCTCCCGGAACGGCAAGACCTTGAGGAGGATCAGCACCCCCACCTTGGCGAAGTGGATCTCCGCGTCGTCCAGGGACTGGTCGGGGTCCTCCACCGGCTCGCGGTAGATGCCCAGCCCATCCTCGGTGTTGTTCTCCACCTTGACGGTCAGGTCTCCCTTCACCGTCTCCACGAACACCTCATCGAGGATGTTGACGTGGGGGTGGCGCCCGAGGACGAAGCGCTCCCTGGTGGCGAGCGTCCACTCGAAGTCGTGGGAGGCCGGCCGCACCCAGTCGCCCTCGCCGCGGTTGTCGATGTAAGTGCCGTTGCCCTCGGGGTCGAGGCTGAAGCGGAGGACCTTGGTGTCGCGCGCGGTGACCCCGGCCTGGAAGATGGCGAGCAGGCGCGACTCGGTGCGGCGGAACTGCAACAGCCGCGAGTCCTTGTAGTAGCGGTACAGCTCCGCGAAGTCCTTGGCCAGCCTTCCGTCGCGGAAGCAGCCCCCGCACGAGTCGAGTCCCGACGCCGGCAGCTCGAACCCCTCAGCGGCCTTCTCGAGGCTATGGAGAGCGAAGACGTCGGCGATCGCCGTCTCTTTCTTGAGCCCGATGAATACGTTGAAGCCGAAGAGCAGGTGGGTGCCGATGGCGACGATGTCGCGGGGGACGCAGTTGTTCTCGGTGCGCACCCGCAGATTGCCGGCGATGGCCAGCTCCTGGCCCCCGAAGAGCTGTCGCCGGCGCGCGTTCAGCTCGTCGGCCTTCCGCCCCAGCTCGGCGGCGCGCTCCCGCAGCCGGGCGCGAATGACCTCGTAGCTCCCGCCCTCCATCGCGGGAGATGGCGCAGCGTCCTTCGCGGACTCTGGCGTGCCCATGCTTCGGTCACGCCCCTAGGAGGGGCGCTCCTCTAGCGCTTGTCGTTTTCCTTGCCGCGGGCTGCCGCCTTGAGCCCCTCCACCACCGGCCCCGGATCCTTGGCGAGCTTGCCGAGCAAGGCGGCCAGGGCCAGGTTCTGCGCGTCCTGGGTCAGCCCCGGCTTGGAGAGGATTTCCTTCAAGTCCGAGGGGAGGCTGGCGTTCCCTTGCAGGTAGTCCTTGAGGATCACCCGCAGGGACTCGCTGCTGTGGATGACGCCGTCCACCGAATGGCCCAGGGACACCGCCTTGACGAACTGGTCGAAGAAGGCGCCGTCGCCGCCGACGATGTTGATCTTCGCGTTCTGGAAGGCCTCGGCCAAGACCTTCGCCTGGGACTCGGCCACCCCCAGCCGGATGCGCAGCGCCTCCAGGTCGACCTCTTTCTCCTTCTGCAGCCGGAGCCGGAACTCCTCGTGGCCCCGGCTGGCCTCGTCGAGCGCCTTCATCGACTCGGCCTTCTCGGCCAGCCCCCTCGCCTCGGCGAGCAGCTTCTCCTGCACGCCGGTCGCCTCGGCGAGGAGCTTCTGCTGCGCCCCGGCGGCCTCGGCGAGGCCCTTCTCCTTCACCGCGCTCGCCTCCGCGAGGCCCTGCTTCTCGTAGGCGGCGGCGTTGGCCTCGAGCACCCGGGCGTGGGCCAGCCCCTTCTGCTGGTCTCCCTCCGCCTCGGCAATGCGCATCTCCCGGGCGATCTTGGCGTTGGCCAGGCCCTGCTTCTCGATGGCCACCGCCTCGGCCTCGCGGACCCGCACGTTGGCCATGCCCAGCTTCTCGCTGGCAACCGCGTCGGCCTCCTTCACCCGGGCGTGGGCCAGCCCGTCGGCGGCGGTCTCGGCCTGGGCGCCCTCGGAGAGCCGGATCTTCGACTTGGCGACCCGGTCTGCGGCCTCCAGCTCGGCGTCGGCGAGGGTGAGCCGCCTGCGGGCGTCGTGCTTGGCGACCTCTTCCTGGGCCTCGGCGAGCTTGACTTCCTTGATCAGCCCCTGCTGGGCGTCGGCCTCGGCGCCGATCACCGCGGCGTCCTTCTTTCGCTTGGCGTCCGCGAGCACCCGCACGTCCTTGATCGCCTCCTCCTCGAAGGCGACCTTCTTCTCCACCGCAATGCGGGTGCTGATCACGTCGGCGATCGCCTTGCGCTCCACCTCCAGGGCCTTCTCCTTGCCGATGCGCTGCAGCTCCACCTCGCGCTCGCGGACGATGGCCTCGAGGTTCTTGTCCTTCATCACCCGTTCGGCCTCGATGCCCACCACCCGCTCGCGGTTCTTCTCGGCGACCTGGACCTGGCGCTGCTTGTTCTGGTCGTTGATGGCGATGTCTTCCTCGGCCTTGATCCGCGCCAGCTCGGCGCGGGCGCGCTCCTGCTGCTGGATGACGTGGGTCTCGGCGAGCTGCTGGGCCTGGATGGATTCGATCTCCTTCTTCTGCTTGGCGGCGGCCTCGGCGCGCTGCTTCTCCAGGGCGAAGACCGCCTCGTCGGCCTCGACGTTCTGCTTGGTGATCTGCTTGCGCTCGGTCTGGCGGAAGTCGTTGGTGAGGACGTTCTGTTGGGTGGTCAGCTCGGTGATCTTCCGGATGCCGCTGGCGTCGAGGACGTTGTCCTTGTCCAGCAGATCGATCGGGGTCTGCTCGAGGTAGTCGATGGCGGCGTCCTCCAGCATGTAGCCGTTGAGGTCGCTGCCGATCACCCGGACGATCTCGTCCTTGAAGGTCTGCCGCTTGGTGTAGAGGTCCTCGAAGTCCATCTGCTTGCCGACGGTCTTCAACGCCTCGGAGAACTTGGCCTCGAACAACTCCTGGAGCGTCTTCTCGTCGGAGGCGCGCTCGCAGCCGACCGCCTGGGCGACCTTGAGCACGTCGTCGACGGTCTTGTTCACCCGGACGAAGAAGCTGACCCGGATGTCGGCGCGGATGTTGTCGGCGCAGATGAGCCCTTCTTTGCCCCGCCGGTCGATCTCGATGGTCTTCAAGGCGATGTCCATCGTCTCGGCCTTGTGGATGATCGGGATCACCACCGCGCCGGTGAAGGTCACCTTGGTGCGGGTGAGGGTGTTGACGATCAGCACCTGCCCTTGGGCGACCTGGCGGTAGAGGCGAGCGAGCATCAGCCCGAGGGCGATGACCACCCCGAAGAGGATGAGGATGCCAAACCCCACGGTGATGGCCGTGGACTGCAGCGGATCCATGGTCGGTCTCCTTCGAGGAAGGGACGGTTTGTAGTACGGGCGCGGAAACAGCCGCAAGCGCGGGCTAGCGCACCTTTGCCTTTGCCGACGCGATTGCCGCCGCCCGTGCCGGGTCCTTGATCCCCTCCGCCTCTTCTGGGAGGAGCCAATCCACGGGCTCCACCTCGTAGCTGTCCGAGGGCCCGTCGTAGTCGACGATCAGGGCTCGGTCGCCCTTCTTCATCGAGTTCTGCTTGGGGCAGGTCACCTTGAGGAGGAGGCCGGCGCCGCCGTCGTCGAAGCTGGCGGTGCCGAACTCGCCGTCCACCTTTCCGCTGGTGATGGTGCAGACCCTCCCCATCACCTGGGACTTGCGCTCGAGCTCGCGGGTATCGAAGAGGCGATGGAGCGGCCTGACGGTGAGCGAGCTGGCGAGCAGCGCCGCCACGGAGGCGAGCGCGAGCACGAGGAGCTTGGCGCCCCAGCCGGGCGGATCGGCGATGGCCTTGGCGAGGTGGATGGTGCCGAGGGCGGAGAACAGCCAGCCCCAGAAGGCGATCGCGCTGGCGGAGACGGTGATGGGCACCTTGCCGAGGCCGAGCCAGGCGAGGATGCCGGCGTCGTGGGCGAGGCCCTTGGCGGCGGCCTCCGACCCATCCGCGGCGGCGTCGCCCCCGAGGTCCGCGTCGGCGCCACCGAGGTCGACGTCGGCGAGGGCCTTCCCGCCGGCGGTGAGGGCCTTGGCGGCGCCCTCCACGGCCTCTCCGACTGCCTTGCCGGCGCCTTCGCCTGCGCCCTCGAAGAGGTCGACGCCGAGTGCGCCGACGGTGACGAAGGCCCAGTAGCAGATCACGACGCCCAACAAGACGGTGAAGGGCACGGTGGGGAACGAGAGGATGACCTGCAAGAACTCTTGCATCGCGCAGAGCGAAGTGGAGCACGGCGCTCCGCGGCGGGCAACCGCGGGCTAGATCCGAGCGCCGATGAAGACGACGAGGTTCAGGCCGGTGAGGTTCCAGGACGCCTGTTCATCGGTGATGGTGATGTTGCCGAACGTGCCTTCGAACTTCTGTTTGCCGCGGGCGTAGCGGAAGCGGCCCTCGCCGCCGAGGAACAGGGTGTCGCCGAAGAAGACGCGTGCGCCGGCGCCGAGTCCGATGGCGAGGCTGGTATCGGTGCCGGTGAGGCTGACTTTCCCGTCGGCGGAGCTGACGCCGGAGCTGACGAGGACGAGGCCGACTTGGCTGAACCCGTAGACATCCAGCTTCTCGAACCCGCTCATCCGTGGATCGAAGTGGTAGGCGAGTCTTCCGAAGGGCATGAAGTAGCGGACTCCCCACTGCAGTCCGGTGAGGGCATTGAGGACGAGGCAGGGGATGGTGCAGAAGCCGAACTGGAACTCGCCGCCGAGGGCGATTGTGCCGGGGCCGGCGTGGAGCAAGCCCACGTCGGCGCCGGCGCCGAGATCGATGGAGGCGATCGGTGGAGCGGCGTCGCTGTCCATCATCGCGCGCAGGTCGATATTCCCGGGCTTGAGGAGTCGGCTCGACGGCGCAGACGGCGCCGCGGCCGGCTCCTGGGCCGAAGCGGGGCTGCAGATTGCAACGGTGGCGAAGGCGACGAACGCTCGGGACACGATTCCTCCCATCGAACGCCTGCGAGTCTAGACGAACCTCCGAAGCAGCAAGCACCACGCAAGACCACCGAGCTCGACGGAGGGCTCAAGACTCTCGACGGGCTTGACGGGTCGCACTCGACACTCGACCCTCGACGCTCGACCGGAAAGACTTACTGGTTGCGCCGCCCGTTCCGGGCGAATCGTTCGCTTTCCCGGGCCCCGCGGGTGGCATGGGTCGTGCTCCGCGAGCGCGTTCGATGTCCGCCTATCAGGCCAGCGTGCGTCGCGAGGGCGATGAATTCGTGGTGAGCCTGTCGGCGCCGGGAGGATTCCTGCTCGAGTATCGCTACCCCTCGGAGGCCCAGGCCCGTTACTTCGCTGCCGTCTTCGAGCTGGGGCCTTCGAAGTTGCCGGTTCCGTTGCGCGCCGGGGCAGGTCCGTCTCTGTTCGAGCTGCTACCCTCTGCGGCGAGGGAGGCGGGTTCTGCCGAACCAGGCCCCCTGGCGCTTCCGGTGGACGAGCCGTTGTCCGAGGTCGCACGGCGGATCGGCGCCATCCTCGCCGAGGCCGTCGATCCGGCGGCGCTGCTGTCGGCCTGGCAGCTCGGAGCCGAAGGCGCACCGATGCCGCCCGAGCTGGCCAAGCTCACCGCGAGGGAGATCGCCGAAGCCATCGCTCGGCTTGACACCTGCGAGGAGCGCCGCGCCGCGCCCACCGGCTCCCCGGAGGCGGCCGCGTAAACGCAGTTCACACTCGGCGCAAGAGCCCACCAGATGACCTTGGGCTGTACACCTCGCTCGCCGGAACCACTGGAAACTCCAGATCGCGATCTGGGAACGGAAGTTGCTGCGCTCGCGTCCCCGTGCGTCCGTCGCCCACCGTCGTCGGCCGCGAGGAGCAGCTCTCGCCCCTGTCCGGATACGCCCTGGTGGCGCAGGTGTCGCGCGGGGTGGGCACCACCGTCTACCGCGGCGCCACTGGCGAGGGCGCCCGGGTAGCGGTGAAGCTGTTCGACGAGGCCCTGCTCTCGGAGCAGATGCCCGGAGTCGCCCGCGCGCGGCGGCTCTCCGCGCCCACCGCGGTGGAGGTCCTCGACGTCGGGAAGGTGGACGGGCGCCTGGCGGTCGTCTCGGAGTGGGTCGACGGGGCTTCCTTGGCGGAGCTGTTGGCGGAGCTGGGGAAGACCGGCGTACGGCTCCCGCTCTCGGTGGCGTTGCGCATCGTCGCGGAGGTGGCGCGGGCGCTGGTGGCCGCGCACGAGCTGGAGGGCGGCGCCTTGGCGCACGGAGCGCTCGAGCCTCGGCACGTGCTGTGCGCCTGGGACGGCTCGGTGAAGGTGTGCGGTTTCGGCGGGCCGGCGCGGAGGGGGAGGGGCCTGCGGGCCGAGCGCGCCTACGTGGCGCCGGAGGTGCGGAGGGGCGAGTCGGTGGACGTGCTCTCAGACGTGTATTCGGTCGGGGCGCTCGCCTACCACCTGGTCACCGGGCTCACCCCGGTGCAGGCGGCGGTGAGGATGCCGCTGAGCTCGACGGCGGTGGCTCCGCTGCCAAGCCGATTGAACCCTGGGCTCGACTCCTCGTTGGACGAGCCCATCCTGGACGCGCTGGATCGCGACCCGGGCCTCAGGCCCCACTCGATGCGGGCGCTCTGCGGGCAGCTCGACCGCTGTTTCGAGGAGCTGGGCCTCGAGCAGACGCCCTCGGAGCTCGCCCAGCTGGTGCGAGAGCTGTTCCCCGACCGGGTGCCGAAGTCTCCGCCGAAGGCAGTCGTCTTGCCCCGGCCGGCGGTGCGGGAGCCGCCTGCGCCAATCGTGGAGGACGAAGAAGAGGAGTGGACGGCTGCCGCGCAGCCGCGCCGGAGCGGTCGCCGGCTGTTGGTGCCGGGAGCGGTGGCCCTGGCAGCGGTGGCTGCGGCTTTCTTCGGTCTGCGCGGGACAGGACAGCCGAGCGCGGAGGCGGCTTCGGAAAAGCAGGCAGCCGTGGAGCGAGACATCGAGCTTCCGTCTGCGGAGCAAGGCAAGGTCAGCGTGACCCTCCGCCCGGAGACCGCGGTGGCACCGAAGGCCAACGAGCTGGCGAGGCCTACCTCCGCCACCTCGACACGGGCGGCGGTCGTGAAGAAGGCGGTCCCCTCCAAGCCGGCGAAGAAGGCCAAGCCGAAGGCCACGCGAGGCAAGCGAGGGCGGTGAGCCGCTCAATCGTCTCGACTTGCCGCTGCTCCAGGCGATCGAGCCGCTCCACCGTCTGATCGAGGCGCGCGTTGGTCTTCTTCGCCTCGTCCCGGATCTCCCGGAGAATCTGCACCGTGATGTCGGTCGGCTCCACGCGTCCAGCGATATGCCCGCCTACCAGGTGAATCAACGCGCCGGGAAATTGCCGCGCGCGCTTGCTGTTGAGGACCCCTCCGGGAGCCCATAGATTGCGCGGCCTTCCAGCGAGGGAACATGAACGAAGACATTCGCGCGCTGACCGAGCAGGTGCATCAGGAGAGCGCCTTCGTCGAGGTGCTGGCCGCCGAGGCGGGGAAGGTGATCGTCGGCCAGCGGCAGATGATCGAGCGGGTGCTGATCGGGCTCTTGTGCAACGGCCACGTTCTCCTCGAGGGGGTGCCCGGGCTCGCGAAGACGCTCACCGTCCGCACCTTCGCCGACGCCATCGACGCCCACTTCATGCGCGTGCAGTTCACGCCGGACCTCTTGCCCGCCGACCTGATCGGCACCATGGTCTACAACCAGCACTCGGCCAGCTTCACCGTTCGGAAGGGCCCCATCTTCGCCAACGTCATCCTGGCGGACGAGATCAACCGCGCCCCGGCGAAGGTCCAGTCGGCGCTGCTCGAGGCGATGCAGGAGCGGCAGGTGACCATCGGCGACCAGAGCTTCCCCTTGCCGAGCCCCTTCATCGTGCTCGCGACGCAGAACCCCATCGAGCAGGAGGGCACCTATCCGCTCCCGGAGGCCCAGGTCGATCGCTTCATGCTCAAGGTGAAGGTCGGCTACCCCAGCCGCGACGAGGAGAAGCAGATCATGGACCGGATGTCGGGCGAGACGCTTCCCCAGGCAAGCAAGGTCATCTCTCCCGAGCACATCGCGCGGGCGAGGAGCGTCCTCCACCGGATCTACGTGGACGAGAAGGTGAAGGACTACATCCTGAGCATCGTCTTCGCCACTCGCGAGCCGGCCCGGTACGGCCTCAAGGACCTCTCGGACCACATCGAGTACGGGGCGAGCCCGCGGGCCACCTTGTTCTTGAGCCAAGCGGCGAGGGCGCACGCCTTCCTCCGCCACCGCGGCTTCGTCACTCCGGAGGACGTGAAGGCGGTCGGCTTCGACGTGCTCCGCCACCGCATCTCCCTCACCTACGAGGCGGAGGCAGAGGAGCTGACCCCGGAGAAGATCATCCAGCGCATCTTCGACCGGATCGAGGTCCCGTGAGGGAGGCGACGTGCTCCCCAAGGAGCTGATCAAGCGGATCCGCAAGCTGGAGATCGCCACCCGCAAGGCGGTCTCCGATGTGCTCGCCGGCCAGTACCACTCGGTGTTCAAGGGCCGGGGGATGGCCTTCAGCGAGGTGCGCCAGTACCAGCCGGGCGACGAGATCCGCATCATCGACTGGAACGTCACCGCGCGGATGAACGACACCTACGTGAAGGTGTTCACCGAGGAGCGGGAGCTGACGGTGATGCTCCTGGTGGACGCCTCGGCGTCGGAGGACTTCGGCTCCACCGAGCGCGCCAAGTCGGAGATCGCCGGCGAGATCGCCGCGCAGATCGCCTTCAGCGCCATCGCCAACAACGACCGGGTAGGGCTCATCCTCTTCACCGACCGGGTGGAGAAGGTGATTCCGCCCAAGAAGGGCCGAAAGCACGTCCTCCGGGTGATCAGCGATATCCTCGCGTTCAGGCCCGAGCATCGAGGGACGGACCTCTCCTCGGCGCTCGATTACCTCTCGCAGATCGCCAAGCGCAGGTCGGTGACCTTCCTCATCTCCGACTTCTTGGCCCGCGACTACGAGAAGGCGCTGCGCATCGTCGGGCAGAGGCACGATCTGGTCCCGGTGGTGATCGCCGACCCCTTGGAAGAGAAGTTCGCCAAGCTGGGCCTGGTGCTCCTCGAGGATCCGGAGACCGGCCAGCAGCTCTTGGTGGACAGCAGCGACTCCTTGGTGCGGGGCCGCTTCGCCGAAGCGGTGAAGAAGGCGAGGGAGGGGCGCCAGCGGCTGTTCAAGAAGCTGGAGCTCGACCACGTCGAGCTGCGCGCCGGAGAGGACCACGTGAAGGCGCTGGCCCGCTTCTTCCGCGCCAGGGCGAGGCGGATGGCCGCCTAGCGTGGCCCGAAGGCCGAGAGCGCGAAGAAGCCGCGGATCTTGTCGTTCGTCTCCCGCAGCCGTTCGCTGAGCGTGCGCACGAAGGTCCAGAGCACCACGTAGGCCAGCTCCTTGTCGGTGAACATGAGCTGGTCCAGCTTCTCCCGCGGGATCTCGTACAGCTTGCAGGAGACGTGGGCGATCGCGTCGGCCGAGCGCGGGCCTTCCTCGATGAGCGCCATCTCTCCGAAGTACTGGCCCTTCTCGAGGATGGCCAGGGCCTCTTCTCCCACCCCTGGCACCTGCTTGGAGATGCGGACCTTGCCTTCCACGATGACGTACATCGCCAGGCCAGAGTCCCCCTCCTTGAAGATGGGAGCAGAGGCGGGGAACGAACGCTCGCTCGCCAAAGAGCCGATCTTCTGCAGCTGGGACTGGGTGAGCCCCTGGAAGAGGGCGACGTTTCTCAGGATGGCGGGGTCCATGAGCGCGGAGTCAGGCTGGCCGTTATCAGTCGTACCACGCGAAGGGACCCCTCTGGTACCGTCACTTTCGCAAGCCAGGAGCGACCCGTGCCCGACGTGAACAAGGTGGTCATCATCGGCAGCGGCCCGGCGGGTTACACCGCCGCCATCTACGCCGCGCGCGCCAACCTCGAGCCGTTGATCTTCGCCGGGGGGCCGGCGGAGGAGGAGCCCTCCCGGGTGGCCGGCGGCCAGTTGATGATCACCACCGACGTGGAGAACTACCCCGGCTTCCCGGAGAGGGTCACCGGCCCGGAGCTGATGGAGCGCTTCAAGTCACAGGCCGAGCGCTTCGGCACCCGCGTCCTGGTGGAGAACGTGCTGAGGGTGGACTTCTCGCGCCCGCCGTTCACCGTGCAGGGAGAGAGCCACACCATCCAGGGCCACACCGTCGTCGTCGCCACCGGCGCCTCGGCCAAGTGGCTCAAGGTGAAGGGCGAGGACTCCTTCAAGAACCGCGGGGTCTCGGCCTGCGCCACCTGCGACGGCTTCTTCTTCAAGGGACAGGACGTGTTGGTGGTGGGCGGCGGGGACACCGCGATGGAGGAATCCAGCTACCTGGCGAAGATCTGCCGCGCGGTGACGGTGGTCCACCGGCGGGACAGCCTGCGGGCCTCGAAGATCATGCAGGAGCGCGCCTTCGCCAACCCGAAGATCAAGTTTGCCTGGGACTCCGCGGTGGAAGAGATCGTCGGCAACGAGAAGGGCGTCACCGGCGCGGTAGTGACGAACGTGAAGACCGGCGAGCGGCGGGTGCTCGAGGCGAGCGGCCTCTTCGTCGCCATCGGCCACACCCCGAACGTCTCGCTGTTCAAGGGCTCGCTGGAGCTCTTGCCGAGCGGCTACGTCAAGGTCGAGCCAGGCAGGACCAAGACCAGCGTTCCCGGCGTCTTCGCTTGCGGCGACGTGGCAGACCCGCACTACCGGCAGGCGGTGACGGCCGCCGGGACCGGCTGCATGGCCGCCATCGACGCCGAGCGCTGGATGATCGAGCAAGGGCTCGGCTAGCCGCTGGCGGGAGAGGGCCGGGGTGAGGGTGCCGCGCCTCAGATGTACTGTCCGGCGTCCACGCGGATCACCTCGCCGGTGATCATCCGCGCCGAGTCGGAAAGGAGGAACATCACCGCCTCCGCCACGTCGCTCGGCTCCGCCAGCCGGTTGAGCACCGTCTCCGCCAGCGCCTTCCGGCGGACCTCCTCCGCGAGCGCCAGGGCCATCTCGGTGAGCACCATGCCCGGCGCCACCGCGTTCACGGTGATCCCCTTCGGCCCAAGCTCGCGCGCCGCGGTCTTGGTGAGAGCGATCAGGCCACCCTTCGACGCCGCGTAGTTCGCCTGCCCGAACTTCCCACGCAGGCCGTTGATGGAGCTGATGTTCACGATTCGCCCGTAGCCTGCTTCGCGCATCAGCGGGGCGAGGGCGCGAATCATGTGGAACGCCCCGGTGAGGTTGACCTGCAGCACCGCCTGCCACTCCTCGTCGCTCATCTTGAGCAGGCTCTTGTCGCGGGTGATGCCGGCGTTGTTGACCAAGAGCACCGTGCTCTTGGGGAGCTTCGCCACCGCATCGCCCACGCTCGCCGCGTCCGCCACGTTCGCCTGGTGAAAGGAAAGTCGCGTCCCCGGCTCACCCGGGGACACGTCGAACACGTGCACCTCGGCCCCCGCTTGCGCGAGCGAGCCGGCGATCGTCCGGCCGATCCCGCGTGCGCCTCCGGTCACCACCGCCGTCCGGCCTTCGAAGCTCCAGGTCGCCATGCACCCGGAATGAGAGCGTTCGGTTTTCAATGCTCGTCTCCCAGGTATTGGACCGCGTAGGACTGGTACTTCGCCGCGGGTTCCCTCCAGCACTCCAGAGGAGAGCCCTGCTTCGCGCAGAGGTGGGAGAGGAACTCCACCGGGTCCGGCAGCTCCTCCCAGACCTGGGGAAGGAACGTGGAGCGGCGGCCGCCGTATTCGAGGATCAGCCCCGGCTTGGACTGCGCCAGGTGGGAGGGGAGCTGCGCCGCCGGCACCCCCTCCAGGGGCTTGGGAAGGTCGAGCACCGAGATGGACAGCGAGAGGGAGCCCAGTTCTTCCGGTTTCACCGGAGGGAAGCGCGGGTCCGACACCGCCGCGTTCACGGTGTTCCGCACCACGTCGAGAGCGAGCGGCTGGATGGGCGAGAGGCTCCCGATGCAGCCGCGGAGCTGGCCTTCCTTCGTCAGGGTGACGAAGGCGCCGCGCGGAGTGGTGAGCCGCCGGAAGCGAGCGGTCAGCTCGGGAGGGACGTCGATCTCCTTCCCCTCGCGGACTCGCGCTCCCAGCGCGCGCTTCGCAAGCTCGACCAGCGCGTTCCCCTCGGCGGCGCTCAGCTCGAAACGCTCCTCGTAGGCGATCGCGCCGTAGCCGACCACCCGCGACTTCTCCCCGGAGGTGTCGCCCGAGTTGGCGTAGGAGATCAGCCTGGGCGTCAGCGCCCGGATGGACGCAAGCTCGTTCATCAACAGCAGCACCTGCGTTCCATCGGTGTCGCACTTGGCGACCTCCACCGCATCGGAGCGCGCGAGCGCATCGAGGCACGGCCGGTCCAGCCCCTGGGCCACCTCGTAGGGGTAGTAGTGCGAGAGGTCCACGCTGAAGACGAACGCCGTCTTCGGGTCGGCTAACCGGGACAGCTCGCGGGCGGCGAGGCGGATCTGATCGTGGCCGAGCGAGCCGGCGATGAGCGGGACGATCTCGAACGGCCCAGAGCCGACTGCCCTGAGGAAGGGAAGCTCGATCTCCACCATGTGCATCCCGTGGACCGCCGGCAGGTCCACGAAGCCCGGCCGCGAGAGCAGCTCGGCGGCGGCCCGCGCGACCGGAACCTCCAGCCCGGGCACCCGGTAGTGAGTGGAGCGGTCCACCGAGATGCCGGCGAAGTGATGGGCTCCGTCGTGGTTGGCGGCCACGATCACCACCCGCTCGAAGCCGGGCTCGAGTTGCTTGAAGGCGTCTGCGGCGATCCGCCCCGAGTAGGAGAGCCCGGCGTGCGGGGCGAGCACCATCCGCACCGGCGCAGCCGCGATCTTCTTCGCGCTCTCGAGGTGGCGGCGGACCTCCGCCTGGAGCGCCGGGGCTTCCGCCGGGTAGAAACTCCCCACTGCGGCGGGCGGTCGGACAACTTTGGGAGCCGAGCTGGCAACTCCGGCGTCGGTCCCGGACTGCCGCTGGCAGCTTCCGCAAGCGGCGAGGGCGGCGGCGGAAGCGGTGAGCAGCCATTTCATGTCTCGAACACCCCCGCGATCGGCTCGCCGCACGGGCATCTCCCATCGGAGAGCTCGAACCGCGTGACGTGGTAGCCCTTCCGCTCGATGAGCAGCCTCCCGTCCTTCGGGCAGCGCGTGTGGTTCCCCTCGTGGCCGGGGACGTTGCCGAGGTACACGAACTGCAAGCCTTCGTCCACCGCCCGCTGCCTGGCCTTCTCCATCTTGGGGATCGGAGTCCAGGGGAGGTGCTCCAGCCGGTGCGCCGGGTGGAACCTCAAGATGTGGAAGGGCGTCGACGGACCCAGGGCCTCGGCCACCCAGCGCGCGAACTCGGCGATCTCCCCGGGCTCATCGGAGAGCGAAGGCACCATGAGGAAGCTCACCTCGATCCACACCCCTTCCTCGCGGAAGACCTCGAGCGCCCGCAGCACCGGCTTGAGCCTGCCTCCGCTCACCTCGCGGTAGAAGGACTCGCGGAAGGCCTTCACGTCCAAGGTCACCGCGTCGATGTGGCGGCACAGCTCCCGGAGCGGGCGCTCGTTGATGTATCCCGCGGTGACCAAGACGTTCTTGATGCCCTTCTCCCGCGCCAGCTCCGCCGCGTCGCGGACGTACTCGTAGGAGACCAGCGGCTCCGAGTAGGTGTAGGCGATCGCCGGCGCCTTGCTCTCGGTGGCGAGCCTCACCAGGTCTTCCGGCATGGCCTCGATCGAGGCGACCTCGTGCGGACGGGCCTGGGAAATCTCCCAGTTCTGGCAGTTGAGGCAGCGAAGGTTGCAGCCCCCGATGGCCACCGAGAGGATCGGCGAGCGGGGCATGAAGTGGTAGAGCGGCTTCTTCTCCATCGGGTCCATTGCCGCCGAACAGAGATTTCCGTAGGCCACCGAGTGGAGCTTCCCGCCCTTCACCACCCGAGTGCGGCAGAACCCGCGATCGTTCTCTCCGAGGATGCAGGCGTGCGGACAGAGGACGCACTGGAGCAAGTGTCCCTTCTCGATGGACCAACTGGCCGGCCGGGAGAAGCGGTCCAAGGTGCCGGGCGCGTCGTTGCGGAAGCCCACTCCCAGCCCGGGCTCGGCAGACCGCAGGCCAAATTCCTCGACGCCCTGGGCGCCCAGGATGAGCACTCCGCAGCCGGCGGCGGAGCGGCGGAGGAAGAGCCTCCGGTCGGTCTTTTGGGGCGCCAGTGTCGCGACTTCGCCGCGCGAGCCCGCCAAAGCGGAGCTCTCCCGTTCCTCGGCGGGAGCCGGCGGTGGCCGCCGCTCGAGGTCTGGTCCGACTCGCCGCTCGAGCTTTCCGAGCGCCTGGGAGGCCGCGCCGATGGGGCAGAGCGCCTCGCAAAACGGGCGCCTGACGAACAGCGAGAACAGTAGTAGCGCCGCAGCGGAGGCGAGCACCCACAAGGACGGGGAGAAGGCGTTCTTGAAGAAGAAGGAGAAGAAAGGACCGCCCTCCACGCCCTCGCCCCGGTCCTGCCGGGCGGCGAAGTAGGCCACGGCCACGAACAGGAGGACCGCCAGCCGGGGCACCCACAGACCGGCGATGCGCCTTGCCCGTCGGCCCGCCAGCCGCTCGCAGGCGCCTTGCAACGTTCCCAGCGGGCACAGCCGCTCGCAGAAGCGTTGCCCGTGGAGGTTCGCCAACAGCCCGGCGGTGACCGCGTATGGCCGGAGGACACCGAAGACGCAGGGCCTGGGGCACACATGGCAGAAGAGGTAGGGAACCCGGAAGTAGCAGCGGGCGAGCGGGAAGGCGGCCACCGGCAAGAGCAAGGCGTAGTGCGCGAGCGTTCCCAGGTTGGCGCCCGTCCACTCGCGGACCCCCGAGAGCCGCCGCGCCAGTTGGACGGTGGCCCGGCGGAGGAGCATGGGTTCGAACGCCGCGGCCGCGGCCCAGAAAAAGAGGAGCAGCGCCAGGACTTGGTAGGGGACCAGGAAGGTGAACGCGTACAGCGGCACCTGGGTGCGGTCCGCGGCGGCGGCGAGGACGAAGGCGGCGAAGGCGAGGGGCAAAAGGGGCGCCAGCTGGCGCGGGGGGGCTGCGCACTCCTCGGCGGCAGGCAGCAGCAGCGCGGCTGCGCTCAGGGCCTTGATCGCCGCGAGCGCCAGCACGGCGCCGGAGAGCCCCAAGGCCGGCACGGCCACCGTGAGCATCAACAGGGCGGCCACCGCCGCGCCGACGAGGTCGGTGGCGTAGAGCGAGCCGGCGATCCCCGGCCTGTGCGCGAGGGCGCGCGCCGCCACCGCGAACTGGGCGCCAGGCAATAGCCCCGCGAGCACGGTGGCCGTGAAGCACAGCGCCCGGGCGGCTCCCGGCTGTGCGCCGGCAATTGCCGGCAGCGTGGCCCACAGCGCGAGGAGAAGCCCAATCTGGGCGGCGTCGAGGACCAACACCGCTCGCCTCGACGCAGTCCAGCGCGCCGCGAGGGCCGAGCCGGCCGCGGCCCCGACCATGAAGCCGGCGAGCAAGAGCCCCAGCTCCCGGTACAGAGCTCCGGCGGCGATCTGGTAGGCGAGCATCAGGGCGAGCTGGGCGGAGAGCCCGCTCGCGCCGCTGGTCATCACCGCCAGGTGGATCGGCCGCCGCCGCGGGCCCAGCACCAGCAGCGCCCCGGCAGCCAGCGCCGCGGCCACCAGCGCCAGAGAGGTGACTCCCAGGTCTCCGAACTCTGCGAGCAGCCGGTCCAGGGCGAGCCGGAAGGTAGTGGGGTGGAGGTCACGGTTGATCGCCTCATCGAGGGAAGCCCAGCGCGAGGCGTCGGCCATCCGCCGTGGGGAGAAAAGATGCGCGAGCGCGGCTTCGCCGAGGTGTGCTGGCGCGATCCGGCGCGCCGCCAGGGCCGCCGAGACTTGCTCCGCGCCTCCGGTCAGCTTTCGCCCTTTGGCTGTGAGGTAGAAGGTGCGATCCGCGGGGAGGATGTGCACCCCCCCCATCACCGAAGCCAGAGTGGCCCGCACCGACGAGTGCAGCCGCCGGCTGTGCTCGCCGGCATAGGCGGCGTGGCCGGGCATGGAGACGGCCAAAAGCCCACCCGGGTTGAGCGCGTCCCGGGCAGCTTCGTATAGCTCCGCGGTGAAGAGGCGGTTGAGCTGAGCGGAGGTCGGCTCGCTGGAGACGAGGAGAATCGCGTCATAGGCGGCAGGACGTGAAAAGAGCCACCGGCGCGGGTCCGCCGCGCGGAGCGACAGGCGCGAGTCCGAGAGGTCTCCGAAGGCCCGCTCGATGGTGGAGAGGAGCGCCCCGTCTTCTAGCACGTAGTCGATCCGCTCCACGCCGTGGCGGAGCACCTCCCTGGCGGTGCCGACCGGCGCCACGCCGATGATGGCCACCGCGCGGGGCGAAGGGTGGAACGCGAGCGGGAGGTGGGCGGACTCTTCCGCCGCGGACTGGTCCGAATGAGTGGCGACCGGCATCCGGTCGACGAGCACGGTGGCTTGCCCGGCGGGCCCGGAGACGACGATCGACGCGTAGGCGGAGTCGCGGCGCTCCCGGACCTCCAGGTGCGGCGCCTGGAGCGACACCGTCCACTCGTCCAGGGGCATCACGCAAAGCGCGGCGGCGACTGCCGCTGCCACGGCAAGGGCAGGTGCCGCCGCCTTGCGTGAAAAGCCCAGCACCGCCGCGAAGGTCGAGCACAGGAGGATTCCCGCCGCGATGCCGGCGGGCGGGGCGTTTCCGAGCACCACAAGGCTGAGGGCCGCCCCGGCAGCGGCCGAGCCGACCGATTCGAGGAGATATGCTCGGGCAGCGCCCTCTCCTGGAGCGCCGGCAGTCGGCTGGGCACGCGCGGATAGCCACGAGAAGCACGCCCCAGAGAGAAGGCAGCACGGGGCGGCGAGCGCCGCGGCAGCGAGGAACGCGAACGCCACCCCAGGCGGCGAGCCGGCCGGGAAGAGGCGCGGCAGAACCCGCGCGGCGAACAGCGTGGCGAGTGCGAGTGGACCGTAGAGGAGCAGCGCCAGCGAAAGAGGGCCCTCCCTCGCGCCGGTTCTGCCCAGCCAGGCCCCCGCCGCGGTGAGCAACAGCCAAGGGCCGAGGAGCGCCGCGAGCACCGCTTCGTTTCCCGAGAAGGCCGCCAAAAGCTCGCGCCCGAGGAGCGTCTGGAACGCCGCGGTGCAGGCGCCCGCCAATAGAAGGCGCGCCCACCCAAGCCGCACCGGGGAGGTCGGGGCGGGAGTCATCGGACGCGAGTATACGGGCAGGGACAGCCGCCCCACGGCGCGGTCGACCCCGGACCCCCCTTTCCCGGGCGTCCCCAGCCTCGGCGCGACTGGCCGAGGGCTTTGCTGCTAAAGAGCCCCGGCCGGTGAACCCGAAGACGCTCGCCATCCACGCCGGGGCTCGCCCACCCCCTTCACGGGCGATTCCGCTCTCGCCGCCTTTGTGCGTCGCGGCCGTGTCCGCCCTCGGTTCCCACCCGCACCATGAAGTGGCCCGGCGGGTGCTCGACGTGGAGGCCGCCGGCTTCGGCGGAGTGCTGGCGTTCGAGCTTCGGGGGGCGACGCGGAAGGAGGCGTTCTCTTTCCTCGAGCGCGTCAAGCTGGCGCGAGCCGCTCCGTCGCTGGGCGACGTGGCCACCCTGGTCATGCACCCCGCGACGGCCAGCGCACGGAAGCTCACTCCCGAGGAGCGAGCCGCCGCCGGGGTGACCGAAGACATCATCCGCGTGTCCGTGGGCCTGGAGGATCCCGCCGAGGTGGCCGAGGACATTCTCCAGGCGGCGGCCGGCGCGCTGGGGCGAACATGAAGATGATCGACGTGAGCCAGAAGGAGCGAACCGAGCGGGTGGCGGTGGCGACCGCCCGGGTGCGGATGCTCCCACAGACCCTCGAGCGCATCCGGCGGGGGAAGGTCGAGAAGGGCGACGTGCTGGCCGCGGCCAAGCTCGCCGCGGTGATGGCCGCCAAGCGCACGCCGGACATCATCCCGCTCTGCCACCCGATCTCCCTCTCCTCCGTCCAGGCCGACGTCCGGCCAGCTCGCCGTGGCGTCGAGATCCGCGTGGAGGTGAAGACGGTCGACCGCACCGGAGTGGAGATGGAGGCGCTCACCGCCGCTTCCGCCGCCGCCCTCACCGTCTACGACATGCTCAAGTCGGTGGACCGCGGGATGGTGGTGGAGTCGGTCCAACTCGAGCACAAGAGCGGCGGCCGCTCGGGCACCTGGACCCGCCGTCCTAGGAAGGGGTGATCGTCCGCGGGCCGCGTTGGGCTATCGTCTTACCTGTAGCCAATGGACGCGCCCAGCACCTACGACTTCGCCGTCCTCACCCACGCCACCATCGACTTCGGCGCCATCCCGGAGCTGCTCTCCGCGCTTCAGAGGGACTTCGGACCCCAGGGCCTGAGGCGGGTCGAGCTCTTGGGGAGGCCCGACCGGGGCGAGGTGGCGCTGCTCTATCGCTTCGGCTTCTCGGCCTACTCCTCCATCCTCCGCAAGCGCATGGAGCAGGAGAACCAGCGGCTCAAGGGCCGGCTGGTGGAGATGAACCTGCTCGCCGAAGGGGAGCGCGCCAAGCTCGAGCTGCGCTTCGCCTCCTATGAAGCCCGCGCCGAGCTGTTGCCGGAGGCCAGCTTGGCCATCAACGACTTCCGTGGCCGGATGGGACTGGGAGCCCCGGCGGCGGAGCACCCGGTGGCGCAGGTCCGCTACGAATCGGCGGACGAGATCCTCGCCGCCTACGCTCGGCACGTGACGGAGGGGGGACTCTCCATTCCCACATCGCGGCCGATGCCGCCGGGAACGGAGCTTCGGGTTCTCTTCATCGTTCCCGGGCTCGAGCCCCTGGAGGCGAAGGCCCGAGTGCTCGAGGTGGGCGCCGGCGATCGGCCCTTCGTGAAGGCCAGCCTCGAGCCCGGTGAGGCGCTGCGGGCCTTCGTGGCCAAGGAAGCGTTGAAGCTGCGCGCCGGCCGCGTGCAGACGCCGGACGGCGGGCGGAGGAAGTTCGAGCGTTACGAGACCTGCCTACAGGTTCAGCTCAGGAACTACCCCGACCTCTTGATCGAGTACGCCTCCAACATCAGCCGCGGGGGGTTTTTCGCCCGCACCCTCCAGCCCCCGCCCGCCCGCTCCCGGGTGCGGCTCACACTCGAGCTGCCCGACGGCGAGGGGGTGGAGACCGAGGCCGAGGTGGTGCACGTGGTCACCCCCGAGGAGTCCCAGGCCACCGGCCGGCCCCCCGGGGTCGGGCTCTCGTTTCTCACCAACGACCCACAGTTCGACGGCCGCATCGCCGCGCTGATCGAGCAGTACCGCGCCCGAAAGCCCAAGGTGCTCCTGGTCGACGACGACGCCTTCTTTCGCCGGGTGCTCACCGACGCGCTCACCGAGGCCGGGATGGAGGTGGTCTCGGTCTCCGACGGCCACGAGGCGATGGAACAGCTCACCGACTTGCTCTTCCGCCTGGACCTGATGGTGCTCGACCTGAACCTCCCCGGCCTCGACGGGTTGTCCCTGCTGTGGAGGATCCGCAAGCTCGGCGGAGAGGCCGACCTGCGGGTGGTGGTGCTCTCCGGGCGGCCGGCGGCCGAGCTCGAGGTGCTCACCGGGCCGAGCGGCGCCAACGCGGCGCTCTCGAAGGAAGCGCCGATGGAAGAGGTGGTGGACCGGATAAAGCACCTGCTCGGTCGCTGACCGGACGGGCCGAGCCGCGGCCTCACCGACCGCCTAAGCGCAGGCGTTCGAAGAGGAACGCCACCAGCACCAGCGCGTGGGTGATCGCTCCCTCGCGCAAGAGCCGCTCCAGCTCGTCACGGGTGACCAACTCGAGGGCGATGTCTTCGCCGGGGTCCTGCCGGCCCTCGTGCACCCTCTCGCAGCCGAGGGCGAGAAAGGAGTGGGTCCGGTTGGTCTGGATGGCGGGGTTCGGGTGGCAGACGCCCAAGGGGACCAGCTCTGCCGCCCGGTAGCCGGTTTCCTCCTCGAGCTCACGCGCCGCGGCGCCTTCGGGCGGCTCCCCGGGCTCTGCCATTCCGCCGGGAATCTCCAGGGTGTTGGCCCAGACCCCGAAGCGGAACTGCCGAACGAGGAGCAGCTTGCCTTCTCGGGTGACCGGGATGACGTTCACCCAGTCCGGAGCCTCGACGAGGACCCGCGGGTGCTCCGAGCCGTCGCGCGGATCCTCCACGCGGATCCGGCGCACCTTCAACACGCCATAGTCCGCCGGCTCGCCGTCGGCGACACGCTGCCACGCCCGAGGGTGTCTCATGCCCCCAATCAACAGGAGCTGGGGCGCCGAGTAAAGCGGCCGCCGAACGCGCTTGCCCGTCCGTCGTTCGAGCCGTCGCGGTCGCAGTCAGTCGCACGGCTTCGCGAGTCGGGCGCGCAGCTCGGCCCGCAGCGCCATTTGAGCCGCGAGCAGCCCAGCCAACTTGGCAGGCGCGGAAGCTCTCGAGAGAGCCGCGAGGCGGCGGTGCGACGCTCGGTGCCGCGGGTTCGGTGGCGCTCCTCCCCGGCAGGCCGCACCTTCTCATCGTGGCGTTCGGAATCGGCGAGGATCCGGCGCGCTCCATCACGCCGCACCTCGAATCAGTCGACTACCCGGCGAGCCGGGCGGACCTCGAGCAGGCGGCCGAGGACAGCGGCGCCACCCCCGACGTGATCAACGTGATCAAGTGCCTCCCACGCGAGCAGTACCCCTCGGAGGTGGACGTGCTGCGCGACCTGGCCGAAGCCGGCCGGCGCTTCGCGCTCGGCAACTTCCCCGACCAGGATCTGCCGCAGCGCGATCGCCGGAACATCGGCCGCGACGCGGTCGAAGAGGCCAAACCGCCTCTCACTCGCCACCCCTGACGCGATAGGGTGCGGCGATGGATTGGCGAGAACAGCTACTCGCGGATGAAGCGGCGATCTTCAGGCTCCTCTCCACGGTGCGCCGGGTGGCCGTGCTGGGCGTCAAGACCGAGCAGCAGTCGGATCAGCCCGCCTTCTACGTCGCGGCCTACCTCGCCTCGGCGGGGATCGAGGTGGTCCCGGTGCCCACCTACTATCCCGAGGTGAGGGAGATCCTCGGCCGTCCGGTCTACCGCAGGCTCGCCGACATCCCCGGCGAGGTGGATCTGGTCGACGTCTTCCGCCGGCCCGAGCAGATCGAGGCCCACCTCGAGGACATCCTGGCCAAGCGGCCGAGGGCGGTGTGGCTGCAGCTCGGCATCCGCCACGAGGCGGCAGCCGAGCGATTGGCCCGCGCAGGGATCCAGGTCGTCCAGGACCGCTGCCTGATGGTCGACCACAGGCGGTTCCGAGCGGCGAGCGCCTGAGGCCGATCCGTCGCAGGGCGCTACCAGGGGACCGGCGGGGTGGCCGCTCCCCGGGCAAGCAGGCTTTCGGGTAGAGTAGTCGGCCATGCCCGACAGAATCCGAACCAATACTCCTGGCGGCCCGGCGGCCACCACCTCCTCCCCCGGGACGTACACCGTCCGCCCCGGCGATACCCTCGGCGGGATCGCCGGCCGAAACGGCACTACCGTGGCGGCGCTGGTGGAGGCCAACCGCGCCCGCTACCCGAGCCTGGCCACCGATCCGGGCCGCATCTCGGTGGGGTGGCAGCTCACCTTGCCTGCAGGCGGCCAGCCTCCGCGCACCGAGGAGCCGCAGCCCAACCGCGCCTGGCAGCCGCGCTCCAACGACGAGATCCTCTTCCTGGGCATGAACAAGGACTCGCAGCACGAGGTGGATCAGCTCCGGGCCCGAGGCGCCAAGGTCACCTACGTGAAGGACGGCTTCGCCAACGATCAGATCAAGGTCACCTCGGGAGGGCGGACCACCGCCTACGACCTCTCCACCCCGGAGGGCTCGAAGTCGTTCGCTCTGACGCTGGGACTGCCGCCGCAGCAGACCGAGCAGGTGGCGCAGGTCATCCACTCCGCGGGCGATGACGCGCGCGACGAGGTGGCGCAGATCGCCCAGGTGTGGGCGAAGGCGGAGCGCGGCGAGATGATGCCGTCGCGGTTGGTGCTGTCCGGCCACAACGTCGGCAGCGGCGTGTGGGGAGACAACAACGGGCGGGTCTCCTTCGACACCTTGGGCGATCTCGCCGCCGCGATGCCGCGCGCCGCCCGGAGCGTCGAGGACCTGCACCTCGCCGCCTGTTACTCGGGTGGCGTCCACCTGATGGACAAGTACCGGGGGATGTTCCCCAACGTGAAGACCATCTGGGCCTACGCGGGATCGGCGCCGGGCAGCTACAGCGGCGCCACCGCGCACGAGTCCCGCTGGGAGTCCGCCACCCGCGGCACCCGCGCCGACCTGGACCGGGAGATCGCCCGCCATACCCGAAAGGGCGAGAACGTGGCGGTCTGGAGCAGGGACCACGGCTACGTCGACGGCAACCCGCCGGCGGCGCTCGCCGACGTGCGGCGCGAGTACGAAGGCACCCTGCCGGAGTTCGACCGGCACTTCAGCGGCGCGAGCCCGGTCACCGATCCCCAGTCGGGCCCCTTGCGCGACTACTACAACCGGCTCCAGCGCGTGCTGCAGCACCCCCAGTTGCCCGCCGCCGATCGCTCCGGACTCGAGGCCAGGCGTGACACCACCATCCGCCTCATCTTCTACCCGACGATGGTGGCGCCGAAGTTCTCCGAGCACCACCGGGACGCCATCCGCTCCGGGTTCGACTCGGTCGGGCTTCCGCCGCCCAACTTCGCGTCACTCTCGCGCGCGGACGCGCTGGCGAAGATCGCCGAGTTCGAAGCCAAGGTGAGCCAGGCCAGGCCGCCTCCCGCTGCGGCCTCCCGGCTGCTCCCGCTGCTGACGGACGGCCTGCGCGACCTCAAGCGGTCGGTCATCCCTGACGGCTGGGTGTAGGCTGCGCCCGTTTTGAAGCTGCTGCTCGTCTCGCCACCCTTCGGGGAGAAAGGGCAGACCTCCAAGGGGCTGCCCATCGCTCCGCCCGTGCTGGAGTACCTGGCCGCGCTCACCCGAGGGCTCCGGCCGGACTGGGAGCTCGAGCTCCTCGACGCCAACCGCGAGCATCTGGTGCCGCAGGAGGTGAGCGCCGACCTGGTGGGCTTCACCGTGCTCACCCCGCAAGCGCCCTGGGTGTACCGGAAAGCCGACGCGCTCCGAGGGCTGGGGAAGAAGGTGGTCCTCGGGGGCATCCATGCCTCCGCGCTGCCGGAAGAGGCCTCCTCCCACGCCGACGCGGTGCTGGTGGGCGAGGCGGAGACGGTCCTCGACGAGCTTTTCCAGGATCTCGAGCGCGGGAGTCCAAAGCGCGTCTACCACGGCCATTTCCCCGAGCTGGCCGGGCAGCCGCAGCCGCTCACCTCGCTGTGGAAGGCCCGGTACGTGTATGGGTATTTCCAGACCTCTCGCGGCTGCCCCCACCGCTGCACCTTCTGCTCGGTGCACGAGTTCTTCGGCGGGAAGGCGCGGGTGAGGCCGATCGACGAGGTGGTGGCCGAGCTGGCTCAAAGCCCCCGCCGGCTCTTCTGGGGCATCGACGACAACATCTGGGGCGTCGACGTGGCGCGGTCGGTCGAGCTCTACGGCGCGATGGCGCATGGCGTGCGCGGCAAGTGGTGGTTCGGCTCGGCGGACCTGGTCTCGGTCGAGCACCCGCGCGCGGACGAGCTGTTGAGGAACGCGCGGAGAGCCGGCCTCACCGCGGTGCTGGTGGGCTGGGAATCGAACAACCTGAAGAGCCTCGAGGAGTACCGCGCCACCAGCAAGCAAGGCAGCCGGCGGAGGGAGGCGATCAAGCGCATCCGCGGCCACGGCATCGAGGTGATGCTGTTCATCATGGTCGGCGGGCGGCAGGACCTCCGGGAGGACTTCGACGGGATCGTCCGGCTGTGCGACGAGCTGAAGGTCTCGGCTCACCCGGTGATGGCCACCCCCTTCCCGGGCACCGAGCTGCGCGAGCAGTACCGGGAGCAGCTCCTCCCGGGTTTGGAGTGGGACTCCTACGACGGCAACCACGCCGTCTTCGAGCACCCCACCATGTCCAAAGGCGAGCGCGAGGAGCGGCTGATCGAGCTTCGGGCCCAGCTCTTCACCCTGCCGAAGATCTTCCAGCGCATGGCCCAGGTCTCCTGGCGCGGATTCCCGATGAGTCACCTCACTTCTTTCATGATCCAGTACCCGCAAGGGAGGGCCTTCCGCGAGTACGCGCGCCAGCGGCGCCTCCTCGCCGCTCGTGTCCCGTCGCCTCTCCCTCGGGGCGAGGGGTAGGGTGAGGGCCGACCAGTGACGGAGTAGAACCCCGGTCCCGGTACCGCACCCGGTTGCTCCGCGGCGTCGCAAGTTCTCCACCTCGGGGGCCCGCGCGGTTGCCGGCGCTGGCAAATCGACGTATGTAGATACACCGATATGGACGCACTATCGGCCTCATTCCGGGCGCTGGGAGATCCGACTCGGCTGCGGATTCTGCGCCTCTTGGCCGAGGCGCCGCTCAACGTCTCGGAGCTGGTGTCGCTGGTGGGGGTGGCGCAGTCGTCGGTGTCTCACCACCTCGCCAAGCTCCGCGGGCTCGAGCTGATCCGCGAGGAGCGGCAGGCTGGCTACACTTTCTATTCGCTCGCGGTGGGGCCGAAGGACCGCCGCTGGCCGCTCATCCGGCTCGCTCGGGAGGCCGGGGATTCCGGCGGAGACCGCGCGCGGCTGGCCGACCTGCTCCGCCAGCGCGAGGACCGCCAGGCGCTGAACGAGAAGCTGCTCGAGCCCGGCCAGTCGTGGTTTCTGTGGGCCAACGCGCTCTCCTCGCTCCTGCCGGCCTTGGAGGTCGCCGACTTCGGATGCGGGACCGGGGTGCTGTCGGTGGCCATCGCCCGCTGGGCGAACCGGGTGGTGGCGATCGACCGGAACCGCCAGGCCCTCTCGCAGGCCCGGCGCCGGGCCGCCCGAGACCGGCTGAGGAACATCCGCTTCCTCGACGAGGATCTGAGGCGGCTCTCGCTGCCAGATCAGTCGCTCGATCTGGTGGTCATCTCGCAGAGCCTCCACCACGTGGAGGAGCCGGCGGCGGCGATCGGCGAGGCCTCGCGAATCCTCCGGCGCGGCGGGAAGGTGGTAGTCCTCGAGCTGATGCCCCACCGCGAGGAGTGGGTGAAGGAGCGCCTCGGGCACCTGCACCTCGGCTTCGATCCGGCCGCGCTCGAATCCCAGCTCGCCCGCGCCGGCTTCGAGGACGTCGCCCGGGAGGCCCAGGTCAAGAACGGTGTCTCGCAGTTCCGGGTGTTCCTCCTCACCGGAGCGAAGGCATGAACAGCGACGGAGCTCCGCGCCCGACCCTCACCCCCGCCGAGCGGAGCGCGCGGCGCGCCAGAGTCGAGCTGCTCCGGAAGGCGGTAGGCGAGCGGATCCTCGTGCTCGACGGGGCGATGGGGACGATGATCCAGTCCAAGGGCCTCCGGGCGGCGGACTTCGGCGGCGCCGAGCACGAGGGCTGCAACGAGCACCTGGTGGTGACCCGGCCCGCGCTCATCGAGGGAATCCACGCCGAGTACTTCGGCGCCGGCGCCGACGTCACCGAGACGAACACCTTCGGCGGCACGCCGCTCGTGCTGGGCGAGTACGGGCTGTCCTCGCAGGCCCACCGGCTGAACCTCCAAGCCGCCCGGCTGGCCCGCGCCGCCGCAGAGCGCTTCTCCGCTGACGGGCGGCCCCGGTGGGTGGCCGGCTCGATCGGTCCCACCACCAAGGCCATCTCGGTGACCGGCGGCATCGGCTTCGAGGGGCTGTCGGCGCACTTCGAAGCGCAGGCGTTCGGCTTGCTCGAAGGCGGCGTGGACTTCATGCTGATCGAGACCTGCCAGGACACCCGCAACGTCAAGGCAGCGGTGCTGGGCATGCAGCGCGCCTTCGAGCGGGCGGGCGACGAGGTGCCGATCGCCCTCTCCGCCACCATCGAGCCGATGGGCACGATGCTCGCTGGCCAGTCGGTGGAGGCGCTCTACGCGTCGGTGGAGCACCTGGAGTTGCTCTACCTTGGGCTCAACTGCGCCACCGGGCCGGAGTTCATGACCGACCACCTCCGCTCGCTGGCACGCCTCTCGCGCTTCCCGCTTGCCTGCGTCCCCAATGCGGGCCTTCCCGACGAGAACGGCCGCTATCTGGAAACGCCCCAGATGGTGGCCCGGGTGCTCCGCCGCTTCGCGGAGGCGGGTTGGCTCAACCTGGTGGGCGGCTGCTGCGGCACGCACTCCGGCCATGTCAGGGCGATGGCAGAGGCGGTTCGCGGCCTCGCACCCCGGGCGGCCGGTGCGCCTCGCCGGTCGATTCTCTCCGGGATCGACTTCGTCGACGTGGAGGAGGCCCGGCCGGTGATCGTCGGCGAGCGCACCAACGTGATCGGCTCGAAGAAGTTCAAGGAGCTGATCTGCGAGGGGAAGTGGGAGGAGGCCTCGGAGATCGCCCGGGGCCAGGTGAAGCGCGGGGCGCTGGTGGCGGACATCTGCCTGGCCAACCCCGACCGGGACGAGCTGGAGGACATGCGGCGCTTCCTGGAGGCGGCGGTGAAGAAGGTGCGGGTGCCGCTGATGTTCGACACCACCGACGAGCGGGTGGCCGCGGCCGCGCTCACCTACAGCCAAGGGAAGGCGATCATCAATTCCATCAACCTCGAGGACGGCGAGGGGAGTTTCCGGCGGGTGGCGGCGCTCTCGCGAAAGTTCGGCGCGGCGCTGGTGGTGGGCTGCATCGACGAGGAGGGGATGGCAGTGCAGCGCGAGCGGAAGCTCAAGGTGGCGGAGCGCTGCTTCGGCCTGCTCACCGAGGCTCTGGGCGTGCCGCCCGAGGACATCTACTTCGATCCGCTGGTGTTCCCCTGCGCCTCCGGGGATGCGAAGTACGCCGGCAGCGCGGTGGAGACCATCGAAGGCCTGAGGCTCATCCGCCAGCGCTTCCCCCGCTGCCGCACGGTGCTCGGCATCTCTAACGTCTCCTTCGGGCTCCCGCCGGCCGGGCGCGAGGTGTTGAACTCGGTCTTTCTCTACCACTGCGTCCAGGCCGGGCTGGACTTGGCCCTGGTCAACGCCGAGAAGCTGGAGCGCTACCCGCAGCTCCCGGAGCTGGAGCGCACCCTCGCCGAGGACCTCCTCTTCGGGCGCGGGGCGGATCCGGCGGCGACCTTCGCCTCCCACTTCCGCGAGCGGAAGCCGAAGGTGGCCGATCGCAGCTCGCTCCCGCTGGACGAGCGCCTCGCCCGACACGTGGTGGAGGGCTCGCGGGAGGGCCTCTTCGAGGACCTGGAGGAGAAGCTCCGCACCACGGCTCCGCTGGAGATCATCAACGGCCCACTGATGAAGGGGATGGACGAGGTCGGCCGGCTCTTCGCCTCCAACGAGCTGATCGTCGCGGAGGTGCTCCAGAGCGCGGAGGCGATGAAGGCCGCGGTGAGCTACCTCCAGCCGAAGATGGGCCAGGGGGCGGGGCCGCAGCGCGGCAAGGTGCTCCTCGCCACGGTGAAGGGCGACGTGCATGACATCGGGAAGAACCTGGTGGAGATCATCCTCGCCAACAACGGCTTCCAGGTGGTGAACCTGGGCATCAAGGTGAGCCCGGAAAAGCTCGTGCAGGCGGTGCGGGAGCACCGGCCCGACCTGCTTGGACTCTCGGGGCTGTTGGTGAAGAGCGCCCAGCAGATGGTGTCCACCGCCGAGGACTTGAGCCGGGCCGGCGTCGAGGTGCCGGTCCTGGTGGGAGGCGCGGCGCTCTCCGGCAGCTTCGTCGACCGGCAGATCGCCCCAGCCTACGCGGGGACGGTGGCGCACGCCCGTGACGCCATGGCCGGGCTCGAGCTGGCCAAACGGATGGTCGAGCCCGCCTCGCGGGCGAGGCTGGAGAGGGAGCTGGCCGAGCGGCGTTCCAAGCTCAAGCAGGAGGAACGCGTCCGCCCCCGGCCGCCGTCGGCGAGCACAGCCCGCTCGCCGCACATTCCGATCCTCGGCCGTCTCCCGGAGCCGCCGGATCTCGAGCGGCACGTCCTCACCCTGGCTCCACTCGAGCACATCTGGCGGTTCGTCAACCCGGTGATGCTCTACGGCCGGCACTTCGGGGTGAAGGGCTCGGCCGCCCGCGCCCTCGGCACGAAGGAGGAGGGCAGGCTCAGGGGCACCGAGGAGGGAGAGAAGGCGCTGGAGCTCAAGCGAGCGATCGACGCGCTCAAGGCCCACCTCAAGGAAAGCGAGCGGATGAAGGCCAAAGCGGTGTTCCGCTTCTTCAAGGCCGCGAGCGAAGGGAACTTCATCCATCTCTTCGAGGAGGGAAGAACCAGCCCGGCGGCGAGCTTCGAGTTTCCAAGGCAGGAGGGAGAGCCCAGGGCCTGCCTGTCGGACTTCGTCTCGCCCCTCGAGGCGCCCCCGAAGGACAGCCTGTGCCTCTTCGTCACCACCGCCGGAGAGGGCGTACGCGAGCTGTCGGAGGAGCTGAAGTCCCGCGGCGAGTTCTTGAAGATGCACGCGGTGCAGGCGCTCGCCCTGGAGACGGCCGAGGCCTACGCGGAGATGCTCCACGCGCAGATCCGGAGCATGTGGGGCTTCCCTGATCCGCCGGAGCTGACCATGCTCGAGCGCTTCCGCGCCGAGTACCAGGGGAAGCGGTACTCCTTCGGCTATCCGGCCTGCCCGCACCTCGAGGACCAGGCGAAACTGTTCAGCCTGCTCTCGCCCGAGGAGATCGGGGTCTCCCTCACCGATGGCTGCATGATGGAGCCGGAGGCCTCGGTCTCGGCGATGGTCTTCCACCACCCCGGCGCCTTCTACTTCTCGGTGGCCTAGTCCAGGGCCGCCGCTCAACCCGTCGCCGGAGGCTCAAGGCTCGACGAACCCTTCTTCGCCAAGCAGCGCTCGATCAAAGGTGGCCACTGTTTCTCCTCCGGCTTCGCGGGCCTGTTCCCGGATGAGGTAGTCGGCGAAATCGCCTCGGCCTCCGGCAAAAGCGTCGATGGCCCGCGCCGCCGCGTCCCGTGAGGGAATGGCGAGCTGTCTGGCGTGCAGCAGCGCCCGCAGCGTGTCGAGCACCCGGCTCCGGGCCACCTTGTAGGAATAGGTCAGCACCCATACGAGCTCGCACAGCACGATCTCCGTCACCAGCAGCGATTCCTGCCCGCGGCTGGCACGCTCGATCAAGCGAGCGGCCCGGCGATGCTGGGCCGGATCGTCCTCGACGAGGAAACGAACGAGGACGTTGGTATCGAGGGCGATCACCGCCTCTGGACCGCCTTTCCGATCGCCTGCTGCATCTGCTCGACCGAGACCCCTTTCACCTTCGATTTCACCGCTCCCTTGAGAGAGAGGAGGTCGACGGTCTCTGGCTCGACCACGACAGAGCCGTCTTTGGCCATGCGGAAGGACACTCGGTCGCCCGGTCGCAACCTGAGCGCTCGCCGCACCTCGATCGGAAGGGTGATCTGGCCTTTGCTGGTGATGGTGGAACTGGGCATTCCTTACTCCAAGACGAGTTCCTTACTCACGGTAATCGCCAAGGCTGACGCGGGCAAGTGCCCCATCGTGCCCGCCGAGAGCTCACTCGAACCGGAGGGCTTGACTCCGGCTCGCGAGTTGGTCACTATCATGTGTCGCGTGACACCCAACAGATGACTGCGCCGCCCCTTCCCAACCCCGCCCGAGCTTTGGGCCGCCCCGGCCTCACCATCCAGGAGCTGGTGAGGCGCACCGGGGTGACCAGGGCCACCGTCCACCACTACACCAGCGTGGGGCTCCTCGTGCCGCTCTCGCGCCCCAACCGGCGGATGGCCTACTACGACGCTTCCGCCGTCGAGCGGATCGCCCGGATCAAGCAGCTGCAAGCGCAGCGCTTTCTCCCGCTCACGGTGATCAAGCAGGTGCTCGACCGCGGGGGAGATCTCGGCGCGGTGGACCAGGCGGTGCTGGAGCAGCTGGGGCCGCCCTCCGGCCGCGAACAGCTGGGGGAGGTGCTCGAGCGCTTCCCGCTGGCTCCGGCGGTGGTGAAGGCCCTTCGGGGAGCCGGGCTGGTCGGCGATGGGCCGCTCTCGCCGGACGAGGTCTCCGTGGTCGCGGCGGTGCATGCAATGCGCCAGGCCGGCCTGGACGAGCGGCTGGGCTTCGAGGCGGAGCAGATGCGCTTCTACCGCGAGGCGCTCGAGCAGCTCATCGACGTCGAGCTTGCGGTCTTCAACGAGAGGGTGCTGGGGAGAGTCCCGCCCCTGGAAGCGGCGCGGCTGGCGACGGCCGCGATCGACGGCTCATCTAGGCTGTTGTCCGCCTTGCACCGCCGGCTGCTCCGCGAGCGCCTGGAGGAGATGGGCCAGCCTGCCAAGGAGAGAGGAGGAGGCGATGAAGGAGAGCTTCGACGTGGTGATCGTCGGGGCGGGGATCAACGGCCTAGCCTGCGGCGCGTACCTGGCCAAGGCCGGGCTGCGCGTCGCCGTCGCTGAGAAACGGAACGAGTGCGGGCCGTTCGCGCTCACCGAGGACCTCTTCGGAGCGGGGGTGCCGGTCGACACCCACGCCGGGGTCTGCTTCATCACCATGAGCCCGGTGTGGGGAGATCTGGAATTGGGGCGCTTCGGGCTGGAGATCCTCCTGCCAAAAGTCGCGGCGGGGACGCTCTGGCCACAGAGGAACCTCCTCTACTCCTTCAACCCGATGAAGACCGCCGAGGCGATCGGCCGCTATTCGGAGAAGGACGCGAAGACTTTCCTGCATCTCACCGGGCAGTTCGCCCCCAAGATGGTGGAGATCGCCGAGCGGGGCATCTTCCGCGCACCCAGCGAGGAAGGGGAGGACTACCTCTACTCGCTCGGCCAGCTGGCCGGCTTCGAGCCGCGCGACGTCCGCACCATGAACGGCATCGAGATGCTGGACCTGCTCTACGAAAACGAGCAGGTGCGGATGAGCATGCTCGGAGTGGCCAACATCGGGGTGTTCGGCGACCCCTCCGAGAAGGGCGAGGGCGCGGTGATGACGCTCCTCACCTGGGCGCTGGGCATCGGGGTGCCCCGCGGTGGGATGCACAACCTGGTGCACGCGCTGGTCCGCTGCTTCCGCCACCACGGCGGCACGCTTCTGCTCAACGCGCCGGTCGCCAAGGTGACCTGGAGCGGCGGGCGCCCGGACGGGGTGGTGCTCTCCGAGGATTCCGCCTTCGGCCCGCGAGAGCTCAAGGCGAGCAAGGCGGTGGTGATGCACGTGAGCCCGCCGGTGGCGCTCGAGCTTCTGGGCGGGAGCGAGCTGCGGAAGGGCGACCCCGAGCTGTTGCGCAAGATGCAGGGCTGGGACATGACCGGCCACTGCGCCTTCACCTCGTACTTCCTCCTCGAGGGCCCGCCGGCCTGGGGCTCGGCGGGGTGGAACCCCGAGGTGAACGCCTGCCCCTATCCGCTGCGCGCCTGGGACTCGTGGGACCACGCGAAGCGCTCTTTCCAGTACGCGAAGAACGAGGAGCTCTTCGCCGTCGCCGGGGACGTGGGCGAGATCTACAACCTCTCGGTGGTCGACCGCAGCCGGGCCGCCCCCGATGGGAAGACCGCGGTGGTCTTCGAGGTGGAGTACCCGGTGAACCTGCGCCGCTACGGCGGGATGAAGGCCTGGGACGACCGCGCGCTCACCGATCGCCTCCACCAGAAGCACCTCGATGACCTCGAGGCGCTCGCCCCGGGCACCAAGGCCCGGATGGTGGCGAGCCGCTACTTCACCCCGATGGACAACTGGCGCCGGAACCCCTCCGCGATCTACGGCCACGAGCTGGGCGGCGATGTGAGCGGGGCGCAGTGGTACCTCGGCCGGATGCCCAACCGCAGCCGCATCGGTGGGCTCTATTTCAGCCAGGGCGTCTGGCCGGCCTCGCTCACCCACCTCGGCAACGGCTACGTCACCGCCTCGTCCGTCGCCGAGGACCTGGGCGTCCGCGCGCAGCCCTGGTGGTGCCACAAGCCGTTCGAGCTGCTCTTCTCGCTGCTGCAGAAGGGAGGTCAAAGCCATGGGTGAGGCCTACGACGTGGTGGTGCTCGGTGCGGGGCCCAACGGGCTCACCTGCGCCGCCTATCTCGCCCGCGCCGGGGCCAAGGTGGCGGTGGTGGAGAGAAACGTGGAGACCGGCGGCGGCCTGGTCACCCAGGAGCTCTCCGGCTTCAAGCTCAACTACCACGCCACCTACATGATGCTGGGCGAGCTGATGCCGCCGATGGCCGATCTCGGCCTGCTCGACGGAGGCGTCCGGTTCGTCCGGCCTGACTCGCAGGTCTCCTTCCTCTTCTTGGGCGGCAAGTCGGTCACCCTCTTCACCGACCCGGAGAGGTCGATCGCCAGCGTGGCGGCAATAAGCCCGGCGGATGCCGAGCGCTACGGGGCGATGAGGCGCGAGGTGGACCGGCTGTGCGAGGCCTTCCTGGTGCCGGCGACCTTTGCCCCGGCGGTGGAGCCCATAGAGCAGGTGGAGCTCTTGAAAGGTGCGGGCAAGCTCGGCGAGCGCATCGCGGAGATCTCCGAGCTGACGCCCCAGGAATACGTCGACTCCTTCGGCTTCTCGGACGGCCGGGTGCGGGCGGCGCTGCTGTACCTGACCGCCATGTTCGGCCTGGAGCCGGACGAGGGCGGCATGGGCTTCATGGCGCCGGTGTACCTCTCGCGGCTGGTCCAGTCGGCGCTGGTGCGGGGCGGCTCCCACCAGCTCTCGTCGATGTTGAGGAGGAGGACCGAGGAGGCCGGCGGCTCCGTCGTCGTCGGCCGGGCGGCGCGGAAGCTCCTCACCCGCGGCGGGAAGGCAGTCGGCGTGAGGCTGGACGACGGCACGGCGCTCGAGGCGAAGGCGGTGGTGAGCACCCTCAACCCCGAGCAGACCTTCCTCCACCTGCTGGAGGGAGAGCGGATCGCGCCCGAGCTGACCGATGGCGCGAAGAACTACGAATGGGAGAAGTGGAGCCTGTTCGTCGCCAACTGGGGCGTGGTGACCGGGCCGCCGCAGTACCGAGGCTACGGCGAGCAGGTGGCCAGCTCGCTCATCGCGGTGATGGGCTACGAGAGCCCCGACGACGTCCTCTCGCACATCGAGGAGGTGAAACGCGGGGATCTCTCCCGTATGGCCGGACACGGGACGGTGTGCTCGCAGTTTGACCCGCTGATGGCGCCCGGCCACGTTCCCTTCGGTTCGCCGCACACCTTGCGCTGGGAGTCGTGGGCGCCTTTCGACACGAATTGGCAATCGGAGGCCGGGCCCTATGCGGAGCGGGCGCTGTCGTTCTGGGCGAGCTACGCGCCGAACCTGAAGGACGCGAACGTCCGGGTGTCGGTGGCCTGGTCGCCCAAGGACATCGAGACGCACCTGCCGACGATGAAGCGCGGCTCGATCAAGCACGGCTCCTACACCTCGCTCCAGATGGGGCACAACCGGCCCTTCCCGGAGTGCTCGAGCTACCGGACGCCTTTGGAGGGCCTGTACGTCGCCGGCGCGAGCGTGCACCCCGGCGGAATGGTCATCCTCGGGCCGGGCTACAACGCGGCCCGGGTGGTGGCCTTGGATCTCGGCCTGAACGTCTGGTGGCGCGAGCCGGAGATGGTCCAGCGGGCGCGGCAAGCGGGTTTCCTGCCCGCGCGAGGGTAGGGCGCCATGCGGCTGTCATCGAAAGGTCTCGGCAAGGTGACCTTGCCCTTCCGGCTCGCCGAGGGGCGCATCTCCTCAGCGGCGGAGTGCCTGGTCCTCGAGGGAGTCATCCGCGAAGGGAAGGTGAACTGGACCTACCGCGCCGAGCTGGAAGACGGCGACATCCTGGCCTTCGTCCTTTTGGCGCGGCGCCGAAAGATGGTGACCTACCTCGCGGAGAGGCTCGGAGCACGCCTCTTCGTGCACCTCGCGCGCGCGATGCTGCGGCTCCTCTCTTGGCCGTTCCGCCGCAAGTCGGTTCAAGCCGGCGCCGCAGTGGAGCATGCTCTGGCCGAAAGCAAGGAGGAGCCGTGAGGTTCTGGTCCAAGGGGCTCGGCAAGCGCTGCCTCTCGATGGAGTGCGGCACCGAGTCGGTTCAGCTCGACGGGCCGAAGGTGTTGCTCTCGGGCCGGGTCAAGCCGCCGCTCGACTGGGCGTACACCATGACCATCGACGAGGCGGACTGGCTCGAGTTCTTCGAGCTGACGCTGCACCCGGTCATCCTCGGGCACCTCTCCCGCAGGGGCCGCCGCGTCCTCGCCCTGCGCGCCGGGTGGAACCTGGCGCTGCTGCTCCTCGCCTATGTCGGGACGCTCTGCGCCCTCGCCTGCCGCAAGCTCTGGCCGGGGAGGACCGAGGCCGCATCCGAGGCGCACGATGGCCGATGAGCGTTCGGCGAGCCGCACCGCCTTGCTCGTGGCTGCCTACCGGGGAAGGGCGAGCGCCCGCGACAATCCAGTCTGTCGCGATCGGTGGGCGGCGCCGTTGGCGGGCGAGGACGGGCGGCAGTTGACCGAAAGGTTCGACCGGGCCTTCCCCCACATGGAGCTGTGGGTGGCGGTGCGGACCGCGTACCTCGATGCGCTCGTGGATCGCTGGACGGAGTCGGTCGCGCAGGTGGTGCTCCTCGGAGCGGGCCTGGACACCCGTGCGGCCAGGCTGGCGCGGAGGGGAGTGCGCTTCTTCGAGGTCGACCGGCCACAAAGCCAAGAGGACAAGCTGCGGCGGCTTCGGGCGGCCCCGGGCTACCCGGTGGAGGCTGCCGCCTACGTCCGCTGCGACTTCGAGGCGGAGGACTTCCTCGACCGACTCGGCTCCTCGGGCTTCGATCGAAAGCAGCCGGCGCTGATCTTGTGGGAGGGAGTCATCTACTACCTCACCGAGGACGCCGCTCGGAGGACGCTGCGCCGGATCGCCCAGGGCTGTCACCCCGGCACCCTGCTCGCCTTCGACTACCTGCGCCGGAAGATGGCGGACGGCAGCGGCCGCGGGAGCCACCAGGCGGCGCGGGCGGAGGTGGAGGATCTCGGCGAGCCGGTGCGTTTCGGCATCGATGACCCACTGCCGATGCTCTTCGAGGAAGGGTTCCGGCAAGTCCGCAACTTGTCTTTTGATCAAGCGTGCCTGAGCATCACCGGCACCTACGAGCGGGCGCGAGAGTTCGCCTTCCAGCACATCGCCCTGGCGATGCCGCGCGCGGACGGCGCGCTGATGCTCGGCGCCTGACGAGCTGCCCATGCCCGCCGGCGTGAGCACCAGCCGGCGTCCGGAACTGGTCGGGCTCGTGAAGGGTCTTAGCGAGTCTCCCCGAGCTCTCTCCGGACGAGCCGCGCGCCCTCGGCGAGGGACTTGAGCTTCTCCCTCGCGCAGGGCCGAGGGAGCTGCTTTAGGCCGCAATCGGTGGTGAGCGTCAACCGCTGGGGAGCGATGTGCCGGAGGACCTTGCGGATCCGCTCGGCCACAAGCTCGACCGGCTCGACCTCCAGCGTGCGCACGTCGATCACCCCCACCGCCACGCGCTTGTCCTTCGGCAGGTCCGCTAGCAGCTCGGCGTCGGCCATCTCGCGGCAGGCGAAGTCGAGCACGAATTCGTCGACCGCCACCTCCGCGTAGCGGGGCAAGATGCGCCGGTATCCGCCCTCGGTCATCCCGCGCATCCGGTTCCCCCAGGCGTTTCCCAGACAGAAATGCCAGGAGGTTCTGGAGCCGCCGGAAACTGGCCCCTCCGCCGCTACCGTCCGGTTGACGATCTCGCGGACCCAGGCGAAATCGCGCTCTCCGCTCAGGTTTGGGATCCAGGCGCCAAGGTCGTCCAGTTGGACGTGCCGGCAGCCTGCGGCGCGCAGCTCCTCGATCTCCGCGCGGAAGATGTCGCTCAGCGCCTCCGAGAGCTGATAGCGGTCGGCGAGCGGGCCCCCTTTGAAGTGCGCCAGGGTGGAGAGCTGCACCGGGCCCGCTCCCACACAGGCCTTCACCGGCCGATCGGTATTTCGCTGCGCGATCCGGAACAGCTCGGCGAGCCGCAAGGGCCCCCGCCTCAGCTCGCCGTAGACCGCCACTCCTCCCGCCTCATCGAGCGCCCAGGCGTCGGTGCCCTGCGCCTTGTCCCGCGCCGGATGGGGGAGCTTCTCCTTTCCGAAGCCCTCGATCCGCTCGAACCAGTACCAGAGGAAGGAGCCGATCCCCATCTGGTAGTCGTCGAACCACATCTGTCCGTCGGTGACGATGTCCAGCCCGGCCAGCTCCTGATCCCGCAGCGCGACCCGCACCGCGTCTTGGTAGGCCTCCGCGTGGGCGGCGAGCTTGAAGGCCTCCAAGACGTCGCGCCCCAGCAGTTGGTGGTGAAACCAGCTCGGCCGGGGATAGGAGCCCACCATCGTCGTCGGGAGCAGCGTGCTCATCTCTCCTCCGGGACCTCGATGAATCTGCCCAGCTTCTCGATCGAGAGCGGCTGGTAGACGCCGCGCGCGGTGGCGTAGAGCTCGCCGCCCTCGCCCGTGAGCGTGGCCTCTGCGACGCGCCTGCGCGGATCCTCTGGACAGGGGCCGGCGTCTCGCGCCTCGAGGAGGAGCCCCTCTTCCATGGGAACCGGAGCGCGGAAGCGCACCGTCAGCTCTACCGTCGCGGTGAAGGCGCCGACCTCGGTAGCCACGGCCATCGCGGTGACCTCGTCGAACAAGGCCGCGATGATGCCGCCGTGCAGAGTCCGGGTGAAGCCGCGGTGGGCCGCCCGCGGGCGGTACTCCGCGCGGACCACCGGTCCGTCCCTGACCGGCTTTAGCCCGAGGCCCGCGTCGTTCTCGGTGCCGCAGCCGAAGCAGCTCCTCGTGATGGGGATCTCGTAGGAAGTGTGGCCCTGCTCGGGCGTGCTCAAGGCGCCTCCCAGCCAAGCTCGACTGCGTCCGCCAACACCTCCGCCAGCGCTGCGGGGCCGCCCCAGGCCAGGGTGAGCGCGCGCGCCTCACGCATCCACTTCTCGACCGGGTGGTCCTTGAGATAGCCGTGCCCTCCGAGGAGCTGCACCGCCCGGTTGGTGAGCAGGAGCGCACTCTCGGACGCCTCCGCCAGCGCCGCCGCCGCTGCCCACCGAGCCGCGGGAGTGGAGTCGGCGATTTCCATGCAGGCACGCCAGCTAGCGAGCCGCGCCGCGTCGGCCGCCATCGCCATCTCCACCACCATGAAGGCGACCGCCTGGTGGTGCGCCAGGAGCCGGCCGAAGGTGACCCGCTCGAGGGTGTAGCGCGCCGCGTACTCGTAGGCGGCCCGGCACAAGCCGACCAGGAGCGATGCGGCGTAGAGCTGTACCTCTGCGAGCGCGAGGGCGGTGTCCCCAGGGAGCCACTCCCGCACCGGCGCGCGCTCGAGCCGCAGCTCCACCGCGTCCAGCGCGAGCGAGCGAACCGGGCTCACCCTGACCCCAGAATCCACCTGGGTTGAGCAGCCCTCGCGGGCCCCGCTGGCCGATCTCATCGGGGGGTTTGCCCCCCCTCGAAAGCGTTGGGGGGAGGCGCCTCGCGCCGTACCACATGGTACTGCCGCTCGGAGCTCCTCGACCTCGGCCAGCCTGGCCTCGCGATCCCCTGCTCCACCCAGGTGGACTCTGGGGTTAGCTGTGCCGTGCGAGCTCCCTCCCGTCGCAGGCGGTCCGATCCGCGGCGCATCGCGCCTGGGGGCTTGCTCCCCAGTGGAGGCCCTGGCGGGAAGCTCGTCGGCCTCGGTGACATCCACCACCGCCACGCCGCCTGGCAATATCGCCACCACGGAGGAGATGTCCCTTCCGGGGCACCAGGGCGCATGGCCGGTCAGCCGGCGCTGGCCCCCGTCGTCCTCGAGCCGCCATGCATTCGATCGGTCTGCCCACAGCGCCAGCCGCTCGCAGGGGGCGACCTTCCCGCCCAGCCGCCGAAGCGGGTACCGCGCTGGCCCGGCGGGATCGAGTGCGAGCGAGGCGCCGACGTCGGCCGCCCCCAGCTCCTCGAGCACCAGCGCCTGCGCCAGCGGGCCCAGCGCCTGGTCCGCCGCGTCGAGGCCCAGCTCCCGCGCCTCGGCCACCAGCTCGGGTGGAACTCCGGAGCGCTCGTGCTCTCGGATCCGCGGGCGGAGCTTTCGCTCGGCGAACTCCCGGGCGGTCCGCTGGAGGAGCTGCTCCTCGTCGGTGAGGGCGAAGTCGATCATCGCTCACAGCTCGATCAGCACGTTCTTCACCTGGGTGAAGGTCTCCAGGGCGTCCCTGCCACCCTCCCGGCCGAAGCCCGAGCCCTTGGTGCCGCCGAATGGAGCCTGGACCGGCAGCTGCCCGTAGCCGTTCACCCACACCATTCCCGCTCGGAGCCGGCGCGTCACCCGATGCGCCCGGGAGAGGTCACGGGAGAAGACCCCCGCCGCCAGCCCATAGCTCGTCCCGTTGGCCAGCGCGACCGCTTCGTCCTCGCCCGAGAACCGCGTCACCGAGAGCACCGGGCCGAAGATCTCCTCGCGGAAAATCCTCGCGGGCGGCTTCACCTCGTCGAACACCGTGGGCGCGAAGAAGAAGCCCGCCGAGAGCTCCCCTCCCAGCCGCTCGCCGCCGCTGACGAGGCGGGCCTCCTGCTTGCCGGAGGCCACCATCGCCGAGACCTTGCGGAGCTGCGCCTGCGAGGCGAGCGGGCCGAGCACGGTGGAGGGCTCGAGCGGATCTCCCACCGAGAGCGAGCGCGAAAGCTCGACCAACTTCTCCAGCACCGCGTCGTGAACCTGGTCCTCCACCAGCAGCCGGCTCGGCGCGGCGCAGGTCTGCCCGCTCAGGCCGAACGCGGAGAGGGCCACCGCCATCGCTGCCTTGTCGAGGTCCGCATCGGCGAACACCACCGCCGCCGACTTGCCGCCCAGCTCGAGGGCCAGCCGCTTTCCCGCGGCGGCGCGCGCCACCTTCGCTCCGGTCTCGCAGCCGCCGGTGAAGCTGACCAGATCCACCTCCGGGTGGCCGCACAGCAGCGCCCCGGTCTGCCCGTCTCCGGGAACGACGTTCACCACCCCGTCGGGGAGCCCGGCCTCTCGGCACAGCTCGGCCCAGCGGAGCACCGAGAGCGGTGCCACCTCCGAGGGCTTGATCACCACGCTGTTCCCGCAGGCGAGCGCCGCGCCCACCTTGGCGCCGATGAACACCAGCGGGGTGTTCCAGGGGATGATCGCCGCCACCACTCCCACCGGCTCGCGCATGGTGAAGTCGAGCATCGGCTGCGAGGTGGTGAGCGGCACCACGTCGCCGTACAGCTTGTCCATCCACGAGGCGTAGTAGGCGATGCCCCGCGCGGGGGCCTTGGCGGTCATCTTCCGCCCCACCACCACCGGGGTGCCCACGTCGAGCGCTTCGAGCTGTGCCAGCTCCTTCTCCTTCGACTCGGTGAGCTGGGCCAGGCGCTCGAGCGCGTCGCGGCGCTTGCCCGGGCTCAGCTCGCTCCAGGGGCCCGCGAAGGCCTCGCGGGCCGCCCGGACGGCGGCATCCACCTCGGCCTCCCGCCCCAACGAAACTTCGACGAGCTGCTGGCCGGAGGTGGGGTCGACGGATGGGAACCGCTCCGCCGACTCCCGCCACTCGCCGCGGATCAGCGCCTTGCCGAGCTTTGCGACGCTCAGGGCCTCCGCCGCCTTCTGGTGGTCCGCCATCGGGTCCTCGCTTTCTCTCAGGCCTGTGCGCCGTCGTCCTTGAGCCCGAGCAGCTTGCGCGCCATCGCCAGCCGCTGGATCTCCCCGGTGCCCTCCACGATGTCGAGCACCTTCACGTCCCGGTAGAGCTTCTCCAGGAGCCGGTCCGAGCGGGCGCCGGCGGCTCCCAGCACCTCGATGCCCAGCGAGGCCGCCTCCAGCGCCGCCCGCGGCGCGTAGGCCTTGGCCATCGAGGCCTCCACCGAGTTCGGCTGGCGGAGATCCGCGAGGTACGCCGCCCTCCAGCAGAGCAGCCGCGCGTGCTCCACCAGCCTCCGGGCGCGGGCCAGCCGGTCGCGCAGCCGAGCCGCGCTGGCGTCGCGCGAGCCGGCGAGGCCTGCCTCCTTGGCCAGCGCCATCGCCTGGTCGAACGCGGCTTGCCCCAGCCCCACCGCCATCGCTCCCACCAACGGGCGAGTCACGTCGAAGGTCCGCATCGCCGCCTTGAACCCCCCGCGCTCGCGATAGCGCTCTTCGCCACCGAGCAGGGCCTCGTCGGGGATGCGGACATCGTCCAGCACCAGGCTGGCCAGCTCGGCCGCGGCCAGGCCCATCTTCTTCTCCACCCGCGCCACCGAGAATCCGCTCGTTCCGCGCTCCACCACGAAGGCGCGGTGGCCGTCTCGTCCCAGCGCCGGATCCACCGTGGCCCACACCACCACCCATGAGGCGCGGGCCCCGTTGGAGATGAACATCTTCTCCCCGTTCAGCACCCAGCCTCCCGGCACCCGCCTGGCGTTGGTGCGGATCCGCGCCACATCGGAGCCGGCGCCGGGCTCGCTCATCGCGAACGCCGCCCAGCGAGGCTCCTTGGCTTCCTCGAAGATGGAGAGGTAGCGCTGCTGCTGCTCGGCGGTGCCCAAAAGCCTGAGCGGCGCCCCCGCCAGGCCCGGCCCGGGGAGGGTGGTCGCCATCCCGCGGTCCCAGTAGGCCGCCTCCTCGGCCAGCACCACCGTCCGCCGCGCGGCCCGGCTCGGCCGGCCGTTCTGCGCCCCCCGCTCCTCGGGAGCGTCCGCCACCGCCGCCAGCCCCTTTCCCCCCAGCCCTAACTCCAGGGCCTGGCGGAAGAACGGATGATCCGGCGACAGCGGGGCCCCCGCCGCGTCGCACTCCAGCCCCAAGGGCCGCAGGTAGGTGCGGCCCAGCCACCGGGCCATCTCCCGGAGGGTCCGGGTCTTCTCGTCCAGCGAGAGGTCGATCACTGCCGTCGCCAATTAAAGTGTAAAGTGCTACTTTCTACTCTTCATTCTTGGCGCGCGGAGGGCTAGGTTGTCAAGGCCGGAAGCGCCCAGCGAGGGCGAGGAGGATCGCCATGGGCAGGCGTCACCGCTTCCCCACGGACGTCTTGAGCGAGCAGGCCCGCCTCAGGGCCGATCAGCCGGCGGTGGTGGTGGCGCGCGCCGAGGAGCCTGCGCGGGTGATGAGCTTCGCCGAGTGGGAGCGGCGCTCGGACCGGCTGGCGGTGGCGCTAATCGAGGCGGGGGTGCGGCGGGGCGACCGGGTGGCGATCGCCTTCGAGAACCGCGACGCCGACCTCTACTACGGGGCATATTTCGCCGCCTTGAAGGCAGGCGCGGTGGCGGTGCCGGTGGGGAGCCGCCTCACCGCCGAGGAAGTGAGGGGCATCCTGCGTCATGCGGAGCCGGCGGCGGTGATCGCCGGCGAGGGGCCGCGCTTGGCGTTCCGCGGCGCCCGGCCGCGGGTGTTGGGGCCTCCGGAGTGGAGGGCCGCGCTGGAGCGAGAAGTCCGCCCGCCCGAGGTGGAGCGCTCGGAGGAGGACGTCTGCGACATCCTCTACACCTCCGGCACCACCGGCGCGCCGAAGGGAGTGGCCTCGACGATCTCCAACGTGATGACCATCCGTCCCGGGGCGCTCCGGGCGTTCGAGGGGAGGGCGATGCTGCACGCCTCGCCTTTGCACACCTTCGCCGCCACCCACGCGATGCAGTACCTGCCGCTCACCGCGGGGATGACCGCGGTGGTGATGGACCGGTTCGACGGCCGCCGCTACCTCGAGCTGTGCGAGCGCCACGAGGCGGCGGTGGCCTACGCGGTGCCGGCGATGCTCCGTCTCGTCCTGGAGGCGTACGACTCCGTGCAGCCCTCCGGGCGGCCGGACACCTCCAAGCTTTCGCTGCTCTTCTACGGGGCCTCGCCGATGCCCGAGGCGACGCTCCGCCGCCTGCCGGAGCTGGCCCCCAACGCGGTGCTGGTGAATCTCTACGCCCTGACCGAGAGCGGCAGCGCGGCCTGCGCGATGCCTCCGGGCGAGGCGGCGAAGCGGCCGGGCTCGGTGGGCCTGCCGGTTCCTCCTGCCGAGGTGCGGATCGTCCTCGAGGAGCCAGGGACGAAGCGGGACGCGGCCGTGGGCGAAGTGGGAGAGGTGTGGCTCAAGGGAGGGGGCGCCCCGCGCTCCTACTTCCGCGACCCCGAGGCCTCCGCGCGCACCTTCGTGGAGGGCGGCTGGGTGAGGACCGGCGACCTCGGCCACCTGGACCGGGACGGTTTCCTCTACCTCGACGGCCGCCTGAAGGAGCTGGTCAACCGCGGCGGGATGAAGGTCTCGGTGGACGAAGTCGACTGCGCCCTCCAGGACCACCCCGCGGTCCGCGAGGCGGCGGTGACCGGGGTTCCGCACCCGGTCCTGGGGGAAGACGTGCGCGCCTTCGTGGTGCTTCGGGCCGGAGCGAGCGCCGGGGCAGAGGAGCTTCGGACCTACCTCACCGAGCGCCTGGCGGACTACAAAGTGCCCCGCGCCTACGCGTTCGTGGAAGAGCTGCCGAGGAACGCGATGGGCAAGGTGGTGCGAAGGCAGCTCCACTCGCTTCCGGTGATGCGGATGGAGTGGGCCAACGAGGGAGGACGGAAGTGAGCGAGCCTGCAGTCGTCCTCGAGGTGAACGGTCACCTCGCCGAGCTTTCCCTGAACCGGCCGGACCGCGGCAACGCGATGAGCCGGGAGCTTTTGAAGGCGTTTGCCGGCGCGGTGGAATCGGTTCGCGCGGACGCTTCGGTGCGAGCGTTGCTGGTGCGTGGAAACGGCAAGCACTTCTGCACCGGCGCCGACCTGCGCGACGGGGTCCCGGCGCTCGCAGCGGAGCTGGGCGGTGGTCAATCGGCGCTCCGGAGAGCCATCCGCGCCCTCTACGAGCCGTTCCTCTCCATCTGGGACCTGGACATTCCCACCATCGCGGCGGTGCACGGGGCGGCGATCGGCGGAGGGCTCGGGCTCGCGCTCGCCTGCGACATTCGCCTCTGTGCGAGCGACGCGCGGCTCCAGGCCAACTTCGTCCGGCTAGGCATCCATCCGGGGATGGCGGTGAGCTGGTTCCTCCCTCGGCTTCTCGGCCCCCAAGCCGCGGCGGAGCTGCTGTTCACCGGCCGGAAGGTGAGCGGGACGGAGGCAGCGGCGCTGGGCCTCGTTTTGCGGGCGGTCCCTCCGGAGTCGCTGCTCGAGGAGGCAAGGGCGATGGCAAGGACCATCGCCGAGGGTGCACCGGAGGCGCTGCGGCTGACCAAGTCGTCGCTCCGGCGGGCCGCGGGAGGAGACCCTCATTCCTTCGCCGACGCCGAGGCGCTGGCGCAGGCGCACTGCGGAGGAATGGCCGACGCGGGCGAAGGAGTGGCCGCCTGGATGGAGAAGCGCTCCCCCCACTTCAGCGGGGCCTGAACAAGACTCAATTCTTGGCCGAGCGTCGCTTGGAGTTTGCGGAGAGGAGTTGGCCAGTGCCGGCGTCGATGTCGATCCACATGTCGTAGACGCCAAGTTCCTTGCGCCGCGCCTTCACTTGAAATCGCGCTTGCCAGACGAGCGGGGTCCCCTCGTACTTGACGAATCGGGAGCCCCCGGGCAGTTCGCCATTGTCGATCAAGTGATCATGCCACTCGTTGCTCCGGCCGGTATATCTGAGTCGAATGGACTCCAATGCCGGATTGTTGAAGTTTGGCTCGCCGAACCGGAGCCGCGATGCAATTTCGCCCCCTACTTTGACGACTATCTTGGTAGCCTCTTCTTTCGAAATACGCGACTTCGAAGCCGGCAGGGGCTTGTCCGGATCGTAGTTGATCCAGATGTGAGTAGGCCCCAGCTTGGCGTCGAAGGTGCATGAAGCTACATGGTCGGCAGTGGTGAAGCCGTTCGCCGTCCGCCAGAATCGAACGTCCCATTGTGGCCAGCAAGGGCGGGTGCGGTCGCACCGGACCTCGAGCGCAGAGTAGTTGGGCTTGGGTTCGTCATAGAATGGGCCCTCGACTGCCACCAACTCGGTCACGTCGTTGAGCAACAGAGTCGAGAGATAGCTGCGGCACTGCTGCTCTGCATCACGCTTGGAAAAAACCCTCTCCGGCATTGGCCCTTTCCGGGCGGCAAAGCGGTCAAATCGAAACAAGAGATAATGCTCCAGTGACTTGTTCACGAAACCAAACGCTCTGAGTGTGCCGGGCGCAAGATATACGGTCTTTGATCCATTGACTAGGTGAATGTTCCTCGGGCCCGGTCCGGCGTAGCCTTCTGGTGCCAGGTGCCAGAGAAAGACTGGGCTGCGGGGCGACCGGAAGGGCTTTTTCTCGTCCTCAGGTCTAAAACCTATGGGCTGGGGCGGCAACTGACCCGGCAGGGATCGCAGCGGGGCCAGTGGAGCCTGCGGACTGTAAGGGTCAAAATCTGGGTACGGCTTGTCGGCTCCAAGCGTGCCGATCAGCGCTTCATAGCGCCGCAGTAGTTGCTCGTGTTCCGCACGGGACAGCGAACATTTCGCCTCGTCCGCGCCCCCGATGGACACGCGCATGAGAGCCACTATGACCAAGCGCAAGGCCAAAGCGTCGACCCCTAGTTGATCTCGACGACAACGGGGCAGACCATCGCGTTTGCAGCACCCGTGCACTTGGTTCCGAATGCTCTAAGCGTGCTGATCGAGCCAAGCTGCAGTTGTGCTTTGACGACGGCGTCCTCTACGGCCGCGCGTCCTTTGAGAGCTTTGAGGACTTCGCGAACTGTCCTGTAGCCCTCGTCTTGATTGATGTCTACGTCCCAGCCCAGGTACGCTTCGGCTCCGAACTTCGCCGCAAACTGTTCGGCGGCGCTTCCCTGTTGTCCCGAGCGGCAGCCGTCAATCCACACAAACCTATACTGAAGCCCCCCAGGCAGGTCATCAGGAGTCAATAGCTGATCCTCGACCTTCGAGGAGAAGAACGGCGGGTCGACTGCAATCCCGATGAAGACTTCGTCAGGGACTGCGGAGTGCGTGTCGGTGAGCCACAGGCTGGCTTTCGGCGCAGCGTCCAGCGCGTCCTGCTTGCTCAGCGATCGATCCTTGATGATCTCGTAGCCAAGTCCCGCTCCTGGGCCCACGAGCGGGATGACCAGATTGTAATTGCCTTCGGCACGCTTCCGCCCGTCGGGGCTCTCGTAGTAGTAGGCGACGAACGCTGTTCGGTCGCGGCGCCGGGTATCGATAGGCTCGCTCGCAACGAAGGTCACGCTGATTTCCTCTCCGGCGCTCGGGGTAGTCGAGGAGAGTTCGAAAGCGGTGAAACCTGGCGGCGCGGTTCCCCCAGATTCGATCGCCACGAAAGGAGTGGATCTAAAAGCGCCATCAGGCTGGCGCGTGACAGTGACTGAACTGCTGCGAACAGGATTCTGGCTCGTGAGCGTGACTGAGAAACTTGCCGCCGCCTGGTCGGGATCAATCGCGCCAGCCACGAAAGTGGATGCGGACGACGGTGACGCGGGCGCCACGTTCAGCGCCGGTAGTCGTGACCCGCTCCTGAACGCCAGCGAATTGTTGGCAGTCTCAACGGACGCGACCCGCTCGTTGGCCAACGACGCCGAAACCACAGTGATGTCCCAAACCTGCCAATCGCGGGCGAGCGGGTCGAACCCAGAGGACGACTGGAGGATCGCCGTGACATTGCCCGTTGGGTCCTGGAACCGTCGGCTGTCTGCCGCCGTTTCCGTAACCGTCACGAGAAGGCCGGTTCCGCTGAGGGGCGGCACGACGATCATGTCAGCGCGGTCTTCGACCAGAGCGGAGAGCGGCTGGCGGAGATAGGCTTGGACTTCCCCGCCCGAGTCGTGGAAGAAGCTCGAAGCTGCCCGACTCTCGCGCAGATCGAATCGGGACACGGCGAGGTTCAGGCTTGTGCTCTCGGCGAGCACCCCGGACAGCGATTCACTCACCGCGGGATCCAGAGTTGGCGCCGCGGGCAGGGTGACGCGCACCGCCGCGCCGGGGCTCTCGAAGACCAGACTCGTGTTGCTCGTCTCGAGCAGGTCCCCACTGAAGAGACCGTCCGGACCTGCCCCAAGGGTGACAGAGACTCGGTCCGCCGCAGTGGAGCTGAGCGGCCCAGAGAAGGCTAGGTCCAGCGCCGCGCCGCCTTCGGGAGGCGGGCCCGCCCCGACACCGCTTTGCGGTACGAACACCGATACCGAACCCGCGAGGGAACCCTCGATGCGTGCTGCGCCTACAGGTTGTACCGCCACCGCACGGGCGCTCGATGAGACCGTGACTTCGCGCAGAACCTGTGCGCTCGTGCCTGTGGTGGCGCGCACATTGTCGTACTTCAGAACCAGAAGTTTCCCGTCAAAGCGGGTTGCAAGAATGTGCTCGCCATCTGGCGTGAACGCTATTCCCAACACCCCTTGTTGGAGGCCAGGTTTGGGAGTCGATGCAGAGTACGTGAGCGTGCTGGCTACCAACGGCTCGCTGATCAGACCCACATTCGATGTCAACTGGTCCATCCCGGCAGCCGCGAGGTGCACCGTTGGCGAGAAGGCGATGTCGCGAGGCGCGTGAATGTCGGTCCCAATCGCTCCGCCAGTCGCGACCTTCGTGTCGATCTTCCGAACGATCGTGCGAGTTATGGAGTCGACCACCTCAATCGCACCCGCCACGGCGGGAGCCACCGTTGTCCCCGAGGCAACAAACAACGTGGGGTTCCCACTTCGTTGCCTGGGCGCGATCCGAACTCGTCTTGCCGTGGCACCGACGGTGAGCAGCGTCGGTGAGCCAGTGGGAAGGAGAGTGTCCGCGTCAAGGAAAGCGAGCTTGCCCTTGCCAAGAACGAACAGGGTTTGACCGTCGTGGGAGACCTCAACATCGAACAAGGGAGACGCACCCGAAAGAAGCTGGTTCGCCCCGGTCAACTGCACATCCGCGATCTTGGTATGGAAAGTCGCAGACCCGGGGCTCGCGTCTAGCACCGCCAGATTGTCCCGGCAGGCGACATATACACGGCGGCCGTCCGGGGAAACCCGCAGGGAGGAGGGGCCCGTCGGCATCGGAATCAGCGGGCCTTGCGTTGGCGCAGCAGCGGGAACTTGACGGAGATCGAGTATCCCGACTTGATTCGTGCCAAGGAGGCTCATGTAGGCGTAGTCAGCCTGTGGCCTCAGCGCAATGCTTGTTGGCGACGCGGCAAGCGGAATCGGCGCGCCCACCGTTGTCCAAAGATTGGCATCCGGGTTTCGGATGTCGATCGGCTGAACAGAGCTCAGCGCCCCGACGTACGCGTACGGGTGGAGGGCTTTCACAACCTGTAAGCCCGAGCTGGTGCCCCCGGAGGTTGCTACGGTCACGAGGCCCGTCTGGAAACCGCCTGGCACGGTGGCCGTAATGCTGGTGGGCGACGCCGCAGTCACCTGGGCGGCCACGCCTGGGAAGAACTCGACGCGGCTTTCCCCGATGACGCTGGAGAAGTTCGCTCCGGTCAAGGTCACGCTGTCGCCAACCTGCAATAGGCTTGGGCTGATGCTCGTGAGCGATGGTGCAGGCGGCGGGGTGACGATCGCGGTCTTCGCGAGAGCGAAGGGAGTGTCGGCGTTGCTTGCTACGCCGCCGGTCTCGACGCTGATGGCACCCGAGACAGCGCTCGCGGGAATCGTCGCTCGCAATTCCGTCGCAGAAACCGCCGTTACCGATGTGGAAGCAATCCCGCCGAACTTGACGACGTTGTTGGAGGACACGGGATCGAAGCGAGCGCCCAATATCGTGACTACAGTTCCGGGCGGCCCGTGGTCAGGGGAGGCGCTGAGCACCGTGGGCGCGTGTTGCACCGCAAAAGCAAGGGGGTTGCTCACTTGGCCGGTGACGGCATCAGTCAGTTCGACCGGTCCCGACTGGGCGCCGGGCGGCACCTTTACGTCCAGCGAGGTCGGCGCAGCGGCGAGAACTGTGGCGAGTCGTCCGCTGAACGTCACCAGGCTATCAGCGGCATTCGTGGAGAATCCGGCGCCGGAGATTGTCACAAGGGCGTTCGGAGGCCCATTGTTTGGTGTCAGGGCGGTAAGCGTGGGTCCTCCCGACGCGGCCAACACGGTGAACGGGAGCGCGTTGCTTGCCTGACCAAGCCGCGTCACCTGAATGCTCGCTGCGCCGGCCGGCGCGTTGGGGACAGGAGCGACCAGAAAGGTCGGCGAAACTTCCAAAACCGCGGCGGCGGTTCCGGCGATAGTCACGGTGTTTCCAGCTGGTGCTGCATCAAAACCGAGGCCGGAGATCGTCACGGTGGCCCCCGGAACCCCTTGGTTGGGGCGCACCGACTGGAGGAGCGGCGCTTGGCGCGTGAATGTCGCCGTGGCTGAGCCGGCGTTACCCTGATTATCCTTGATGGTGGCCTGTAGAGAATGAGCCCCGACCGAAACGTTGGTCAGCTTCCCGATGATCCGACCGGTAGGCTGATACATGTTCGTGAGTGCGACCGTCGCTCCATCCAACGCCAGGACAAAAGTCGAACTGTCGATCCCGCTGCTTGGACTGGGATCTGCGTACGTCACCTCGACACTCACCGTCGAATCAAAGACGATCGAGCTTGAGGCCGGTGCTACAATTACTACCGTGGGAGGCGCGATGTCCTCGGATGGGTCGCACGCAGTGCCGACGCCATTCCCGTTGAGATCCTGCTGATTCGGGTTCGCAGCGGTCGGGCAGTTGTCGCAGGTGTCACCGACGCCATCGGCATCTCCGTCAACCTGACTCGCGTTGGCGACAAGGGGGCAGTTGTCGGCGCCAGTGCATGCCGCGGCTGTCTGTCCAGGATCGCAAATGCCATCGCCATCATCGTCTGAATCGCAGGCGTCACCCTGGCCATCGGTGTCACTGTCCCTTTGGTCGGCGTTTGCGACCATCGGGCAGTTGTCGGTGGTATCTGGCTCGCCGTCGTTGTCGTCGTCGGGGTCGCAGGCATCGCCCAGGCCGTCGGCATCGGTGTCATCCTGGTTCGGGTTGGGCGTCGTCGGGCAGTTGTCCGGACCCTTCACGCGGAAGCCATCTCCGTTCTCCACACCGTCGGTGTCGAGGTGAGTGTCATAGATGAGGCGCACCCTGTGGTTGGCGGCATCGGCCACGAGGAGGTCGCCGTCCTTCGTGAGCGCCACTCCCGTCGGGTCGAAGAAGGCGGTGCCGACCGGATGCCGTCCATCGCCGTCATAGGCGCAGGCGTTGGCCCATAGGTTGGGGAAGATGACGATGCGCTGCCTGTCGCCGCCCAACTCCGTGAGGCAGCCCGTTTGCCCCGAGCGGACGGAAATACGCTGTTGGAGTCGCTCGGTGAAGTAGATGTCGCCGGTCTTGCTATTCACCGCCATGCCGGCCAGATCGCCGAACGGAAAATCCAGGCTGAAGGCGGGTCTGGGAATCGGGGGAAGCAAGGTTTCCCTTTCCCCACCCAGCACCGTCTTCGCCAAACCGCAGGTGCCGTTCGCCGCGGGCCAGACCGTGACCGGAGAAGAACCCGCCGGCGCGAGATTCACGACCTCAAGCGTCTTGCTTTGATTGTCGGCTATGTAGAGGAGCTTCGTCGAAGCCCCGCTCTGCAACCCAGCGGGAGAAACGGCGGCCACGAAGGGCCGACGAGTGAGGCCGCCCTGCGGGGTGGGACAGATGCCCCCGATGCTCGGAGGCATCGGAGGCAGCGGCACTCGGGTGAAAGGCGGCGCAGCCAGCCTCACCCCGGCGCCGCCAGCAGGCACAACGAAGTACTGGCTGCCGATGACGTACACGTCCCCGGTGTCCGCATCGACCGCGAGGCCCAGCACCTCGCCCAAGTCGGAAGCCGTCGCGGGCGACACCAGGTTCGACATGGAAGTGACGGCAGTCGTGCCTCCGCCCGCGTAGGGAGAGGCCGTCCCTCCGGAGATTTTCCACACCTGCTTCCCCACCCTGTCTCCCACGAACGCCTCTCCGGCCTTGTTGACGCCCAAGCCGATGCCTCGCACGCCGCTTACGCTGCCCTTGAGCACCAGCCTTTGAGTGGCGGCGTCCAGCTTGTAGACGCTCGTCTTGGTGCCATCGTAGCTGCTCGCGTAGAAGGAGCCGTCGTCGGCCACCGCGGTCCACTCGGGCGTGGGGAGGGCCGTCTTCCACGCCTCCACCGTCGTGCTGGTGGTGCCGGAGGTGCCGTCTCCCGCCAAAGTCTCCACCCGAACGTCCGATGGCACGGTGGGCTGGAGGCCGTCTTGGTAGATGGAGAAGCTCGTGACGCGCGCGTGCATGAGGCCGCCGCTCTCGGATGCTCCGGCCACCTCCCCGAAGACGCCCTGGCCAGAGTCGAGCCGGTACATCCGCACCCTCGAAATGTCGCCCCAGACTGCCGGAAGCAGCGTCCGGTCGAAGGGCACCGAGATGGTGACTGGCACGGCGAAGCCCGAGGCGTTCGTCTCGAAGGCCACCGCCGGGCCGAGCGCCACCACTCCGTCTCCGAGCGGAGGCAGCGAGTCCGCCTCAATCAGCCGAATCCAAACCCACACCTGCTGGGAGACGGCGCCCGGCGGCACCGCCACCGAGGCCCCCAACAGAGGGCCGACTGCCGTCACTGACACGCTCCCACCGCCGGGGCCGATGAGGGCATAGGCGGGCGGCCTTTGGTGGAGGACAGTCACATCGAAAACCGAGAGGTTGCCAGCCTCGTCCTCGGCCTCCGCGCGAATGAGGTTTTGGCCCTCCGACAGCGTCACCTCGGAGGTGAAGTTGCCCTGGGCCAGTGCCGCTGCCACCGCGTTGACTCTTACCTCCTTCAGGAGGAAGTCGTCGGCTGCACTGCCCCGCACTTGCACCACTATCTCCTCGGTGGCCGCACCGTCTGCCGGCGCCGAGACGACTACCGTGGGCGGAACGCCATCGTGCCGGACGGCGACGGTGGCCTCGGGCCCGGCGTTTCCCGCCAAGTCCACCGCGGTCGCGCGGAGTTGGTTTTCCACGTTGGGCGCAAGTTGCACTGCCACCGAGAAGTGGCCGGCCGCGTCGGCGACGGTGGAAGCGGGGGAGCTCCCGCCGAGGACGAAGACAGTGGCGAAGGCCTCGGTGCTGCCTGAGAGGGAGATGGGGGTTTGGTTGGTGGGACTGCGCACCGGCTCCAGGGTGGGGGCTGGCGGCGGCGTGGTGTCGCCCAGCGCGCGGAGCAACGCGTCGAATTCGGCTTGCTGCCGAGTCACCGAAAGCCATCGCTTGGCCGCCTCCTCCGCTCCCTTAGGAGGGAAGGCGTCTCGCCCCTTCTGCGCCCCCATGAAGGCGATGAGAAGCTGCTTCACCGGGTTGGCAACTACGGTTGAAGGGGAGCTCACCACGCGGTCGTCCCCCGGAGCACCCTTGCCGCCAGGCGGTGCAGAGTTGTGGGCCGCAGCGTTGAGGCCCTCGCCCAAGTCGTTGCCCCGCGCTACCTCCCACACCAGGAATTGCCGCTCAAAGGGAAGCCCCGCCACCTGCGCCGACGACAGCGGAGCGCTGGCGGCCAGATTGACGGCTTGGGCCACCTCCAGCACGGACTTCGGGGCTCCGTAGGCGAGCCGGCGAAGCTCTGCACAGTTCAGCGCGAAGGTCCCGTGGAGCCGAATCGCCGCGCCTGCCGCCGTCATCCTCCGCTCTGCCGGGCCGAGCGCCGAGATAGAGGGGTAGACGGCCAGCGGGCCTACCGCTTCGAGGGAGTCGAGCAGGAGGAAGGCCTCGCGCGAGATCTGGCCCAGCGAGAACTCTTCTACCGGCCGGCTTGGGTTCGCCGCCTTCAATTCCTCTACGAGGGAGTCGATCGGCAATCCGCAGTTCGCAGCTCCGGGCGTCAGCGGCCCATCGCCTCCTTCGGGTCGCGCGGCCTCGTCCTTGGATGACGTGCAGCCAAGCGCCGCGAACGCGCATGCGATGATGCCGACAGCGGCCAATCTTGAACGATTCGCGTTCCTCCAGAGGCGGCTTTGCATGGCGAGACCCCCTTCCTTGCCTCCGCGGGATTCTTTTCATGGTACTGGAGCCATGCGGGTGGGCCGCAATCCGCCGCTGTGACCGCCTGTGCGTGCATCGGTCACGAGGTGCGCATGGTTTTTCGTAAGAGCTGCCTGCTCATCGCGAGTGGCCAGAATTCGAGCCACCAAGGCCAGGTTTCCGCCCCGCGAATTAGAAGACGTTCCTGGTCCCTTCGCCGACGCCGAGGCGCTGGCGCGGGCGCACTGCGGAGGAATGGCCGACGCGGGCGAAGGAGTGGCCGCCTGGATAGAGAAGCGCGCTCCCAACTTCACCGGGGCCTGAGCGCGGGCGAGAAAGCCCCTACGCCGACTCCTTCTTCGCCTCCTCCTTCTCGGAGGCGTAGAGCACCACGGGCTCGGACTTCTTGAGGATCACCTCTTCAGAGATGACCACCTCGCGGGCAGTCTTCCGCGACGGAATCTCGTACATCACGTCCAGCATCGCGCACTCGAGGATGGAGCGGAGGCCACGGGCGCCCGCCTTCCTCCGGATCGCCTCGTGGGCGATCGCCTTCAACGCCCCCTCGGTGAACTTGAGCGCAACCCCGTCCAGCTCGAAGAGCTTCTTGTACTGCTTCACCAGCGCGTTCTTCGGCTGCGAGAGGATGTCCACCAGCGCGCCCTCGTCCAGCTCCTCCAGCGCGCTCACGATTGGTAGCCGGCCGATGAACTCGGGGATCATCCCGAACTTGAGCAGGTCCTCCGGCTCGACGTGCTTCAGGATCTCCGAGAGCGTCCGCTGCTTCTTGCTCTGGGGGTCCGCTCCGAAGCCCAAAGACCTCCCGCCCAGCCTCCGCTCGATGATCTGCTCCAGCCCGCCGAAAGCCCCTCCGCAGATGAAGAGGATGTTGGTGGTGTCCACCTGCAAGAATTCCTGCTGCGGGTGCTTTCGGCCGCCCTTGGGAGGCACGTTGGCGATCGTCCCCTCGATGATCTTGAGCAGCGCCTGCTGCACCCCCTCGCCGGAGACGTCGCGGGTGATGGAGGGGTTCTCGCTCTTGCGGGCGATCTTGTCGATCTCGTCGATGTAGACGATGCCCTTCTGCGCGCGCTCGATGTCGTGATCGGCCGCCTGCAGGAGGTTGACGATGATGTTCTCCACGTCCTCGCCCACGTAGCCCGCCTCGGTGAGGCAGGTGGCGTCGGCGATGGTGAAGGGCACGTTCAGGATCCGCGCCAACGTCTGCGCGAGCAGCGTCTTCCCGCTGCCGGTGGGGCCGAGCAGAAGGATGTTCGACTTCTGCAGCTCCACGTCGTCCATCGCGACCTTGGTCTCGATGCGCTTGTAGTGGTTGTGCACCGCGACCGCGAGGACCTTCTTGGCGCGCTCCTGGCCGATCACGTACTCGTCGAGGACCGACTTGATCTCCGAGGGCCGGGGAATGCGCAGCTTGGTGTCCTTCGCCTCTTCCCGGTCGATCTCCTCGGCGATGATGTCGTTGCACAGCCCGATGCACTCGTCGCAGATGTACACCGTGGGGCCGGCGATCAGCTTCTTCACCTCCTTCTGCGACTTCCCGCAGAAGGAGCAGCACAGGGTCTGGTTGTCCTTGGTGCCTACGTTCTTCCCAGCCATGGTGCCTCGCCCAAGAATGTAGTCAGCGCCGGCCGGGCGCGTCCAATTCCCCTGCTGGGTTTCTAACGGCGCGGGCCGGCGTGCGCCCACCCTTCTCCGGGGCGCCCTGACGCGGCGCGGCTACTCCTTCTTCTTCTCGTCCTTGGCTGGCCCGGGCTTCTTCTGCACCACCACCTCGTCGATGATGCCGTATTGCTTGGCCTCGGTGGCGCCCATGAAGTAGTCGCGCTCGGTGTCCTTCTCGACGCGGTCGAGCGACTGCCCGGTGTGCTTGACGATCAACTCGTTCAGCCGGGCGCGCATCCTCAGGATTTCCTTGGCGTGGATCTCGATGTCGCTCGCCTGGCCCCTCGCTCCGCCCATCGGCTGGTGGATCATGATCCGCGAGTTGGGCAAGGCGTACCGCTTGCTCCGGGCCCCGGCGAGCAACAGCACGGCGCCCATCGAGGCGGCCTGCCCGACGCAGATGGTGGACACCGGCGGCTTCACGTACTGCATGGTGTCGTAGATCGCCAAGCCCGCGGTCACCGAGCCGCCCGGAGAGTTGATGTAGACGTTGATGTCCTTGTCGGGGTCCTCCGACTCGAGGAACAAGAGCTGGGCCACCACCACGTTGGCCACGTCGTCGTCGATCTCCGTGCCCAGCATGATGATCCGGTCCTTCAAGAGCCGGCTGTAGATGTCGTACGAGCGCTCGCCGCGATGAGTCTGCTCGATGACGTACGGGACGGGGAGGTAGGGCATGGAGGCTCCCGGCGGGTGAGGGGTCAGGAATACGTAGCCTGGGACTTCAGGAATTCAATCGTCTTTTCCTCTCGGATCCTGGCGGCCAAGTTCCGCCGCTCGTCGGGCCCCTTGAAGCGCTTGCGGACCTGCGAGAGCGCCTGGCTGCTGTCCTCGGCGAGCTGCTCGAGCTTCTTCTCGATGTCCTCGTCGGTTGCCTGCAAGCCCTCCTGCTCGGCGACCGCCTCGAGGAGGAGGCTGGCCTTCACCTCGAGCTCCGCCTTGCCGCGCATGTCCTCCCGGAGACGGTCCATGTCCATTCCCATGCTTCTGGGGTCGAGCCCGCCCCTGGCGAGCATCCGGAAAGCGCCTTCGAGCATCACGTCCAGCGCCCGCTCGACCATCGCCCTGGGCACTTCGATGGGATTCCTCTCGGCGAGGGCCTTCACCAAAACGTCGCGCTCGTCGGTGGCCGCCCGCGCCTTAAGCGCCCGCTCGAGGTCCGTCCGCACCTTGACCTTCAGCTCCTCGAGGGTCTGCGCGCCGCCGCCCACTTCCTTGGCGAAGTCGTCGTTCAGCTCGGGGATCACCCGGGCCTTGAGCCCCCTCAGCCGCAGCTTGAAGCGGGCCGTCTTGCCCTTCACCTCGGCCACCCGGTAGTCGGGCGGAAACGGGTAGTCGGTTTCCTTCTCCTCGCCGACCTTCATCCCTTCCAGCGCGGCGACGTTGCCCTCGATCAGCTCGCCGGGGGCGATCTCCACCGTCACGTTCTCGGCCTTGCCTCCGGGGAACTCCTTTCCCTCGCAGGTGCCTTGGTAGTCGATGAGGGCGAAGTCGCCGGCCTTGGCGACCTCGCGTCCTTCTATCGGCTCGAGGCGAGAGAGGCTGCGCCGTATCTGCTCCAATTGCTCCATCACCTTCTCGTCGGGGACTTTCACCTCGGCCTGCTTGAGCGCCAGGCCCTTGTAGTCCTTGGGCTCGACCTTCGGTTTCACCTCCACCCGGGCCTCGAAGGCGAAGGGTGCGTCGGCCTTCAGCGGCTCGTTGGTGACGCGGGGGGCGCCCACCGCCTCGACCTTGTGCTCGTGGATCGCGTCGAAGAACGCCCGCTGCACGAGCTGGTGGATGACGTCGTCTTCCACTTGCTCCTTGAAGCGCTGCTCCAGGATGCGCCGGGGAACCTTCCCTGGCCGGAAGCCGGCGATCTTCACTTGGCGGGAGAGCGCCTTGTAGGCGCGGTCCAGCTCCTGAGCCACCACCGCCTGCTCCACCTCGATCGAGAGCTTTCGCTCGATCGGGGAGACCTCCTCTACTCGGACCTTCATGTTCCCTCGCTTGGCTCCGCCGTCCGGGGCAGTTGCTTTAGCAGAGTTTCTTGGGCGAGGAGGGATTCGAACCCTCAGACCTTTCGGTACCAGATCCTAAGTCTGGCGCGTCTACCAGTTCCGCCACTCGCCCGAAACGAATCGAGGGCCGGGGGTTGAGAGTGAGCCCCGCTCCCCACTCAACCCGCGGCCCTCGACCCAGTGAGAGCGGAGGGAATCGAACCCACAACCTATGGATTAAGAGTCCATTGCTCTGCCAATTGAGCTACGCTCCCGAAGAGCCGCGGGCTTTTAGAAGATCGCCTAGGGGGTGTCAACGACGGCAGGCCCGGCCCGGGGCTTCCCGGCGATCAGCCAGACCCCCACTCCAATCAGGACCACCACGATGATCTGCGCCGGGGTGAAGCCGGCGTAGCGCTTGTCGACGAAGTCCAGGTCCGAAGCGCGCAGGAAGTCGAGGAAGAACCTCGGCACCGAGTAGCCGATCGCCAAAACGCCCATGAGGAAACCGGGCGGCCGCCTCTTTCGCGCGAGCGAGTAGAGCGCGACGCAGAGCACCGCGAGCACCAGAGCGTCGTACAGCCCGAGGTCGTGCCTTGCGCCCCCAGGGTAGGCGACCGCCAGCGGGAAGCTGGTGAGCACGCCGGGGTGGTCGTGAGCGAAGAAGCAGCCTATGCGGGCCACCGCCCAGCCGGGGGTGGCGCCGACGGCGAGCGCGTTCAGGTAGGGGCGAAGCTCGATCCGGTTTCGCCGGAAGAAGAGGATGATGCCCGCGAGTGCGCCGAGCACTCCGCCCATCGAGGAGAGCCCGTCCCACACCCGCAGGAGCACGACCGGCCCCTCTTTCGCCAATAGCTCGGGGTGGTAGCCGAGCACGTGGAGAAGGTGGGCGCCCAATAGTCCGCCGACGATCGCCCAGGTCGCCACTCTTCTCAGCGGTTCGTCGTCCCCCGGGCCGATCTTCCTGGCCGCCCGCACGGAGAGGTAGGCGCCGAGGAGCGTCCCCGCCGCCGAGAGCACGCCGAAGGCCTCGAGCTTGAGCCCCAAGGGCAAAGGCAGCGATGGAGTGTGGACGTACGGAAGCACGGCCACCTCATAACAGCCGTGGGGGCAGGGCACATGCCCGCGGGCCCGAGAGGGATTGCTCGAGGGGCCTCGTCACTCCACCGGCCGCCGCTGCTCGCCGACTTTGCGCAGCCGCATCGCCACCGGGAAGTGGTCGCTGGCGCCTTCCGGATCCACGTGCGCCGGCTGATCGCCGATCCTCGGCAAGAAGAAGCGCCGCGGCCCGCCGGTGGCGGGGTCCCTCAGCCAGTCGGGCGCGAGCACCGAGGTCGAGCCCGGCACCCACGCCAGCCCTTCTCCGTCCAGCAAGGTGTGCGACACGATGAGGTGGTCGAAGGAGTTCCACTTCTTCTCGGGCACGTAGAAGTGGGTGCCCAACTGAACGCGCTCGCCCTCCGGCCCGGCGGCGGCCTTCTGCTCCGCGAGAGCGTCGAGCGTGTCGAACACCCGGCGCTCCTCGAGGGCCTGCGTGGCGCTCGAGGCCTTGCGGAGGCCGTCCCTGATGCCGGCTTCACCCATGCCTTCGTTGAAATCGCCCAGCACCACCACCTCGCGCCCGGGGTCTTTTTCCAGAATGCCGTCGATCGCGGCCTTCACCGCCTTCGCGGTGGCCGTTCGGTCGGCAGCCACCTTCTGCGGGTCCTGCCCGACGCGGCTCGCGGGCCAGTGGTTGACCAGCACCGTCAAGGTCCGGCCGTTCACGTCCAGGTCCACCTGCAGGATGCCCCGGAACTTCTTGCCCGCCTCGTTCACCACCGGGTGCAGCTTGGGTGCGCCCAAGACCGGGTAGCGGGTGAGCAGCGCCGGCTCGATGCCGCGGGCGTCGGAGTCCTCGACGTGGGCCACCGGCCGGTAGCCGAGGTCCGCCAGCCCCTCGGTGCGGAGCTTCTCCACCACCGCCGCGTTCTCCACCTCGGTCATCGCCAGCACGTCGGGGCCGCGGCCGCCGTTCATCTCCCGGATGACGCGTGAGAGGTTCTGGATGTGGAGCTCGAGCTGTGCCTCGTCGTACTTGGTCGGTCCGGCCGCGGTGAACTGCTGGTCGTTGGTGACCGGGTCGTCCACGGTGTCGAAGAGATTCTCCACGTTGTAATGCGCCACCATCAGCTCGTCCGGGCGGCAGGGCTCTCGGGGGTCGATCGGCAGGAGCGGCAGCTTCCCGCTCACCGAGACCGGCGCCGCTCCGGGCACGCCCAGCGCCCGGCCGACCTGCGAGCCGTCGCGAGGCTCGACGAGCCGGTCGGCCGACCGCGCCGGCGGCATCAGCGGCGGAGCGACGCTTGGGGTGGACTTCCCTCGCGTGTCCGCGGGCGAGGGAATCGGCGGGGTGACGCCTGGGCGGCCGATGCGGTTGTCGGGCATGGCTTTCGGGTAAGTTACCCCAAGACGCACCGCCGGCGCGCGGCAGGAGCCCGAAATGCCCCGCATCCATCGCCCCAGCCCGCCCCCATCTCCGGCTTCGGTGGACAGCGTCACCCCGGCGGCGCCCGCGAGGCCGGCCGAACCCGCCGCGGTCGATCGGTTCTCCCCGGGCGCGGCCGGCGCGCCCGCGATCGAGACCATCTTCACGCCCGGGGACGCGGCGAAGAAGGCGGAGCTGGCGCTGCTCGACGAGATCATCGCCGCGAGGAAGGCCGACCGCCGCACCCTCGGCGCCTCCGAGAACCCGTACCGGATCGAGTACGCCATCTACAACATGACGGACCCAGAGGTGATCGGCCGGCTCATCGAGGCGGCCCGGGCGGGGGTGAAGGTCCAGGTGCTGATCGACGCCAACCAGATCGGCCCCCACAAGCCGCACAACACGGTGGTGAACGAGCTGACCTCCGCGGGCTTCACCCACGCCGAATCCCACAAGGGCCTCTCGGCCGAGGAGCGGCGCGACCTGCAAGTCATCGAGATCGACATGCCCGGAGAGGGGCTGTTCCATTTCAAGAGCCGCTACTTCGCATTCCCGGAGGCGAGCGGACGGCTCAAGGAGACCCTGCTCACCGGCTCCCACAACCCGCAGAGCTCGGCGCACAAGAACGACGAGAGCCTGCACAAGATCACCGAGCCGGCGCTGATCAAGAAGTACGTCGAGGCCTATCGCGCCCTCCGGGACGGCCAGCCGGTGCGGAACGAGTGGAGCGATGGGGCCGCGGTCAACGTCCTGTTCACCGCTCCGTCCACGCAAGGCCCCAAACCGGTGGACAAGATCTTCGAGCTGATCGACCAGGAACGCGAGCTGGTCTTCCTCACCGTCTTCTCGCTGCGGAACCTCGAGTCCTCGCGGGGCGAGAAGCTGGTGGACAAGCTCATCGCGGCCAAGGAGCGCGGCGTTCCGGTGGTGGTGGTGACCGACCGAAAATCCTCGGACGGGGTCGGCCCCGATGGGGCTCCGAGCGCGCACGACGCCGACCCCACCGACGAGCTGCTCGAGCGCGCAGGAATCCCCGTCTACGAGTACACGAACAAGGCCGGTCCGCGCACCGCGATGCACCTCAAGTCGGCGGTGTTCGGCCTCACGGACATGAAGGTGGTGACCGACACCGGCAACTGGACCGCCGCCACCATGGGCAGCGGCGGCGCCTCGCGCGGGAAGAACGCCGAGAGCATCCTCTTCGTCGACTCCGGGCGGTACGACGGCAATGCGACCGGCCGGGTGTACCTGGCCGAGTTCCTGAGGGTGATGCGCAAGTACGCCGACCAGAACGCCGGCACCGGCAAGCCGGACGTGGAGCGGTTGATCTCCGAGCTGCAAGCCTCACCCGGCTGGCCGGAGGTTAAGGTGTCCTTCGACCTGATGGCCCGGGCCATGTCCGGGCGCGAGGTGTATCTCACCGGTCCGCACCCGGCCCTCGCCGGGCGAGACGGGGCGCCTGGCCTCAAGCTGGACACCGACCCCGGGACCGCCGCCTTCCGCGCTCGCGCGGACGTCGAGTTGCCGCTGGGAACCCGGCTGGAGTACCGCTTCGCAAGGCGCGATGACTCCGGGCGCGTCGAGCACACCCCGGGGGAGAGCGCCATCCTCGTCGTCGAGCCCACCGGCAGCCGCGCCGATGCGCTCACCGTCGGAGGCGAGGTCGGCTGACCGAGCGCGCCGGCGAGCCGCCCGCCACTTTCGAATCCTCAACGGAGCAGCAGTCTTTCGGGTCGCGGACCGGCGCGGCGATGCGCACCCTCCGGCCATGCTCGAGCTGCTCCGCTGGACCACTCTCCACCCAGCCCTGGTCCACTTGCCGCTGGGAATCTTGCCGCTCGCGGCCCTGGCCTACGCGATGGCCGTCGTGCGCCGGTCGGAGCGGTGGACCTTCGCCGCGGACATGGCGCTCTTCATCGGCGCCGGTGGCACTGTCCTCGCGGCGGGCTTCGGCCTGGTCGCCTATCTCGTGCTGGACTGGCCCTCCGGGTGGGCGCCCTGGCCGGTCATCCACTTGGCCTTGGGCGCCAGTTCCACCGCGGCGGTCGTGTCCGCAGCCGTCTTTCGGGGGCTCACCAGGCGGCGCCGGATGGTGGCCAGCCGCGGCCTTGCGGCCATCTCCTTCCTGCTCGTTTTGGCGGCCGCCGGCACCGGCTGGGTCGGCGGCGAGGTGCTCGTCTTCCACGGCGGCGCCGCGGTCAGGGCGGCGGGCGACGGCTTGCTCGCTCCTCCAGTCACCTGGCCAGAAGGCCCCCCCAGCTCGGTCGCGGACGCGATGGGGCGGCTCCGCTCCACCTGGGCCGCCAACAACGGCGCCCTCACCCGGGTGCTGGTGGACCGCCCCACCGAGCCCCGCTTCCGCGAAGTCGCGGAGAATGCGCGCCTCATTCAACAGCTGGCCCGCTGGCTGATGCGAGAGGGACCGGAGCTTACTGGAGTCGGAGGCGCCGGCTTCGATGACGAGGAGGAGGAGGTCGGAGCGGAGCGCAGGCGCCATGGCCGCGGGGCCACCGCCCGGGAGCACCTCCGACAGATGGCCGGCGATCTCCTCGCCCGCGCGCGCTCCCTCGAGGACGCGGCGCTGCACCAGGACGTGCTCGAGGTGATGCACCGCCAAGGCGAGTTGACCGCCGCCTGCGCCGGATGCCACCAGCACCTCCGCTGGAACCGAGAGCGCGACTGACAGCCTTGACCTGCGCCCACGCGGAGGTCAGATTGGCCCGCCTTGACGGAGCTGCTGCAGAGCAACCTCGCGCTCGCGGGCGCAATCCTGGCCGCAGCCCTCATCGGCGTCCGCGCCGCCTCGAGAGATGCGATCCTGAGGAGGGATCTCGGCGGGGCCATCTACTTCCTGGTGGCCTCGGTGGTGCTCAGGGCTGCGCACTACTTCCTGGCAGCGCCGCTGCCTTTGGCCGTTCAGAAGGGCCTCCAGGTCTCATGGATGCTGGCGCTCGCCTTCGGCGCGATCCGCGCCGGCGTGTCGGCTTCTCTGTGGGCCTACCGGAGGTTCCGCCGGAGGCCTTTGCCGAAGATCCTCCGCGACGTCATCGACTTTTCGCTCTACCTGCTCGCGGCGGTGTCGATCCTCCGCTCCGAGCTGGCGATCGACCTCACCGGGCTGTTGGCCACCTCGGCCATCCTCTCGGTGGTCCTGGGCCTCGCGCTGCAGGACACCCTGGGCAACCTCTTCGCCGGGCTGTCACTGCAGCTCGGGCGGCCCTTCCAGGTGGGCGACTTCGTCACCGTCGGCGACCACACCGGCCGCATCGTCCAGCTCGCCTGGCGGGCCACCCGCATCGAGACCTTCCGGCGCGAGGTAGTCACCTTGCCAAACAACGTGGTGGCCAAGCAGGCGGTGGTGAGCTTCTCCGCGGGCTCCGACCCCATCGGGGTGGACCTGCACGTGGGCGTCTCCTACCGGGCCGCGCCAGATCTGGTCAGGTCCGTGATCCTCGAGGTGCTCCGCGCGATCCCGCGCGTGCTCGCTGACCCTCCACCGACCTGCCGGGTCTGGTCGTACGACGACTCCGCCGTTCGCTACCAGGTCCGGTTCTGGCTCGCCGACTACGCGGAGAGCGAACGCGCCCGCGGAGAGTTGCTTTCGCGCCTGTGGTACCGCTTCAGCCGCGAAGGCATCGAGATTCCCTTTCCCCAGCGCACGCTGCACCTCGTCAGCCCGGCCAGCGGCGAGGACTCCGCCGCGCGGAGGGAGCTGGTCCGGTCGGTGGGCCTGTTCTCCGCCCTCTCGGAGAAGGAGCGCGACCGGCTGGCCGGCGATCTCTGCCCCCGGCGCTTCGGCGATGGGGAGCGGATCATCGCGGAGGGCGCCGAGGGAGACACCTTCTACTTGGTCGCCCATGGCGAGGTGTCGGTGCGCCTGGGCCAGACGGAGGCGGAGGTGGCCAGGCTCGGCCGCGGCCACCACTTCGGCGAGATGTCGCTGCTCACCGGTGAGCAGCGCTCTGCCACGGTGGTGGCGCTGGGGGACGCGGTGCTCTACGAGCTCGACCGCCCGGCGTTCGCGAGGCTGTTCGAGCAGAACCCCGGCCTGGCCCGGGCCCTCTCGGCGCTCCTGGCGGAGCGGCGCGGTCAGCTCAAGGCGGCGGCCGAGGCCTCGGGCGGGCCGCAGGACGTCGCCCCGGAGGCGGGGCGGATCTTCGACCGCCTCAAGCAGATCTTCGGCCTGAGAGCGGACTGACCCATGAACGCCGTCTCACTCGTCCTGACCGCCGCCCTGTCCTCGAGCCCGGCCGAGGCCTGGAGCGATTCGAAGGCGGAGCTGTCGAGCTACCGCCTGGTGCAGCCGCGCTACGGACAGCCCAGGCAAGGGCACGCGGTGATGGTGTGGGTCGCCGAGCCCTTCTCTCCGAGCAAGCTGGTGAAGCCTGACCTCCCCGGGAAGGACGCGCTCACGGTGATGAAGCTCAACTTCATCCGGCGCTTCCGCACCGGCATCTACGACTACAGCCTGATGACCTCGGTCTTTGCGCCCTTTGGTTCCGCCGCGCCGCTCGGCGCTGGCAGGCCTCTCAAGGTGACCTTCTCCTCCCAAGACTGGTGCGGCCAGGTGTTTCACCAGCTCGAGCCCCGCGGCGACGGACTCCACGGACATTGGCGCTCCTACTTCGAGTCGGAGGCCAGCGGCAGCGAGGTGGTCCCGCTCACCGAAGACTCGGTGCTCGAGGACGAGCTTTGGCATCGCCTGCGCGGTCTCACGCGGGAGCTGGAGCCGGGCAAGTACCGCCTGGTGCCCTCCGCCCAAGCGGTGCGGATGAGCCATGCGCCGATGGTGCCCGGGGAGCTGGAAGTGAGGCGCGCAGCCGCGCCGCCCGTCACGGTTCCCGCCGGCACCTTCGAGGTGGTGCGATGGGACCTTTCCCTTCGCTGGGGGCGGGACGGCCGACAAGCCCAGAAACGCACCGTGTGGACCGAGCGGGCGGCCCCGCACCGCATCGTCGCCTGGGAGGGAGAGGTGCCAGGCTTCCGCGGGAACGAGCCCGCTAAGGAGCGAGGCGAGCTGTTGGCCTCGATCCGGGACGCCTACTGGGAACATCACGGCCTGGAGCACGAGCCGCTCCGCGGCCGACTGCGTCTTCCCTGAGCGCGCGGGCTCTGGTCGACGCGGTGGCGAACCGCCGGCCCTGAGAGGGAAACCGTTTTCCCTGCTCGGACCTGCTCGCCTCGGAAGCTCTCGCCCCGAGGTCCGGCATGGCCGTTGCTCGGCTAGGGCGCATGTCCCTCGAACGGTTCTGCCGGAAGCCGGTGGCCACGGTCCTTCCCTCCCAGACGGTGCTGGAGGCGGCGCAGCGCATGCAGCAGGCGCACGTCGGCGCGGTGGTGGTGGTGGACGAGGCGAACAAGCCGATCGGGATCCTCACCGATCGGGACATCGTCTGCCGCGTGGTCGCCGAGCGGAGAGATCCGCTCGGGACGCCGATCCGGGCGGTGATGAGCGCACCGGTGGCCATCGCCCGCGCGGAGGACTTGATCGAGGAAGCGGCGTTCACCATGAGGCAAAAAGGCGTTCGCCGGCTCCCGATTGTCTCCGCGGACGGAAAGGCAGTGGGAGTGGTCGCGCTCGACGACCTGGTCGTGCTGCTGGCGGCCGAGCTTGGCCAGGCGGCGGCGGCGGTGCGAATGAACCGCGGCCCCTGAGGTGGCGGCGGCCGGGCTGACCGGCCCGGCGACGGGAGCCGATAGATTCACAGGCTCTTAGGGAAGTCCTGCCAGCCACCCGAGGATGTCGAGCGAGGAGACCAGCCCCACGAGCTTGCCCGCCGGCGACACCACCGGGACGCCGTGGATGTGGTGCACCGCCATCAACTCCGCCGCGCCCGCCACCGAGGCGTCCTCCCGCACCGAGAGGACGGCAGGGCTCATCACGTCGGCCACCGTGGCGGTGGGGACCTCGTGAACGTGGAAGCCGCTCTCCCGGTAGGCGACGCCGGGCGCGGAGGGCAGCTTCGGGGCCTCCTCGGTATCCCCCTCGGCGTGCCGGCGGGACACCAGGTCCGTCTTCGACACCATCCCGATGGGTTTGCCTTCCTCGTCGACCACCGGGAGCCGGCTCAGTCCCCGGTTCATCATCAGGTCGATGAGCGAGTCGAGGCTCAGTTCCGGCCGGACCGTCACCACTTGCCGAGTCATCACCTCGGTCACCGGCGTGCGAGCTGCTTCCTCGAGCGGCTGGCGGCGGGCCGGAGGCGGAGCCTGGGGACCCTCTCCTGAGGGCCCGGTGTCAGTGCGCATGGCCACCTCGTTTCCGGCGGCTGCGGCCGCTCGGCATCAGCGAACATGGCCACGCCGCTCCGCGGCCGCCAAGCTATTCGTGTGGCGCCACGCCGCGAAACGTCGGCAGACGGACGTGGGCGGCCAGCTCGTGCAGCTTCTCGTGGACCGACTCGTTGGTGTAGCGATGGACCTCGGAGAGGGCCACCGCGAAGTCCGTGAGCGCATCGAGCCATTCGCGCATCCCCTCCAGCGAGGGTGGACCCTCGCGGGCGGCGTCGATTCGAGCGGCGGCCTCTTCGAGCCTGGCGGCGGCGTCTTTCAGGTGCTCCGGGAGCGCCATCTTTCCCCCTAAGGCGCAGGTTCGGCACCGAGCCGCGTCCGGGCAACCGGCGTCCGCCGCGGAGAGCGGTGCCTGGGACGCGCCCCCCTCGAGCGCGTTGCCAGACGCCCGTGCGCCTGCGGCGGGACACCGTGCGCGGCGCGGCCGCCTACCGGTCCGAGATGGCGGCGCGGAGGCGAGAAGCCATCACCCGCAAGATCGTGGAGGCCATCTCCGGGTGGTGGGCCAAGAGGTCGTCGAACTTGTCGCGCTCCACCACCATCAGCTCGCAGGGACCGTCGGTGACCACCGTGGCGGAACGGCGCCGCTGCTCGAGCAGCGCCATTTCGCCGAAGAACTCCCCGGGACCGAGCTGGACGACCTTGACCTCCCCCTTCAGCACGTTCACCCGCCCCTTGGCGACCACGTAGAAGCGGTCGCCCTCCTCGCCCTCGCGCACCACCGTATGGCCTGCTTGGAGGCTCACGCGCTCGGAGCCGTCCACCAAAGCGCTCATGTCGAGGAAGCCGTCGTAGCGCTTGCCCGAGTAGCCTACGCTCCCCACCCGGTTGGAGATGGGCGAGGGGCGCTCCCTTAGCTTGCGCGAAGGCTGCAGGGCCGGTTCGGTGTCGAACCGGGAGAACAGGAAGGGCTGGCAGTCGAACGAGAGCGGCTCTCCGCAGATCATCTCGGTGATCAGCTTGCCGGTGAGCGGTGCGTTGAGGATTCCCGTACGGAAGTGTCCGCAGGCGTTGTAGTAGCCGCAGAGGCCTGCCACCGGTCCGAGGATCGGAAGCTCGTCGGGAGAGCCGGGCCTCAGCCCAGCCCATACCCTCTTCACCCGCACGTCCTTTAGGAAGGGGAGCGTCCTGACCGCGCCGGCGCACAGCTGCCTCAGCGCCTCTGGCGTCACCCGGACGTCGAAGCCCACCTCCTCGGTGGTGCTGCCGACGATGATCTCTCCGTGGCCTTTCTGGGCGATGTAGCAATCGCTCGTGGAGAGACAGGCCCTGAGGATCTCCGGCAGAGTCTCGGTACAGACGATCTGCCCACGCACCGGGTGGACAGGAAGCTTGAGACCCACCATTCGGCCGACCTCCGCGGCCCAGGCGCCGGCGGCGTTGACCACGACCTCGCAGGGGAAGACCTCGTCGGTCGCCTCCACCGCCACCACTCGCTCGCCTTCCACCCGGATTCCCGTGACCTCGGTGTGCGAGACCACTCTCACGCCCAGGGCGCGGCCGGCAGCCCGGAGCGAATCTGCGAAGCGGTAGGGGTTGACCTGGTGGTCGGGCAAGAACTGCAACGCGCCGCAGTTGTCCTTGCGGACGGCGGGCTCCTCCCTCACCAGCTCCTCCCGCTCCAACCACCGGAGAAGGGCCTTGTCCCTGGGGAACTTCTCCAGGAGCATCTTGGCGAAGGTGGCGTCGGCCTCGTCCAGCATCACGAACAAGAGGGTGGTTTCCTCGAATTCGAAATCGACTCCCCCCAGCTCTTTCAGCTCGGAGTGCAGATTCGGGAACATGGCGTTGGAGGCCATCGAGAAATCGAGGAAGCAATCGGGAAGCTGCTCCGGGCCGATGCCGTCCTTGGCGAGCCCGCCGCGTTTCATCAGCGTCTTGTAGAAGATGATTCCGCACCCGAGCCCCAGTGATTCTCCGAGCGGCCAGGTACCACCCGCGGAGGCGGAGCTCGCCCGGCCGCGCTTGGGAGTGTCGACCAAGGTCACGTCCAGGCCCCGCTTGGCGGCGTAATAGGCGACGGCGCACCCGACCGCCCCGCCGCCGACCACCACGACGTTCGAAGCTCGGCTCATCTCACCTCTCCTCCGCGGTTTCCTGCGCGGCGGCCAGAGTCCCGAAGGTGACCGGCCTCACCGGCGGCTGGGGGTTGATCCGCCCGACGGCCGCAGGCGCCCGCTTCAAGTGCTGACAGAGGTAGGCGCCGAGGTGCGGCTCGCAGCTGCGCCCCTGGCAGGCGCCCATGCCCAGCCGGGTGAAGAGCTTGGTGGACTGCAGATCCTTGCACCCCTCGTCGATCGCCCGCTGCACCGCGCTGAGCCGCACCTCTTCGCAGCGGCAGACCAGCGTGGAGGGCGTGGCGAGATCGAGCAGCCCCTCCCGGATGCGCGAGATGTCGTCCAGGACTTCTCGCACGCTCTGCAGAGACTTGAGCCTTGCCTCGGCCGGCTCCCGGCGGTCCGCGGCGTCGATCGGGGAAAGCAGGCCCGCCTGCTCCGCGGCGGTGATGCCGGCGATCCGGCCTTCCTCCACCGCTACCAGCACCCCGGCCACTCCCGCCCCGTCGCCCACGGAGTAGACCCCCGGAACGGTGGTGCGCATCCGCTCGTCCCGAATGGGGATCCAGCCTCCCACCTTGTCGTCGTACTCGTGCCCGCAGCCAGCGAGGTAGCCGAGCTCGGTGTTCGGCACGAATCCGAACCCCACCACCAGCAGATCCACGTCCACCTTCTGAGCGGCGGTCTTCTGGGGGTGCCAGCGCACCGGATCGACCGGGCCGTAGAGAACGGTCTCCACCTGATCCTTCCCCCGTGCCTCGAAGACAGTGTGATTGAAGTGCAGCGGGATCCCCGCGCTCTGCAGGCCGCGCCAGTAGGTCCACGCGTCCCGGAGCAGGCCCCACTCGCCCCAGAGCTTCGGGAGCTCCGATAGCGAAATCCACGGCCGTCCCGCCTCCAGCACCGCAGCCACCTCGACGCCGGCCTGGTGCAGCTGGTTGGCGACCACCAAAAGCAGAGGGCCGGTGCCCGCGACCAGCGCCCGGCTCCCCGGCTTCACTCGGTAGGTCTTCACCATCACCTGGGCTCCACCCGCGGTCAGCACTCCCGGAAGGGTCCACCCGGGGAAGGGGACGGCGCGATCCCGCGCGCCGGTCGCCAAGATGAGCTGCTCGGCGCAGATGCTTCCGGTCGCGCCACCGGACGCCCAGAGCAGCTCCCGCCCACGCGAGACGTTCACCACCGCGACGTCGCTTCGGGTCTCGACCGCCGGAGCGGTCGCCTTGAGTTGTTCCCGCAGCGCCTCCCCGTTGACGAAGTCTTTTCCGAGCCCCAAGGGCCCTTCCACCCGGAAATCTTGCGGGAAGGCGCGGTAGATCTGTCCGCCCGGAGCGGGAGCCTCGTCCAAGAGCAGGCACTGCAGCCCGGCCCGCCCGGCCTCGATGGCTGCGGCCATCCCAGCCGGTCCTCCGCCCACTACCACCAGGGGCTTGGTGATCATCGCTGCTCCACCTCCCACCGGCCATGAGCGGCCTGGATCTCGACGCGCATCCCCGGCCTCACCTTGGTCTGGCACGCCCTCACTCCAGGGATGCCGTCGATGGTGAGGACGCAGTCGAAACAGATTCCCATTCCGCAGTAGGGGCCTCGCGGCTCCCCGAGGACCGGGCTGGTTCGAAAGTGACGGATGCCAGCGGCGAGCAAGGCGACCGCCACCGTCTCTCCCTCGAAGGCGGTCAGGGCGCGATCGCCCACGAGAATCTCCACCGGTCGGCCTCGTGCGACAAGGCCCGGCACCCTGAGGTCTTGAGCCATGATTCCCCCTGCGCGTTGCCAGCTCTGACTCGGCCCGCGCGCCCAATATCAAAGGTGCCCCGGTCAATCGAGAAGGAACTCGAACGGCGGCGCGGGGCTCCGCCCAAGCACGGGGGACCAGCACTTCAAGGCGGAGAACGCCACCCACCTGGTTCGGAGCCTCGTGCCGTTCGCCGACTGCGAGGAGACCGAGATCGCGCCGCTCGGCCTGCGCATGGAGCTGCGGCACGAGGGGGGCGAGCGGCTTCTGTTCGCTGCCGGAGACGCTTCGGATTCGGTCTATTTCGTCACCCAAGGAGCAGTGGACATCGTCGACCGGAGCGAACAGCCCGAGCGATTGGTGGCGTCGATCACCGAGGGTCATCACTTCGGCGAGCTCGGGGTGATGACCGCGAGGCCCCGTCAGTACGGGGCGAGGAGCCGACCCAACACCCGGCTGCTCAGGATGACCGCCGCTGACTTCAAGGAAGTCCTCGCGACCATGCCATCGGTCCGCAAGTATTTCGATCGCTTCGTCCAGGCGATCCAGGCCATGCCCAGGCGATGAGCCCAGACTTCGCCTGCCCCGCGGGCGTGTTGGCGGGCGCCCGAGCGCGCCCGCGGCGAGGGTTGGGCCGCGGAGGAGGCGGCCGTACCTTGCCCACAGCGAGAGCCTCGATGGAGCTTCGGGTAGCCGACGTGATGACGCGGAGGGTGGAGACCATCGAGGAGACCACCCGGGGTGATTTCCCCTCGCTGCTCTCTCGCTTCCGGAGGTTCCGCCATCTGCCGGTGGTCGACTTCCGCGGACGAATCGTAGGGGTGCTCGCCCGGACCGACCTGCTGGAGCGCGCGGCTCGGCTCGGCCGCCGGCGGCCGATTCGAGTGGGCGACCTGATGAGCCGGCCGGCGGTCACCGTCGGCGAAGCCGACAGCCTCGAGTCCGCCGCCCAGCTCATGCTCCGCTCCAGGGTCCATTCGCTGCCGGTGGTGGACGCCAACGGCGACCTGGTGGGCGTCCTCACCGACAATGATCTCCTGTCCGCGATGGCGGGTGAGCGCCTGCCCGCCCCCTCGCTGGAGCACGAGCCCGTTGAGTTGCTGATGACGCGCGATCCGGTGACGGTGGACCCCGACGCTCCGCTCGAGGTGGCGGCGGCAGCGCTGGTGGAGTCGGGGATCCGACACCTCCCGGTGGTGGACGCGGATCGCCGGCTGGTGGGAATCCTCTCGGAGCGCGACCTTCGCTCTCGCATCGGCGCCGACGTGCGCCAGTGGACCCATGCCGCGCCCAGCGCGCTGCAGGAACCCGTCTCCAGCGTGATGACTGAAAACCCGATCGCGCTGGTGTCCGGAACCAGCTTGGCCGACGCCCTGGACGCATTCTCCTCGGAGCGGGTCGGGGCCCTCCCGGTGGTTGACCCGGACGATCGACTGGTCGGCATTCTCTCGTACGTGGACATGCTGCGGTGGCTCGGCGAGCACGCCGGGGCGCCCGAGGTAGCAGCCCCGTCTCCTTAGGCCAGCAAGCCTGCTACGGCGGGGCCTCCCAGTCGTACGCCGGCGCACCGGGCATCGCGGAGGCTTCCAGGTGATCGCCCACCCGCTCCAGCGGCGTCTCCAACTCCAGGGAGAGCCGGGTCATCTTCTGGAGGATCCGCTCCCGGTCCTCGGCGACGGCGCGGTCGACGCGCGAGAAGGAGAGCGACACCGGGAACAGCTCGAGGCGGCTTTGCAGCTCCCGGGCCGAAATCCGGAAGAGAAAGGACCAGTCGTTCCGGAGCAGCGGATCGACCGCGTAGTCGTTGAGGAAGTCCCCGGTGTCGTAGAGGATCCACCGACCCCGGTACAGCTCCACCCCCTGGAAGAGGTGGGCGCTGTGCCCGTAGTAGACGTCGGCTCCGAGGTCGATCACCGCCCGGGCGAACTCGCGGAAGAGCCTGCTCGGGCGCTGGACCATGTTGGGTCCCCAGTGGTTGGACAAGATCACGATCTCCGCGCCCGCCGCCCGAGCCTCCATGATGGCGGCTTCCACCACGCGGAGCGCCGGCGGCTCCAAGGACACCTCGAGGAAATTGGTCCCAGGCCGACCCTCGGTGGCGGCGAACGCCGGCTCGTTGTCGGTGAACGCCAGCAGGCCGACCCGGGTGGCGCCAGCGCGGATGATCGCCGGCTTGCGCGCCTGGGCGAGGTTCAACCCCGCACCCGCATGCGCGATGCCGACTGCATCCAACAGCTCGAGGGTGTCGAGCAGCGCATCCTCTCCGTAGTCGAGGACGTGGTTGTTGGCGAGGGAAACCGCGGTGATCCGCGCCGCCCGCAACACGTCCACCGCCACCGGCGGGGCGCGGAAGTGGAAGACCTTCGGAGTCCTCGTCCAGGGCAGGCCACGGGCACTGACGCAGCATTCGAGGTTTGCGATCCGCGCGTCGGCGTTCGAGAGAAGCGGGAGCACGTCGCCCCACGGCTCCTCCGGCCGGATCGAGCGGATTTCCTCTCCGACCCCACGGCCCAGCATCAGGTCTCCGGCCAAGGCTATTCGCGTGGGCTCTCGCATGTTCCTGCACAGACGGTAGGCACCGGGCCTCTGCGCCGCCTCTCGGAGCAAGCCGTGGCCCGGGCGGCCGAGGAGCGGACCGCCTCCGGACAAGGCCCGTGCGGTCTCGTCGCTCCTTCCTCACCCTCAAGGGCGAGGTGAGGGAGCATCATTGGAGAACGCCGAGGTCGCCAGGGTCCTGTCGGAAGTGGCCGACCTGCTCGAGCTGACCGGCGGCAACCAGTTCAAGGTGAGGGCCTACCGCCAGGCCGCGCAGGTGGTGGACTTGCTGCCGATGCCCGTCTCGGAGCTGTGGCGCAAGGGCGAGCTGACTTCCTTGCCCGGCGTCGGCCAGCGGATCGCCGAGCACGTCGGGGAGCTTCTGGATACCGGCAAGTTCTCCGAGCACGACAGGCTCGCCTCGCAGGTGCCCCCAGGAGTGCTCGAGCTCTTGTCGGTCGAAGGGGTGGGGCCCAAGACGGTCGCCGCGGCCTGGAAGCAGCTTCAGGTCAAAGACCTCGACGCGCTCGAACAGGTCTGCCGGAACGGCAAGCTCGAGAAGCTCCCTCGGATGGGAGCCAAGCGCGTGGAGGCGATTCACAAGGCGATCGCGCGCTACCGGGCGAGGAAGGGCCGAAGCCCGCTCCACCGGGCGTTGCCCTACGCCCAGGCGCTCACCGCCCGGCTCAGGCAGGTGCGCGGCGTCACGGAGGCGGCGGCGGCGGGGAGCCTTCGGCGGAGGCGGGAGACCGTGGGCGACATCGACCTCCTGGTGGCCGCCACCGATGCCGAGCCGGTGATGCGCGAGCTCGCCAGGGCTCCCGAGGTGGCGCAGGTCCTCGCCACCGGCCCCACCAAGTGCACGGTGCGGCTGCGGATCGGCCTGCAGGCCGACCTGCGGGTGCTGCCCCCGGAGTCCTTCGGCGCGGCGCTCCACTACTTCACCGGCAGCAAGGCGCACAACATCGCGGTTCGCTCGAGGGCGGTGCGGCTCGGCATCAAGCTCAGCGAGTACGGCGTCTTCGACCGCGAGGGACACCGGTTGGGCGGGGCGAGCGAGGAAGAAGTCTTCCGCGCAGTGGGCCTGCCCTGGATTCCTCCCGAGCTGAGGGAAGGCACCGGGGAGATCGAGGCCGCCGAGCATGGCCGGCTGCCCGCGCTGATCGAGGAGAAGGACGTATTGGGAGATCTGCACGTCCACTCCAAAGCCTCCTCCGACGGGCGCTCGGAGGTGGCGGAGCTGGCCGAGGAGGCGCGGCGGCTGGGGCGCCGGTACCTGGCGATCACCGACCACTCGCGCTCGCGGCCGCTGGGATTGGACGGGGCGAAGCTGAGCGAGCACGCCGCGAAGATCCGCGGCATGGACAAGCGGCTGGCGGGCAAGCCTCATCTTCTGGCCGGAGTGGAGGTGGACATCCTTCCGGACGGCTCGCTCGACCTGCCCGCCGAGGTTCTCTCCCGCCTCGACCTGGTGGTGGCGTCCGTCCACTCGCACTTCAGCGACGCGCCCGAGCGCATGACGGAGCGAATCGTGAAGGCGCTGCGCACCAAGGTGGTGCACGTCCTCGGGCACCCCAGCGGCAGGCAGCTCGGGGTCAGGGATCCCTACGAGTTCGATCTCGACCGGGTGCTGGAGGTGGCCCGGGAGGAGGGCGTGGCGATCGAGGTGAACGCGATGCCGGAGAGGATGGACCTCTCGGACAAAGGCTGCCGCTTGGCGAAGGAACGGGACGTCCAGCTGGCCATCTCCTCGGACGCGCACAACGCCCAGCACCTGGGCAACCTGAGCTTCGGCGTCTGGGTGGCGCGAAGGGGATGGCTGGAGAAGGAGGACGTGCTGAACGCCCTCGGGTTCACCGAGCTGCGCCGCCGCATCGGTCGTCGCCGAGCGGCGATTTGAGTTCGCACGCTCGGCCAGCCTCGCGTTCCCGTATGATGCTCGGGCCGATGGTCCAATCTCTCCCCACCATTCGACTGGCCGGACGCATCGACGAGAACACCCCCTTGGTCGTGCCGCGCGACGGCTTCTGCCTGGACATGACCGAGGTGAGAGGAATCTCTTCCCGCGGAATCGGCCGGCTGGTGAAGCTGCTCACCTCGGCGTCCGGCGCACCGGTGGAGATCCGTGGCCTGCCTGACCCGCTGGTCCCGTTGATCCCGAGGGTGACTCAGCTCGGGGAGGCGTTCCGCGGAGCCCGGGTGCACTCGATGATGCTTCATGCCGACTGCCCCACTTGCGGCCACTCGCTCGCCAGGGAGTGCTCTCCGCTGGGGCCGACTCCGGCGTGTGGCAGCTGTGAGGAGTGCGGGTCGCCGATGCGCTGTGGAGTCTCGCCCGAGATCTTCGAGGCCTTCGCCCGCTGGTACCGACAGGACCCGATTCCCCCTCCGCCCGGCGGCGCGAAAGGGTAAAGGCTGCGGGTCAGCTCTTCGGGCGGCGGAAGCTCGCGATCACCAGCAGCGCGGTACCCACCGCCACCGCTCCCGCGCCGGCCAGAGGTGGAATCTGCGCGGTGCGCTTGACCTCGGCGGTGGCCTCGATGGGGCCAATCTGGAGCACCTTCTCCCGGGAGGTGAAGGGGACCCCTCCGTAGAGCAGCGCGAGCACGCCCAGGAGGTTGAGGACGACGCCGATGATTCGCATGGAGCCTCCATCAGGGCGGCACCGCAAGCCTGTCTGCGCATCGGCCAGCATACGGAGGTCGGGGCCGCAGCGCACCAGCCATCTGACCGCCTTTGGGCCCAGGTCGGGACGCTTGCCTCACAGCAGCCTCCGCGACCGCAGCCAGGCCTCCAGCTCCTCCGCGATGCGCGGATGGTAGGCGGGAATCAGTACTCTTCCCTCGGGCGCCAGGAGCGGAACTGCCTCAGCCATGAGCGCCTGGGCGCGGCGGGCGTCCTGCCTCGACTCCAGCAGTGCGCGTCCCAGGTAGGCCTGGACCAGAGCCCGCTCCCACGGCTTTCGCTTGGCCGAGGATTCCAGCGCCCGCTCCAGCGGGGCCACTGCCTTCTTTGGCGAGCCTTCGAGCAAAAGGGAGGCGCCCACTCCGAACAGGGGCATCGCCGCCAGGGCCTCGCCCAGGTGCGACCCTTCGATGATCGCCAGCGCGCGCTCGAAGTGGGGCCGAGCTTTCCCCGGACGGTCGCTCGTCAAGCGGAGAGCCCCGGTGGACAGCCCTAGCTCGGCGCGCCACGGGTGCTGTTCGCCCACCGCCTTGCGAATGATCGGTTCCGCCAGCGACAGCTCGGCCTCGGCCTCCGCCTGGCGCCCCAGGCGCCAGAGCTGGCTGCCCAACTTCATCCTCACGTAGGCGGCAGGCGGGGCGCCCACGCCCGTGACCGCCTCGATCACCTCGAGCTGGTCCTGATAGGCGCCCCGCGCTTCTTCGAATCGCTCCATCGATTCCAGGAGGATGGCCAGGTTCCCGAGCTGGGTGGCGGCGTTGGGATGAAGCCGGCCACGCACCTTTCGCGTCACCTCGATCGAGCGGCGAAAGTGCTTCTCCGCCTCGTCGTACCGCCCGAGGAGCTTGAGCGAGTGCCCCAGCCCATTGTGAGCCGCGGCGGCCTCGTAGCTCTCCGGACCGACGCTGGCATCGAACCGGTCCAGCGCCGCGCGGTACTTCGCCCGGGCGCCCTCCGGATTCCCGTTCTCGAGCTTGGCCTCCACGAAGAGCTGCCGGCCCTCCAACTCGGGCCGGGCGGCGAGGCGGGCCAGGGCAGCGCGCGACAGCTTCAGGAAAGCCGCGGCGCGATCGGTTTCGCCGCGAGCCGCCAGCATCTCCGCCAGGGTGTTGGCCGCGTGCACGCGCACTTCTTCGTGTCGGCCGGACTCCGCGGTGGCCAGGGCTTCGAGCAATCTCGGCTCGGCGGCGGCAATGTCTCCTACCGCGAAGCGAAGCTGACCTTCGAGGAGCAGCGCCTCCGCCTCCAAAGGCTCGTAGCGAAGCTCCCGCACCGCAGGCATCAAAGCGATGGCCTCGCCCAGGCCATCCTTGTAGCGCCCGGCGCTCTTGAGGCTGGCCGCCTTCGCCAGCCGGTCCCGCAGGGAGGCAACCTCTTGTCGGGCTCCTTCCCCTTCGGGGGGTGGCTCCCGCGCGGAGAGCGCCCCGAGGTCGGCGCAGTGCGAGAGGGGCGAGAGGGAGGCCACCGACTCGGCCGAGCGCTGCACCAGCGATGCGTCCGCGGTGCCCATCGTCTCGACCAGCGCACGGAAATCGCGGAGCCGGTCCTCGAAGCAGGTAAGCCGGAGCTCCAGCTGCTCGGCGCTCTGCTCGCGGCGCCGGTAGGTGGCGGCGCACGCATCGGCGCGGCTGGAGGCCCAGTCCTCGAGGTAAGCCTCGAGGCGGCGGGTGGCGGCGTGGAAGGCCCCCTCGGCGAAGGGTTGGCCGGAGCGCATGAAGGTCTCGCGTACTTGCTGGCGCTGCGGCTCGCTCCACACTGAACGGGCGGCTTCGGATCCGGCGAGACAGCGGCCGTGAGCGCGCTCGCGCGAGAACCGCGTGCCCAGGGGAACCGCCACCGCCACCGCCACCGCCGCGGCGAGGGCCGCCCAGCGGTAGGGGGCAGCGCCGAGCACCCGTTCCAGCTGGGCGAGGAAGGCGTCCACCGACGGGTAGCGGTCCGCCGGTTCCGGCGACAACGCCTTGAGGAGGAGCCGCCGCAGCCGGCGTGGAACTCTCGCGCCGGTGGGCGGCTCACGGACCAACGCCAGGTTGGAGGAGACCACCATCCCGACGGTGTTGAGCCCCTTCCAGGGCAGCTCGCCGTAGACGCCCTCGTACAGCGCGGCGGCGAGGCTGAACTGGTCGCCCCGGGCGTCCACCGGCTTGCCGGCGTGCTGCTCCGGAGACATGTAGGCCGGCGTGCCCATCACGGTGCCGGCCTGGGTTAGCTGCGCCGCCAGCCGTCCGCCGGGCGTCAGCTCCGGGCCGGGCGGCTCGACCGAGGCGGTGGGCCGCGCCAGGCCGAAGTCGGTGACGCGCACCCGGCCGTCCTTGCCGACGAGCACGTTGTCGGGCTTGAAGTCGCGGTGGACGAGGCCCGCGGCGTGGGCGGCGGCGAGGCCTTTTCCCGCTTCGAGGTAGACGCGCACCACCTCTCGCCAGGAGCGTGGCTCGAGCTTGAGCCACTGGCGCAGGTTCCAGCCCTCCACGTACTCGGCGGCGACGAAGACCTGCCCCTCGATGGAGCCCACGTCGTGGACGGCCACCACGTTGGGATGGGAGAGGCGCGCCATCGCCTGGGCCTCGCGCAGCAGGCGGGCGCTCCCGTCGCTGGCCCTCTCGTCGCGCCAGAGCTCGCCGCGGAGGATCTTCAGCGCCACCTTGCGATCGAGCTCCGGATCGTGCGCGGCGTACACGACTCCCATGCCTCCTTCGCCCAAGCGCTCCTTGATCACGTACCGTCCCAGCCGTTCCGGGTGCTGGGGTTGTTGCGCCCCAGCGGAGTGGGGCCCGCGCTCGTCACGCGTGGGAGGGGTCGAGCTTTCGGTCGGCACTCCCAAGCCCTCCAGTCGGGAAGAAGAGCGCGCCCGCCAGGAATCGAACCTGGTGCCTTCGGATTCGAAGTCCGACGCTCTATCCAAGTGAGCTACGGGCGCCTGCGCAGCGAGGGCGACCAACCGGGATCGAACCGGCAACACCTGGAGCCACAGTCCAGTGCTCTACCAATTGAGCTATGGTCGCCGCGATTGCGGCTGACCTACTCAAGCGGCCGGTCCGAGTCAACCACCGGCCACCACTGGGCCCGAAGCCAGCTCTCATCCCAACTCCCCGCACGGAATCCGAAGTCCTTCCCGCCGTGTACACCTTCGGCTCCCGGCCGGCCAGCAGGGCGGTCAGGGTACCTTTGACTTGCGCCTGAACGGCCGCACCCTCTCCGGCGGGGGCAAGACGCCAGGGCTTGCGGTTGGTGGCAGTCTTCCACCAGCCATCCAGCCGTGGCATGATGCAGGCGCACGAGGGCTTCGTCCCCCCTCAGCCCTCGGCAGAGCGCGGAACCGGCATCGCTTCGCCGGTTCCGCGTTCGATTCTCCCCGAGTGGCCGGGGAGCTCGGACGGGCTAATTTCGCCTGGTGGCGGACTGCCGCCACACCTTTGGCTGGCGAAGTCCTGCGAGGCGGCCGGCGGCGTTGGCTGGAGGTTGCCACTGCGACTATCGTGGCCGTGTGCGGAGCCGGAGGAAGCGAGTCTCGAGAGGCCGCCGGGAGAACGCCGAGCGGTGCAGAAGCCTCTACCGCTTCATCCGGCTGTGCCTGGGCGACTCCTTGTCGGACCGCGAGCTGGCCCGCCGCTGGGGGATGGACTGGAAGAGCTTCGTCGCGCTCAAGCATGGGCGAAGGCAGGTGCCCAGACTCGGCGAACTGGAGGCGCTGGCGGCCTGCCTCGGGGTGGAGCCGGCCTACGTGTTCCAGGTCGGCGGAGGGGGCAAGGCCGAGGAGGTGATGTCACTTCTGTCCCGGGAAAGCCGGCTCCGCGCGGTCTTCGAACGCGTGGCCGACGCCGTCTTCACGGTGGATGCGAACGGCCGCCTCCAGGACTCGAACCGCAGCTTCGCCGAGCTGACCGGCATCGCCCCCGACAAGCTCTTTGGCCTTCCGCTGCTGGACTTCGCCGTCCCCGACTCCGCGCCCCGCCTTCTTGCGGCCCTCGCCAACGCGGCCCGCGACGGTGAGACTCGAAGGGCCGAAGTCCTCCTCCGGCGGGCGGACGGGCAGGAGCGCGTGGTCGAGCTCGACCTGAGCCGGGTTTCGGACGCGAGTGGAGCAATCATCGGCGCCCAGGGTGTGGCACGGGACGTGACCGAAGAGCGAAAGCTGACCCGCGAGCTGGAGGCCCAACGGCGGCTCCTCCAGTCCATCTACGAGCACATTCCCGCGGCCTGCGTCCTCTTCGATTCCAGCGGGACAATCCTGGCAGCGAACCCGCTCGTGGAGCAGGTGTGCCCCCAGACGGCCGAGGAGATGGTGGGCAAGAACGCCTACGACGTCTTTGGCGACCCTGGCCAGGGTGGTTGCCCGGTGACGCGCGCGTTTCTCACCGGGCGGACCCAGCATCAGCTTTCGCTGGTGGAAAACCGGGCTGGCCAGCCGGTGTACGTGCACCGCACCGCCGGCCCCATCATCCACGACGGAAAGGTGGAGAAGGTCGTTGAGATGCTGGTGGACGTCACGGAGCAGCTTCGGCGGGGAGACCTCCGAATCCTCGCGCTTCTCCCACCGCGGCTGGAGGCCTCTGCGCCTCCGCTGCCGCATCCGGACCGTCGGGCGCTGCCGCGCGCGATGACGTCCTTCACCGCCCAGTGCGGCTACCGCGGCCAAAGAGTAGACGCCACCGTGGCCAATGTTGGCGCCGACGGGCTCTTCGTCCAACTGGATGCCCCGGATGTCGCCATCGGCGACGAAATCGAGATGAAGTGGACCTTGCCCGGGGACGGCGCCCCCGTGAGGGCGCGCGGGGTGGTGCTTTGGAAACGCTCCAACGCGGAAGAGGGGCCGGTTGGCCTGGGCCTCCGCTTCTTGGCCGTCGCGCCGGCGTTCCCGTCTGTCACCCGGGGCAGGACGGCCTCGTAGCCCGCCGACGCGCCGCGCCGCTCCCGGGCCCTTGATTCGCGTGTGTCCAGTGGTGGAAAATAGCCACCATTCTCGCCGAAGCGTCGGCGGCGACGAGCACCAGGGAAGCCCATGGCCGGAGGGCAACCATTGGAAGACGACTACGAGGGTGTCTGCGCCAAGTGCTGGGAGGGGCCGGTGGAGGAGGATTGGTTTCGGCGGACGTTTCCCGTCCTGGTGGCCATGTCCGAGAAGCGCCTGCTGCGCCGTCACCTCTGCCCGGAATGCTCGAACGGATTTGCGGACGACGCCGCCCGCACCGACTTCTTGGCTGGTACCATCCCCCGCGCCTTCATCAGGCTGCCGGCTCCGGAACGGGGAGGCCGATGAGCGACGAATTCGACGACAGCACGCGGACCGTCGATCTCGGGCATATCCTCGCGCCCGACGAGCAGAAGACGGGGTACCTGATGATTCTGAGCAGCGCCGCTCCCGCGGTGATGGGCAAGCTGTACAAGCTCGACCGTCCCCAGACGGTCATCGGGCGCTCGCGCGAGTGTGACGTCTCCCTCGACGACAGCAGCGTCTCGCGCCAGCACGCAAGGCTGGTCCACACGGGCGACGAGTACCGGCTCGAAGACCTGGGCTCGGCCAACGGCACCCTGGTGAACGGACAGCGGCTTGCGCAGGCGGTGCTCCGCTCGGGCGACAAGCTGCAGGTCGGCTCCACCACCGTGCTGCTCTTCTCGCTGCACGACCAGCTCGAGGAGCAGTTCCGGAGCCGGGTGTACGAAGCGGCGACCCACGATTCGCTCACGGAGATTTACAACCGCAAGTACCTCGAGGACGCGCTCCAGGCGGAGTTCTCCTTTTGCTCGCGGCACGGGATGCCGCTGTCGGCGGTGCTGGTGGACATCGACCGTTTCAAGTCGGTGAACGACTGCTACGGCCACTTGGCCGGAGATTTCGTCCTCCGGCAATTGGCGCGCATCGTGAAGAGCGTCGTCCGCTCGGAAGACGTGGTGGCGCGCTATGGAGGAGAGGAGTTGGTGATGATGCTCCGCGAGACCGATGCCGCCGGAGCGTTGCTGTGCGCCGAGCGCTGTCGGGAGACCGTGCAGATGACGCGGTTCCGCCCCGAGGACCGAGTGATTCCGGTGACCATCAGCGCCGGGGTGGCGACGCTTCGAGGCGAGAATTTCAAGACGCCGGCGGAGCTCGTCGGCGCGGCCGATGCCGCGCTCTACCGGGCAAAGGACAAGGGGCGAAACCGCGTCGAAGTCGGTAGCGAATAGGACGCGAGGCGCTCGGGTGGCTCCCCAAGCCTCGCAAGGCCGCGGACAGGCCTCGCCCTGACCGCAGATCGTCCGCGGTGGGCCGCGGACTGCCGGGCGAGCCTGCGGCGACGGGCAGACGCCCTCGGGGAAGGAGGTAGAGTCCAATGGCTGGGCGGTTGACTCGCCGCCAATTCCTTCGCAGGGGAGACGCCCGATGCCCTGGACAGCCCTAAGGGACGGAGACCCGCTGCGCAGCGCGGCTCTCCTCTCCGAGTTGAGCCGGTCCTTCTCCGAGGCCGTCTCGGAGCCGGGACAGCTTTGGCGGCTGGTCGCTGAGACATTGTCGCGCCTGACCGGCGACGCATGCACCGTGCGGCTCCTCTCCGACGGCGGGCGGAAGCTGGTGCCGGCCGCGGCCTACCATTCCGACACCGAGGTGCTCTCCGCCATCCAAGCGACGATGGCCAAGACAGTCGATGACGCCACCGTCGGCGTGTGGGGCCCGGTCGTCGCCGAGCGGAAGACGCGTCGGCTGCCGGTGACCGCGGAAAAGATTCCCCCCGACGCCTCCGAGCCTCAGTCCGCGTTCATGCGCTGCTTTGGCGTGAGCTGTCTTCTGCTCGTGCCGCTCGTCGCCAGGGGGCGCGTCGTCGGCGCCATGTCACTGGTCCGCTTCGGGGGGGCGGAGCCGACCGACGAAGAGGAGGCCTTCCTGCGCGATGTGGCCAACCGGGCGGCCCTCGCCATCGACAATGCCTGCCTAATCGCTTCGGAGCGGGCGGCGCGCGAGGTTGCCGAGGGCGAATTGGCCGAACGGATGCGGGCCGAGGAGGAGCTACGGAGGACACAGGAGCAGCTCCTCCAAGCGCAGAAGCTTGAGGCGGTGGGACGCCTCGCCGGGGGAATCGCCCACGACTTCAACAACCTCCTTTCCGTCATCTTGAGCTACAGCCGGATGCTCATCTCCGAGACGAGGCCCGGGGATGCCATTCACGAGGACTTGGAGGAGATTCGAAACGCCGGCGAGCGGGCCGCCACCCTCACCCGGCAGCTCTTGGCCTTCAGCCGCAAGCAAGTCCTCGAGCCGCAAGTGGTGGACCTGAACGAGATCGTATCCGGGACGGAGAAGATGATTCGCCGGCTACTGGGCGAGGACATCGAGGTGGTGACTCTGCCCTGCCAAGCGCTGGGAAGGGCGAAGGTGGACCTCGGGCAGATGGAGCAGGTGATCATGAATCTTGTGGTGAACGCCCGGGATGCGATGCCCCGCGGCGGGAGGCTCACCATCGAGACCGCCAACGCCGTGCTCGATGAGGCGTACGCCAAGGAGCATGTGGGTGCCTCCGCCGGCCCCCACGTGATGCTGGCCATCAGCGACACCGGCACGGGCATGGACAAGGAGACGCAGTCCCGCATCTTCGAGCCCTTCTTCACCACCAAGGAGAAGGGGAAGGGGACCGGGCTCGGCCTTTCCACGGTCTTCGGCATCGTCAAACAGAGCGGCGGCAACATCTGGGTCTACAGCGAGCCTGGGCGTGGCAGCACGTTCAAGGTGTATCTCCCAAGGACCGAGGAGCCTCTAGGCGACGCTCAAGGCGCCCCTCCAGGGGCACCCACCAAGGGTTCGGAAACCATCCTGCTCGTAGAGGACGAAGACGCCGTCCGGGCCGTCGCGCGCGAAATCCTCCAGCGGAACGGATACAGGGTATTGGAGGCCGCAAACCCGTACGATGCGCTCGCCCTGAGCGAGCGCCACCAAATCGAGATCCACCTCCTTCTGACCGACGTGGTGATGCCGGGCATGGGTGGGCGCCAGCTCGCAGAGCGGCTGCATGAAGCCCGCCCCGAGACGCGTGTTCTCTACATGAGCGGCTATACCGAGAACACGGTCGTTCACCACGGCGTCCTGCAGAGCGGAGTCCTCCTTCTCCAGAAACCTCTCACCCCGGAGTCATTGTTGGTCAAGGTGAGGGAAGCACTGGGCGCCTCGAAGAGCGGGTAGGCAGTGGCCGCCCTCCGGCTTCCACGGCCCCCGCGGCGGATCACCTAGACACCGGCATACCACTCGTATCCTTGGTTCTCCCAGTAGCCGCCGCTGCGCTCGGGCAGGAAGCTCAACTCGGTGAGGTACTTCACCATCTTGTACCCGAGCTTCACCGCCGAGTAGAGCCGCACCGGCGCCCCGTGCTCCCGACTCAGCGGCTGGCCGTTCATCGCGTACGCGAGGATGGTCTGGCGGTGGAGCGCGCTCTCGCGGTCCCACGACGAGTAGTAGCCGGAATCGAAGGACCGGAACTCCACGTATGCGGCACGCGGTTCGGCGCGGACCAGATCGGCCAGATGGGAGAGCCGCACCCCCGTCCAGGAAGCCACCGCCGACCATCCTTCCACGCAGTGGTGCCGAACCCTCAGGCTCACCTGCGGGAGCCGCTGCAGGTCCTCGAGGGACAGCGTCATTGGCCGGGCCACCAGCCCGCCGATCCTCAGGAGCCATCCGGCGGGGGTGTGCGGGAACTGGCGGGAGATCTTGTACTTCGGGAACGCCGAGGGCTCCGGGGCCTCCTCTGGTCCGAGCTCCGGGGCCAACCGGTCGGGGTCGAAGAGCAGGCGCTCCACTCTTTCGTTCCAGCGCTCCATGAGTCCGAGCAGCCCTTGGCTTGGCTCGGCGCTACTGCACCCCGCGGCCGCCAGGCTGGCCAGGGAGAGAAACCTGCGGCGGGTGAGAGGGCGGCGCTCAGCCCCCCGCGCCAAGGGGACGCCTGTGGACCCCCCTCCGGGCCTGGGGCGATTGGGCTCAGCCACGAGGGGCTCCACGGAGGGTCGTGCGTCCGAGAGTCATCGCGAGGAAGGTGCGCGGATGCAGAGCCACCTGCACGACGTGGATGGTGGTGAAGAGTGCCAGGCCGGCCAGCACGAGGAGATGAATGGCGCGTGCCCCCTCGTAGCCCCCGAGCAGCGCGGTGAGCCTCGGGAGTTGCACCGGCTTGAACAGCGCCAGGCCGGCCAGCACCTCAAGCGGCGCGATCAGCAGGACCGAGGTGTACGCCAGGCGCTGGAGGCCGTTGTACAGGCCGATGGGAGCCGGACGGCGCGCGAGGCGAAGGTAGTAGAGGAAGGTCGCGACCGCGTGTCTCAGGTCACGGCGTGGGAAGAAGAGCCGCTCGCGCCATTCGCCGCTCGCGGCCAGGTAGAGCGCATAGGCGAGGCCGTTGAGGAAGAACGCCCAGGCGAAGGCGAAGTGCCAGTGACGGGCGCCGGCCAGCCATCCTCCCAAGGTGAGGGCGTGGGGCGGTTCCTTCCACTGCAGCGGATACCACCAGGCCAGGTCCGCCACCGGCCCCAGCGCGGGGTAGGCGACGAAGATCTGCAGTCCGCTCCCGGCCATGACCACCAGCAGCGCCGCGTTGGCCCAGTGGGTGAGTCGGATCGGCCAAGGGTGCAGCGGGCGAGACGCAGGCTTCGTGGAGATTGCCGAACCCATGACTTGCCGGCGCCGGTGGCAAGACGCGAGGGACGCGGCGTCCTTCGACCGGACGACGCCGCGTCGCGCCCGCGCGTTGAGCGGCCCCTACTTCTTCTTCATCCGCTGCTCCATCCGCTCCATCGATTCCACTTCCAGACGGGTGATGCCCTCCTCGCTCGGCGCGAAGCTGGCGCGCACGTCGTCACCGGGTTTCACCGAGTTCAGCGAGACCTTGGCTCCATCGCGGACGATGGTGGCCTCGGGTGAAAGTGGAAGCTGGATGGTGATGGTCTTGTTCTTGGTGTCGACGTTCTTCACCACCCCGATGAACTGCTCCTCCTGCACCCGTTCCTCTTGCGCCAGCGCCGCCGCCCCGACCATCAGGCCGGCCGCCGCCAGACCCACCGTCAGCTTGCGTCCGATTCGCATGCCCCCTCCTTCTACGAGTCCGGCGGCAAGCTAGGACCTGCGTCTCGATCCGGCAATTGACTGTGGGGGGCGGCCCGCGTAATACTCGCCTGCCTGAGAGGTTTCCATTCGGTGAGACGGGCGGTTTCCATTGCGTTCGCCATAGTGCTGTTGGGCGGACAGGCCACCATTGGCGGCGCCGCCGCGATGGTGTGCAGGTACACCGGCCGGGTCATGGACGGTTGCCAGCACCCCGCCGCCTCGGCCCCCGGCGACCTCCCAGCACTGCGCGAGCAGTGCTGCTGCGAGATGCACGTCGCGGACGCGGCCCTCCTCAAGGCAGTGACCGAAGACCCGACGCGCCGATTGCAGCGCGACGCGCTCCTCGCGTGCGCCGAACAAGACCAAGTCCAGATAAGGCCCGCTGAGTATTTGACCGAGGGCCTCGCTGGCTGGACAGCCGCGCGGCCCCCAGGTTCGCCCATCTACCTCGAAACCAGGCACCTGCTGATTTGAGCGCGTCGCTGCGTTCGGCAGCGAAGGTGCGTCAAGCAGGGGCATTGGTTCCGTCGGGCCCTCGGATGGGCCATTCCAAAGAGGTTTTCCCATGAAGCGATTGATTCTTTCTTCCGCATTCGCCCTTGCCGTTGCCTACGGGCTAGCGGCGTCGGCATCCGAGCATCCATTCGCCAAGGCCGGCTGTGGCGGCAACGGCTGCGGCTCCGCGGTCACCGGCAACGTGCTGGCGAAGAAC
>JACPVI010000015.1 GCA_016191815.1 Myxococcales bacterium
GACATACGCAGCCCAGGGCCTCGTCGCTGTGCTCCTCGACGGGCCAAACAGCACGCCTCCGGTGCTCGCTCCTCAGGCGCCGGCCTCGCTTCGGTCTCGCCGCTCTCGCGACGGCCCCCCAACCCGATCGGTGCTCTAGGGCACGGTGATGCGCCGGTGCTCCCCGGGCGCCAGGGTGATGGGCCGCCGCAGCCGCACTTCCCCGCTCTCGGGTGACACCAGCAGGACCTCGTGCGGGCCGGGCGCAAGCTTCAGAGTCAGCGGCGTCACCCCCGCCTCGCGCCCATCGATTCGCACCAGCGCAAACGGCTCCGCCCCGACCATGAGCTCGCCGGGCGGCCCAGCGGGCGTCTCGGGCGGCGTGCCGGCCGGGGATTCAGGCGCCGGCGGGGCGGCGCTCTCGGCCTTGCGCAATCTCGGCTCCGCCGCCGGTCGCGGCCGCACCTTCGCTCTGGGCGGCTCCTTGGCAGACGCGGCCACTTCCACCACTTCCGAAGCGAGTGTGCTCGGCGCTGGCGCAGCGGGGACAACCGCGGGGGTGGCCGGCGCGGTCACCTCTTCATCCCTTGGCCAAAGTGCCGCTCCCGCCGCGGCCAGCACCCCAAAACCGGCCAGCGCCGCCACCGCCATTGGTCCGCGACTCCGCCTCACCGCGCGCCCGGCCTCGGACTCGGACTGAGGCGCAGACCCGACCAGCCGGGTCTCGCGGTCGGCCTCCGGCCGAGGCATCGGGCGGGAGAGCCGCGTCTCGATCTGGTCGCTGTCCTTAGGTGTCTCCGGCCCGCCCGCGGGGAGCGTCTCGGGCTCGGGCCGGAGATCGACCAGCGTCCGCGGCCTGACCGCGGGCCCGGCCCGCGCCTCGCCGTCAGACAGGAGCGCCTGAAGCTGGGTGCGGTGGGCCTCACGCTCCCGCGACAGCTCGCGCAGGGCGAAGGACCCGATCGGTTCGGCTCCCTCCGCAGCGGCCACCGCGTCGAGCGCCACCGCCATGGCGTGCGCGTCCTGGAAGCGATCTTCCGGGCGAGGAGAAAGGGCCTTTCCGGCCAGCGCCGCGAACGAGGGCGGCAGGGCCGCCGCCTCGAGGGCGCGGGCCACGTGCGAGTCGGCGGGCTGCCCTCGGGCCACGGCCAGCATCGCCTCTGGGCCGAACAGCGCCCGCCCAGTGAGAAGCTCCACCAGCACGGCTCCCAGCGCGTACACGTCGGCGCGGCGGTCGACCGCATCTCCCCGGAGCTGCTCCGGTGCCATGTACGCGGGCTTGCCCTTGATGAACCCGACCAGCGTCACCGGCGCGGTCCGGTCGCGCATCAGGGCGATGCCGAAGTCGACGATCTTCACGTGCCCGTCGAAGGTGAGCAGCAGGTTCTGCGGGCTCACGTCGCGGTGGACCGCCCACAGCGAGCGGCCCTGCAAGTCGGTCAGCTCGTGGGCCGCGTGGAGCCCGCGCGCCACCTCCGCCGCGAGCCGGGCGGCAACTCCCTGGGGCAGAGGGCCCCGCTGCTCTACCAGCTCGGCGAAGGTGACTCCGGCCACGTACTCCATGGTGAGGTAGAGCAAGTCGCCGGTCTCGCCGAAGTCATGGACTTGGACGATGGCGGGATGATCCAGCCGGGCCAGCAGCCGCGCCTCGTCGAAGAACATTCGTCGGATGTCGTCCCGCCCCGCAAGGTCGGCGCGCACCGTCTTCACCGCGATCAACCGCTCGAATCCGTGCGCCCCCAGCCGGCGCGCCAGCAGCACGCTCCCCATTCCCCCGGTGGAGAGCCTGGCTACCACCTGCACCCCCGGGATGGAGAGCCGCACCGCCGGCTCCGGCGGGGCCGCGGTCATGACCGCTTGAGCCCGTGCTGCTCGAGCAGCTCGCGCAGGTGCCCGCGGGTCAGCCCGGCGTGCTCGGCGGCGCGGGTGATGTTGCCCTGGTAACGGGCGTAGAGGTCTGCCAGGTACCTTCGCTCGAAGGCCGCCACCCACCGCTCCTTGGCCTCCTTGAACGGCAGGGTGCTGTCCACCACCTCGAAAGGCGAAGGGACACCGGAGCCGAGCCAGAGGTTGAGTGCTGCGAAGGCAGCCCCGCCTCCGGAGAGCACCCAGGCGCGATCGAGGATGTTGCGCAGCTCGCGGACGTTGCCCGGAAAGGGGTGGGCCTGGAGCCGGCCCAGGTTGTCTCCGGCGATGGGCCCGGGCTCCACTCCCCGGCCCTCGAAGAAGTGCCGGAGGAGGCAGGGGAGGTCCTCGCGCCGCTCGCGAAGGGGAGGGAGCTGAACGTGCACCACCGCGAGCCGGTGGAAGAGATCGAAGCGAAAGGCCTTCTCCTCGACCATCGCGTAGAGGTCGCGATGGGTGGCGGCGACGACTCGCACGTCGGTGGGCACCGGCCGGTCGCTCCCGAGGGGCTGCACCGTGCGCGCCTCCAGCACTCGCAAGAGGCGAGCCTGAGCCCCCAGGGGAAGCTCGGCGATCTCGTCCAGGAACAGCGTCCCGCCGGTGGCTTCGAGGAAGGCTCCGCGGCGATCGGCGACGGCGCCGGTGAAGGCGCCCCGCTTGTGCCCGAAGAGGTGCGACTCGATGAGCGTCTCGGCCGCAGCGCTGCAATCCACCACCACGAAAGGCCCGGCGGCGCGGGCGGAGTGATCGTGAATCGCCCGGGCGGCAAGCTCCTTGCCGGTGCCGGACTCGCCCTGCAGCAGCACCGTGGCCTCCGTGGGGCTGGCCAGCTCGAGCACGGCGAACACCTCGCGCATCGCCAGGCTCTCGCCTACCAAGGCGCCGAACCTCTCTCTCGCCGAGGGCGTCACCTGCGGGGGGGGTTCGGCGCTCACCCTCAGGGTGGTGTCGCCGCACCGGATGGACGCGGCCAGCGCCACCACCGCCTCGGTCACCCGCACCGCGTCGACATAGGTTCCGTTGGTGGCTCCCAGGTCGCGCACCCGGAGCCCCCCTTCGAGAGCATGCAGCTCGGCATGGCGCCGGGACACCTTGGGGTCGTCGAGCACCAGGTCACAGGCCGGATCCGCTCCCACCACCACTGGGCGTGCCCCCATGGCGACCTGACGGCCCTCGCCGGAGCCGGAGACGACCTTGCACACGAACGCCCGCGCGGCGGTGCGCGTCCGCACGGTCGAGGTGGCGAGCCCGGTCTCAACGACTGTCCGTCGCCCGGAGTCCACGGCGGAGCGAAGTGTAGCACGCGGCCAGTTGCGGGCACTTGCCCCTCCCCTCGGACCGGCGACTCCAGCCGCCGGCGAACGGCCTTGCCGACGTCACAGGTGGTGGGCCAAGTCGCCGGCCGGCGCACCCGCCGCGAAGCCGCGCGGAGATCCACCGGCAACTCCGGGGGCTTGGAGACTCGCCCGGCCTTGGGGTGGCGGCACGGTGCGTGCGTAGCGCCGGGCAGGGCCGAGGCCCGCAAACCAGGAGGAATTGAACATGTTGCGTTCTCGTATGACCCCAGACCGGCGAGCGACAGTGCTGCGGCATTCACTCTTCGCCGTGGCGCTGGCAGCCGCCGGGTGCGGCGGCGGTACCGGCTCGTCCACGGCCGGGGAGGCGTACCTGGCCATCGTGCCGGCGGCCGCCGACCTCACTCCGTCCGCGCCCGGGCAAGTCACACCGAGCCCCGCGAGCGGCGTGGGGCAGACCTCGCAGGCGCTGAGCTGCGGCAGCGGTCTTCTGGAACTGGTCTTTCACCGCATCGAGGCCGTGGAGCGCCAGGTGAGCAGACTCACCCACGGGCTCGATGAGGTGCGCTCCCGGCCGCCGACCAGCGTGGACGGCGAGCTGCGCATCTGGGGCCCGGCTCCGGTGGAGGACCGGCCCGGACTGGCCGTCCGATTCGTGCTGGCCGGCGAGGAGACTCCCGAGAGCCCGGTGTTCCGCTACGCCAAGCAATTCAAGCGCGCGGGCGACCCGGGTTTCGTCACCGTGGTGAGGGGCACCTTCCGCGGCGAGCGGGCGGTCCACGGGACCGGGGAGATGGAGTACCTCGGCGCGATCGCCCGCGAGCTGGAGCTCAACGACGAGCCGGTGGTGGCGATGCGGCTGGGCTACGCCTTCGCCGAGGAGGGAGCGCGCATGGGGCTGTCGGTGGAGCGGGCGGATCCTCCGAGCGTCGAGCACGTGCAGTTCGCGGTCGGCCGGTCAGGAGGCGGCGAGCTTCTGTTCGAGGCGGCGGCAAGCCTCGAGGACAGCCCGACCCCGGCGCCCGAGCAGGTGGGGCTGCACGCCCGCTGGCTGGAAGGTGGCGCCGGCCGGATCGATGCCCGGGTGAGGGGCGGGGATCTGGGTGGCGCGGTGGCGAACCGAGTCGAGTGCTTCAACGAGCACCGCCGGATTGTCTTCGAGGCGAGCCACATCGAGTGCGGCGCGCCGCAGTGCGATGCCTGCGGCGGACGACCGGCTTGCGGCGGCGCCGAGGGCAACCCCGAGCTGTGCGTCATCAAGGATCAGCAAGCCCCTCCCCCTCCGGAAGAGGGGCAGGGCGAGTGACCTGCATGACCGGGCGGCGAGGTCGAAGGGCCCAGCAAGCTGCGGGCGGCCCTTCGACTTCGCGGCGCTGTGGGCCTGACAGCGTCTTTGGGCGCTCGCCCCGCATCTCGAGAAGGCGCTGGTAGTCAGCCCCAGGTCGCGCCTGGACTTGGGGAGCGGCGCCGGCGACCAAAGACAGCAGCGCTGGGCCACAGGAGCAGCAGCCAGCACCCGGGCCCACCGGAGCACCCGCACCCGTTCACCAGTCGCGGATCTGGGTTCGGCGCGTCCCCGCCGTCAGCGCTCTTGCCGCCGGCGTCCGGTGAGCCGCCGTCCTGACCATCAGCGCCTCCGTCCTCCGCGCTTCCGCCATCGGAGGAGCTACCCGCGTCGCCCTGAGCGCCGGCATCGGTGGGGACGCACACCCTGCCCTCGCAAATGCCTCCGTCGCACTGCATCCCACTCCTGGGGACGAAGAAGCAGTTTCCTCCGTCGCAGCTCGCGGCACTGCACTCGTCCGGGTCGACGCACTTGGGCCCCTGGCCACTGCAGACGCCGCCCGAACAGGTTCCACCGCTCGTACACACGTCTCCGCACGCGGAGCCGTTCGTCTTGTTGGTGTAGGCGCAGCCTCCATCTCCCTGGCAGCCTCCGTCCGAGCGGCACTCGCCGAGCGGGCAGGCGTAGGGCGTTCCCCTGCACCCTCCGTCGGGCGCGCAGCGGTCGTCGAAGGTGCAGGGATCGCCGTCGGTGCATCCGACCCCAACCTTGGCCACGTAGTGCCAGGTGGGCGGTGTCAGCTGACACCAGGCGACTCCTCCATCCCAGTTGCAGGCCTGGCACTGCGCGCTGCTTCCGGACGGCGCCGGACAGGCCTTTTGCATCGGCGAGCTGCAACTGGTACCCGCGCACGTCGTGTACTGGCAGAAGTTGACGGTGCCGCAAAGGTCGCCCAGCTCGCAGCTATTGCCCGAGGGCGACTGGCAGATACCGGTGGACTGATAGCAGCCGGTCGGACACTGGCCTCCGCAGCCTGCTCCGCACGAGCCGCCGGCAGTGCAGGTGGTGGCGCAGTAGCAATTCCCTTGCGCCGAAGTCGGGAGCAGAGCCAGGGCGCAGATGGCCAGCGCGTGCGCCCAGCCTCCGGGCGACTTCGTTGAGTCAGCGGCCAAGGTGGGCCTCGATCCCGAGGTTGAGGAGCGGCGCCACCACCCGACCTTGCGGCGACGAGTACACCTCACCGGCGGCACCGGCCAAAAGGTTCACCGGCTTGGCGAGACGCACCACAAGGTGCGCGCCCAGGCCACCGCCCATCACCATGCCTCCGGGAAACGGCGCCGCGAGCAACCTCGGGCCGACGCTCAGCGCGAGCCTTTCGCCGACAGGGAGACGATAGGCGAGAGAGAACCTCCCGGCCGGGTAGCGGGCGATGGTGCCCCCGAGGCGGAGGTTCCACCTTGGGCCCAGGTCGAGCGCGAGGGCGACCTCTCCTCCCACGACTCGTGCGGCGGGGTCGGCGGCTGCGCCCGCGTACAGCCCGAACGAGACGCCAGACGTACTCGGCTCCTCGGCCGGGACCTCCTGCTCGACCTTCGGCGATTCGGGAGCGCTCGGCGGCGCCGGCGGCTCGCCTGCGGGAGGAGCCGCCGCCTCCCGCTTGACCTGGGCGAACAGCTCCACGAAGGGAGGAGGAAAGGCGGTGCTGTCGACCTCCGCCCAGGGCTGCTCGCGGAGCAGGACTTCGAGCGTCCGACGCGCAGCCACGACGTCCCCCTGCGCGAAGTAGGCCGCCGCCAGGTAGGTCCGCGCCCGGTCCTTCTCACCGGGCCCCTTGATTCCGCCAGCCAGGGCGGGCTCCAACAGCTTCACGGCTCCTTGGTAGTCGCCCTGGGCGTATCGCTCCACGCCGCGCGCCACGATTGGGTTTCCGGCGGCGTGCGCGACAGAGCAGGACAGCAGCATGGCGCTCGCCCACGCACGGTGGCTCAGCTGGTTCATCCGCACGCTCGAGCCTACTTTATCGGCGCGGGCGCAGGTCGATCTTCCTCTCCACCGTCTCCCCCGCGGGGAGGGCGATGGACTCGGCCCGCTCGCCTAGCGCCGGGTGCACCACCCGCAGCTGGTGCCGGCCCGAAGGAAGCTCGGTTACGGCGTCCATCCCGTTGGCGCTGGGGAGCTCGCGACCATCCACGAAGATTTTTCCCCACGGAGTGACGTGGACGATGAGCACCGACGGGACGCCCGCCGCATTCGCCTGGGTGGACCCGGGGGAGGATGGCCTCTCCGCACCCGCAGGCTCGGCAGCAGGCTTCCCCTCGCGCTCGCGCCGAGCGGGCACGGGCTGTCTCTTTGAGCTCGCGCCGGCCCTCTTTGACTCGGGCGCGGCGCCTCGGGCGGTCTCCTCCGGCGATCGCGGCGGCGGGGCGCTCGGCTCGACCGGCGGCGGAGCGTCTACCAGCGCCGAATCCACCCGCACCGCGGTAGAGGCAGGCACGACCTTTGCGGGCACCGGTGGCGAGTGCGGCGCCGGAGTTGTCGGCACCGGCTCGGCCACCACGGCGATGGGAGATGGTGCTGGCGGCGCGGGCAAGGGAGGCCCAGCGGCAGACGGCCCCAGCGCCAGCCACCCGAGTCCGGCTACCGCGGAGAGGGCAATCACTGAGGCGCCGATCAGCACCGCGCGGCGGCGGGGCGCAGGCGCCGGAGGAGCCGCGGCCAGAGGCGAGCACACCGCCGCCTCCAGCGCGTTCAGCAACTCCTCGGCGCTGGAGAAACGTTCCTCCCGCGTCTTCGCCAGGGCGCGTGCCAGCACCTGGGCCACTGCCGGGGTCACCTTCGGCACCACCCTGGAAGCGTCTGGCACCGGCGCGTTTCGGTGGGCGAGCATCAGCTCGAATTCGCTGTTGCCGCGGTAGGGGTGCTGGCCGGTGAATAGCTCGAAGAGGATGACTCCAAGCGCATAGAGGTCGGCGCGCTGATCGAGATCGTGGGCGTCGACGATCTGCTCGGGAGCCATGTATCCGGGCGTCCCGAGGGCAAGTCCGGCGCGGGTAAGTCCGTCGGCCTTGGACGGCCGCACCAGTCCAAGGTCGAGCACCGTGAGGTGACCGTCGGTGCCGACAAAGAGGTTGGCCGGCTTGAGATCGCGGTGCACCAGCCCCCTGGAGTGAATGAAGGAGAGCGCGCTGCACGCCTGCCGCGCGATGGAGAGCACCTCGTCGCGAGACAGCCCTCCCTTGCTCTGCGTATGGAGGTCGAGCGGGCGGCCCTCTAGCAGTTTCATCACCAGGAACGGTACTCCCTCTTTCCGGGCCACCGCGTAGATGGGGATGAGGTTTGGGTGCTCGAGCTTGGCCATGGTGCGGGCCTCGCGCTCGAAGCGGGCCACGAACTCCGGGCTCTGGGCGAGGGCCGGAGAGAGCATCTTCACTGCCACCATCCGGTCCAATTCGAGGTCGCGGGCCTGCCAGACGCTGCCCATACCGCCTTCGCCGATCAGCCCCTCCAGCACCCACTTGCCGTCGAGCACTTCGGTGCCTCCTGCCGGAGCCACCTCGGGCGCGGGCGTGGGCGCTCGCACCGCAGTTCGATCAACTGCCGCCGCTTGTCCGGGCCTGCTGATGCGAGTCGGCCCGGTCCCCGTCAGGCTGGGAGACTGCGTCCATTCTGACGGCTTGCTCAGGCGAGTCGGCTCCAGGGCCACCGCCGTGGCACCGCACTGCACGCACTCGGCAGCCTCGGGCTCGAGAGTGGCCCCGCATTGAGCGCACGAGACGTCGCCTGGCGTTTCCATCTGGATGCCCGGGCGCCACTCTACCCTAGCTCGTCACGAGCGGCCCTGCCGCCCAGCTCACTGCATCACCTTGAGCCGCGGATTGGCGCCTGCGATCTCCTCGAGCTGCCGGCGCAGCGAAGCTCTGCGCTCGGCGAGGGCGTCGTCGCGGCAGAGCTCTGCCGCGCGCAGGGTCTTGAGCCCCGTCAGGCCGGCGGCCGGGCCAAGATCCGAAGGGCAGGTGTGGCTGATGTCGAGGTACTCGAGCTGGCTGAGGTCGGACAGCGGTCGAAGGTCGACGACGGGCGTGCCGGCGATGCCCAGCGAGCGGAGCTGGCTCAGGCTGGCGATGAGCCTTAGGTCCTCCACCTTGGTGAAAGTCAGGTCCAATACCCTAAGTCGCTCGAGGTCGGACATCCGAGGCAGCTTCTCGATCGGCGCGGCGGACAACGACAGGTCGGTGAGCGCGGTCAGGCCGGAGACCGCAGCCGCCGAGTGTACCGGCGTCGAGCCGGTGTACAGCTTCTCGAGCTTGGTGAGACGCGCGAGCGGCGAGAGGTCGTGCACCTGGTAGAGATTGTATAGGCGCAGGTCCCGCAGCGCGCCGAGACGCGCCAGCGGCGTCAGCTCCGCGATCGGCAAGCTGTTGAGCTCCAGGCGAACCAGCCCAGAAAGCGTGCCCACCGCCGACACGTCGGTGACGCTGGACATGCTGATCAGCCCGAGAGCTTTCAATCTCCGCATCTCGGCCAGCGGGCGCAGGTCGCGCGCGTTGGGCAGGTGCAATGTCAGCTCCTCGAGCGACGCCATGCGCGACAGCGGGGCGATGTCGGAGACCGGCGTCCAGTACAGCGAGAGCTTGCGAAGCCGCCGCAGCTTCGCTACCGCGGCGAGGTCCACGGCGTCGCCGGTGTTGACGAACAACTCCTCGAGGCCGGCGAGGTCCGCGACGGCAGAGAAGTTGGCCGGCTGAACCCGAACCAACCGCAGCGTCTTTAGTCCCGCGAGCTTTCGCAGCGGCGCGAGATCGCACGGCTTCTCCTCGCAGTCCACCTCCACCGTGTCCGCCGGGAGCTGCCTCCCGCAAAACGGGACCTGGCCCAAGGTCAGAGCAGCGACGAAGAAGAGAACCGGCATCCGTCCAAACACGATCGCAGAGTCGGAACGATCTGGCACTGCCCAAGAAGCCGCCAGCGTGCCGTTCGGCCTCGGCGTGGCGCCGAAGCAGCGAACTTGCGGCGTGGGCCGAATTTCCTCCCCGAGGAAGAAATTCACGGCCCCGCCTGACTCGCCGGCCGCAATCATGCGCACTTGCGCGTGGTCGGGCCCTTGCTCCAGCGGGTGTTCGTCCCCCTGGAGGAAAAGATGAAGCTCCGACTCCTGCCCACATTGATCCTGCTGTCGTTCGCCTGCGGCGTGGTACCCGAGCTGCCCGCCGAGCCGGCGGCGCTCCGCCAAGAGCTCGCCGGCTGTCAGACCTTCGTCGACGCCGACAAGGATGGAATCGACGACGGCGACGAGCAATGCCTGCTCGACCGGCACGCCCCGGTGGTCTACCTGCCACGGTCGCTCGATTGGACCCTGCCCGCATCGGTGAACTGGCTGATGCCTCGGGTGGTGATGCGCTTCCATCACAGCAGCGCACCCGACTGCGGCGTCCTCTCGCAGGGCTACGTGAACCAGTACAGCCTGGTTTCGCAGTCTCACCGGAAGAAGTGCTGGAGCCTCTGGAAGGGCTACCACCACTGCGACCCGACCTACTACTCAAGCTCGGGGCCCTGGAACGAAGACCAGACCTTCTTCCTCCAGCACCCCAACGACGCCACACACTCCGGCAGCAGCTACCCGAGCGACTGGATCGTCTACGGGCACGTCTACCGGAACACCCTCGGCGGCTTCAATGCCCAGTACTGGTTCTTCTTCGCCTACAACGATGGCCCGAGCGGCTTCAACCACGAGGGCGATTGGGAGTCGATCACCGTCCGCCTCCGGGCTGATCAAACCGTGGACGGCGTCTACTTCTGCCAGCACGGCGACTGCAGCACTTTCCGGTCGCCCGCCGCGATGTCCTGGTACGGCGGCACGCACCCGTACGTCTGGACCGCCGACGGCACCCACGCGAGCTACCCCGACGAGTCGAGCTGCGACGGCACCTGGCGCGAGGGCTTCGACAATAGCTGCGAAACGGTCTCCAGCTATCGGTGGTTCACCTGGTCCGGCGGTCAGGCCGGCCAGTACGGCTACCAGGGCGGCGGGGTGATCAACGTCGGCGAGAAGGGCCTGCCGCTCAACGGCCAGCAGTTCGTCAAGTACTACGCGCGCTGGGGCGAGATCGGCAACAGCGGAGACACCTCGGGCCCACGCACCCCCACCTACCAGTCGACGTGGGACCTCGACCGCGGCTCCGCGTCCTCCTGCGCGGGAAAGTGCGGCGGCTACGCCGGGAGCTGCTGGTGCGATTACGCCTGCGTCAGCTACGGCGACTGCTGCTCCGATGCGTGCAGCGCGTGCGGGGCCTGCTGAAACCGGCCAGGCCCACGAAGGAGACCCCATGCGAGTTCTCAAGCGACTCAGCCCCCAGACAAGTTCAGCCGCGAGGCGGAACAACCTTCCGGCGCCGAAAAACCCGAAGCTCAAGCAGGACAGCGAGCCGAGCGTCTCGCGGAAGGTCAGCGTGTTCGAGCGCGCCCCGGGGTCGCCTCCGGTGGTGCAGCTCGCGCAACCGCCGCGTCCGGAGGCCGCGCCGGCCTCGATCAGGCCGCAGTCAGCCGTCAAGGCAGCGCTCGCCCGCGTGAAGCTGCGCCTCGTCGAAGTGCGCCGCGAGCAGCCCTCGGCGCCCGCGCCCGCGCCGCAGCGGGCCTCATCTGGGCCGGCCGCATCCAGCGCGACCGGCGCCGTGGGCCGGGTCGAGGCGCGGGCGCTCGCGGCGCGCGCGGTCGTCGTGACTAGCTTGGCCGCCGCGAAGCCATCGCTGCTAAAGCGCGCGGTCCAGTCGCTCAAGACCAGCTCCGCGAAGACGGCCAAGGCACAGCCTCAGCCCAAGGCGGTCCAACCCAAGAAGAAGAAGAAGAAGGGCCTGTTCGGGAAGATCAAGGGCGCCGTCAAGAAGGCGGCGGGGGGGCTGAAGAAGGTCGCGGGGAAGATCGGCCAGGCGGCGAAGAAGGTCGGCCAGGCTGTGGCCAAGGCTGCGAAGAAGGTCGTCAACAGCAAGGTCTTCAACGTCGCGCTCAGCGTGGCGAGCTTCATCCCCGGTCCTGTGGGCATCGCCGCGCGCGTGGTGCAGGGTGTGAAGGCGGTGGTTTCCGCGATCAAGAGCAAGAATCTCCTGCAAGGCATCACCGGAGTGGCCGCGGCGGTTGCCGGCGGGGCCGGGGCGATCGCGGGCCGCGCGGCGGCGACCGTCGCGCGGGTGGCGACCGCGGTGGGCAACGGCGCCAGAGCGGTGCAGGCGGGAATCTTGGCGGCGAAGGCGAAGAACCTCTCCGGCGTCCTCGGCGCGGTGGCCTCGGGAGCGGCGGCGGTGGCCGGCGCAGTGGGGGCCGGCGCCGAAGGCCTCTCGCGAAGGCTGAACCAGGTGGCTACCTGGGCCGGACGGGGAGCCCAGGCGAGCACCGCATTCGATGCGGCCCGGCGCGGCGACCTCGCGCGGGCCTTGGCGGCCGGCTCGACGCTCGCCTCGAGTTTCCCGGGTGGCAGGGCGGCCGAAGTGGTGGGGCGGGTCTCCTCGGGAGTGAGCACCGTCCAGGCGGTGCGGGAAGGCATCCGGAACGGAGACTTCCTCGGCGCGGTGAGCAGCGCCGCACTCGGCGCCGGCGGGCTGACTCAAGGAACGGCCAGGGCCGCCCTGGAGCGAGTGGCCGGCTACGCGAACACCGCAGCGTCGGTGCGGAGCGCGATTGGCACCGGAGATTACCTCGCGGCGGGCTCGGCCCTGGCGGGCCTGGCTTCCTCCAGCGTGGGCAACCCCGTGCTCGCACAACGGTTGAGCACCGCCTCGTCCCTGATGGGAGATGCCGGAGCAATCCAGGCCGCGCTCCGGGGGCGCGACTACGTTCATGCCGCCTCCCTCGCCTCGCAGCTCGCCTCGCGCCTCTCCGGGCAACAGCTCGTCGGCGACGCCGGCCGGCTGCTCGAGGGCGCCTTTGCGCTCGAGCGCGCGGTGCGGAGCGGCGACGTCCAGGCGATCGCCGCCGCCGGAAGCGAGCTGCGCCGGAACCTCGGCGAGGTCGCGGATCGGGTGCGGCAGAGGGCCGTTCCCGCCCCGGGGGAGCTGCCGGCGGTGGAGATCACCCCGTCGGTGGTCGACATCCGCACTCCGCTCACCCTGAGGGAGGTAAGGCCGCTGCCTCTCGCCGCCGAGCCGGGCCCGGAGGCCTCGCCTGCCACCAGCCCCGCGACCGCGGCTCGCATTCGGAGCACGCCGCGCCCAGCGCCGGCGAACGAACTGCAGGGTCCGCCGGGCCTCGACCGGCTCACCGCGTCCCAAAGCTTCCAGCGGCTCTCTCCCACTACGCAGCGGAAGGTCGTCTCGCTCTACGGCGAGCTGGACCAGACCGGTCGCGACCGCCTCCGCACGCTGGTAGACCGGCAGGTCAACGGCCGCTCGGCGGTCATCGACGCCGACGCCAGGGGCGGCATGCTGATCGACCACCTCGCCTCCCTGGCGCACGGGGCCCCGCTCACCTCACAAATCGCTCATCTCAACGGCACGCCGCGGCGCGAGCTGGTCAACCTGTTGCTCGCGGAGCTGGCCAACCCCGGGGAGATCAACCAGTCCTACCGAGGCACCTGCACCGTGACCACCCTGCAGTACGAGCTGGTCCGCCGGGACCCGGCCGAGTACGCGCGGCTGATGGTCGGCCTGATGAGCCCCTCCGGCCGAGTGGAGATGCGCAACGGCGACACGCTCCGGCGGGTGGGCAACTCCATCGCCCCCGACGACGCGCGCAGCCGGACCATCACCGAGCGACTCTTCCAGTCGGCGATGATGGAGTACGGCAACGGCGTGCTGCTCTCCTACTCCAACGGCAGGACGATCGGCGACGAGGCGCACACCCTCCCGCTGGTCCGGCTCCCTCTGGGCTACGGGCTGGCGAACGCGAACCTGGCCAACGCCTACAACGCGGTCTTCGGCGGGAGCCACCGAGCTGTCGCCGCCTCCACGCCGGAGGCGAAGGACGCGCTGCTCGGCCGCTTGACGCAGACCAGACCGGGCGAAGCCGCGGTGTCGCTCCGGTGGGGCCACTCCGGTCACGAGCTGAACTTCGAACGGGTGGCCGGCGGCCGGGTCTTCCTGCGAAACCCGCACGGGTTCGAGTCGGGGCGGGCCGGGCGGGACAGCACCGACCCCTTCCCGCACCGGGTGGAGACGAGCGACGGGCTGATCAGCATGACCATCGACGAGTTCAAGCGGCAGCTCACCGGGGCGGTGCTGCCTGACCGGACGCGGGGGTAGGATCCGCTGGAGAGGGGGATCAGCGCGGGCCGGCCTGCTCCTCCAGCTTCCGGAGCGAAGCGCGCAAGGCCTCGGCCCCGCCGGAGTCCTTGGCCTCCTCCAGCGCCTGGGCAGCCTCGGAAAGACAGCTCCGCCAGAAGAACACCGGCTCCGGGTGCTGATCGAGCGTCCGCCGCCGCCGCACCGCTTCGAGCCAGGCAATCCGCGCCTCGCTGCGGCGCCCGGCGCTGCGAAGCGCACGGGCTCGGAGAAACGCGACCAGAAAGGAGGAACCTAGGCGAGCTGAGCGCGAGGCGGAGCCCGGCTCCGCCTCCAGCCTGGCCGCCGCCTCCAAGGGACGGCCGCGAAGAAGCTCGAGCCCTGCGGCGACGATCGCCGCGGTCGGCGAAGGACGGACCTCTCGCCCCGCCGCTCGCTCCGTTTCGATCGCCGCGGCGACCTCCTCCAGCGCGGAAGCGTCGTTCAGAGCGGCCAGCGCACGCACGTACAGGGCGGACCGCGAGGCGCCCTCCTCGTACATTCGCGCCGCGAGGGCAGAGGTCTCGAGCGCGCGCTCCGCCGACGACAGATCGCCGGCCAGCGCGTGAATCACAGCCGCAAGCTCGTGGGCGACGAACGATCTCGCCCCGGTGCTGGGCGCCGCGGCCACCCGTTCGAGCCAGCCGGTCGCCGCCGCCGCACCTCGGCGGAGCAATTCGAGCCCGCTCCCCACCCTCAGCACGCGGCCGAAGGCGTCGCTGTCGGGATTCACCAGCCCTTCCGCGACTTGGAGCCAGCGGCCCGAGACGTCCAGGCGGTCGTCGGCCAGCGCGATCTCGGCGGCCCGAGCCGCGGCCGGGGCGAAGCTGGGCGAGATGGACAGGGCGGCCTCGGCCGCCCCGAGCGCCTCCGGCAGCCGGCCCTGCCGCGTGAGGTTGTCGGCGAGAGAGTCCAGCGGGTTGGCGTCGGAGGGCGCCAAGCGGGAGGCCTCGCGAAAGTGCCGCTCCGCAGCCGCGAGATCGCCGTCCGCCTGGTGCAGGTAACCGAGCTGGTTGTGGGGCTCGGAGTCGGGCGGGAAGGCGCCCATCCACGCCTTGAGGGTGCGCTCCCTCTCCGGCCCGCGAAGCAGGCGGGACCCGAGAAAGTAGGCGAGTCGGTCGCCGGGGTACCGCGCCAGGTACCCCCACATCGGGCTGGAGTCCGCGGGGCGGTCCTCGAGGTAGGCGTCGCAGAGCGCCCCGGCCCCGTCCACCAGGGCGAGGTCGCGCCCCGGGAGGCTCTCCCGCCGCGCCCGGACTGCCGCCAGCGCCGAGCGCGCTTCGCTCCGCGGGCCAAGGCTGTACGAGGCGCTGAGGACTGCCACCAGAAGTTGCGCCCGGGCGTAGGAAGGGTCGACGAGCGCCGCGGCCCGCGCGGAGGCCAGGGCTTCGGGGCTGCGGTGCTTCCACAGCTCCCTCAGCGCCTCGGAGAAGCTCCTCAGCGCCTCCGGATGAGGCAACCTCCTCGGCGGCGGTGCCGCGGCGCCCAGGAGCGAGGCGATCTCCGCGGCTGCGCTCTCCAACTGCTGCGTCACCGGTTGTCCCGCGCTGCCCTGGTGCTCGCCGAGCCGCACGCCGTCGAGGCCGATCACCTCCAGGCGAAGCCGCACCGGCGGCCCATCGAAGGCTCCGCGCACCGTCGCCATGCCCCGAACGCCTTTGGCCGGAGCGTAGACTTCGAGCGGCCTGCACTCGGAGAGGAGACCGGCGAGCACCTCCACCGCGCCGAGCTCCAGCCAGGCCTCGCCAGGCCCCGCCCGATTCTCGAGCGGTTCGAGCGCCAATCGCAGCACCGCTCGTTTCCGGCCGGCGGCGAGCGCTCCGAGGCCAGCCACCGAAAGGCCGCCTCCGATCAGCAGCGCGCGCCGAGCGACCCTGGCGCGATCCAGGCGTGCCAGCTCCGCTTGCACTGCCTCCATCGAGGGGCAGCGCTCCGCCGGGTTTCTCGTCAGGCAGCCCTCCATCACCTTGCGCAGCGGGCGGGGCAGCCTCGCTGCCTCCTCCGGCCAACGGACTCCCAGCGCGAAGCAGCAGGTCATCCCCAGCGCGAAGACGTCGGCCGCAGGCCCCACCTCGTCTCCCAGCTCCTGCTCGGGCGCCATGAAGCCGGGGGTCCCCGGAGAGGAGCCCATCTCGGTGAGCCGCTCGGCGCCCTGCTCGGTGGCGACGCCGAAGTCCAGGAGGAAGGGCTCGTCTTGGGGCCCGAGGAGCACGTTGTCGGGCTTGACGTCGCGGTGGACCACCCCGATGCGGTGCGCGGCGCCGAGCGCCGAGGCCAGCACGCGGACCAGCCTCAGCGCCTGCCGGACCGGCAGCGGCCCTCCCGCACGCACCCGGTCGGTCAGGGTGCGGCCATCGATCCATTGCATCGAGAGGATGTGTAGCTCGGCGTGCTGGACCAGGTCGAAGACGCGCACCACGTTGGGGTGGTTGATCCGCCGGGTGACGCGCACCTCCCGCCGGAAGCGCTCGAGCAGCTCCTCCCCGACCGGGGCGTAGAGAATCTTCAGGGCCACCAGCTCGCTCAGGACCAGATCCTTGGCCCGGAACACCGCGCCGCTGCCGCCCTCGCCTACCCGCTCGAGGATCTCGTAGCGGTCGAGGAGCACTTGGCCCGGGCGGACGCGGTCGGCACCTCCCCAACCGGAGGAGGCCACCTTTTCTTCGGCCATGGAGACGGAGATTATCCCGGGCGAAGGCCATGAGCGGACCCACCGAGCGACCCAGGCCGCTGCGAAGACACGTCCGGCTGGCGTGCACCCTGCGGCTGGCTGGCTCCGAGGTGCACGGGCTCAGCGGCGACATCAGCGCCAGCGGCCTCTACGTGAGGGTGGCCAAGGCCCTGCTCGAACGGGCCCCGGGAGTGGGCGCACGGCTGGAGGTCCGCTTCGTCCCGCCCGAACAGCCGCCGGTGGAAGGCCCCGCGGAGGTCGTGTGGGTCAACGCCGACGATCAGGACGCGGGCGGCCGCTTCTCGTGGGGAATCGGGCTGAAGATGTCCCTCTCGGGAGAAGTGGCCGAAAGGCTGCAGTCGTTTCTCTCGGCTTTTCGCTACACCGTGCTCGTCCTCGACCGCGACGCCGAGCAGCGCCGGTTCTTCCAGCAGGTGCTGGAAGGCGAGTACCACGTGCTCTCTTGCGGAACGGTGGCCGAGGCGCTGGAGGCGTTCGAGCGCCACGAGGTCTGCGTCATCGTCAGCGATCAGCGGCTGGAGGAGATGAGCGCGGCCGAGCTGTTCGAGCGCCTGGCCGCGCGGTGGCCCAAGGCTCACCTGGTGCGCATCGTCGCCTCGGCCCACACCCGGATGAGCGAGATCAAGACGCTCATCAACCTCGGGCAGATTTTCTACTACCTGCGCAAGCCGGCCCGAGCGGACGAGGTGCTGCAGCTGGTGCGAAGGGCGATCGACTCCTACGCGCTCACCACCGAAAACGAGCGGCTGAACCGTCTGTTGGAGCGGGCCAACCAGCACCTCCACCGAGAGAACCAGTACCTCAAGCGGCGGCTGGGCGCGCCGGAAGGCTTCGAACGAATCGTGGGCAACAGCCCCGAGTTGCAGAAAGCGCTGGACGAGCTGGAGCGGATCCGCCGCAGCGAGATCACCGTCTTCCTCGAGGGCGAGACCGGGACGGGAAAGGAGCTGGTGGCGCGGGCCCTTCACGATGGAGGCCCGCGGAAGTCGGGCCCGTTCGTGGCCTTCAACTGCGCGGGCATCGCCGAGACGCTCTTGCAGAGCACGCTCTTCGGGCACCGCAAGGGAGCCTTCACCGGGGCCGACCGGGACCACCCCGGGCTGTTCCGGGCGGCGGAGGGAGGCACTCTCTTCCTCGACGAGGTGGCAGAGCTGACCCCGGCCGTGCAGGCCAGCCTGCTGCGGGTGTTGCAGGAGGGCGAGGTGCTGCCCTTGGGCGCCACTCGGCCGGTCAAGGTGGATGCGCGGATCATCTCCGCTAGCCACCAAAGCCTGCGCGCGGAGGTGGCCGCGGGGAGGTTTCGCGAGGACCTCTTCTATCGGCTGCACGTGGTGTCGGTGAGGCTGCCGCCCCTGCGCGAGCGGACCGGGGACCCGGCGGTGCTGGCGCGCCACTTCCTGGCGCTGCATTGCGCCCGGCAGGGGAAGCGACTCACCGGCTTCACCCCCGACGCGATGCGGGCGCTGGAGCGGCACCGCTGGCCGGGCAACGTGCGCGAGCTGGAGAACGAGGTGGAGCGGCTGGTGGTGCTCTGCCCGGAGGGAGAGGCGGTGCCGATCGAACGGCTCTCGCCCCAGGTGCGGGAGGTCCAGCCGGCGCGCACCGAGGGCGGAGTGTTCGGCATCTCCGCCAAGCTCTCCTACGACGACGCGATCGAGGAGCTGCAGCGGGCAATGGTGACCGACGCGATGAAGCGAGCCGGAGGAGTGGTTCACCTCGCCGCCGACTTGCTGGGCATGGAGCGCAGCCGGCTGGCGAAGCTCCGCCGGCGGCTGGGCTTGGCACAGTCCAGCGAGCCGGAGGATTAGGTAGCCCACCTAGCTAGTCATCGCTCGGGGTGCATTGTCACAGCTCCGCCGCGTCGCGGCAGACACTGCCGGCTCGTTCACGGCTTCTTGCGTTGGAGCGCCTGCAGAGCCTGCCCCGCCTCGTCCTGGCCGCAGGCCCGCTCGGGAGTCGCCGAGCGTGGCGTGTCCTTGAGCTTGGAGAGCGGCGAGGCGGCGTAGTCGTCGCCGAGCTGGCCCAGCCTTCGCGCGGCGAGCCGGCGCACCGGGCAGCGCTCGGACTCCAGGGCCGCGACGTAGAGCTTCACCAGGTCCAGCTCTCCGGCAGCCTGCTCGGCGTCGAGGTAGCGGAGCGCGCCCCACTGGGCAGGCGAGTGGCGCCCGCGGGCCAGCGCTTCCAGCTCGGAGCGAAGGGCCTCCCGCGGCATCCGCTTCAGCAGCTCACGCGCCGGGCCGTCCTCCTTCTTGCCGAAGTCCTCGGCGAGCCCGGAGAGGACCAGCCGGTCCATCGCCTCGGGCGATTTGGGCGCGAGCTGGTCCCTGAGCACCGCCGCCTCGTCGCGGTGGTTGTCCGACTGGTGAAGCGCCGCCGCCTTGAGGGCAAGCAGCTCCGGCTCGCTCTTGCCGCCCCGCATCGCCTCGTCGATCAGCGCCAAGGCTTCGAGGCCTCGGCCAGACTTCAAGAGGTCGCGGGCGCGATCCGCCGGAGTGCTCCGGGTCAACAGCGCGAGCCCGATGAGCGCCAACACCAACCCCACCGCTCCGGGCTTGAGCCAGGCTTTCTTCGCGGGAGGGGAATCCGGCGCGGCCTGGGCGGGGCGAGGCCCCGGCTCGGGGACGTAGGCCGGCATGGGGATGGAGGGCATCAGCTCGGGCGGCGGAGCCGGTGGCTTCGGCTGCCGCTCCGGCAGCGCGGGCGGGAGCTTCTGGAGCGCCTCATCGATGATGGTCGGCTCGCCCACCGATGGCAAAAGCGTGAGGCGCTGGGAAATCTCCAGCGCCGAGCTCGGCCGCCTCGACGGGTCCTTCTCCAGGCACCTCATCACCAGCTCGCACAGCCGGAGGTGATCCGCGAGGTACGGAGCTGCCTCCTTGAGCGGCCGGGGCGGCATCTTTTGGTGCTGGGCCGCGAACTCCACCGCCGACGGACCTGGGAAAGGCAGCTTGCCGGACAGAAGCTCGAAGGCCAGGACACCGAGCGAGTAGAGGTCGCTCCTCGCCTCGGTGGCTTCGCCGCGTGCCTGCTCGGGAGAGATGTACTCGGGCCTTCCCACCGGCCGGGTGATGAGGGTGAGCCGGGGCTCGCCGGGGTTGGGATCGACGAGCCTGGCGATCCCGAAGTCCGCCAGCCGCACGCGTTCGCCCCGGGACGTCCTCTCGAGGAAGACGTTCTCCGGCCGCAGGTCGCGGTGAACCAGGCCCTTGTCGTGGATCGCCGAGAGGCCTTCCGCGAGCTGCTGGAAGACCGCTACCGCCCGGTCGGGCATCAGCGGCTCGCCCTTCGCCTCGGCTTTGAGGGTCGAGCCTTCCACTGCCTCGGCCACCAGGTAGAGGAGCTTCTCGAACGTCCCCGAGTCGATCACCCGCACCACGGCGGGATGATCCACCGCGGCCAACCGCTTCACCTCTTCGGCGAATCGGCCGGCCATTCCTTCGGCGAGGCCCAGCTCGGGCCGGAGGACCTTGAGCGCCACCTTGCGCGAGAGCGCCACTTGCTCGGCGAGGTAGACCTCGGCGACTCCGCCTTTGCCGAGCTGCCGGAGGATCCGGAACCGTCCATCGAGGACGAGCGCGTCGGGCTCGAACATCGAGCGGGCATCATGCCGACTTCCCCGGCCGGCGTCGCGCCCCGTCCGTCAGCAAGCCAGGCCGCCGATCGCGCGCTGACTCGGGCCTCGCACCGCGCCGCCCCGGGGGATAAAAGGTCCGCGCCGATTTCGCGCCAGGAGCCTCCCATGCCGCGCGTCAGCCTCCTTGCGGCTGCGCTGATCCTCGCCTGCGCCACTCCCTCGCCGGTGCCCACGCCTGCGGCCCCCACGCCGAGTGTGTCTCCGGAGGAGCGCCACCTCGCCGAGCTCAGGCAGGTGACTTTCGGCGGAGAGAACGCCGAGGCGTACTGGTCCTTCGACGGCAAGCAGCTCTCCTTCCAGGCGCGAAAGAGCGGCGAGGGCTGCGACCGCATCTTCCGGATGGACCTCTCGGCCGACCCGCCCCTCCCAGTGCAGGTCTCCAGCGGCGAGGGCGCCACCACCTGCGCCCACTTCCTGCCCGGAGATAAGGACATCGTGTTCGCCTCCACCCACCTGGGCGGAGTGACCTGCCCTCCGCGTCCGGACCACAGCCAGGGTTACGTCTGGGCGCTCTACGACGGCTACGACATCTTCCGGGCCAAGGCCGACGGCACCCATCTGGTTCAGCTCACCTCCACGCCCGGCTACGACGCCGAGGCCACCGTGTGCCCCAAGGACGGCTCGATCGTCTTCACCTCCACCCGCGACGGTGACCTGGAGCTGTACCGCATGGACGCCGGCGGGAAGAACGTGAAGCGGCTCACCCATTCGCTCGGCTACGACGGCGGCGCGTTCTTCAACCGCGACTGCACCAAGCTCGTCTGGCGCGCCTCCCGCCCGCGCCCCGGCAAGGAGGCCGACGACTACAAGCGCCTCCTCGAACGCGGGCTGGTGCGCCCCTCGAAGCTAGAGCTGTACGTCGCCAACGCCGACGGCAGCGAGCCGATGCAGATCACCTACCTGAACGCCGCCTCCTTCGCGCCGTTCTGGCACCCCTCGCGCGACCGGATCGTCTTCTCCACCAATCACGGCGACCCCAAGGGGCGCGAGTTCGAGATCTGGGCGATCGACGCCGACGGCACCGACCTGGAGCGCGTCACCTACTCGCCGGGCTTCGACGGCTTCCCGATGTTCTCTCCGGACGGGAGCCGCCTCGCCTTTTCTTCCAACCGCGCCACCCCGGAGGGGAAGTCGGACACCAACGTCTTCGTGGCCCGCTGGGTCGACTCTCCGCCTTTGCGCGAGGAGAGGGACGCCGATCGGGTTGCCCAGGACATCTCCTGGCTCGCGCACCCCGAGCGAGAGGGCCGCGGCATCGGCACCAGAGGGCTGGAGGCGGCCGGCGCCTTCCTGGAGAGGCGTTTCGCCGAGCTGGGGTTGGAGCCGGCCGGCGACTCGGGTGGCTTCCGGCAGCGATTCCCGGTCACCACCAAGGTGAGCGTGGCAGCGGGGACCAAGCTGGTATTGGGCGGCGCCACCGTCGCCGCCGATGCCTACGCGGTGCCGGGCTACTCGGCGCAGGGCGAGTTTTCGGCGCCGCTGGTCTTGGCGGGCTACGGCGTGGTGGACCAAAAGCTCGGCCTCGACGACTATGCCAAGCTGGACGTGAAGGAGAAGGTGGTGCTGGTGCGCCGCTTCGTGCCGGAGACGCCGAAGCTCTCCGAGACGCAGGCGCAGCGGAGGCTGGGCGACATCCGGCAGAAGGCCTGGCTCGCCAAGGAGCGCGGGGCCAAGGCGCTCCTGGTGGTGGACTGGCCGGAGCCGCCCGAGCCGAAAAAGGAGGGCTGGAAGCTCCCTTCGGAGGCGCGGCTGCCGGCGCTCAAGCCCGAGGGCCCGAGCGATGCCGGGATTCCGGTGCTGGTGGTGAAGCGCTCGGCGGTGGAGAAGCTCTTGCCCAGGCTCGAGGCGGGCAAGAAAGTGGCGGCAGAGGTCTCGGTCCGCCTGGCTTTCGAGCTGGGCGACGCCTTCAACCTGGCCGGACTGATGCGCGCCCCGGCCAGCTCCGGGACGCTGCTCATCGGAGCGCACTACGACCATCTCGGCTACGGCGGGCCGAGCTCGCTCTCCCCGGACAAGCGCGAGCCGCACCTGGGCGCCGACGACAACGCCTCCGGAGTGGCGGCGCTGCTCGAGGCCGCTCGAGAGCTCTCTCGCCGGAGAGCGGAGCTGAAACACGACGTGCTGGTGCTGGCCTTCGCCGGGGAGGAGGAGGGGCTTCTCGGCTCGACGCACTTCACCCGGCAGCGGGGCGACGGGGCGATCGGCGGGCTGACCGCGATGCTCAACCTGGACATGGTGGGCCGGCTCCGGAGGAACCAGCTCTCGGTGCTGGGCACGGACTCCGCCGACGAGTGGCCGAACCTCCTCCACGTGGCCTGCGAGAGGGCGCGGGTGGAGTGCGCCACCGGCGGCGACGGCTTCGGCCCCAGCGACCACACGCCCTTCTACGCGGCGGGGGCGCCGGTCCTGCACTTCTTCACCGGGGCGCACTCCGACTACCACAAGCCCTCGGACACGCCCGAGCGGATCAACGCCGCGGGCACCGCCCAGGTGGCGAGGCTCGTCTCCTCGCTCGCCTTCGAGCTGCCCGCCGGGAGGAAGCTCACCTACCGGAAGACATCCTCACCGCCTCCCAACGGGGACGCGCGCAGCTTCAACGCCTCGCTCGGCACCATCCCGGACTACGCGGGCCCGCCGGCAGGGGTGAGGGGGGTGCTCATCGCCGATGTCCGGCCCGGCGGGGCCGCCGCGCTCGCCGGCATCCGGCGGGGCGACCTGCTGCTCCGCCTCGGCACGCACGACGTCGGCAGCGTGGAGGACCTGATGTACGTGCTGAACTCCTCGAAGCCGGGCGAGACGGTGACGGCGGTGGTGATGCGGGACGGCGCGGAGGTGAAGCTCGAGGCGACTTTCCAGGAGAGCAAGCGCCGCTGAGGGCCCAGCTCGCCGCCTCCGCGCCTATGACCGCCAGCTCCAGCGGGATGGCGCCGGAGATGGCGAGGCCGATCTGCAGCCGCCCGAGAATTCGACTGTCGGGCAGGCCCACCCGCATCGACCGCCGCTCTCGCTCAGCGGCCCGCTGCTGGGCCTGCGCGGGCCCGTGGTCTACGCTCCCCGGCCGCCCATGGGCGCTGGTCTCTCGGACACGCTGCAGCGCGACTCGCTCGCGACTCCCTCTTTGGCAGACGGCGACACCGCCCCTCTCCGGTAGACCGCGCCTCGCCGTTCTTCCCCACCTCATCGCCACCGCGGAAGCACTGGCCTTCGCGCACCAGAGCCGGGTCATCCACCGCGACCTCGCCCCCACGCGCGCGCCGTCCGGTCGCTCGCGTTCGATCCCAGCGAACGGTTCCTGGCGACCGGCTCGTGGGACGGCCTGCGTCTGTGGAACCTAGAGCGGCGCGAGGGAATCCTGCTGCCGGGGCACCTGGACGCAATCTACGGCCTGGCCTTCGACGACCGCGGGGCGCTGCTGGCCTCGGCCTCGATCGATCGATCGGTGCGCGTGGTGAGCCCCACCAGAGCGGAGGCCGCGCAGAGCACCCGTCACCTCGACCGGATCCACGGCTTATGCGGTGCACCGCATAAGCCGTGAAAGTTGGTGAGGTGAAGGCGCGCCGGCGGAATTAGCCAGAGGAGCCGCTTCACCAAGGTTTCCGCCGAAAGCACCAGCACTCCTCCCTTCTTCGTCTGGTAGGCGTATTTGCCATCCTCGCGCCGCGACAGCTGCGATTCGGCCACCGGGCCGCGCGCGCCGTAGCGCACCAGTCGGGCCAAGCCCTCCCGGTCGGCGGCATGCACATGGGTACCGGCGTGCAGGGAGAAACCTTCCCCGGTGGCGACTCGGCGGCCGGCACGCTCGGGTTGCTTGTCCTCGAGAATCATCAGCCGGCGCTGGGCGCCCTCGTACTGCAACGCCTCGAAACCGTCCTCCGGCCAGTACTCTTCATGCGACTGGAAGAGGGGCGCAAGCCGCCGCAGCATCCGCGCCAGCACCGCCTCTACCTCCTCCGGCGAGGGCGGCGGCAGCGGGATGAAGTCCGCTCCGCTAAAGACACCCTCCGCCTCGAGGACGTGGAGGTGGGGATGGAGACCGAGCTGCGCGCTGAAGAGCTGCACGAATCGCACGGCGCCGCACTGAAGCTTCCCCTCGACACCCAGCTGCCGCGCCCGCTTGCGCCGCCAGCGGAAGATGGCCCGCACCAACTCCTTCTCGATTTGCAGCAGAAGCTTCGCCTCCCGCACCGCCGGGAAGCGGAGTTTCCCCGGGAGGGACAACGTCCACTGCCGGCTATGCCGTGCTCGGCATAACCGCGACAGGTGCGCCGCTGTCTCGTGGCTTCTCCTCGCCGCGCAACAGGGACACCATCCGCGCAGAAGCTTTTCGTCGAGCGGGGCAGTGGCGAATGGGGCTCCGAGCGCCGTCTTCGGCTTCGCTTTGGGTAGGTCGAGGGCGCGGAGGCGGTGTTTCGGGTATTCCGGACGGAGGGGAAGGACTCGGGGGTGCGCCATCGGCTGGACCAAGGGAGCGCTACTCAGGCGCGCCGCGGTGGCAGTGGTGACCTGGCGCGGGATTCCCTTGCGCGTGTCCGGCATCTCCGGAGACGCGGTGCTCCGGCCGACCGTGTCCGGGCGAGTTCCTTCTGGTGGCGAGCGCGGTGGCGTTCCTGGCGGCGCTCCTCGCCGCGGCCTGCCCGGCCTCGCGGCTGAACCCGGTCGACGCGCTGCGGTGAATCTAAAGCCGCCGACGGCAATTCGGATCCTATGCTGGCGCGCCAAGGCTCGCTGGTTGCAGCGCGGGCCAGGCGCCTCCTAGCATTGACGCCGGAGAAGCGATGGCCAAGGGCAACGGAAAAGCGAAGTCACTCGAGCAGCAAATCGTTGATCGGCTGGACCAAGTGGTCGCGAAGATCGAGCGCGGCTTCGAGGACCTCAACGCCAGCTTCACGGCCGGCCTAAGACAAGTTAATGAGCGGCTCGACAAGGTCATCGAAAACACTGGCGGCTACTGGCGCGACCACGAAGAACGCCTCCGCAGGCTCGAGGAGCGCGTCGGCCTGCGCTGACGCTGCTAGCCGGGTTCCTGCGCGGGCGCCCGCTGGGCGCGAAGCCACGCCGGCAATGCCACTGCGAACGGTGTGCTCCTCAGGGGCTCGCCTTCAACGGTCAAGAACCTCCGTCGTCCGAGCGCGCGACGCACCTTCCGTTGATGCACAGACGGGGGCGAGCGGCTCATGATGCGCTCGGCATGGACAGGCAGACCTTCGGCCGGCGGTTGCGCGGCCGAAGCTGGAGGAGGCCTTGCGCACCGCCCGCGAAGCCGGCGACCAGGCGGCGATCGAGCGCTGGGCCTCCTGCTGCTCGGCGGAGGCCCACGAGCACAAGACTCCGCTGCTCGCGCACGCCTACCAAGAGCTCCTGGAGCGGGTGCGGCGCCCCGCGAGCTGAGCCGCGTCCCGTCCCTGCCCGCGCCGTGCGTGGTAGGTTGCTCGCCCCAGTCCGGCAACCGAGGTGAACATGAGCTACCGAGTGGTGCTCCTTCCGGGGGATGGAATCGGCGTCGAGGTGATGGCCCAGGCGCGGGCGGTGCTGGAAGAAGTCTCCAGAGTCTTTGGGCTCTCCTTCGCCCTCGAGGAGATTCCCTGCGGCGGGAAGTACTACCTCCAGCACGGCAGCCGCGACTGGCCGGAGGAGGCCGAGGAGAGGTGCGCCGCGGCGGACCTGGTGCTCTTGGGGGCGGTGGGCTGGCCCTCGCCGGAGGGCAAGGGGCCGGTGACGATGCCCGACGGGAGGATGGCGGGCTGGTCGCCGGTGATCGGCAACCGGCTCAAGCTAGACCTCTACGCCAACGTTCGCCCGGTGAAGCTGTGGCCGGGGGTGAAGCACCGCATCCACGGCCGGCGCGTCTCGGTCTGGGAGCCGGGGATGGTGGACCTGATCATCGTCCGGGAGAACACCGAGGGGCTCTACAGCGGGGTAGGAGGCTTCCTCTCCGCCGGCGGCCGGCGCAGCACGGCGATCGACACCCGGGTCATCACCCGGGCCGGCTCGGAGCGGGTCATCCGCTACGCGTTCGAGCTGTGCCGCAAGCGGGCCAAGGGCGCGCCCAAGGACGGCAAGAAGCGCGTCACCTGCATCGTGAAGGACAACGTGCTCAAGGGCTGCCAGCTCTTCGCGGAGGTCTTCTTCGAGGTGGGCGCGGAGTACCAGGAGATCGAGAAGGAGACCGCGATCGTCGACGCCTTCACCCAGTGGCTTTTGAGCCAGCCCGAGTACTACGACGTGTGCGTCACCACCAACATGTTCGGGGACATCGTCACCGACCTGGCCTCGGTGCTCCAGGGAGGAATGGGGATGGCGGTGGGGTGCAACATCGGCGACCGTCACGCGATGTTCGAACCCATCCACGGCTCGGCGCCCAAGCACGCCGGAAAGGACTCCGCCAACCCGATGGCGATGATCCTCGCCGCGGCCGAGGGACTGAGGTGGCTGGGGCAGCGCAAGCCCGACCCGAAGCTCCCTGCGGCGGCCGAGGCGATCGAATCGGCGGTGGTGGGCCTGTTGGCGGCGGGCGCGCCGCTCACCTACGACTTGGTGGGTGAGAAGGAGGCCGCCAAGACCTCGCAGGTGGGCGCGGCCATCCGCAGCGAGGTGTCGCGCCGGCTCTCCGCCCTGTCCGGAACGAGGTAGGCGCGAGGCTCACAGACACCACCTGCCCGGGGGCAGTTCCGGGCGGGCCGACCACTCCCTACTTTCCGAGGCCCCAGTTCGGGTCGTCGGGAAGGACGGTGGCGCGTGGGCAACATCGGCCTCTGCAGGACGGGGCTGTGGCGAGTGTCGAGCCCAACCCGCCATTCGCCCGTCCGGCGCCGGGCGTGCAACGCCGAAGTTTCGGCGCGGGGCCTCCAGCGCGGAGCAAGCGTCGCGGCGTGAACTTCTTCCTGCGGGGAATCCTTCCTGGGGGCCGGTGCGCCCGAAGGAGCCCGCACCTATCTTGGACGGCCATCATGCGTGTACTCATCGCTTTCCTGCTCATCGTCGCTCTCTGCGCGGGCTGCCCCCGCGAGCGCCCACCCGGGCCAGAGGAGCCACCCACCGACAGCCAGCCCACCGACGCCGGCGGCCAGGACGCCACCGCCGACGCGGGCGCCGACGCGGGCGCCGACGCCGGAGCCGACGCAGGAGTCGATGCCGGCGCCCCGGACGCCGGAGTGGGGCCCACCGCCTGTTCCCGCCCGCAGGTGGGGGCGGGAGACCCAGCGCTGCCCTCCACCAGGCTGGACACCAGCTTCCCGGCGATGAGCGGCCGGACGATCGCCGTCGCCGATGCGGTCTCCCTCCAAGCGGCCATCGTCTCCGCCCAGCTCGGCGACACCATCGAGCTGTCGCCCGGAGTCGAGTACGTTGGGCACTTCAAGCTGCCCGAGCTGGCCGGCACCGGTTGGGTGGTCATCCGCTCGGCGCCGGCGGCGCTCCCGCCCGAGGGCACCCGCGCCACTCCCGCCGACGCGCCCTCGATGGCGAGCCTCGTCACCCCCGACAACCAGCCGGTGCTGACCGCCGCCCCAGGCGCGCATCACTTCCGGCTGGTGGGACTCGACTTCCGCCCGGCTCCGCTGACGGACGTGAACGACCTCATCGTCCTCGGCACCGGACTGGAGAGCGCCGAGTCGCTCCTGCCCCACGACATCGTGATCGACCGCTGCCTGGTGCGCGGGGATCCGACCTTGGGAGGCAAGCGGGGCGTCCGGTTGAACTCGGCCTCCACCGCGATCATCGACTCGTGGTTCGGCGACTGGAAGCGGGCCGGGATGGACACCCAGGCCATCGCCGGCTGGAACAGCCCCGGGCCGTTCAAGATCGCCGGCAACTACCTGGAGGGTGGCGGGGTAAACCTCATGCTCGGCGGCGCCGACGCGGTCATCCCCCAGGTCATCCCCAGCGACATCGAGATCTGCCGTAACCACTTCAAGAAGCCGCTCAGCTGGAAGCTCGGAGACCCGAGCTTTGCCGGCACCATCTGGACGGTGAAGGACCTCCTCGAGCTGAAGGTCGGCCGACGGGTGCTGGTGGCGGACAACCTCTTCGAGAACAGCTGGGCCCAGGCCCAGGTCGGGTTCGCGCTGGTGATCAAGAGCGCCAACCAGGGCGGGACCCAGCCCTGGGCGGTCACCGAGGACGTGACGGTGTACAACAACGTCATCCGGCACGCTGCCGGCGGTGTCAACATCGCCGCCCAGGACTTCGGGACGACCCTCAAGACGCAGCGGGTGCGGATCGCCAACAACCTCTTCTTCGACATCGGCGGACCCACCTGGGGAGGAAACGTGCCCCTCTTCCAGTTGGTCGGCGGAGTGGACGGGGTGCGGATCGAGCACGTCACCGGGATCGCCAAGGGGAACCTGCTCAACACCGACGCGGTCAACCGGGAATTCGTGTTCCGCAACAACCTGGTCACCCGGGGGCCCTTGGGAGTCAAGGGCTCCGGCCTCGCCGAGGGCAACGGCACGCTCAACGTGGACTTCCCCGGCGCGGTCTTCTCGAGGAACGCCATCATCGGCGCCGTGCCCACCTCCTACCCGCCGGACAACTTCTTCCCGCCGGACGTGGCCGCCGCCGGCTTCGTGGATCCGACCGCCAACGACTTCCAGCTCTCCAGCTCCAGCTCCCTCAAGGGGAAGGCCACCGACGGCACCGATCTCGGCGTGGACGTGGCCGCCCTCGGCGCCGGCGCCGCGGTGCCTGCCCAGTGATGGGGTGCCTCGGCCCGCGGACCCACCCTCACCCGGTCGCCGAGAGGACGCTAGCCTTGGTCCGTCGCCGCGCGCTTGCGGTCCCGCATCGCCCGGAGGGCGGCCATCGCCTGATCCGCGTCCGGGTTTCCTGAGAGCGGGCCGAGCGCGGAGAGCGCCCGCTCGAGCTGATCGGCCTCCTCCACCTCACGCTGGCGCACCGTCTCCACCGCGCCGCGGAAACCGTCGAACAGGTCCCGCAGCTCGTCGGTGCGGCGCAGCGGGCGCATCGCCGGGTAGCGGCCTTTGGCCAGCGCCGCCACGTACCGGCTCATCACCCAAACCGGCCCTGCCACCCGGTGCGTGAGGAGCACGCCGAAAAGCCCCAACAGGATGGCCGAGAGAACCGCCGCCCCCGCCGCGAGGTAGAGCACCGTCGCGCCCGCCGCCGAAAGCTGCAGCTTCACCTCCTCGGGCACCGCGGCGCCCGACCGCGCGAAGGCGCTCTCCAACTCGCGCGCCAGCTCGGCGTGCGCCAGGTACGACAGCGAGCCGATGAGCCCGCTCACCGCCGCGCCGATCGCCGCCAAGAGCAGGGTGTACTTCACCTGGAACGGCCGGTCGACCAGGTAGGTCCTCCGGCCCGAGCGGGCGGGCGCTTGGCTGTCCAGCACCTGCTCCATCGGAGGGCGAGCCTAGCGCATCGTCCGCTGGCAAGCCCGGACAGTTGACCCCCCTTCGGGTGCGGAGGTATGAGCCCGAGGCCCGTAAAAACCGAAAACTCCCCAAGGGGGTAGCCCATGCGCCCGCTCGTTTCGCTGTGCCTCGCCCTGGCCCTGTTCGGACTCGCCGGCTGCAAGGGCGACCCGAACACCCCCGAGTACTGGGACAAAGCCCTCAACGGCTCCAAGAAGACCAAGGAGAAGCTGCGGGTGCTCGACGAGCTGCGCGAGGCCAAGGCGCTCAACGGCTCCTTTGCCCCGATGCTCCACGCTCAGCTCCAGTCGCAGAAGCATGCCGAGGTGAAGGCGGGGATCGCGAAGATCCTCGGAGAGGTGAGGGATCCCTCCTCGGTCCAGCCGCTGGTGGACGCCTTGGACCTCGGCAACACCGACAGCGCCGCCAACGCGATGAACAAGGAGATCGCCTCCGCGCTCGGCGCCATTGGCGATCCCAAGGCCGAGCCGACCCTGCTCAAGCTCCTCAAGGTGAAGGACAACTACACCAAGATCGAAGCCATCAACGCCCTGGGGGCGCTCAAGGCGAAGGTGGCGGTGGAGCCGCTGATCGCGGTCGCCACCGACGAGGGCGAACCGTTCATCAGCAAGAAGGCCGTCCAGGCCCTGGGGGAGATTGGAGACCCCAAGGCGGTGCCGGCGCTGGTGAAGATGATGTTCAAGGAGCGCCGCGGGATCTCCTTCTACATGGAGAGCTCCTTCGCGCTGTACCAGATCGGCCAGCCCTCGGCGGACGCGCTGCTCCCGGTGATCAAGGGCGAGGACAAGGAGCTGTTCGGCTGGGCGAAGGAGAACAACATCATCGAGCCCGCGCTGTTCGCCAAGTCCGCCCAGGTGCTGGGAGACCTCCACGAGGCGAGGGCGGAGAAGTCCCTGCTCCAGCGGCTGGGCTTCGATAGCGAGTACCTTGACATCAAGCTCTTCGTCCGCATGCGGATGGCCGACGCCCTTGGGCGGATGCGCTCCAAGGAAGCGGCGAAGGCGCTGGCCGGCATGCTGGAAGAGGAGGAGGCCACCGCCCGGCTGGAGTACATCCGCGCCCTCACCCGCATCGGCGGGAGGGAGGCCGTCCCCGCGCTGCTCAAGTCGGCCGCCAAGGGGAGCTGGGACGCCCGCGAACCCTCCATCATCGGAGTGGCCATGCTGGGCGACGAGCGCGAGATCGCGGCGTTCGACAAGCTGATCAAGGAGGAGGAGGCCTTGACCGCCGCGGAGTGCAAAGAGAACCCCGATTACCAGGGCTGCGACAAGCCGGCCGAGCTGGCGAAGAAGCACATCGAGGCGATCGAGGGCCACAAGAAGCGCCTTTCGGCGGCCCAGGCCTGCAAGGACTCCGCCTGCTGGGCGAAGAAGCTCGACGACCCGGAGGCGGGCGTCCGGGAGCGGGCCGCCTTCGAGGTGGGACGCTCGGGCAACGCCGAGCTGGTGGAGGCGCTCACCTCCAGGCTCGCCGAGAAGAACCTCGACACTCGCCTGGCGATCATCCAGGCCACCGACTGGCTGGTCCACGACAGCAAGGACGCCGGCAAGCGCGCCCAGGCCGCGGTCTCCAAGCTGGACGAGCAGATCGCCCAGGAGAAGGGGAAGACGGAGTTCGTAAAGGTGAACGAGGATCTGCGGCGGCTGGCAGTGAAGCTCAAGCGAAGCGGGAGCTGACAGGGCAGATCGCGGCTGCCTGGGGTATCGGCGCTCGACTCGGCACGGGCGAGCCGCGCTCCGAATCAGGCGTCGCGCCGCTCTTCGCCCTTCTGTGGCTCCTCGTGGAAGGCGCTGGGGAGGAGATTGAAAGGAAGCACCTTCGCCAGGGCGATGAGCAGGAGGATTCCGCCCGGCGCGGCGAAGATGGCCAGCGCGGGCACCGCCTTGGCCACGTCGATGAGCTGCTCGCGCATCCTCCGCCGCTCCTCGCCGCTCAGCTTTTGCCCCCGCGCCGCCCGGGAGAGCAGCACCGACAGCTCGCCGGTCCGCTTCACCTCGGTGAGCAGCCGATGGAAATTCTTCTCCAGCGTCCGCTGCATCGAGTCGACCATCTCCTGGCCGAGCAGCTGCGCGCCGGGGGAGACGGTGAACACGTCCACCACCTCCCGGTTCTTGGCGTAGAACTCCGCCACCCCCACCTGGATGGAAGCGACCTCCTCGGAAGAGAAGCCGAGCCGCGCCGACAGCTCGCTCACGAAGGCCAGCTCTCCGGGTGAGCGGCGCCCCTCTACCAGCGAGGCGAGCAAGGTCTGCTCGAGGATGAACCTCCTCAGATCGGCGCTGCGCACTCCCTTCACCAGCGCCGCCAGCGCGGGCCGGCGCTCGAAGCAACGCTTCACCCGGCGCCTGAGCTCGGAGGCCATCTCTTTGGGCAGCCTCAGGTCCTCCACCTGGCGGAGGATGGCCCTCCGGGCCGGAAAGCTCGGTCTCCGCTCGGAGCAGGCGAGCGCGGTCAACACTTCGACCAGGAGGGCCTTCTGCTGGGCGGCGAACCTGAGCCGCCGTCCGGCCGCCTCGGCGGAGAAGTGGGCGCGGGCGAAATAGTCGATGGCCAGCCTCCCGAAGAGCTGCGCGTCGGCGTAGAGCGAGCCGTTGTGCAAGAGGAGCCCGTAGTAGGGGTCTCCCGAGAGCGACATCGCCCGCTCCTCCAGCTCGGACTCCACCTTCCTCCACAGCTTGGCCGGCAGGGGCCACTGAGGGCCCATGCGCACGATGCGGCGGTGGATTTCCTCCGCCTGCGGAAGCTGGCCGGCAGAGGCGGCCAAGAGGAGCAGCACCTGCTCGTTGCGAGGGCCCGGCGGCGCGTCGGCGAGCACCGCGATGTCCAGGGCGATGCGGGCGAAGATGCGGAGGACGGCGATGAACAGCACCTCCTCCGCTGCCCTCGTCGCCTGGGTGCCCCGCTGCGCCGGGGTGCCGAACAGAAGCCCGCTCTCCCGGAGGAAACCTCTTAGGTACCTCCGCGCACGCCCTCGCCCCATCGGCAGGGCCTTGGCTCCCTCGAGCGCGGCGGAGGCGCCCTGGGGAATGTGCGCGCCCACCGCCTCCTCGAGCAGGGCGGAGAGCCATCCCGGCTTGCTGAGTTTCATCTGTCCCGCCCGCCAGATAGCGCAGCGGGCCCCCGGGCGCTACCGGGGTGGAGATCTGCCTCGGGAAGCCGCCCCCGCCCGCCGGCTGTTACTGGCGCGTGCCTTTCGAACCCAACCCCACTGAGCGGGCCGTCTGTCGACTCTCCATGGACGAGCTGCCCGAGCACCGGAACCTCTTCTGCCGGCACTACGACTCGTGCCTGGACTTCGCTGTCCGGCAGGGCTGGCTGGATTGGACCTGCGAGAGCTGCCCGCTCCTGGCGCACACCCCCCGCCCCAGCGCGACTTCCCTCGCGCGGAACCAGCCTCGCGAGTAGGCAGGCCCAAGGACGCCCGGAGGCGTGCCAGCTGGGCTACTTGACGGCCTTCACCCGGGGCCTCTTTTCTCCCTCGGCCTCCCCCACCGCCTGGAGCGGAGGCGTCTTGAGGATGCCGAACTTCTCCAAAAGCTTCTTCTCCAGTTCCTGGCACAGCTCGGGGTGCTCCTGGAGGTATTCCTTGGCGGTCTCCCTCCCCTGGCCGATGCGCTCGCCCTGGTAGGCGTACCAGGCGCCGCTCTTTTCCAGAATGCCTTCCTGGGAGGCCAGATCGACGATGTCGCCCTCCCGGGAGATGCCCACCCCGTACATGATGTCGAACTCCACCTCCTTGAAGGGGGGAGCGACCTTGTTCTTCACCACCTTCACCCGGGTGCGGCTGCCCACCACCTGCTCCCCGTTCTTGATCGCCCCCACCCGCCGGATGTCCAGCCGCATGGAGGCGTAGAACTTGAGCGCGTTGCCTCCGGTGGTGGTCTCGGGGTTGCCGAACATCACCCCGATCTTCATGCGGATCTGATTGATGAACACCACGCAGGTCTGGCTCTTGGCGATGGAGCCGGTCAGCTTGCGGAGGGCCTGGCTCATCAGCCGGGCCTGGACTCCCATGTGGGCGTCGCCCATCTCTCCTTCCAGCTCGGCCTTGGGCACCAGGGCGGCCACCGAGTCGATCACCAACAGGTCGATGGCGCCGGAGCGGACCAGCATCTCGGCGATCTCCAGCGCCTGCTCGCCGGTGTCGGGCTGGGAGAGGAGCAGGTCGTCGGTGCGCACCCCCAGCTTGCGCGCGTAGCCCACGTCCAGGGCGTGCTCGGCGTCGATGTAACCGCAGATGCCTCCCTTCTTTTGGGCCTCGGCGACGACGTGCAGAGAGAGGGTGGTCTTCCCGGAGGACTCCGGGCCGTAGATTTCGACGATTCGCCCCCTTGGCACCCCGCCCACGCCCAGGGCGATATCCAGCGAGATGGACCCGGTGGAGATGACCTGGATGTCGCGGACCAAAGGCTCGTCTTTGCCGAGCCGCATGATGGAGCCCTTGCCGAACTGCCGCTCGACGGCGGAGATGGCCAGCTCGATCGCCTTTTCCTTTTCCGGATTCAAAGACATCGCACTCGCTCCTTCGCGGGTTGGACTTGGGCGGGCCACCCCGGCCCACTGAACTTGCGTTTAGGTATCACCCCGGGCTGACATTAGTCCAGTGCGCTCGACGACGCGATGCGCCATCACCGGATGTAGGAGGCCTGGGAGGACTTGCCGCTCGCGCCGGAGGCGCTGCCGGTGCGCTGTCCGGCAGTGGACGCGAAGCGGCGTTGCCCCGGCGGCCTCGCCGGTCAAACCCGCCTCACCCGCTGGAGGATCTCCCTCCAGGGCACGGCCTCGATCCTGGGCGCGAGGCGGAAGCGGTGCACCCCGCCATGCACTACGTAGAGCACGTCGAGTCTCAGGTCGGCGAGGGCGATCCGCATCGAAGGGGTCAGCGTCGGAGCGGCCGTGCGCTTGATCTCGAAGCCGACGCGGCGCCTCCCGCGCACGAGCAGCAGGTCCAGCTCGGCGCCCTGCTGGGTCCTCCAGAAATACGCTTCCTCGGGCGTGGCCCGGGTCGCGAGCAAGATCTGCTCCAGCAAGAACCCCTCCCATGAAGCACCGCACCGGGGGTGGCGCAAGAGCTCCGCCATGGTGCGGATGCCGAGCTGCACGTGCAAAAGGCCGCTGTCGCGGAAATAGAGCTTCGGCGCTCGCACCTGTCGCTTGGCGATGTTCTCGTGCCAGGGCCTGAGCTGCCGCACCATTAGGGTGCCTTCAAGCAGGTCGGTGTAGCGCCGCGCCGTGGCGTCGCTCACCCCCATCGAGCGGCCCAGCTCCGACCAGTTGAGGAGCCCGGCGTGCACGTGCGCCAGCATGGCCCAGAAGCGAGCCAGGGCCGACGGGGCTGGCGTCGAGGGGATCTCCAGCGCCGGGAGGTCCCGCTCCACGAAGGTCAGCCGGAAGAGCCGGCGCCACTCCAGGCTCGCGGCGTCGGAGGGCGCCAACAACGACCCCGGGAAGCCCCCGCGCAGCCACAGGCGCTCCCAGAGGCCCGCCCGCACTTCCCCCAGCGAGAACGGAGACACCTCCACGAAGGCGATCCGGCCGGCGGGCGACTGCGAGCCCTGGCGGAGCAGTGCGGGCGAGGCGCTTCCCAGGACCAAGAACCGCCGCCGCAAGGGCCGCTCGTCGGCGAGCACCCGGAGGACCGGGAACAGGCCAGGGAGGCGTTGCACCTCGTCCAGCACCACCAGGCCGCGGTGGCGGCGCAGCTCGGAGAGCGGGTCGGCCAGGCGAGCCAGATCCTCCGGGCTCTCGAGGTCGTAGATTCCTTCGGTGGGTGGAGCGCCCCGCGAGAACCTCCTCGCCAGCGTCGTCTTCCCGACCTGACGAGCCCCGAGGAGGCAGACCACCGGGTAGCGGCGCAAAAGCTGCCTGAGCCGAGCTTCATACTCGGTCCTGGCGACGTACACCCCGCAATCCTCACCATGGCACCATGAAAATGCAATATGTCATGTCGAATTTGCATGGCACATTACTCAGTGCGAGAGCAACCGGCATTCCATGAATGCATCCTAATGCAGTCAATCCACCCAGGCCGCTTGACCGCCCCCTGAGGCGTGGCGCTCCAGCCAGGAGATGATCGCCGGGTACAGCGTGCGGGAAGCCTTCGCCCCCACGACCGCCCCCACGTGGCCGCCGCTCACCCGGAGCACCTCCGCGTCGGGCCGGCCCAAGGCCTCGTTCAGCGCCTCCGCCGCCTGGGGAGGACAGATGGCGTCCCGCTCGGCCACCACCGTGAGCACCGGGCAGCGAATCCGAGAGAGGTCCACCCTCTTCCCGCCCACACGGTGCCGCCCCTGCACGAGCAGGTTCTGCTGGTACAGCTCCCGGATGTAGGTCCGGTACGCCGCGGCGGGGAAAGGGATGTTGTCCGCCGCCCACTCCTCGAGCGAGAAGAACGCCTCCCGCGCCTCCGGGTCGGGCGCCCGCTCGGCGAAGGACACCCACTTGCCTATCTGGGCGGTGGGCCGCAGCAACACAAACGCGCTCTGCATCTGCAGCGGGCTCACGTTGCCTGCCTCGGCGACCGCCTCCGCGTCGAACCAGCGCGGATCGGCCATCGCGCCGAGCAGGCCAGCGTGCCGGAAGTCGAACGGCCCCAACAGGTTGATGAAGGCGGCCAGCCCCTCGGGCTCGAGCGCGGCTTGGATTCCCGCCACCGTCGCCCCCATGCAGTAGCCCAAAAGGGTGAGCCGCTCGGCGCCCGAGCGCCTCCGCACCGCCCTCGCCGCGCGGGAGAGCCGGGCCAGGACGTCCTCCCAACCGAGGTAGCGGTCCTCGTCCTCCGGCTCGCCCCAGTCCAGACAATAGGTGTCAAACCCGGCGCGGGTGAGGGCCTCCACCAGGCTCGCCCCAGGCCTCAGGTCCAAGATGTACCAGCGGTTGATCAGCGAGGGCACCAAGAGCACCGGAGGCCCCGCCTCCGCCGGGCGGCTTACCCCCCTGACGGAATCTCGGGGGGAGGCGCCTTCCGGCCGGCGGAAGCGGTAGAGCCGGGCGGTGCCCTCCTGGTGGAGGGTGTCCCGCGGAGTGGGAGTCACGAGAGCGGGAACATCTCGGCGCTGCGCCGGGCGGCCTCCAGCGCCAGCCGCCGCCACTCGGCGGAGAGCTCCCCCGCCTTCCCCAGCGAGCCCTTCATCATCGAGGAGGCCTCCTCGATCGCGCTCGCGCCGTAGGCGAACATCTTTCCCTCCAGCCTCCCCGCCTCCTCCAGCATCGAGGCCATGCGGGCCAACTGCTCGTCGGCCGCCCTCTTCCAGTAGGGCTGTTCTGTGTGCGACTGCGAAGAGAACTGCTCAGCGTGCTTCTCGGCCATCGTTCGACTCCTCTGGGCTTCCCCGGCCGTCCATCGGCCAGCGGCGCTCCAGGGTAAGGAGCCCGGCGGCGGAGTCAAGCAAGAATGTTGCGCAGCACCACAAAAAACCATCATTTCCTTCGCTTGCGCAACGAGCGCTTCAGCTCATCCAGCTCGCGGCGGAGCTGGTCGACCTCGCCATGGCGCGGGGCCGGCGCCGGCGGCTCGGTGAACATCCGGCCGAAGGGAGCCAACCCGAAGGGGTTGTACAGGCCCATGGCCTGGGTGCCGGCGCGCGCCTGGAGGTACATCTCCAGGGCGGCCGAGACGTAGCGGCCGAGGAATTCGGCCAGGGCGTCGTCTCCCAGGCGGATGAGCTGGACCAGCAGCGGCACCGGCAACAGCTTGCCCGCCTCGCGCCCCTCGATGATGAGCTGGGTGAGGGTGGCCTGGGTGAGGTCGGCCCCACTCTTCGCCTCGATCACCCGCACCTCGTGCCCGGCTCGGATCTTCTCCGCCAGCTCGTCCTGGGTGACGTAGCGGCTCTCCTCGGTGTCGTAGAGGCGCCGGTTTCCGTACTTCTTGATGATCATCGCCGCTCCTTCCGACCCGATCCTATCGTTGCGCCGCACGCGCGCAACCCAAATTTGATGTTGCTCAGCAACAAGTTCGGCCTTGACTTCCGGCGGCCGGCGAGTATCTTCCGCCGCCTCTTTCGTTGTGCATTGCAAAAGGAGCGCGTCATGAGCAACCTCTCCGCCGCCCTCACCCCCGCGACCGCGGTGGTGGGCGAGCGCGCCCGGCCGGCGATGGTGACCGCGATGTGCGCCGCCCTGCAGGGGGTGGGCGGGGGGCTGGGCTGGTCCTTGCTCCCTCCGCTCATGCCGGCGATCGCCGCCGACCTCTCCATTTCCCACGAGCTGGGCGGGCTGGTGTGGGGAGCCGCGCCCCTGGGGATAGCCCTCGCCTCTCCGCTGGGAGGAGCGGCGGTGGACCGGTTTGGCCCCAGGCGGGTGGCAGGGCTTGCGATGCTGGCCGGGGCAGCGGCCTGTGCATCGCGGGCGCTGGTGGAGAGCGGCGGGGCGCTGGCGGCGGCGATGTTCCTCTTCGGGCTGCACGTGGGCTTCGTCGCCCCCTCCATTCCCAAGGCTCTCGCCGGGCACGTGCCGCTGGGCCGCCTGGGCCGGGCCAACGGCTTGGCCTTGCTCGCCTACACCGCCGGCACCGCCCTGACGGTGCTGTTGTCGCGCTCGGTGCTGGCGCCGGCCTTGGGCGGCTGGCGACCGACGATGGTGGTGGCGGCTATTGCGATGGCCGTGGCCGGCGCCCTGTGGATGGCGCTGGTGAGGGACCGGATCGCCCTCTCCCGCCACGCCGGGCTGGGCCAGGTGCTGTCTCTGGCGCGAAACCGGCCGCTCCTTAGGGTGGCGGCGATGCACTTCCTCCTCTTCGGCGGCTACCTGGCGATGCTGGGAATCCTCCAGCGCTCGCTGGTCGAGTCGGGGATGGCGGCCGGAGCCGCGGGCATCGCGGTCGCCTCTTGGCTGCTGGTGGCGGCGTTCGCCAATTTCCTCGGGCCGACTCTCTCGGACCGGCTCGGGCGGCGGCGGCCCTTCCTCCTCGCGGGGAGCCTGTTGGCCGGAGGCGCCTTGCTCGCGCTCGCGCTGCTTCCTCCTATGAGCGCGGTGTGGCTGCTCGCGGTGGCGGCCCTGGGCGGCGGCTCGTTCGCCCCGCTGCTGTTGGCCTTGCCCCTGGAGCTGCCGGGGGTGGGGCCGGCCAAGGCGGGCGGAGCCTTGGGGCTGCTCATGCTGGTCGGGCAAGTGGGAGGTTTCCTCTTGCCGGTGGCCACTGGCCTTTTCGCCGGGCGGGGCGGCTTCCAAGCGGCGCTGGCGCTGCTGGCGGTGACGCACCTGGCGATCGTCCTTCCCGCCTGGGGCCTCCCGGAGACGGGGACGGCCGCGAAGAAGGCGGCGGAGAGCGGGCCGGCGCGGCTTGCGGCATGATGCGCGGCCCCATGCGTCTGCTCTTGGCCGTCGCCTTGGCGTCCCTCCTTTGGGGATGCCCCACGCGCGAGGTGGAGTGCCGGGTCGGGGCCGACTGCGCCAGCGGAGCCTGCCGGGCGGACGGCACCTGCGCGCCCCCCGGCGGAGTGGACGGCGGCCAGAGTGACTCGGGGCTCTCCGACGCCGGAGCCATCGCCGGCGCCGGGCCGGACGCGGGAGCGGATGGCGGGCTCGACGCCGGCCAGCCCGACGGTGGCGAGCCCGATTCGGGCGTCCTCTTCTGCCAGCCGGACTTCGATGGGTCCATCAGTCGCCAGGAAATCCCGATGGCGGCGGGGCTCCGGGCCACTTTCCGGATCGCCGGCAACACCCCGGTGAACGCCGCCGGCGCGCTGCAGGCCGACGGCGGCCGGCTGTGGGACCTGGACGTGGCGCTGGCGGGAGATCAATCGGTGCTAGTGGAAACGCTCCCCATGGAGGGGAAGTGGTTCGCCTCGAAGTTTCCCAACGCCACCTACGCCGCCCGGCTCTCGCAGGAGCAGGACCTGCTCGGCGTCTTCCAGGCCAACCCCGATTCGCTCCTCCTCCTGGGAGTGGTCTCCCCCGGCGATGGGCTCTACCGCACCGAGCTTGAGTACAGCCCTCCGGCGAAGATTCTCTCCCTTCCGCTCCGGCCGGACGCCGGCTGGCAGTCCACGTCGTCGGTGACCGGGTTCGCCTCGGGGCTCTTCGCCAATTACACCGAGCGGTACGAGTCGCGCTCCGACCGGACCGGCGAGGTGAAGACGCCCTTCGCCCGCTTCCCGGTGCAGCGGATCAATATGGTGCTCACCCGGACGGTGGGGTTCTCGGTCACCACCGTCCGCTCGTTCCTCTTCACCACCGAGTGCTTCGGCACGGTGGCCACCATCGTCTCGCACCCCAACGAGTCGCAGGCCGAGCCCACCTCCGCCGCCGAGGTGCGGAGGCTCTCGCCGTGAACGGCTGGGCGCTCTTTGCGCTCTGGCTATTGCCAGGGTGCCTATCCTTCCACCGGGGAGCGATGCCCGGAGAGCCCGCCACCGCCACCTTCGCCGAGCTGGACGGCGTGCGAGTCCGTTACCTGGACCGTGGCCAAGGGCCGGCGGTGCTTTTGGTCCACGGGTTCGCCTCCAGCCTGGAGACTTGGGCCTCGGTCATCCCCGAGCTGGAGAAGCGCCACCGGGTGCTGGCGCTGGACCTCAAGGGCTTCGGCTGGACCGACCGCCCCGAGGGAGACTATTCGCCCCCCGCCCAGGCGAGGCTGCTGCTCGAGCTGATGCGGAAGCTGGAGGTCGACCGGGCGGCGGTGGTGGGCCACTCCTACGGCGCCTCGGTGGCGCTGGCCCTGGCGCTGGAGGCCCCGGAGAAGGTCTCCCAGCTCGCGCTCTACGACGCCTTCGTCTACGAGGAGCAGCTCTCCACCTTCTTCCACTGGGCCCGCGCTCCCGGAGTGGGCGAGGCGCTCTTCGCGCTGTTCTACGACCAGCGTCCCGACGAGCGGCTCTCGGTGGCCTTCCACGACAAGCGGCTGGTGGCGGAGCAGTTGGCGGAGGACGTGGAGCGGGCGATGGCGCGACCGGGGACGAAGGCGGCGGCGCTGGCGGCGGTGCGGGGGATGGACTTCCGTGCGGTGGAGGAGCGCTACCGGAGGCTCGCCCAGCCGGCGCTGCTGCTCTGGGGGCGCGAGGACGTGGTGACGCCTCCGTCCATCGGCGAGCGGCTCTCCCGCGAGCTGCCGCGCTCGAAGCTGGTGGTGTACCCGCGCTGCGGCCACTTCCCGATGCTCGAGGCGGCGGCCGCCTCCACCGCGGAGCTAGCCCGGTTCCTCGAGGTGACGCCGTGACGCCCGCCTCTTGCGTAGGCGTGCTCGCCTCGTCCCTCGCGGCGGCCTCGGGTTTCGAGGAGCACGGGGTCGACCTGGTGCCTCGCGAGCGAGCCGAAGTGCGGCTCTCGGGCTACCTCCGGGCTCGCGGGGAGGACCTCTACAACCTGGACCTCGACCGCGGCACCACGCCCTCGGGCCGGCCGCTCTACCCCGTCCCGCTGGCGGATCCTACCGGGCAGAACCTCACCCACGCCGACGCGCGGCTCCGCACCGAGCTCTCCATCTACGCGCCGGGCGGCTCGGTGGCGGTCAAGCTGCGCGCGGACCTGCTCGACAACCTCGCTCTGGGAGCAGACCCCGAGCTGAGCCCCGGCTACGGAGCCGCGCCGACTCCGGCGGCCTCAGCCGGCCAGCGGCCGCTGCAGCTTCTTCGGCTCAAGCGCGCCTACGGAGAGGCGATGACTCCTTTGGGGCTGGTTGCGGCGGGGCGGATGGGCGCCCACTGGGGGCTCGGCATCCTCTCCGGAGGCGGCGACTGCCTCGACTGCGATGGAGGTGACTCGGCGGACCGGGTGGCCTTCGTCACCTCCATCGCCGGACACCTCTGGGCGGCGGCCTGCGACTTCAGCGCGGTGGGCCCCACTTCGGCGCGCCCCAGCGGCACCAGGGCGATCGACCTGGAGCCGAGCGACGACGTGCGCAGCTTCACTTTCGCGGTGATGCGATACCGGGACGAGCTTGCCCGAAAGCGGCGGAGCGGCGCCGGCAAGGCCACCTTCGAGTACGGCGCCTACCTCTCGCTCAGGCGTCAGGAGAACGACGTCCCCTCCTCGTACCTGCCGGCGGTGGAGCCCGCGACGGTCGAGCCATCCCAGGTGATTCGCCGCGGCTACCAGGCCGCCGCCATGGACTTTTGGGTCCGCCTCACCCTCCCCTGGGCGCGGATGGAGGCCGAGGCGGCGCTGCTCGTCGCCTCCGCCGACCAGGTGTCGCTGGTCCCGGGGGTGCTCTTGCGCGATGCGGTGCGCTCCACCCAGCTCGGAGCGGCGCTGCAGACCGACTTCGGCTCCGCGGGCGCGGCGCTAGAGCTCGGGCTCGACTTGGGCTTCGCGAGCGGAGACCCGGCCCCTGGCTTCGGCGCCTTTCCCACCGCGACGAGCTCCGCGCCGGGCGAGCTGGAGGGGCCGCAGGCGGCGCTCCCCCGCGACACCCGGGTGGACAACTTCCGTTTCCACCCCGACTTCCGGATCGATCGGATCCTCTTCGCGGAGATCATCGGCACCGTCACCGACGCCGCCTACGTGCGTCCGCACGCCGGCTACCGGCTCCTCGCGATGGGAAGGTCGGCGCTGCGGGCGGAGCTGGCGGCGGTGGCTTCGCGGGCCATCGAGCCCGCCTCGACTCCGGGAGGAAGCGCGGAGCTGGGGGTGGAGCTCGACTCCGCGCTCGCCTACGGCAGCGGCGACGGTTTCGACGCTCGCCTGGAGCACGCGGTGCTCTTCCCTCTCGCCGGGCTCGCCAATCCGGCGCAAGGCCTCTCTCCCACTCCGGCGCAACTTTTCAGGCTGCGGCTGGCCTACCTCTTCTGAGAATGCCGATGCTCGCGTCCTTTGAGGCTCGTGTCGGGTGTGGCGCTCATCCAGCGCAGCTCTCGGCGAACACCGCCGACCCACTCCTGCTGGCGGCGTTCCTTCTCGCCTGCGCGTGCTCGGGCGAGAACCGCACCTTCCCCGAGCGGAGCGCCTACCAGTCCTCGCCACCGCCGGAGCTTTCCTGCCGGCCCAACCTGGACGGGAAGATCGAGCCCTCCGAGCTGAAGGCGGCGCTGGGCACGCCGGTCTCCTATCTGATCTCTCCCGCCGGGGCGCGGAGGACGGTGGACGTGGCCGGGAGCCTCGATTCCGCATCGCGCAGGGTGTGGGAGTGGTCCACGGACCTCGCCGACGATCAGGTGGCGCGGCTCTCCGCGTCTTCTCTCTCCGGCAAGTGGTACGCGGCGTCGTTCCCCACCGGACAGTTCGTCGCTCCGCTCGATGCCGGCGGACAGACCGAGGCGGTCTATGCGCAGGACTCGGCGGCGCTGTGGCTGCTGGGGTTCGCCTCCGCCAGCGAGCTGCCGGCCCAGAACAAGAGCCTGCTCTTGTACTCGCAGCCGGTGGCCATCTATCGCTTCCCCATCCAGGTGGGAGGAAGCTGGGTGAGCGCCGGCGAGGTCCGCGACGGAACTTTGCGCGGGCTGCCCTACGCGGGAAGGGACACCTATCAGGTCTCGGTGGACGCCTCCGGGCGGCTCGAGCTGCCGGACCTGACCTTCACCCAGGCCTACCGGACGCGGACCAAAGTGACGGTGGAGCCCTCGATCGGCGTGCCCATCTCGCGCCGGCAAGTCTCGTTCCTCTTCGAGTGCTTCGGGGAGGTGGCGAGGGCGGTGAGCCTGGACGACGAGCCGAAGGACGACTTCACCACCGCCGCCGAGGTGCGGCGGCTGGGCCTGTGACGGAGGAGAAAGATGCTCTGGGAAACCTGGAAGAAGGGCTTTGACGCCTGGGAGGCCAAGACCGCCCAGCTCTTCGAGCTGTGGCTCAAGAGCCCCCTCATCCTCCAGCCGATGGGGTTGGCGCTGAGCGCCGCGATGAAGGTGAAGGCGGCCCAGGACCGGGCGGTGGCGAGGTGGTGGGCGGCGATGGGGCTTCCCACCCGGCGCGACCAGGAGCGGACGCTCCACGCGCTCAACCAGCTGCAGAGCCGCTTGATGGACCTCGAAGAGCGGCTGGCGGGCGAGCGGCTTGCCAAGGAGTAGCCCATGGACGTCACCCGATACCTGGAGCTGAAAGTCGGCCCCGGGGCCATCTTCGACCACCTGCCGGAGCGCGCCTCCAGGGTCCGCTTCATGCTGCCATCCGCGGACGGCGACTGGAGGGCGGTCACCCACGGCGCCTACGCCAAGCTGGTGCGCCAGCTCGCGCTCTACCTCGGCACCGCCGAGCTGAAGGCCGGCGAGCGGGCGGCCATCTTCGCGCCCAACTCGGTGGAGTGGATCTCCGCCGCGATGGCCATCCAGGCCGCCGGCGGGGCGATGGTTCCCATCTACCCCGCCAGCACCGCCGAGCAGGCGGCCTACCTGGCGCGGCACTCGGACGCGCGGGTGCTGTTCGTCGACACCCCGCCGTTGCTCTGTCGGGTGCTCGAGGCCTGGAGCGAGTACCAGGGCATCTTCCGCATCGTCACCCTCTCCGACGGGCTGGACCCGGCGCCGGTCCTGGAGAGCCTTAGGGCGAAGGGCCGCAGCGTGCCCTCGCTGGCCGAGGTGGAGCGAAAGATGTTGCCGCTCCAGCGGGCGCTGGCGATCGGCGGCGCCCGGGACCGCGACGAGCCTGGCGCCTTCGAGCGCACCCTCGCCGGAGTCTCGCTCGATCAGGTCGGGCTGATGCTCTACACCTCCGGCACCTCCGGAAACCCCAAGGGCGTCCCGCTCACCCACCGGAACGTGGCGGTCAACGGGCAGGACTGGCTTCGGTGCAACGCTCCGCTGCTCGAGGAGAACGCGGTGGATCTGTTGTGGCTGCCGATGAGCCACATCTTCGGCTTCGGCGAGGCCTGCCTGGGTAACACTCTGGGCTTCACCACCTACCTCTCCGACCCGCTGGCGGTGATGGCCCACCTCCCGGAGGTGAAGCCGTCGGTCTTCATGAGCGTGCCGTCTTTGTGGGAGAAGCTGGCGATGGCCGCGTCGGGAGAGGCCGACCCGGCCAAGCGACGGGAGCGACTGATGGCGGTGACCGGCGGGCGGCTGCGCTTCTGCCTCTCCGGCGGCGCCGGCCTCAAGCGCGAGGTGAAGGAGCTCTTCCACTCGAACGGGGTGCTGATCATCGAAGGCTATGGACTGACCGAGACCTCGCCCACCCTCACCTTGAACCGCCCGGACGCCTTTCGCTTCGACTCGGTGGGAAAGCCCCTGCCCTCGGTGGAGCTGATGCTCGCCCCGGACGGGGAAATCCTCGCCCGCGGCCCGAACGTGTTCGGCGGCTACCACAAGGAGCCGGAGGCGACCAAGGAGGCCTTCACTCCGGACGGCTGGTTCAAGACCGGGGACGTGGGGAGGTTCACCGACGACGGCTTTTTGCAGATCGTCGACCGGAAGAAGGACATCCTGGTGACGGCGGGAGGGAAGAACGTGCCTCCGGCGAACATCGAGCTGCGCTTCCGGGATGATCCATTCATCGCCCACCTGGTGGTGTACGGCGACGGCAAGCGCTACCTGGTGGCCGGGGTGTGGCTCAACGAGGCGGCGGTGGACGCGCACCTTGCGGCGTCGGAGGTGAAGCCAGGGGGCCGCGCCGAGGCGGTGCGGGCGCTCTTGCAGCGGCGCATCGACAAGGTGAACGCCGAGCTGGCGAGCTACGAGACCATCAAGCGCTTTTCGGTGATGGACCGGCCTCTCACCGTCGCCGACCGGCTGCTCACCGCCACCCTCAAGGTGCGGCGGAAGAAGGTCTACGAGTGCTTCGGCGAGAAGCTGGAGGCGCTCTACCAGGAGGGGGCCCGGCGGCCATGAAGCGGTGGTGGAACCTGGCCACGCTCTTCGCGCGGAGGCCCAAGGTGGGGCAGACGCCGGCGGACGCGGTGTTCCGCGAGAACAAGTGGAGCCTGCTCCGCTACCGGCCGCGGGAAGGAGGGCCCGCGCATCGGACTGCGGTGCTCCTGGTGCCGTCGCTGATCAATCGGCACTACGTCCTCGACCTGATGCCGGGGAAGAGCTTCGCCGAGTTTTTGGTGGCGGCGGGCCATCCAGTGTTCGCGATCGACTGGGGCACCCCGGCTGACGAGGACCGCTACCTCACCTTCGACGAGGTGTGCGACCGGTACCTGGGGAGGGCGGTGCGGCAGGTGGCCGCCAGCTCGCCGCGGGGAAAGGCGCACCTATTGGGCTACTGCATGGGAGGGACGCTCACCGCAATCTACGCGGCGGCGCATCCCGAGCGCGTGGCCTCGCTCACCGCGCTCGCGGCGCCGATCCGCTTTCACGACAGCGGGCTGCTCTCGGCCTGGAGCCGGGCCGAGTCCTTCGACCTGGACGCCCTGGTGGATGGCTTCGGGAATGTGCCCTGGCAGCTCATGCAGTCGAGCTTCCACCTCCTCCGGCCGACTCTCGGGCTGTCCAAGATGGTGGGACTGCTCGATCGGGCTTGGAACGACGAGTTCCTCGACGGCTTCCTGGCGCTGGAGAAGTGGGGCAACGACAACGTGTCGATGCCGGGCGAGCTATACCGCCGCTACGTGCGCGAGCTGTATCGCGAGGACGCGCTCTGGAACGGCACGTTCGCCCTCTCCGGGGAGCGGGTGCGGCTCTCGCGCATCGAGTGCCCGGTCTTGGCGGTGACCTTCGAGCACGACAGCATCGTGCCCAAGGAGAGCGCCGCGGCGCTGCTAGAGCTGGCGGGCTCATCCGACAAGCAGCGGATCCACCTTCCGGGCGGCCACGTGGGGGCGGTGGTGTCGAAGACCGGGGCGAAGACGCTCTGGCCGCAGCTCTCGGCCTTCTGGGCGGCGCGGGACGGCCCGGTAGCTCGGCCGCGGGTGGTTCAGCTGAGCGGAAAGGGCACGCCGTAGGAGAAACCAGCCGCGTCGGGACACCGCGCCCAGCCGCGGGCGCCCGAGCCCCAGCGCGGCCATCGCCTGAGCGCAGGGGACCAGGAAGGTGCCTGTGCGCTCGCAGGAGATGCGAGCCCACCGACTCCTCTCGAGGTTTCTCACCCGTGGACGCCGCCGTCATACAGGGCTCGCTGGTGCGCGCTATCGTCCCTGACGGGCGCTTCGGTCGCGGTTCGCTCTCCACTTCGTCAAGACCGGCCAGGTGGCCACCGGACATTCCAAGGCGCTCGCAGAGCTGGAGGCCGCCTCGAGAGCCTGATGATCCGCGATCGGAATCGGCCGATGGGCTTCGAGACCTACCGGATCGGCGCGCGCCGCTTGGAATTCCGGCCGCTTGTGCGACAGTCTGCGCCCGCAACTTTTCCGGCGGAAAGGGGTTTGCACGGCCGTGGAAGTGGACGAAGACGCCGAGCTGATGCTTAGGGTGGCGGCCGGGGACAAGTCGGCGTTCGCGGCGCTGTTCGACCGCTACCAGGCGAGCATCTGCCGCTTCGCGTACCGCTTCGTGGGAGATCAAGCCAGAGCAGAGGAGCTGGCCCAGGAAATCTTCGTGAAGCTGTACCGGAGCGCCAAGAGCTACCGGCCCTCCGCGAAGCTCAAGACGTTCCTCTTCAGGGTGGCCTCTAACCACTGCCTGAACGAAGTCCGCCGCGGGGAGTACCGCATGCCGCACGTCGAGCCCCACACCGAGGAGCAAGAGGGCGCGGACGGCCAGGCCCAGCACGCCTCCGGCCCGGATCAAGCCCTCGAGGGCAAGGAGCTGGAGCGGGCGGTGGGCGAGGCGCTCTCGAAGATGTCGGAGCGCGAGCGGGCCGCCTTCACCATGTGCCGCTTCGAGGGAATGGCCTACCGCGACATCGCCTTCGCGCTGTCCGCGAGCGAAGCCGCGGTGAAGAGCCTCATCCACCGGGCGACCCTGGCGGTGGCCCGGCGCATCGAGGAGCTGCAGGCGGGGCTTTGCCCCGCGAGGAGTCAGGCATGAGCTGCGAGATCGAACAGGACTTGACCGCCTTCCTGGACGGAGAGCTTCCCGAGCTTCGGGCCAAGCAGGTGGAGGCGCACCTGCCGGGCTGCCCAAGCTGCGCCGGAACCCTCTCGCTCATCCGGCGCACCGTCTTGCAGCTCGCCGCGCTCCCCGAGCTTTCTCCCTCGCTGGCTCTCCGGCGGAAGGTGATGGCCCGGCTGGATGAACCCTCCGGCCTCACCGAGCGGCTTCGGGCGCTCTTCCGGCCGGCGGTGCTGATGCCCGCCCTGGGGATGGCCGCCGCCGCCTCGGTGGCGGTAGTCCTCTCGGTGGGCCCCGAGTCCCGGCTGGACCCCGAGCAGATGTACGTGGCGATGAACATGGAGATGCTCGAGGACTTCGAGGTGGTGGGCCTCGAGCCCGAAGACGTCGAGGTGGTGACCCACCTGCACGAGCTGGAGGCCCTGCCATGAGCCGGAAGACCGCCATCCACTCCCTCTTCGCCGCCCTGCTCCTTGGGGCGGCGATGCCCAAGGCGGCCTTGGCCCAATCGGAGCAGAGCGCCGCCGACCGCTTCCAGAGCCTCCCCGAGGACCAGAAGGAGGAGCTGCGCAAGAAGCTGCGCGAGTTCAAGGCCCTCCCCAAGGAGGAGCAGGAGCGGATCAAGGCGAACACGGAAAAGTGGCGCTCCCTCAACCCCGAGGAGAAGGAGCGCATCCGGGAGAACGTGCGCCACTTCCGAAAGCTCGACCCTAGGGAGCGGCGTGAGCTGAGGGAGCGCTTCCGCGAGTTCCGCAAGCTGGATCCGGAGCGGCGCGCCGAGCTTCGCCATAGGATGCGGGCCTTCCTCCGCGCCAACCCGGACAAGCGGGAGCAGCTGATGGAGAACCTGCGGCGCTGGAGGCAGCTCACTCCCGAGCAGCGGCAGCTTCTCCGCGAGCGGATGCGAGAGCGCAGGCGGCGGTAGGAGGCCACCGATGAGAGCCTTCTGGACGCTCTTGTGGCTCTTCCTCGCCGGCTTCACCGCGAAGGCGGCGGACGCCGGAGAGCAGCGCGTGGCCGCCGAGGCGAAGAGCCAGCCCGCGGCGAAGCCGGAGGCGCAGAAGCCCTCCGACGAGGACAAGGAAGTGATGGAGAACCTGGATCTCTTGGAGGACCTGGACCAGTACCAGGACCTCGAATTGCTCCAGGAGCTGGCCCTGGAGCGCTGAGGCCGGCCGAGCTACAAACCAATAGGCGATGCTCCTCATCCGAAGGCTCAAGGTGAGCGACCTCCCCGCCCTGGAGCGGATCGAAGCCGAGAGCTGCAAGAAGCTCCCCGGCCGCTCCGGCTGGCTGAGCGGGTTTCGCAAGCTGCTCGAGCGCACCGTCTCCGACGAGCCCGAGGGGCTGATGATCGCCGAGCTGGACGGGCGGGTGGTGGGCTCGGCGATCGCGCGGCTCCGGGGGAAGCACCCGGTGAGCGGGCTTCTCTACGGCCACATCTTCCACCTCGCCGCGGCCCCGGAGGCGAAGGACCAGGGGGTGAGCGCGAGGCTCTTGCGCGAGTGCGAGGCCTACCTCCGCTCGCGCGGCTGCGAGGCAGTGCACCTCTCGGTGCCGGCCGACGACACCCGCGAGGCCGAGCTGTACAGGCGGAGCGGCTACCGGGTCTCCGCCTGGGAGCTGGAGAAGAGCTGGTCGAAGCCCGATTGAGCCAAGCTAGGGAAGCCTGAGCCTCGCCCCGAGCTGCAAAGGAGTGCTGTTGGGCTCGCTCCTGGGAGTGATGAAGAAGTGCTGGGCCCCGACCTGCACGAACACCCCGAGCCACTTCGACACCACGTACTCCAGGCCCCCACCCCCGCCCAAGCCGACCGAGAGCAGCCGCTGCTCGAAGAGGACCGGCAACTCCAGCTCGACCGAGGCGTTGAGCTTCCGCTCCAGCACCGGCACCACCAGCGCCGCCCGGGCGGTGAGGCCGAAGTCCTGGTACACCTGGGCGTGCATCGACACCCGGTAGAAGGGGAATTCGAAGCCGCCTCCCACCTCCAGAGACGGTCCGGCCAAGAGCGCGAAGGGGCTGATGGAGAGCCGGAGGTCGGCGAAAGGCCGCCGGGGCGACTCCTCGGGCGTGGTCCCCTCGTACTTCGGTTTCTGTTGCGGAAGCTCCTCCAGCAACAGCTCCAGCTCGCTCTTCCGCTTGGCGTACACCACCACCTCCCGGCGCGAGCCGTACCTCCCATCGGGAGTCTTCACCTCCACCGCGCGGCGGCCGATCGGCGCCTGCCTAAGGAGCGGCGTCTCCCCGAAGAGGCTCCCGTCCAGCCACACCGAGGCCGGCCGGTCGGCGCGCACCGAAAGCTCTCCGGTGAGCCGGGCCCGCAAGCCGTCGAGCAGCTTCACCAGCGCCGGGTCGACCTTGGAAGGGTCGAGCGCCGCCTCCGGATCCGACTCCAAGGCCAGCGCGAAGGCCGCCTCGGCGCCAGCGAAGTCCTGCTGCGCCGCCGACACCTGCCCGCGGAGCAGGTGCACCCTGGAGAGGGCGGCAGGGTCGGACGTCTCCTGGGCCGCGGCGTCCAAGGCCTTGAGCGCGGACTGGAAATCGCCCCGGCTGAAGTCGCGCTGACCCTGCTCGAGCTTGGTGAGCGCGACCGCCCGCCCGCGCGAAGGCGTCGAGGAAGCCAAGAGGAGGGCCGAGAGGAGGAGGGCCGGCGTCATTTCCTGAGGCTGATTCGCAGCACAGCCTGCCGCCCGGACGCAACCTTTATCTCTCTTTCCTCGGTTTTGAAGCCGGCCCGCTCCACCCGCACGGTGTGGCGGCCCTCCGGCAGGTCCAGCTCCAAAGGCGTCCTCCCCACCACCTGCCCGTTCACCAAGAGCTGCGCCCAGAAGGTCTCCCCCCGGTGCATGGTCACCACCTTGAGCTGCCCCACCTTGCTTCGCTTCCGCGTCCGGCCGACCGAGGACTTGCCGTTATCGCCGTTGGTCTTGGTGGCGATGGCCGTCTCTGAGACGCCCGCGTCCGCCGCCTCGGCGAGCTGGCCCATTCCGGCATCGGCCTCGCCCGCGTCCGGCTCGCCCGCGTCTTCGATCGCAGCAAGCGCCTCGGCGAGGAGCAAGCCGGCGTCCGCCTCCGCCTGGGGATGCTTCTCCCCCACGAAAGCCGTTCGCTCGCTGAAGATGGCGTAGAAACCCATGGAGAGCAAAAGGAGCATCCCCACTGCGAGGAAGGCGGCGCGGACTCGTCTGGGCCTCACCGCCAGGGCCATGGCGGCGGTGGTCGCGCCGGCGACGGGCTCGGGGGTCGCCCTCTCCGCCCGGTGCGGAGTGGTCGGCCGGTCAGCGAGCTGGACATCGGGCGGAGGCTCGCCCGGCTGGGAGCCGAGCTTTCGCCAGCTCGGGGCGGTGAGCGGATCTCCCTGTGCTGGCGCGGGAGGCTTCATCGCCCCTCGTGCCACCTCGAGCGCGGCCACCAGCTCGGCCCCGGAGGGGAAGCGATCCTCCGGGCGCTTGGCGAGCGCCCTCCGCACCACCTCGGCCACCGGACGAGGGATCCACGGCGCGCGCTCGAGGAGGTCCGGCGGCGGCGAATGCGCCTGCATCTGGATGACTTGAAGCTCGCTCTCCGCCTCGAAGGGCAAGGTCCCGGTCAAGCACTCGAAGAGCACCACCGCCAGGGCGTAGAGGTCGGCGCGGTGATCCACCTCGCGGGCGCCCTTGGCCTGCTCGGGGGACATGTACTGGGGGGTGCCCATCACCACCCCGGTGCGGGTGAGCGCCTCCGCGCCGCGGGCCGGGCGGAGGATGCCGAAGTCGAGGATGGTGGCGAGGCCGTCTTGGCCGACGAAGATGTTGCCGGCCTTGATGTCGCGGTGGACGAAGCCCTTGGAGTGGATGTAGTCGAGCCCGGAAGCGAGCTGGCGCATCAAGGCCAGCGTCTCATCGAGGGTGAGGCCGCCCTTTTGCCTCAGGACCGAGGAGAGGGTCTCGCCCTCCAGCTTCTTCATCACCATGAAGGGCCGGCTCTCGTGGCGGCCCACCGCGTGGACCGGGACGATGTTCGGGTGATCTAGGCCGGCGGTGACCTTGGCCTCTCGCTCGAAGCGGGCCACCACCTCGGGGTCGTTGAGCAGCGAGCTGGAGAGGATTTTCACCGCCACCGGCCGGTCGAGCTGGAGGTCCTTGGCGAGGTAGACGGTGCCCATCCCGCCTTCGCCGATCTTCTTCTCCAGCCGCCACTTGCCCTCGAGGACATCGTCGAGGCGGATGGGGATGAAGGTAGGCTCGTCGCCGGCGCGGCGCGGGTGGGGGTTTTGCGGGCTGGGCCGGCCGCAGCGGCTGCAGAACTGGTTTTGCTCTTCGAGCGGCTGTCCGCAGTTCTCGCAGGTCAAGGCGGCGGTCCGGGGTCCGGGGGAAGATAGCAGGGACGGCCCTGCTCCGACCTGCTGGTAAGCTCTGGGTCCGGTGGAGCTGGGAAAGGTCATCGAGATTCCTTCGCGCCGGTATGGCACCTACCGGGTGCGCGCGCGGCTGGGGGCCGGCGGGATGGCGGAGGTGTTCCTCGCCGAGGTGGTGGACGAACGAGGCGATCAGCAGAGCGTGGCGCTCAAGCTGATGAAGCGCGACGTCCCCGAGGAGGTGTTCGCCAACGAGGCGGACTTGATGGGGCTTCTTACTCACCCCAACCTGGTGCAGAGGCTGGAGGTGGGGCACGCCTTCGGGCGCCCTTTCATCGCGATGGAGTTTCTGATCGGCGGGGACCTGCGCGAGGTGATGGAGAGCCTGAGGCAGCAGAAGCAGCCCTTCCCGGTGGGGATGGCGGTGCACGTGGTGCTGGAGGTGTTGAAGGGGCTGTCCTACTTCCACCAGGCGAAGACGCGCACCGGGGCGCCGCTCAACCTGGTGCACGGCGACGTCAACCCGGCGAACGTCTTCTTCTCCTCCGAGGGCGAGGTGAAGCTGGGGGATTTTGGAGTGGCGAAGAGCCGCTCGGTGGACATCGGCCCGGCGGATGGGAATGCCGCGGGGAAGCTGCACTACCTCTCGCCGGAGCAGAGCCGCGGGGAAGCGCTGGCCCCGGCCTCCGACCTTTTCTCGGTGGGAGTGATGCTCTACGAGCTGTTGGTGGGGACGGTGCCGTTCGGCGCCGATGGGGACGACACCAAGAAGGTGGTGGCGGCGATCCGTTCGGCGAAGCTGGCGGTGCCGGAGTCGGTGGACAAGTCGCTCGCCCAGGCCCTCCATCGGGCGCTCGCCCCGGAGCTCAAGTCTCGCTACCGCACCGCGGGCGAGCTGGCGGGGGACCTCTTCCGCTTCGCGCTGGATTCGGGGTCGAGCCAGAGCAAGAAGGACGTGCAAGGCTGGCTGGAGGGCGTGCTGGGGCTGCTCGTGTGAGCAAGAAGAGCCTCACCCCGCGAGGGGGCGGCGCATTGCGACTCGGGTGGGCGATGGTCATAATGGTCATGTGAAAAAGAGATCTCTCGCCGATGCAAAGGCCCATCTTTCAGAGTTGGTCGATGCGGCGGAGCATCGCGGCAAGCGAATCCTGATTCTGCGCCATGGCAAGCCTGCGGCTGCGATCGTTCCGGTAGAGGTCGTTGCGAAGAAGCGTGCTCGCAGGAAGGCGATGTCCCAGGCGGAAGTCCAAAAGAGCGTCCGGGCGTTCGTGAAGGAATTCAGTGCGGCCGAGCCGGGGGTTTCCGCGGTCGAGGATCTGCTCCAGGGTCGCCGGTGAGGTATGTGCTCGACGCGTCAGTGGCGGTGGCTGCGCTGCGCGAGAACGAGCCGTTCCATGCCGATGCGCTCCGCCGCTGCATGCCGCTCTTCTTAGGGAGCGACGAAATCGTAGTGCCCGCGATCTTCGAGGTGGAGGTTCTTGCGGCCCTGGTCCGGCGAGGCGCCGCCGTGGCGAGCGTTTCCCGGTTCTTCGACCTTCACTTCGCGAATCGGACAATCGTGACGATCGGGCCGCGGGCGGCGCGGGCGGTTCGTGCGGTGGTTGGGGTCACCCGCCTGCGCGCGGCGGACGCGCTCTATGTCTGGGTTGCGGCGAGGGAAGGGCTTCCGCTTGTCACCGGCGATCAGGACGTGCTCGATCGGGCCTTGCTCGCCGGGGTGAGAGGAAGCGCACCGTGATCGCGCGCGATTCGGCCCGACCACTTCGCCGAATGGCCGCTCGAGTCACCCTGCGCGCACGACATCCTGGCGACTCACCGCTGCAGGTGGAAGCGGACCTCCAGCCTGGCGCCGGTTTGAGGGTCCTGGAGCACCAGCGCGTCCGCCGGATCGGCGGTCAGGTCCACCTGAATCCGCGCGGGCATGGGTGACTCCAGCTTCCCGTATTGGACCGCCAGCGGGCGGGAGGACTCGACCATGAAGGTGAGCTGGGTCTGGGTCCTCCCCACCGGCTGCAGCCTGGCGCTGATTGGACCATCAGCCTCGCCGATCACCAGCGGCACGCGCCCCGCGGTGGGCAGAGCGAACGGCTGGGTCACCTCCCGGCCAGCGTAGCTTAGCGAGACCTGGGGCTTCGTCCTGATCAAGAGCGAGCGATGGATCAGCTCGAGCGGTGGAGGCGGCGCTTCCGCCACTCCCTGGTCAATTCGCAGGCGATTGCCGTCCTCCCACGGGGGTGGGGCCGCCTCGGCCACCCCGTGGTCCATGCGGAAGTCGTTCGGGTCCGGTATCGGGAGCTGCTGACCTGCATCTCGCCCGCCGGACCGCCGCCGGCGCTCTCTTTGGCCTTGCTCCCCGGGGGTGAGGCCGAACTGCCACTTCCCTCCCGAGGCGCGACTCCCCGCGTCGGCGCGCGGCGGAGGAGGAGGCGGGGGCTTGGGCGGCACCGCCGGCTCGATGTCCGTGGGGTCGATCGGCGGCGGAGCGGCCTCGGCCACGCCCAGGTCGTCGCGCGGGTCTAGCGGCGGAGGAGGCGCCTCGGCCACTCCCTCCTCGGGGCGTATGTCTATCGGCGGGGGAGCAGCCTCGGCCACTCCCTGGTCAGGCCTCGGTGGCACCGGCCGGGGCGCAATGGTCCCGGCATCCGGCCGGCGGCGCGACGGGCCACGGCCCTCGGCGGTCCGCGGCCGAGAGCTGTCCTGGGCGCGGCGGGCGTCGCTCTCCGGCACCTGGCAACCCAGCATGCCGATCGCCACCGCCACCGCCGCGGCGTGCCGTGGGCCTCGGAACTTCCGCCCCCGGGAGAGCCCCAGCGCGTACCGCCGGCCCATCTCCACCGAGGCGTGGGAGAACCCTTCCAGCGCCTTGCGGAAGTCGCACGCCTGGCGGATGCGACCCTCCCGGCTCGAAAGCTCCCGGCGACGCAAGTCCTCCAGCGTCCGCTCGAAGGCGCTGGCGGCTCCGGTACGGGAATCCTCACAGGCGAGCACCAGCTCGCGGAAGAAGCCGGCGGTCTCCAGGTTCAGCTCCCGCTCCCACTCGAGGAAGGAGCGCACCAGCTCGCGCACCTTCCGGCCCCGATAGAAGCGCCCCAGCACCGCCACCTGGTGGTCCATTCGGATCACCCGGCCCAGCAGATCGTCCTTCCCCCAGCACCGCCCGGCGAAGAGATCCCTCCCGCGCTCCCAGACCCGCTCCACGGTCGGATCGGTGTAGCGGTAGGTCCGGCCGAGGTAATTGCCCTTGGCCCGCCCCGCCGCGAGCATCCGCGCCTCGAGCGGAGTGCCGGCGTAGATCTCCGCCCGGCAATAGTTCAGCGGGTGGCCAGGGTGGCGAGTGACGAAGTCCAGGTCGGCCAGCATGGTGGCCGCGCTCGCCTCCGGGTGGAGGATGATCATGGTGTACTGCGTGGAGATGCCCAGCTCCTCGCAGGCTTCGAGCGCGCGCTCCGACTGCTCCACCGACTGCCGCCGCCCGATCGACTCCAGGCCGCAGGAGCTTCCCGACTCGATCCCCATGAAGATGCGGAGCAGCCCCAACTCCTTGAGCGTCTCCAAGATGCGCCGGTCGGCGTCGCGCGGGCTGCACTTGAGCACCAGCCCGATCTCCGAGACGCCGCGCGCGATGAGGAAGGCGTGGAGGCGGGCGATGCGCTCGCGGTTGTGCTCGTGGCTCGGCACCAGGAAGTTGTCGTCGTGGAAGACGAACTGCCGGGCGCCGTGGCGGTGGTACAGCTCGGCCATCTCGTCGGCCACGTCCTCCGGAGTCCGCTGCCGGAAGCGGGGCCCGGGCACCAGCCGGTGCAAGGTGGTGATGCAGCAGTAGTCGCACCTGCTCACGCAACCGCGGCTGCCCATCAGGTAGGCGGTGGGCACTCCGCACAAGAGCCGCGCGGGCCCGGAGCGGTCCGGCCGCGGAAGCCGGTCCAGATCCGCGATGGCCGGGCGAGGCGGGCTGCGGAAGGGCTTTCCCTCCTTCCGAATCACCACGCCGCGGACGCTGGCGGCGCGTTCGAGCAAGGCCTCGCCGAGGTCGGCCAGCTCCACGAGGGTCTGCTCGCCCTCGTGGGTGACGATGAGGTCGATCGCCGGATGCCGCGAAAGCAGCTCGAAGGCCGCGCAGGACGCATAGTGCCCGCCGGCGATCACCGGCCGCTGTGGGCGGCCGCGCTTGAGCGCTTCCGCCAGCTCGAGGAACTGCACCGCCCGGACCTGGAAGCACATCGAGAGCCCGACCAGCTCTGCCTCTCCTGCCATCCGGAGGACGGAGGGGGCGTCCTCCGCGGTGTTGAACGCGGCGATCGCCGGCCGGTGGCCGGCAGCGCGGAGCGAGGAGGCGAGGTAGGCGAGGGAGAGGTTGGCTTCGTAATCCGGACCGACGAGAAGGACGCGCATGGGGTCTCCAATGTGGAGATTACAGAGAAACGCGTTGGACCAGAGCCCTCCCGAGTCAGAGGGCCTCGCGGTGCGGGCCTCGACCTGCTCGGCCCCAGCGATGTTACTCGCCGGATCGACCGATGCCCGCCGAAGCGAACGTCGGCGGACGGCGCCTGCGATTCGTTTCAATACTTCGTGACCGCGAGGTCCAGGCCCCGGAGTTGGCGAACCAGTTCGGAGTCGGTCGTGTACAGGCGAGCCCCGAGCTCCAGCGCGGTGGCGGCCGCGAAGGCGTCGGCGAGCGAAGCCCGGAGTGCCGAAGCCCGCTTGGCCACCGCCTCGTCCGGCCGGTGGACCTCGACACCGCTTGCGCGCAAAGACACGAGTGGGTCGAGCCCAGTCGCCCGCGTGAATTGGCTGGTGTGCCGGTAGATCTCAGCGAGGTTGATCGCCGACACCACGAGTCGGAGCTTCCCGGCGAGACATGAACGAAACAGTGCCTCGATCGCGCTCAGGCTCTGGGGCCGGCGGAGAATCCAGCCGAGCGCCACACCAGCGTCAACGACCCCAGTACCCACGCCGGCGCTCCTCCTCGCGCTCCTTGCGGCGCCGCTCGTGCAGCTCCTCTACGAGGTCCCTGCCCGTCCGCTTCGCCCACTCGGCTGCTCGGCGGCGAAACTCCTCGATGAAGGCCTCGTTAGCCTCGGGAAGGCTGAGGACGATCTCCTTCTTCGAGGTCGATCGGACCCTGAGCGTCCGCCCCGTCTTCAACCCAAGCTCCTTGCGGATGCTCGCCGGGATCACCACCTGTCCCTTGGAGCTGATCCGAACCGTCTGGCCACGCCTCGCCATAGGGTAAGAATAGCAATTCTTACCAATCACCGCCGGCTACTCGACGGTCACGCTCTTCGCCAGGTTCCTCGGCTGGTCCACGTCGTTCCCCCGCAGGTCGGCGACGTGGTAGGCGAGCATCTGCAGGGGCACCGTGGCCACCACCGGGGCGAGCAGGGCCGGCGCGGGCGGGACCACGATGGCGTGGTCCGCCAGCTTCCGCACCTGCTCGTCGCCCTCTTCCAAAACCGCGATCACCTTCCCCCCGCGCGTCCGCACCTCCTCGATGTTCCCCAGGATCTTCTCGTAGGCGATCTGCGGATCCCTCGGAGCGATCACCACCACCGGCAGCTTGTCGTCGATGAGCGCGATCGGCCCGTGCTTCATCTCCCCGCCGGCGTAGCCCTCGGCGTGGATGTAGCTAATCTCCTTGAGCTTGAGCGCGCCCTCCATCGCCACCGAGTGCATCGGCCCGCGCCCGAGGAAGAGAAAGCCCTGCGCCGCCTGGAACGCCTGGGCGATCCTCTTCACCGCGCCTTCCGAGCGCAAGACCGCCTCCATCAGCTTGGGGATCTCGGTGAGGTGGGTGAGCCGCCTTTGCGCCTCGCGCACGGTGAGCCGCCCGCGGAGCCGCCCCAGCTTCACCCCCAAGAGGTAGAGCGCCACGAGCTGGGTGGTGAACGCCTTGGTGGAGGCCACGCCGATCTCCGGCCCGGCGTTGGTGATCAGCGAGAACGCGGTCTCCCGGGTGATCGCCGAGCCGATCACGTTGCAGATCGACATCGCCAGCGCCCCCCGCGCGCGCGCCTCCTTGATCGCCGCCAGGGTGTCCGCCGTCTCCCCCGACTGGCTGATCGCCACGCACAGGTGCGTCGGCTCGACGATCGGGTCGCGGTAGCGGAACTCGCTCGCCAGCTCCACCTCCACCGGGATCCGCGCCAAGGACTCGATCATCAGCTTGCCGGCGAGCCCGGCGTGGTAGCTCGTCCCGCAGGCCACCACCGTCACCTTGGTGATCGCGCGGACCTGCTCGGGGGTGAAGCCGAAGCCTTCCAGGTGGACGTCCCCCTCGGAGAGGAGCACCCGCCCACGAATGGTGTCCGCCACCGCCCGCGGCTGCTCGTGGATCTCCTTGTGCATGAAGTGCTTGTGGCCGCCCTTCTCCGCCATCACCGGCGTCCAGTCGATGCGGCGGGTGGGCCGGTTCGCCGGCCGGCCTTCGCGGTCGAAGATCTCCACCTTCTCCGCGGTGAGCACCGCGAGGTCGCCCTCTTCCATGTAGACGAAGTCGCGGGTGTGCTCGAGCAGCGCCGGCACGTCCGAGGCGAGGAAGTTCTGCCCCACCGAAAGCCCGAGCACCATCGGCGAGGCGTCCTTGGTGCAGACGATGCGGCTGGGGTCCTGCGCGCACACCACCGCCAGGGCGTAGGTCCCCCTCACCCGGGCCACCGCGGCGCGCACCGCGTCCTTCAGCTCCAGCCCCCTCTCCTGCTCGTCCGCGATGAGGTGGGCGAACACCTCGGAGTCGGTCTCGGAGGAGAAGACGTGCCCGCTCCCCCCAAGCTCCTCCTTGAGCGCGAGGTGGTTCTCGATGATCCCATTGTGCACCACCGCCACCCCCCGGTAGGCGTGCGGGTGGGCGTTCTCGTCGGAGGGCCGCCCGTGGGTGGCCCAGCGGGTGTGACCGATGCCGATGGTGCCGGCCGGCGGCTCCGCCACCACCCGGTTCTCGAGGTTGCGGAGCTTCCCGGTGGCCCGCACCACGTTGAGCTGGTTTCTCCCCACCACCGCCACGCCCGCCGAGTCGTACCCGCGGTACTCGAGCTTCTTGAGCCCCGAGACCAGGATCGGCGCCGACTCCTTGTCACCGACGTAGCCGACGATTCCGCACATGCCTCACCTTCCTCAAGGCGCCATCAAACCACGCCCGCTCCCCCGTAGGCCCGCTCGCCCTCTCGTTTCCCTGGCGAGCTGATGCAGCCAGGGTGTGAGGTGGGCATCCGGATCGCCCGTGACAAGCGCGCTCAGCTTCCTCTCGAACGCCTGGCCCGCCGCTTCACTGCCCAGCCTTCCTTCACCACCTGCCTGCCACGCCCGAGGGCCAGGCTGCCCGGGGGAACGTCCTCGGTGATGGTCGAGCCCGCCCCCACGTAGGCCCCCTCGCCCACCGTCACCGGCGCCACCAGCGTCACGTCCGAGCCGATGAAGGCGCCGTCGGAAATCACCGTGGGGTGCTTGGCCTCGCCGTCGTAGTTGCAGGTGATGGTGCCGGCTCCCACGTTCACCCCCGAGCCGATGTCCGCATCGCCGAGGTAGGTGAGGTGGTTCGCCTTGGCGCCTTTGCGGATGCGGGTCTTCTTCGTCTCCACGAAGTTGCCCACGTGCACGCCCTCCTCCAGGACCGAGCCGGGCCGGAGGCGCGCGAACGGACCCACCTGGCAGCGCGGGCCAACCACCGTCTCGTCCAAGACCGAGTAGGGCCGAAGCTCCGAGCCGTCGCCCACCGTGCTCTGGTTGAGCACGCACCCCTGCCAGATGCGAACATCCGCCCCCACCTCGCAGCCGGCGTGGATGGACACCATCGGGCCGATCACCGTGTTGGGGCCGATCTCCACCCCGTCGTCGATGAAGGTCGTCTCCGGGTGCTGGATGGTGACGCCCCGCTTCATGTGCTCGGTGTTGATCCGCATCCTGAGCACCGCGGCCCGGGCGGCCAGCTCCGAGCGGTCGTTCACTCCGGCGATCTCCTCGAAGTCCGCCCGCACCGCCACCACCTCGCCCTCCTTGGCGGCCCGCTCCACCACATCGGTGAGGTACACCTCTCCTTGCGCGTTTTCGCCGCCGAGCTGCGAGAGCGCCTCGAAGAGGAACCTCGAATCCGCCAGGTAGATGCCGGCGTTCACCTCATCGATGCACCGCTCCTCCGCGCTCGCGTCCTTCTCCTCCACCACCCGGAGCACCTTCGCCGGCTGGTTGTCCCGGGCTTGTGTCACCACCCGGCCGTAGCCGGTCGGCTGATCCGCGATGGAGGTGATCATCGCCAGCTTCGGGCGCCTGGCGCGGAACGCCTCCCACAGCCGCTCCAGAGTCTCCCGGCACAGCAGGGGCACGTCGCCGTAGAGCACCAGCACCGCACCCTCGAAGGAGCGGAGCGCCTCCCGGGCGCACAAGACCGCGTGCCCGGTGCCGCGCTGCTCCGGCTGCATCGCGTAGCGGATCAACCGATCCGGAAACGCCTCGGAGATGACCTTCTGCACCTCGTCCGCCTGGTGGCCCAGCACCGCCACCACCGGGGCTGCGCCAAGCTCCACCGCACGCCAGATGGGGTAGAAGCACAGCGGCCGGCCGAGCAGCGAGTGCAGCACCTTGGCCTTCTCGGATTTCATCCGGGTGCCCTTGCCGGCGCACAGCACGACCGCCGCCAGCGGGCCCGGGTTGGGGCTCGAAGCATCCATGGCGGGCGAGATTTAGGTAGCCGCGAGGGCGCGGTCAACGATCCAGTGGCGCACGCTCGGCCGCTACCGCCGGCCGGAGGCCCTTCCGGGGCTCGGGGCGCGCAGGGGACCGAGCGCTCACCCTCACCGCGAGCCCTCCACTTCGCGCGGTAATCGCGAAGGAGGGCAAAACCACCGTCACCGGCAGAAGCCGCGAAGCGTCGAAGCGGGGGTATTCCGTCACTCTCACGCAGTCCTCAAAGTCCGGCGGGAGACGTAGTCGAGGATGCTCCGCCGATCGCCCGCCGCGATGTCGACGAAGAAGATTCCCATGCCCGCCGGCTTGAGCAGGCCTCCGCGCACCGTGCGCACCACCTTCCCCAACACGGTGAAGGCCCGCGCCAATCCGGGGATGTTCAGCCGGAGCGTCAACATCGAGCCCTCCGGCAGAGAAGACCCCGTCTTGAGGAAGAGCCCATTGCCGGAAATCTCCGCGGCGTCGGCCTGGAAAGGCCGGTTCCACTCGTAGAACTTCACCTCCCCTGACATCGGGGCCCGCGGGTACCTGCGCTGGTTTGCCTCCATGTGGCGCGCCTCCATGCAATCGGGGGGCCATTTCGGCCCAGCCTGTGATCAACGCTACAGGCGTCACCCTTTCAAATACTTGGACACAGCGAACCCGCAAGTTTTCTGTGCATTGTCCGGCGCAGGTGCGCCATGGTTGCCACACCTGGGACGGACTCGTTCCAAAGCCGGACGACACCTATGCGCCGAGAAACCCTCGCTTTTGTCCTGTTGTTGACCGTAAACACCCAGGCGGCTCGGCCGTTTCGGGGCGGAGCGGTGGCCACCGCGCACCCGAGGGCAACCGAGGCGGCGTTGGCGATGCTGAACCGGGGCGGCGGCGCCACAGATGCCGCGGTGGCGGCGGCCTTGGTGCTCGGGGTGGCAGCGCCCTACCACTCCGGGCTGGGCGGAGGAGGTTTCGCCTTGGTCCACGAGGCGCGAAGCGGCATCACCGAGGTGATCGACTTCCGCGAGGTGGCGCCCAAGGCGGCGACCCGGGACATGTACCTGAGGGAGGGGAAAGTGGCGCCGGGCCTGTCCACTGACGGCGCGCTTTCGGTGGCGGTGCCGGGCGCGGCGCGGGGCTACCTCGAGCTGCTCGGGCGCAAGGGGAGACTGAAACCGGCGGTGGTGATGGCGCCGGCGATCCAGGCGGCGAGGAAGGGCTTCTGGGTGACGCCGAAGTACCGCACCATCGCGCAGAACCGCCTCGACTGCTTGCGGGCGGATCCGGAGGCCTCGCGCCTCTTCCTCCGTCCCGGGGCGCAGGGCGTGATGGAGGCGCCCGCGGTCGGAGAGCTGATCACCCAGCCGGAGCTGGCGCGGACTCTCGAGGAGCTGTCGCGCCGCGGCCCCTCGGCATTCTACGAAGGGAGGGTGGCCAGCGCGATCGAGTCCACCGTGAAGGAGGGGGGGGGCATCCTCACCTCCGAGGATTTGGCCTCGTACCGGGTCCGCTGGAGGCAGCCGCTCGAGGGGAGCTACCGCGGGCACCGGGTGGCGACCATGCCGCCTCCCTCCGCCGGAGGCCTGGCGGTGGTACAGGTGCTGGGCGTCCTGGAGCGCGCCGGGGCACGCGGGCCTTCCTCTCGGGAGCCGGCGGTCCTTCACACCTACGTGGAGGCGGTGCGGAGAGCCTACGTGGACCGGGCGAGGTACTTGGGAGACCCCGCCTTCGTGGAGATTCCGCTTCCGAAGCTGCACTCGGCCGAGCACATCTCTCAGATGTTGGCCAGCATCGACCCATCCCGCGCCACCCCCTCGCAGAAGCTGTTGCCGGCGCCGCTGGCGGCGGATGCGGGTTACACCCCGTGGACGGACGTGCTCCCTGGCGCGAAGGCGGAGCGGAAGAACACCACCCACGTCTCGGTGATCGACCGGGAGGGAAACGCGGTGGCGCTGACCACCACCGTCAACTACTGGTTCGGGTCCTGCCTAGTGGCGAGGGGGACCGGAGTGTTGCTGAACGACGAGATGGACGATTTCGCCGCTGCGCCGATGACGCCCAACACCTACGGGCTGGTGACCGGCGAGGCCAACGCCATCGCGCCGGGGAAGATTCCGCTCTCCTCGATGTCGCCCACGCTGGTCTTCCGCAAGGACGATCCGAAGAAGGCGATGCTCGCTTTGGGCTCACCGGGGGGCTCCACCATTCCCACCACTGTCATCCAGGTCATCTCCAACGTCCTCGACGGGCAGATGGACGTGGTGCGCGCGGTGGGGGCGGGGCGCATCCATCACCAGTACCTTCCGGACGCCATCCTGGTCGACAAGTTCGGCCTCGAGCCGGCTACGCTGCGCGCGCTGGAGGCCTTGGGCCACGCGGTGACTCGCACCGACGGCTGGGGGGATGCGGAGGCGGTGCTGATCGACCCGGCCACCGGCCTCGCCACCGCCGGATCGGATCCGCGCAACGAGGGCTTCGCCTCGGGACAGGACTAGGAGGCCCGCTTGCGCACCGTAAAGACGAGCCACCCCTCTTTTCCGAAGGCGGGAGCCAACGCGCTGCTTTCGGTAGAGCCGCTCCTCCGCTGGCAAGCGCTGTGCGGAGATCAGGGCCACTGGAGGGTCGGACTGTACTCTCCTCCGGAGGCCACCGCGGAGGATTGCCACGAGCTGGAACGCCACGACTGCCCCGAGCTGTTCGTCCTCCTCTCCGGACGGATGAGCCTCTTGCTCTTCGAGGCAGGCGGGCTGCGCGAGCTGGCCCTCGAGCCGGGCCGGCCGGCATTGATCACCGCACCGCACAACGGATTCTGCCCCGGAGGCCCCCACACCGGCGTCGCCCTGGTGGTGGAGCGCGACGCCTTCTCCACCGAGTACCGCACTCCCGAGGAGTGGGCACGCGAGCGCCGCGATTGAGCCTCTTCGACGCGCACCTCCACCCTTGCGGCCTATCCGATCAGGACCTGGAGACGCTCCGCTACTTCGGAGTCACCGGGGCGCTGGCGGTGGCAGGCCGTTCGGCGCAGGCGACCGCGGGCGCGGTGTTGGAGCACCTGCGCGACACCGCCGGGCCCCAGCTCGGGCGGCTCTCCCGGGCGGGGATTGGAGCCTACGCGGCGGTCGGCCTGCACCCCTTGGTGGTGCCGCGCCGCGGGCTCGGCGAAATCCTCTCCGCGCTGCCGGGCTTCTTCCGGGGCGGAAAGGTGGTGGCGATCGGCGAGGTCGGCCTCCACCGGGGAGGCCCCGCCGAAGAAGAAGCCTTCTCCGAGCAGCTCACCCTCGCCCGGAGGCTCAAGCTGCCGGTGGTGGTGCACACCCCCCGGGCGGACAAGGAGCGCCACACCCGCCGCGCCCTCACCCTCATCCGCACCTCGGGGATTTCTCCGTCGAGCGTGCTGGTGGACCACGCCGGCCCGCGCACGCTGCGGCCGATCCTCGAGTGCGGGCACTACGCCGGCCTCACCATCCACCCCGACGAGCTCTCCGCCGAGCGCGCCTCGGCGCTCGTCCGCCGGCATGGAGCCGAGCGGCTGATTCTCGGCTCGGATTTGGGCGAGGGTGCCGGCGACATCGTGGGCGTCGCAAGGACGGTCAGCCAGCTGCTCCGCGCCGGAATCTCCGCTCGGGTGGTGGCCCGCGTCTCCGACCTCAATGCCCGCAAGCTGCTCAGGGTCGGCTGAAAGTAGGTGCCTGTAGACTGCCGTGCCACCTCCCTTCCTGGCGCCAAGGGGAGGAACTGAGCGAAGATCTTCTGGCCTAGTGCGCCCGGCCGGGTGCGCGCCGTCGGTCGCGCGGAGGGAACCTCGTGAGCTTTCGACTGACCGGATTCGCCCTGGCTGCGGCGCTCCTTGGAGGCGAGGCGGCCGCGCAGAAAATGGTGGTGCTTCCAGCGACGGCAGATGCGTGGATCACCAGCGGCACCGCCAGCTACGGCGACACCCTCGCCTGGGAGGCGACCAAGAGCTACGGCTCGATGTCCGAGGTGCAGGTGAGCAACTGGCCCGGGGTGCGCCAGGTGGGGCTATTCCGCTGGGAGGTGGACTCGCAGGGCCGCACCCCTAGGACGGCGACGGTCTTTCTTTACCTCACCCGCCCTTCCGCCGCCTCGTTCGAGATCGATGCGATGTCGGCCACCTGGATCGCGAGCGAGGCCACCTGGACGAAGGCGACGTCGGTGAGTAGCTGGCAGGTCGCCGGCGCCGGCGCCCCTGATCGAGGCTCCGTTCAGTTCACCATTCCGGCCGGGGCCACGGGGTGGGTCTCCGGATCGCACACCGGGATCCAGGGGCTCCTACCCGGCATCTTCTCGCTCTCGGTGGTGGTCGACGCGCTCTCCGCGTCGGACGACCTCGGCATCGCGAGCGCCGAGCACCCCGTGGCCGCGCGGCGGCCGAGGCTGGTCATCGACTACACCGACAACACCACCTGGGAGTACCAGCAGGGGATGAAGCCCACCACCGCGTACGCAGGCGCTTCGGATACCACCATCGCCAACGGCACCACTCCGGCGACCACCCCGATGCCTCCAGGCATCGAGGCCCGCCCGGGGGCGGCGGCGCTGATCCGCTTCGACACCTCCAACCTGCCCGGAGAAATCGCCGTCACCAGCGCCAAGCTGAAACTCTCGCTGCAGGGAGTCAGCACCAGCCAGTCGCTCTCCATCCACCAGGTGCTGCCACCCTGGCTGGAGTCCGTCGTGACCTGGAAGTACGCCGGCAACGGCACCCTCTGGTCAGTTCCGGGACTGTCGGCGGGAGTCGACTACGGGCCCTCGCTGATTGGAATCGCGCTCACCGGCTCCGGCCCGGTCGCGGTGGCGCTCGGTCAGCCGGGCGCGCTGGCGGTGGAGCGCTGGGCCAAGACTCCCGCTTCCAACCAGGGCTTGGTGCTCCTGAGCGCTCTTCCCGCGTCGGACAGCGTGTTCGCCTCACGGGAGTGGGGCAACGCGGCTCAACACCCGCAGCTCGAGGTTTCCTACTTCGACTCCAAGCTGCTCTTCGCGTCGAGCCAGGCCTGGGTGGGAGTGGGAAACTCCGGCGGAGCTTTCGAGCTGGAGCTCGTCCAACCCTCGGGGGCGCCCTTCGTCTCGGCCTGGCCCGCCTCGCTCACCGTCAGCAGCAGCTCCCCTTCGGGCGCCTTTTCCACCTCCCCGAGTCCCACGGGCAACTGGTGGCCGGCCACCACGGTGGTGGTCCCCGGAGGCTCGAGCCGGAGCCAGCCCTTCTGGTTCCGCGACCGGAGGACTGGAACCTGGACCATCAATGCCCGCAGCGGGCCAAGCACGATGGCGGGCAGCAGCACGATCAATACCCACCCCTTCATCCTCAGCGAGGACTTCGAGACCGGGACGCTCCTCGCCACGGCGAACCCCCCGGGCCAGTGGCACGAGCTCGTGCAGACGTTCGGTAGCGATCAGATCGCTCCCGACCCCAGCGCGGCGCACCGCGGAGCCGGAGGCGTTCACGTCCACAACTTCGGCGTTCCGGGCAGCGCCGGCCCGCAGGCCCACCTGTTGTACCGGACCGGGCAGATCGACGAGCCCGCCTACCTTCGCGGGTGGGTTCGCGTCAAGGTGTCCAACGGACAAGGGGACGTCCAGTTGGTGGCGATCGGCTGCGATACCACCACGCCTCCGGCGGACCTGGTCGCGGCGGTGAGCTACGACTTCCAGAACGGAGCGCTGCTCCTCGGAGGGCAACGCGAGGGAGGCCCCACGGTGAAGACCGTGCCATTCAAGCTGGAGGTGGGCCGGTGGTACCTCTTCGAGGTGGGGATGAGCGACGCGAGCATCAACGGCTACCGGAGGCTATGGATCGACGCGGCGCTCGTGGCCGAGGAGACCGGGTTTAGCCTCGCCGACCCGGGCTACCGGCCGCGCAAGTTCTACCTGGGTCCCGCCTGGTCCAAGGTGCGTTCCTTCCAGGGCGTGATCGACTACGACGACGTGCGCGTCGCCGCCGTGCCCCAGCCCAGCCGCCTGTTGCTGGACGTACCGACAAAGGCCGCGCCGGGGGACTGCGTCAAGGCCCTCGTCTCCCTCGCCACTTCGCTGCCCGGTCAGCTGGCCGACGCGCCCTTCGTGGTGGACGGGCAGCTGAGCGTCACCGGAGCGCCGGGAACCTTCTTCAGCGACCCCGCCTGCACCCGGCCGGCCGGCGGGTTCCGAATCCCGGTCGACGGCAGGACGACCGAGGTCTACTTCAGCCCGTCCGGGAATGGGATCGCCGCCCTCCAGGCCTCCCACGTGGATTTCGTCCCGGGTGCCGCCACCGTGGTCGTGAGGGACACGCTGAACCTCCAGCCGGCAGCGGCGCGGGTGGCGCCGGGAGGGGTGATCGCCTTCGCCGCTTCCGGGGGCCTTCCGCCGTACACGTGGTCGCTGGAGCAGAACGCCTCCGGCGCTACCCTGGACCCAGAAGGGCGCTACCACGCCGGTGCCAGCGCGGGGATGGACGTGGTCAAGGCCAAGGACGCCTCGGGGCTCTCCGGCTCCGCCACGGTGATGGTGGGCGCAGTGGTGCAGGTGACGGTGTCGATCGAGGGGGGAGAAAGGGCGCGTCCCATCGGAAGCGCCGCCTCCGGCACGGTCACTGTGGAGAACCGCCTGCCCGTCCCGCAGGCTGGCCTGTCGCTCCGGCTTGCGCCCGAGCAGCTGGCGCTTGAGCCGATCTCCGCCGAGCCGGCCACCGGATGCGGCGAGCACTGCTACGCCCTGGCCGAACTGGGCCCGGGCGAGAGCCGCGGCTTCCCGTTCGCCGGCCGCCTGGAGGGAGCACCCCAGAGCGAGGCGGCGATGACCGCGGTGCTTGAGTCCTCCGGCGAGGAGCTGTCCGCCTCGCGAGCGCCGTTGGGGAGGCTCTTGCCCCTCACGGCCACCCTGGGCTGCGGCTGCGCCTCCGCGGGAGCCGCCGCGCTGCCGCTCCTGGCGTTCGTGCTGCTCCTGCGGCGACGCAGGCTATAGTCGGCGCGCCAGATGAGCGGCGCCGATGACTCAGGAGCTTCCAAGGCCGAGCACACCGTAGTGCTCCACGTCACCCCCGGGGAGACGTTCGACGAGCGGTGGCTGATCGAGTCTCGCGTCGGCCAGGGGGCGATGGGCTCGGTGTTCCAGGGGAGGGACCTCAAGCTGTCCAAGAAGGTGGCGATCAAGATCCTCTCGCCCGAGCACTGCCGCAAGCCCAAGGTGCTGGCCCGCTTCGAGCGCGAGGCGCGGCTGATGACCAACCTGCGGCACCCGAACATCGTCCAGCTCCACGGGGTCGGCCGCCGGGGCGCCCTGCCCTACATCGTGATGCAGTACCTCGAGGGGGTCACCCTGGCCGAGCACCTCAAGCGCAAGGGCGGGAAGCTCTCTCCGGTGGAGACGCTGGGGGTGGTGCGGCAGGTCTGCTCCGGGCTCTCCTTCATCCACCACCACGGGCTGGTCCACCGCGACATCAAGCCGCAGAACATCTTCATCGGCGACGACGGGCACACCACCATCCTCGACCTCGGGGTGGTGCGGGACAAGAGCGAGCCGGGGCTCACCAAGCCGGGGGCGATGGTCGGCACGCCCTACTACATGGCCCCGGAGCAGATCCTCGGAACCAGCGAGCTCGACCGGCGCGCCGACGTGTACGCGCTGGGGGCGGTGATCTTCGAGCTGCTGACCGGCACCCCGCCCTTCGTGGCGCCGAGCAACTTCGAGGTGCTCTACGCGCACCGCACTCTCCCGCCCCCGGACGCCTCGGTGCTCTCGGCCTTCGTGCCCAAACCGGTGGCCCTGGTGATCAACCGAGCCCTGGCGAAGCAGCCCGAGGAGCGGCAGCAGAACGTGCACGAGCTGTTGGCGGACCTCGAGGTGGCCTACGGGCTCGACCGGGAGCGGACCAGTCCGGGGACGGCCTTCTCCTTCGAAGAGGCCGAGAGCGCGCCGCGGCGGAAGAAGGCACGCGGGAAGCCCGCCCGGAAGCCCACCCAGCCGGAGGCGCCTGCGTTGAAGGAAATCTCCTCGGACGACGAGCCCACCGGCTCGGTGGCCCAAGAGAAGGTGGAGGAGAAGCTCGAAGAGGCCTCCTTCGCCGACTCCGCCGATGTCGAGCTGATCGACTCCGGGGCCGCCGACACCGGAGACGATTCGCCCACCCAGGCCGAGACGGTGTCCGCCGACGAGACGGACATCCGGGAGAAACGCCTGTCCGCCTCCGGCACCCGGGAAGACTCCGCCCGCACCGACCCTGCCGCGCCCGCGGGGCGCGGGGAGCTGCGGGTGGTGACCACGGTGAAGGGCCTCACCACCGGGGCACAGGTGACCATCGACCGCGAAAAGAAGGGCACCGCCCCGGTGTCGGTGGCCCTGCCGGTGGGGCGCCACTCCGTCCGCATCGAGCGAACCGGGTACAAGCCGGTGGACCGCGAAGTCGAAGTGAAGACGAAGCGCGTCACCCTGCTCAGGGTCGAGCTGGAGTCCCGCGGCTGACGCGTCGGATCTCCGACCGAGCCCTGCGCCTCCAACGATTCTGGGCGTACTTTGCCTCGGAGTCCGAGGCCAGCTACGCCCAGAATCCTTAGAGGCGGGAGCGAGCTGACGCAGCAGCGCCAACCGGTGTCCTCCTTCCGAGGCCTCGGTCCGGCCGGGCTCCCACCGCTCGGCCGACGGGAACTCGGGCGCGTTCCCGGCTGTCTTCCCAAGAAAACCGGCTCGCGGAACGAATGGCTCGACCCAGATGAAAGCCCCCCCCCGCGACTGCTGCCCGACCGACCTCGCCCTGGAGAAGTACCTGCTCGCCGAAGGTGAGCCGGGCTCGCTGGAGCAGGTCCGCCGGCACCTTGGACAGTGCGGAAGGTGCCACGGCCACCTGGCCGAGATGGAATCGGACGGGGCGCGCTTCCGCCGGTCTCACCACGCCGTTCCCGCGAGGTGGCTGTTCACCCGCGCGGAGCGCAACAACGCGAGGAAGCTCATGCTGGCCACTGCTCTCCCGGTGATCGCGCTCGCCTTGGGCGCCGCCCCCGCATATCGACAGCTCGTGGGCCCCAAGCCGTCCGCCGCGGCGGAGGAGCGATCCGCGCCGCCGGCCCCAGAATCGCGCCCTGGGTTGCTCGAGGTGCGGGAGGAGCCGCGCCCGGCCGCGCTGCGGCAGCTCTCGCTGCGCGGACAGCCCATCGAGCTGGGGCAGGGAACGCTCGAGGCCGCCGAGGCCTCGGGGCCGGCGCGCCCCTTCGTGCTCGAGCACACCGCGGTGGACATCGAGGTTTCGGGCTTCGTCCAGCGAGCGACGGTGCGGCAGGTGTTCCAAAACCCGTTCGCCTCGCCGGTGGAGGCGGTCTACGCCTTCCCGCTCCCGGACGACGCCGCAGTGGACGAGCTGGAGCTAAAGGTGGGCGGGAGAGTCATTCGCGGGGAGATTGAAAGGCGCGAGGAGGCCCGCCGCCGCTACGAGGAGGCGAAGAGCCGGGGCCAGCGCGCGGCGCTCCTCGACCAGGAGCGTCCAAACCTCTTCACCCAGTCGGTGGCGAACATCCTTCCCGGCGAGGCGGTGGAGGTGCGCGTCCGCTACGCCGCGCGGCTGCGCTACGACGACGGAATCTTCGAGCTCAACTTCCCGATGACGGTGGGGCCTCGCTACGTGCCGGGCGTGCCGCTCGCGGGCGAGATGCAGGGGAAAGGCACCTCGCCCGACACCGACCGAGTGCTGGATGGCTCCCGCATCACTCCTCCGTTCGCCCGCACCGGCCGCGACGTAGAGGTGCGGGTTCGCCTCGAGGCGGGGCTCTGCATCGAGAGCCTGTGGAGCGTCTCCCACCGGCTGTGGGCCGAGCGCACCTCTCCCTCGAGCGCCAAGCTCAGCCTGGACGCGTCGGACCGCATCCCGAACAAGGACCTCATCGTTCGCTGGACGGTGGCCGGGCCCTCGCTGCGGGCGGCGGCGATGACCACCGGAACCGGCGGAACCGGCACCTTCGCGCTGCTCCTCCAGCCGGAGGCAAAGGACTCCCAGCCAGCGCCCGTCCCCCGGGAGATGGTCTTCGTCATCGACACCAGTTGTTCGATGAGCGGCGCTCCGCTGGCCGCGGCGAAGCGGGTGATGTCGCTGGCGCTCGAGCGGCTGAACCCCGACGACACCTTCATGCTGATCGACTTCGCGGACGGCGCTTCGGCGTTCCATGACTCGCCGCTCCCCAATTCGGCGTCCTACGTGGAGCGGGCCCAGTCCTACCTCGAGGCGCTGCCGGCCTCGGGCGGCACCAACCAGCTCGCCGGGATTCGGGCTGCCCTCGGGCGACCTGCGGACCCGCGGCGGCTCCGCACGGTGCTCTTCCTCACCGACGGCTTCATCGGCAACGAGGTCGAGGTCCTCGGCGAAGCCGGGCGGCTGCTCGGAAGCGCGCGCCTCTTCGCGCTCGGCATGGGCACCTCGGTGAACCACTACCTGCTCAGCCGGCTGGCGGACTCGGGGCGGGGCTTCTATCAATATCTCCGCCCCGACGAGGATCCGGAGCCGGCGATCGAGCGCTTCGTCCGCCGCATCGAGAGGCCGCTGCTGACCGACGTGTCGATCGACTTCGGCGGGCTGGCGGTCGTGCAGCTCCTCCCGGCGAAGCTGCCAGACCTCTTCGATGCGCAGCCTTTGGTGCTGCTGGGCCGGTACCAGCGACCCGGCCGCGGCACGGTGACGCTCCGCGGAAGCCGGGCCGGCTCGCCAGTGGAGCTGAAAATAAACCTGAGCCTGCTCGAGCGCGAGGAGCGCCACACCGTGCTGGGCACCCTCTGGGCCCGCGCACGCATCGACGCCCTCGAGCGGCAGATGCACCAGGGCGAGCGCGGGGACCTCATCCGCGAGATCACCACCTTGGGTCTCGAGCACCGGCTGGTGACCGCCTACACCTCGTTCGTCGCCGTGGACGCGACATCGGCCGTCGCCCGCGGGACTCCTACCCTCCACTCGACGGAGGCGGCCGAGCTTCCGCAGCTCACCGGCGCAGCGGAGCCCGGCCCGGCAAAGCGGGCCAGCTCGACCTCCAAGCCTGTCAGGAGACCACCGCTCTCTCGAGGTTGGGCGGACGGACACGGGGACGTTTCGGGCGACGGCCGGGGCCACGCGATGGGCAAGCAAGGCGGAACCTACTTGCTGCCACCCAAGGAGGACGTCGTGCCGGAACTGGCTCCCCGCGGCGCGCCGATGGTGATGGGGTCGCTCTCCGGCGAGGTGATCCGCTCGGTGGTCCGGCGGCACGTCTCCGACATCCGGGCCGCCTACCAGAAGCGCTTGACCGAGCGGCCCGGGCTCTCGGGCAAGCTGGTGGTGGAGTTCGTCATCCAGGCCGACGGCGCCGTGCGCGACGCGCGCGTGAAGAGCTCGACGGTCGGCGACCCCGACTTCGAGCAGGCGGTCCTGAGGCTCGTCCGCAAGTGGCGCTTCTCGCCTGCGCCGGGTGGCGGGGAGATCGCCGTCTCCTACCCATTCGTGTTCTCGCCTGGACCCTGACGTGCGGCTGGACGCAGGAGAGCTCTTCGAGCGGTACCACGGCGTCGTCTTCCGGCGGTGCCTGGCCCTGCTCCGAAACGAGGAGGACGCCGCGGAGGCAGTCCAAGAAGTCTTCTGCGTGGCGGTGAGGGGGCTCGGGCGCTTCAGGCTGCGCTCGGCGCCGCTCACGTGGCTGTATGCCATCGCCACCCGGCGGTGCCTCCAGCAGCTCAGAAATCGCTCCTCCCGGATGCTGAAGGAGGCGCTATTCCTCTCCGAGCCGAGCAGCACCAGCCCCGATCCTTCCGCGCGCGCGGATCTGGACCGGCTGCTCTCCGGCCTCTCGCCGGAAGAGCTGGCGCTCTTCGCCTACGCCTTCCGCGACGGCTTCACCCAGGAGGAGCTGGCAGAGCTGTTGCGCGTGTCGCGAAAGACGGTGGGCAAGCGGCTCAAGGCGCTGAACGCCAGGCTCGGCCGATGGACCGCCGGAGCGGCGCCCCGAGAAGCCGCGCTCCGGGCCGCGGAGGAGGTCGCCGGCTGATCCGCCGTATGCCTGCCGACACTCCGCGCTGACAAATTCGGCCCCCGCTGGGCGCATATCAAGGCCGCGGTCAGTTGGCCCATTGGTGCGACCTTCCTGCGCAGCAGGCCGCGGCCGGGCCGACCGCGGCTTGAGACTTGGATATACTGTGGATATCCTTCGGCCGCGATGAGGAAAAAGGTGCTGGTATCCATCACCGCGCGCGATCTCGCTCGCATCGACGCGGCCGCCCGGCGCGCAGGTCAGAGTCGCAGCGCCTACATTTGCCGGGCCGCTCTCAAGGAAGCGGAGCGGCCGGCTCCCCGCCCGATGGACGATCCACGCTTCCGCCAGTTGTACGGGCGCCTCGAGGAATTGCGCAAGCGCATCGCTCCCATGGGCACGGCCCAAGTTCTGGCCGCTCGCGACCGGGGCCGGCGCTCTTGAGGTCCTTGGTCGTAGACGCTTCCGTCGCCTTCAAGTGGCTGGCTCCCGGAGCAGGCGAGGTGGGAGAGCGCGCGGCGCGAGCCATCCTTGACGCCCTCTACCAGGGCGAGTGCCACCTCCATGTCCCCGACCTTCTATTCTACGAAGTGGGCAACATCTTGATCTGCGGGAGGGCGCGGCCGCCCATTTCCGTCGTCGAAGGAGCGCTCGACGTGCTCATCCGGCTGCCGCTCACCGTCGAACGGCCGACCCCGGTCTCGGCCCAGAGGGCTGCCAAGCTTGCCCGGAAGCTCGGTTTGACTTTCCATGACGCCTCTTACCTGGCGCTTGCCCACTCCCTGGATTGTGAGCTCGTCACCGCCGATGCCCGGCTGAAGAGGGCGGCGCGCGGAAGTCGGGTTCTTCTTCTCGATACCTACGACCGCAGCTGACCTGCCGCCCCTCCTCCCGCTTCTCAACCTCCCGCCGCCAGCGCCATCAGCGCCAGGTACTCGCGGATCGCGACGAACGAGTCCCGCTGGGCGCCCGCGTTGGGCAGAAAGTCCACCAAGCCGTACCGCTTGCCGGTCCAGGTGAGGAAATCGGCCGGGTACGGATGAACCTCGAGCCCCACCTTGCGGAAGGCGCTCAACGCCCGGGTGAGGTGGAAGGCCGAGGTGACCACCACCGGCGAGCGGAAGCCCCGCTCCTTGCAAAGCCGCGCCGACTCGCGCGCGTTCTCCAAGGTGTCGCGGCTTTGGTCTTCGGCCAAGACGCCCTCCGCCGGGGCCCCAAGGTCCTCGAGCAGCCGCTTGGCGATCGGCGCCTCGGCGGCCATGGTCTCGAATACCCTCCCTCCCGAGACGATGAGCGGCACTTTCAGGCGGCGCTGCAGGCGAAAGCCGGTCACCGCCCGGTAGAGCGTCGCGTAGGACGGCGCTCCGGTGCCGCTCAGGTCCTGGACACCGGTGCGCACCCCTCCGCCGAGGACGATCACCACGTCGCCCTCGGGAACCGGGATTCCCTCGTACGGGGCCTCCAGCCCCCGCAATAGCGAGTCCGCCACCGGGGGAACGGCCAGAGCCCAACTCGCCAGGGCGATGCCGAGCGCCGCGGCTCCCGGCCAGCGCGGTTTGCGCCGAAGGAGCAAGACGCCCAGGCCCAGGAGCAGAGCCACGAATACGCCGGGAGGCGTGAAGAGCGAAACCGCCAGGTGCCTCATGGGCACCTTCCTATCCCGGCTTGACCTTTCGTGGCCTGGGAATGGCGTACTCGTCGAGCCGGGTGAGCATCGTCCGCCGCGAGATGCCGAGCAGCCGCGCCGCCAGGGTCTGGTTGCCCCCGCAGCGCTCGAGCGCCTCGAGGATGCGCTTCCGCTCCGCCTCGAACGCCGGCCCGGCCTTGCCCGGGGGCACCACCGGCGTCGGCTCTCCCAGGAGCGGCGGACGCGAGAGCAGCTCGCCCGAGAGCTTCTCCACCGGGAGCAGCTCCACTCCGATCTCCCCCTCGCCGGCCAAGAGCACCGCCCGCTCGATGACGTTGCGCAGCTCGCGGATGTTGCCCGGCCAGCTGTAGCTGTTGAGCATCGCCACCGCGTCGGGGGTCAGCTCTGGCTCCTTCCGCCTCCCCATCTGGCGGGCGAACTGCGAGACGAACGAGCGCACCAAAGGCTCGATCTCCCCCACCCGCTCCCTGAGCGGAGGAATGACCAGCACGATACCGTTGAGCCGGAAGAAGAGGTCCTGCCGGAAGGTGCCCTTCTTCACCTCCGCCTCGAGGTCCCGGTTGGTCGCGGAGACGAAGCGCACGTCGATGGGCCGGGTGCGCACGTCGCCGACCCTCATCACCTCGCGCTGCTCGATCACCCTGAGCAGCTTCACCTGGATGGAGATCGGCAGCTCGCCCACCTCGTCGAGAAGCACCGTGCCGCCCTGGGCGCTCTCCAACAGCCCCGGCTTCGACTTGATCGCCCCGGTGAAGGCGCCCTTCTCGTGGCCGAACAGCTCGGACTCCAGCAGGCTCTCCGAGAGCGCCGCGCAGTTGAGCCTGAGCAACGGCCGGTCCGCCCGCGGAGAGGCCCGGTGGATGCCCTCGGCGAAGACCTCCTTCCCCACCCCGGTCTCCCCGGCGAGGATGACGCTGATGGCGCTCTGGGCGATCCGCTCGATGAGCTGGTGCAGCTTCACCATCTGCGGATCCTCGACGATGACCCGGCGCTCCTCGGCTCCTCGCGCCGGCTCCCCGCGGACTTCCGCGCAGGCCTTCTCGAAGAGCGCGTCCGGGTCTCTGCCGTCCCGGCTCCAGCAAGCCACCCCCAGCGAGGCCGGCGCCCCGCGGGCGTTGAGCTCGAGCTGGAGCCGCTCGGCGAAGCGATCCACCGCCTCCGGGGCGCGGTCCAACAGGAGCACCTCGTACTCCCCCGGCCCGTAGGAGGCGACCACGTCCGCGGAGCCGATCGCGCCGGCCAGCACCTCTTGAACCACCGCCGCGGAGGAGCCTCCCTGCAAGCGAATCCGCATCACTGCAAAGCGCCCCGAGGAGTCCACCGCCCGCGAGCACTCCTCCTCCAAGCGCCCCTCGAAATAGCCGTGCGTCCAGAGCCGCCGCGGGCGCTTGGCCGCCGCCGCCGGGCTGGCCCGCTGGACGATGACCGTCACCGAGCCGAGCTCGATGGCGTCCCCCGAACCGATGGGCACCGCCTCGCCCTGCTTGATCGTGTCGCCGCGGACCTTGGTGCCGTTCGAGCTGCCGAGATCTTCGATGGTCAGCGTCGGGCCCACGCGGATCAGCGCGTGTCGCCGGGAGATCGCCGGCACGTCGACCTGGATGTCGGAGTCAGAGGATCTGCCGATCACCACCTCTCCCTCATTCGGCAGCGGGTGGGTGGAGAGCGTCTCCTGCGAGAAGACGAGCAGCCGGTATGGCTGCCTGCCGGCTCGTCCGTGGTCGGACGACTCTTCATCGATGAGCGTCTGGACCGGGTTGTCCATTCGGGCCTGAATCTACGCGAAGCGCGGCCGCTCGGGGGCTCTCAGGCGCAACCGATTGCGCTTGGGGCGCAGCCACGGCTGCGCTTGGCGCCTCGCCACGGCCGACCGACCTCCGCAAGTCCGCGACTCTCGGCTTGAAGCAGCGCTGGCCCGTTCCGTGAAGAGGGGAAAGGGCGTCGCCTCAGGGTAGGGTGGGCTACCCGCCGGGCGGGCCTTCTTTTCGATCCCCTGGGAGGAGGCCCGCCCGCTTCTTTTCAGGCTCTCCTACGCCGCTCCGTCTCGGCGACCAGTTCCCTGGAGAGACCGAGCCTGGTCCGGGGGCGCTCCGACTTTTCGGAAGACAGCTCGGGCTCGAACCACTGTCCGGCAAAAACATGGAGGCGCATCAGATCCTCGGTGCGGGCCTGGCGATCATCGCGCGTCCATGTGCCGGTCAGACCCATGAGTGGCGGGTGAGAATACAAACCACCCTGGGAAGCCGCAACCCGGTACCGCTTTGCGACAATTCGCCCTTGCCGCTCCTGCACGTCCGCTGGGGCGTCCCTACCCTCACCCCGATGAAGGAATGGGGCTGGGTCGGCGTGGTGGCGCTCCTCTGTTCCGGGTGCGCGACGGTAAAGGTGACGCAGCGAAACGGCTGCTGGGTCCGCCAGACGGAGACGTTCCCCAAGACCATCCGTGAGGACATCGGACCATGCGTCCGCCAGCCGCCCGCCTGGTCGGCCGACCGGGTGACGCGGCTGGTGCAGGAATGCATCGCCGAGGCGGACTACCGCTGGCAGGCCGGGGCGCTGGCCGCCTGGCAAAGCGGGTTGCCTCTCCCCCGGCGCGAATCGGAGGAGGCGCAGCTCAAGGAATGCTTGGAGCGCCCAGCCATCGTGGCGGTGGCGGAGAACGAGGCGTTGAAAAAGCAGCTCGGCGAGCTATCCGCCGAAAGAGAACACCTCCGCCGGGTGGCGCAGGAAGACCGCGAGCACTGGAAGGCCTCGCAGGAGCGGATGGCCGAGGCGCTGGGCGAGGCGGCCAAGAAACCCGCGCCGTCCGCATTCGCGACCGCGAACAGCACGGGCACCGCCACCAGCGAGAGCGACAGAGCCGGGGGACTCCAGCGCGCCCAGGCCGCCGAGGCGGAGCCGAAGAAGCGCCTCGCGCCAAAGCGGAGCTGCGAGCCGGGAAGAAGCGCAAGCGGCGCCGGCCTCCCCCGGTGCGATCCGCCCTCGCGGCTGGGGAACGAGAAGTAGTCCCTCGACCTTTGCTTGCGCTAGGGTCAGCCCCGCGCGGCACATCGCCGCGGACCCACGGGAGGGGACATGAACCTGAGACATTCGCCGGTGCTTCTCGCAGTCGCGGGCCTGGCATTCGGCTGCGGCCGCCGGGGGCTCGAGGACACCGATGAGATCGCCCAGAACGCGGGCGAGGTGCTGGCCAGCCTCGACGAGGTGAGCCAGAGCGGGGCGATTGCCCAGCGGATGTTCCCCCGGGAGCCGAGCCTGCTGCGGCCGAGAGCGATCGAGCGGGCCCTTGGCTGGGTGCTTCCCGAGGCTTTGGCCGCCACTTCCTGCTGGACGGTGCCGTTCAGCGCGTGCGCCAGCGGCACGAGGACGCGGGACTTCAACTCCTGCTCGATCGGCCCCGCCACCCTCACCGGCACGGTGAAGCTGACCTTCTCGGACACTGCCGGCTGCAAGGTGGAGACCGCGGGCGCCGCGGTGACCCGCACCCCGGACTTCACTCTCACCGGCCCCCGCGGAGCCAGCTACAAGGTGACCGCTCCCGGCGGCGGCCAGACCGTGACCAAGGCCGCCTCCGGCTACACCTACAAGGTGGGCGGCATCCAGCGGGTGGGCACCAGCTCGGGCGGCGCCACGCTGTTCGACTTCACCACCAAGACGCTGGAGGACATCACCATCACGGGCACGAGCCGGGCGGAGCGGGTGCTGAACGGCGGGAAGCTCGAGGTGACGAACAGCAAGCGCAACTACACGGTGGTGCTGGCGCCCGAGAACCTGAAATGGAGCGCCACCTGCTCCTGCCCGGTTTCCGGCAAGCTCACCGGGAGCGTCACCTCGGGCGGCTCCGGCACGGTGACGATCGAGGTCACCGGCTGCGGCACCGCCAAGCTGACCGTGCAAGGGGAGACCTCGGACGTCACCCTGGAGCGCTGCTCTTCGCTCTAGCCGCGCGCTACCAGTGGATGCGGAGCGCCAGCTTGCCCAGGTGGTGCTCCTCGACTTCCCGGTGCGCCCGCGCGACTTCGTCGAGCCGGTACACCTTCCACAGCTCGACGTGGAAGGGCTGGTCTCCGATGAGCTGGTTGAGGCGGTCGAACGCCTCGGCGCTGGGGGTGCCGTCGTAGGCGAGCAGCTTGACCCCCTTCGGCGCCTTCGGCTCGGGCTCGACTCCATTGGGATAGGCGACTCGGCCGCCCTTCTTCAGCCCCTTCAACGCCTCGTCCACCCCTTCGCCCCCGGCGAGCACCAGGGCGGCATCGAGCCCGTCGGGCGCGAAGGTGCGCGCCGCACCCGCGATCTCCCCGGCCCGGCCGTCCACGGCGGCGTCGGCGCCGAGCCTCTTCACCAGCTCCACCCCGTCCGGCCGCGAGGCGACCGCGAGCACTCGCGCTCCCATGCGCTTGGCCAGCTGGACCGCCATGTGTCCGATGCCGCCGCTCCCGCCGACGATCATCAGTGACTGCCCGCGGCGAAGGCGCAGCTGATCTTCCAGCCCCCGCAGCCCGGTGATGCCATCTGCTCCCAGGGCCCCTGCCTCCCTTGCGTCGATCCGCTTGGGGATCCGCGCCGCACAGTCCTCGTGGAGCTTCACGTATTCGCCGTAGAAGCCGCCCTCCATCTGGAAGCCGTAGGCGTGGTCACCCACTCGGAGGCGGCGCACCTTGGGGCCGACCGCCACCACCACGCCCGCCCCGTCGTTGCCCATCACGTAAGGGAAGCGGGTGGAGCCGTCGTCGAATCCGCCCTCCCGAACCCACGGGTCCCAGACGCCGATCCCCGCCGTGTCCACCCGGAGGAGAACCTCGTGCGCACCAGGCAGGGGGACTGGCAGCGTGGCGACGTGGAGGACGTCTGGACCGCCGAAGCGATCGATCGCAGCGGCCTTCATCTGGCTTGGAATGGAAGGTTCCATGGCGCCCGTAACGTTGGGCATCCGGCAATCGAGGGTCCAGCCGCCGAGCAACGGGCCGGCTCCTCGGCCGCGAGCGAGGAGCCCGGGCGGGCCGGCCGGTGGCCCAAACCTGCCCAGGACAAGCCGTGCCTACCCTGGTGGGAGACGCGCCGACCGCACGGGGCGACCGGAGGAAGAGCCGTGACCGATGCCGAGCAACTCGCCGCCTTCGTCGACCGCGCCGCTTACGAGGACCTCCCGGGGCCGGCGCGCGAAGCGCTGAAGATTCGCGCGCTGGACGCCCTGGGTTGCGCGATTGGCGCGCTGGGCGCCGACCCGATGACGAAAGTGCGTGCTCACATCGACGAGCTCGGGGGCGCCCCACGCAGCTCCCTCATCGGCGGAGGAAGGACGGCGCCCGACCGGGCAGCGCTCTACAACGGCGCGCTCGTGCGCTACCTCGACTTCAACGACTCCTACCTGGCGGTGGGAGAGACATGCCACCCCAGCGACAACCTCGCACCCGTGCTGGCGGCCTGCGAGGACGCGGGACGCGACGGCCGCCAGTTCCTCACTGCGCTCGCCGTCTCGTACCAAGTGCAGTGCCGGCTCTCCGACGAGGCCCCGGTGCGAGCGAAGGGCTTCGACCACACCACCCAGGGCTCGTACGCGGTGGCGGCCGGCGTCGCCAAGGCGCTCGGGTTGGACCCTCCGCGCATCGCCCATGCGCTCGCAATCAGCGGAGCGGCCCTCAACGCGCTCAGGGTGACGCGCACCGGCGCGCTGTCGAACTGGAAGGGGCTCGCCTTTCCGAACACCGCATTCGCAGCCACCCACGCCGCCTACCTCGCCGCTCGTGGGGTCACCGGGCCACTGGAAGTCTTCGAGGGTGCCAAGGGCTTCATGGAGTCGATCGCCGGCCGGTTCTCCATCGACTGGTCGAAGGAAGGGCTGGACCGCGTCTGCCGTACCGTCGTGAAGCGGTACGACGCGGAAGTTCATGCGCAGTCGGCGGTGGAGGGAGTCCTCGAGCTCCAGCGTTCAGCGGGATTCGCCGCCCGTGAGGTCGAACGGGTGGAGCTCGACGTGTTCGACGTCGCCTACCACATCATCGGAGGCGGCGAGGAGGGCGAAAAGCAACTGGTACGCACCAAGGAAGAGGCGGACCACAGTCTTCCCTACATCGTCGCGGTCGCGCTGCTCGACGGCGAGGTGATGCCCCAGCAGTACCGGCCGGACAGGATTGGGCGGAGGGACGTTCAAGACCTGCTCAGAAAAGTCACGGTGCGACCGGAGCCCGCCCTGAGCCGGCGATTCCCCGCGCAGTTGCCGTGCCGGATCACGGTGCACCTCTCCGACGGAAGGACCTTGAGGTGGGAGCAGGCGGACTTCGAGGGCTTCCACACTCGGCCGATCTCCTGGACGGCCGCCCTGCGGAAGTTCCAGCAGTTGGCGGAGCGCCGGGTGGATGCCTCCCTCCAGCGGGCGATTAGCGCCACGGTAGGGGACCTCGAGCAAATCCCGGTGGCGCAGCTCGCCGCCCTGCTCGCGAAAGTCTAGGCCCACTGCGATGGGGCGCCGCACTCTTCGCATTGGCTCTGGAGGTGGCAAGCGGACCGCTTCGTCCCCACCCTCGGGGCAGGAGCGGATGGCATGAACGACGGCAGAGCCTTTGACTTCATCCGGCGCAACGAACGGGAGCAGAAGCCTCGGACCCAAGGGCTGACCGAGATCCGCGGCCCTTACTACACACCAGTTGGGCGGCGGTACCTGGAAGACTTGTTCGAGGTGGCCGCCTCCTACGTGGACTCGTTCAAGTTCGCCGGCGGCTCCTTTGCGCTGATGCCGCGCCGCCTGGTGCGGGCGCTGATCGACCTGTGCCACCGCAGCGACGTGCTGGTCTCGACAGGCGGCTGGATCGAATACGTCCTCACTCAAGGGGGCTCCGCGGTGGACCGCTACCTCGCGGAGTGCCGCGACCTCGGCTTCGATATCGTCGAGATCTCCAGCGGCTTCATCTCGGTGCCCGACGGCGATCTCGTGCGGTTGACCGAGAAGGTCCGGAAGATGGGACTCAGGGCCAAGCCGGAGGTCGGCATCCAGTTCGGCGCTGGCGGAGCGACTGCGGCGCGGGAGCTGGAAGCGGAGGGGACCCGCGACGTGGGCTCCGTCGTGGCCCTCGCCCGGCGGCATCTTGATGCGGGCGCGTACATCTTGATGATCGAATCCGAGGGAATCACCGAGAGCGTGAAGGCTTGGCGCACCGACGCCATCGCTCGCCTCGCGCGCGAGCTGGGGCTCGACCGGCTCATGTTCGAGGCGGCCGACCCCGAGGTGTTCTCGTGGTACGTCAAGAACTTCGGGCCGGAGGTCAACCTCTTCGTCGACCACAGCCAGATCATCCAGCTCGAGTGCCTGAGAGAGGGCATCTGGGGCACCAAGAGCCTGTGGGGCCGCGTCGTCACCTATCGAAACGTCTGAGTGTTAGTGTCGCCGGGTGTCTTTCCCCAGGGAGATTCTCATGGCCAAGGCCAAGCCCAACGGCGCCCTCGACAAGAAGACCCTCAGCGGCCTCTACGGCAAGAGCCTGCTTTGCACCCAGGACTGGTCGCTGAAAGACCTCGACGCGCTCGTTTCAGTCGCCCAGCGGCTCGAGCGCCAAGACCGCAGAGGCAGGAGCTGCGCCTTCCTGCACAACGAGCTCGCCTACGCGATGTTCTTCGACAACTCCACTCGCACCAAGTCGGCCTGGGCCGGCGCCGCCGCCCGCCTCGGCATGCAGCCGATCATCGTCGACGGCTCGTCGACCCAGGTTTCGCACGGCGAGACGGCCTCCGAGACCGGCGCGATGCTGGGCATGAATTCGCACGCCCTCGGCGTAAGGCACGACCTCATCCTCGGCGAGGGCAACTCGTTCATGCGGGAGGTGAAGCGCGGCATCGATGAGTACCTCGCCGCCACCGACGACAAGCGCAAGGTGCCCGTCGTCAACCTGCAGTGCGACATCGACCACCCCACTCAGACGCTCGCCGACCTGCTCTGGCTCAAGGAGCGCTTCCCCGACGGCCTCGCCGGCAAGAAGCTCGCCGTCTCCTGGGCCTACTCGCCCTCCTACGCCAAGCCGCTCTCCGTCCCCCAGGGCCTCTTGATGCTGCTCACCCGCTTCGGCGCCCAGGTGACGCTGGCGTACCCGAAGGGCTACCGGCTGATGGACGACTGCCTCAAGCACGCCAAGGAGAACGCGCTCGCCTCGGGTGGCTCCTTCGACGTCACCGACAACATGGACGCTGCCTTCGACGGCGCCCACGCGGTCTACCCGAAGTCATGGGGCCCCTACGACCTGATGCTCGAGCGCGTCGCGGCCAACCGGGCCAAGGACAGCGCCAAGATGAAGGAGATCGAGCAGCGGGCCCTGGCCCGGAACGCCCAGTTCACGGACTGGATCTGCGACGAGCGGCGCATGGCGAAGACGCACCAGGGCAACGCGCTCTACATGCACTGCCTGCCCGCCGACATCGGTGCCGAGGTCTCGCCCGGGGTGATGAAGAAGTCGGTGATCGACGTGGCCCGCGAGGCGAACAAGAAGGTGTACGTGATCATGGCCCTGCTCGCGGTGGCAAAGGTCGACGACCTCGCCGACAAACTGTCCTAGTGCTCGAGAAGACGACATGCCCAGCCTCGACGAACAGGTCGCGCAGCTCGCTCTGAGGTACCGGCCCCTCGCCGCCGAGATGCTTCGCGAGGTGGTGCGCATCCCCGCCGACTACGTCGACAAGCCCGCCGACCAGGGAGGGGATCCGCTGTGCGGGCTCTCCAACCACGAGCGGCCCCGGCTGGAGTACCTCAGGAAGAAGATCGTGGACCTCGGCGCCGTGCGCCGGCCCCAGGACGCCTTCTTCGACGACTATGGCAACCTCGTCTGGGTGGTGCAGGACCCCGACGACGGCGTCCTCACCAGGGACAAGCGAGTCATCTACTGGGACGGCCACTCGGACACGGTGCGGGCGCTTCGACCGCAGTGGCGCGAGAAGACCGGCGGCGGCATAGACGCCTACGACGGCCTCCTCGACGCAGCGAAGATGAACCGCGAATTCCTCAAGCGCGAGCTGGGCCACCTGCCTCCGGAGAACGAGTGGGAGCACCTGCTCTTCGGCCGCGGTTCGGCGGACCAGCTTGGGGGAGTCGTCGCCGAGGTGGTGGCGGCGAAGATCCTTCTCGAGCTCGCACCGCAGGGAGCGCTCAGGGGCGCCATTGTTCGCGCCTACGCCACCGCCGCCGAGGAGGACAACGACGGCGGCGGCCCTCTCTTCCTGATGCGCCAGGCGCTCCCCGGCGCGCCGCCCGAGGTGGTGCCCGACGTGGTCATCCTCACCGAAGGCACCGGCGACTCGAAGAAGGGCGCGCTCGGCATCTACCGCGGCCAGCGCGGGCGTATGCAGATCGAGGTCACCGTCACCGGGCGCTCCTGCCACGGCTCGATGCCCTGGGAAGGCCTCAACCCGCTGGAGCACGGCGGCGCCATCGTCTCGGAGGCCGCCCGCCGCTACGACTCGCGCGATGGTTTCCTCGACCACCCCTTCCTCGGCCATGGCACCCGGACCGCCTCCTGGGCCCAGCTCGAGACGCCGTCGGATTGCGCCGTGCCCGAGAAGTTCACCTTCCGTTTCGATCGCCGGCTTACCGTCGGCGAGACGGCGGAGAACGCGGTGGCCGCCATCTTGGCGCTCGACGCGGTAGGGGCCGCGCGCGCCGCAGGGCTGAAGGTGGAGATCTCGGTGCCCCGCTACGACCTGCCCACCTGGAAGGGCTACGTCCTGGGCAATCCGCAAGTCTACCTGGGCTGGGTCACGCCCGAGGAGCATCTGGCCATTCGCTCCGCCGTGGACACCTACCGGGGGGTCGTCACCCCCAACGTCGGGAATACCCCCAACGCCGGGGGCAGTCTCCGGGCCGAGCCAAGGGTAGAGCGGTGGATCTTCTCCACCGACGGCGTGGGCTTCCTGGTGCCGGCAGAGGACTCCAGCATCGGCGTTACCCCGAAGAAGGCCTGGGTCCGCTCGGGCGCTCACAAGCACCCTGCGATGTTCGGCATCGGCCCCGGCATCGAGCAGAACACCCACAAGATTGGCGAGTGCGTGGACCTGCGGGAGTTGCAGCACGCCATCGCCTTCCTCGCGCGCTACCCGAGCGTGTTCGCCGCGAAGGGCTGAACCCCGCTCGCGGGGAGAGGCCGATCCCTGCGAGGCTGAGGCAGCGCGAGGGCGCGGCGGAGTCCGGAGGCCCGCGCCAGGCACGGCTCGGCCGGCCCGAGCGCGGTTGGGAAAAACCCGTTCCGAGCAGCTCTGCGATAGAAGATCGGCCCGATGAGACTGGTGGGAGTGCTGGCGCTGGTGGTCCTCGTTGGCTGTGTTCCTCCTGTGGAGTGCGGGGCGGGCCAGGTGTGCCCAGACGGCGGCCAGCCTTGCACCGGCGGGGGCTGCGACGGCGGTCAGCCCAAGTGCCCGGGGAAGCCGGTGCAGGGCGCTCCGCCGAATCTCCTGGACAACCCCGAGTTCGAATGCGGCTCCCCGCCCGAGGGCTGGGACGCGAAGGGGGGCGGGCAGCTCGATTCGGACAGCTTCGGGAGGAACGGCACTCGAGCCGCGCGGCTGAGCGCGCCCACCGGCGGGGCGGCGGCCAGCCTCTGGCACACCGCTCCAGCGGTGACGGCGCCCGGAACCAGGACCTTCTGCGCCCGGGCGTGGATGCGCGGCACCGCGGCCAACGGACGGCTCACCATCCGGAAGGTGGTGAAGGGCTCGCCGGTGGTGAACGACGAGACCTTCTCTTCGCCGCTGGGTGCGGACTGGGTGTTGGTGCCGCCGGCGGGCTACGGGCCGATGAAGGTGACCGGGGCGGGAGAGGACTACTTCCTCCTCCGAATCTGGATTCCCGACGCGCAACCAGGGAACACCCTCGTCGCCGACGACGCGGAGTTGTGGGAAAGCGCGGACGGCGGCTGCCGCGAGCGGTAGCGGCCCCTTGGCTCAAAGCAGGAGCTGAGCTCGCCCCCTCACCCTGCCCTCTCCGCGTCGGGGAGAGGTTTTCTCGGAGGCGGGGCGGCGGGCAGGTGCGCGGCGTTCACCGGGGAGCAGGCGCCGCTCGCGAGGGCGCCCATCAACAGGCCACAGAGGGCCATCGCACGGTCGAGCCTCACCGCATGGCCATCGGGCGTTCCCGGCCGGATCTCCCTCACCTCGCGATGGGCAAAGTCCGGGACGGAGAGCGCAACCACCACCCTGCCGTCGTCGAAGCGGGCCAGCGCCCGCGAGGTGTCCAGCTCGAGCGAGAGGCGCTGGCCCTGGTGGCGACCGACGATGCGAGCCAAGCCGCCCTCGCGCTCCACCGCGAAGCCGTCGAGCTGAGCCGCTTCCTCCATCCGGGCGCGTGAGGAGAAGAACCGGGGCTTCACCACGTAGGGGCCGCCCTCCTCCGGGCAGAAGAGGTCGCAGTTTCCGCACTCGTTGCAGAAATCCGCGTAGTTCGCGAGCTGGAGGGCCTCGTTCAGCTTGAAGGGGCGCTCGTGCTCCTCCTCCGCGCGGCCGCCGCGCACCACCAAGTCCGGCAGCCGTGCCTCGCGCAGCTCGGGCGGGAGCAGGAGGACGAAGTTTGCGTCGTTGGGGCAGACCTGCACGCACTTGTCGCAAGTGAGACAGTCGAACCACCAAAGGCGCGTCCCCAGCCTGCGCGGGGAGCCGGAGTTCTGCGCCGCCGAGTAGCGCGGGTCCTCCAGCGCACGCTGGGCAAAAGCGGCGTGATTCTCCATCGAGGCCTGGTGCAGGAGCGAAGGCAATTGCTCCGGCGGCAGCGCGCCCACCCGCTCCGTCCGTCCGCTCTCGGCGAGGATGAAGTCGGCCACGCTCGCCACCCCGTCCTCGCGCATGCGGGTGGCGAGGTTGTCCAGGTAGCGGTGCAGCCTCCCGTAGCCTCCGGGCCGGAGCAGGTCGGTGCACACGGTGACCGGCACGAAGCCGGCCGCCACGCAGTCGGGGAAGTTCTTGGCGTCCACTCCGGCCGAGAAGCTGATCGGCAGCGGCTCGCCCGAAGATTCACGGAACCTCCGGCACAGCTCGAGGGTGATGACGTGGAGCGGCTGCCCGGAGAGGTACATCACCTTCTCCGAGCCAGGGAAGAAGGAGCGGTGGTTCTCCACCACGAGGGTGTTGGAGAGCTTGGCCCCGAAGCTGAGCCCCAGAGCGCGGGCGCGGGATGCCAGCCGCTCTGAGAGCGCGAGCGCCTGCTCCAGCTTCAGGTCCGCCTCGAAGGCTTGGCGGTGGGGGCGGATGTCGAGGTAGCCCAGCCGCTCATGGAGGATGTGGAGGACTTCCTCGTACCCGAGCAGGGTGGGGTTCAGCTTCGCCACCACGTGGACGCCCACGTCCTCGAGGAGGTGCTCGCAAATTCTCTCTACCTCCTCGGCTGGACAGCCGTGGAAGGTGGAGAGCGTGATGCAATCGGAGATGCGGTTGGGCACCTGCTCCCGCTCGGGGCGCCAGGGGAGCAGGTCCTTCGGCCAGCGCTCGAAGAGAGCATCGATGCGAGAGCGGGCGTCGAGCAGCCCGTCGATGAATTCCCGCACCCGGCCGGAGCGGATGCCGGAGAGGTCGTACCCCACCGACATGTCGAACAGGAGGTCGCCAGCGGGGCCGGAGAGGCCCAGGCCCATGTCCGCGTGGCGGAGAGCGTGGATCAGCACCCACGCCTTCACGTACTCGTCGAGCGACTGCGGCAGCCTCAGCTCCTGCGACCACTCCACGTTGAAGCCCACGTTGCGCGCGTCGATGCAGGGGCGGGGAATGGTCAGACGGTCGTTCAGCTGGACCGTCTTGAGCTCCATCACCCGGCCGCCAGCGAGGTAGGAGAGGACGAGGTTCTGGGCGAGCTGGGAGTGAGGGCCCGCCGCGGGACCCGCCGCGGTGGCGGCCCGCTCGCGGTGGAATCGGACCGAGAGGTCCAATCCCGCCTTGGCGCGGTGGAAGAAGCGCGAGGGAAGGTCGAAGCAGGCGCCCTTGGACAGCTCGTGGGCCATGCGGCGCAGGAGCAGCTCGAAGGGCTGCGGAACCAGCTCGGCCAAATCGCTCTCCGGAGCGCTTTCTACCACTCCGCCGCGGTCAGTGGGCCTTGGCGGGAGGCCCGAAGGAGAGGCGGATCTTCCCCGGGGCGGAGGGATCCAGCTCGATGTGGACCTCCACTCCGCGGGCGCGGTAGGCCTGGAGGGAAGGCTCGGCGGCGTCGAGCAAGTCCTGGTAGTGCTCGCCCAGCTCGACGGGGACGAGGAAGCACATCTCGTCTCCGTCGGGGTGCCCGGCGTTGCGGATGGTGCACTGCTGGTACCTGGCCCAGCGCCCGTTCTCCATCTTCACCAGCTCGCCGTCGTAGGCCATGGCGTTCTCCGAATCCGAATCTAGTCTCCCCCGTTCGAGCGGGAAGCGCGGCTGATGAAAACCAATCAGGGCCGGGTGGCGCGAGGGGGCGGCATCCCCTACATTCCGCTGGATGAAGTTTCCGGCCTTCCTCAGGCGCGAGAGCTCGCAGGCGGCGATGCGGGAGCGGCAGGGTCAGTTCGAGAAGCTGGTGGCGGACAGTCTGAGAGCGCTCTCGCAAGCCTTCTCCAAGCTGGCGGACGCGGTGGACGCGCAGCGTCTGTCGCGGGCGGGCTACGAGAAGCAGGAGAAGTTCCTGGAGCGGATGGACCAGAAGGCCAAATGAGCGCCCCAAAGGACGCCCCTTTGGCGGGCGGGCGCTGGTACGAGCGGGCGAAGCTGCCGCTCCCGTCGCTGGGCGATCCGGAAGGCGACCGCCTGCCGGCGCTGCCGGAGGTGATCGACGCTCACGTCCACCTTTTTCCCGACCCGCTCTTCGAGGCGATGCGGAAGTGGTTCGGGGAGAACGCCTGGCCGATCCGCTACCGGCTCAGCTCGGAGCGGGCGATCGAGTTTCTGCTCTCGCGTGGGGTGAGCCACCTGGTGGGGCTGTGCTACGCGCACCGGCCGGGGGTGGCGCGGGCGCTCAATGCGCACATGGCTGGCCTGTGCCGGAACCAACCACAAATAACTGGCCTGGCCACGGTGCTGCCGGGAGAAGAGGGGGCGGGAGAAATCCTGCGCGAGGCGTTCGCGATGGGGCTCCGTGGGGTGAAGCTGCACTGCCACGTGCAATGCCTCTCGCCAGACGCGCCGGAGATGCACGAGGTGTACGGCGCCTGCGAGGAGGCCGGCCTGCCGCTGGTGATTCACGCCGGGAGGGAGCCGGCGTTGCCGCGCTACCGCTGCGACCCCTACCAGCTGTGCTCGGCGGACCGAATCGAGCGAGTGCTCGGAGACCACCCGCGGTTGAGGGTGTGCGTGCCGCACTTCGGGGCGGACGAGTTTTCGGAATACGGGCGGCTGCTCGAGCGGCACGACAACCTGTACCTGGACACCACGATGACGGCCTCGGGCTACTTTCCGGTGGAGACGCCGGGCTGGCTCTTCCGCCTGAGGCCGGAGCGAGTGCTGTACGGCTCGGACTTTCCCAATCTCCCGTTCGCCTGGGACCGGGAGCTAAGGGCCATCGCGGGGCTTGGGCTAGACGACCAGGCCCTGGCGCGGATTCTCGGGGGGACCGCCCGCGAGCTGTTTCGACCCTCGACGCTCGACTAGAAGCACCGCGGCGGGCTGCTGGTGTCGCAGCAGTAGCCGCTGGCGTTGCAGGTGTAGCCCGAGGGACAGGCGTTGCCCGGGTTCAAGCAGCTCGGCCAGCACATACCGGTCGGGTAGAGGCCTCCGTCCGCAAGGTACAGCGCGCTGCAGTTGTAGGTGGACCGGCAGGTGCTCTGTCCGCCGAGCGGCGCGGTGCAGGAGGAGAAGCAGTACGCGGTGCCCGAGCCGAACCCGATGCAGATCCCGTTCGTCCCGCACTTGGTGTCGTCGGTGCAGGGCGCCGAGCAGGAGCCGCCGGTGAAGCCGCTTTGGCCGCCATCGGGCAGCGTGGCCTCGATGCAGAAGCCATCCAGCGGCGGGTTCTGGCACTGAGTATCGCCCGCGCACGGCTGGCCGGTCTTGTTGGAGATGCCCGCGTCCAGCTGCGGCGGCGGGTAGATCCAGCAAACCCCGTCCGGAGGCGGAGGGTTGCCCGAGAGCCCGTAGCAGGCGTAGCCGGTCCGGCACTGCGGCGAGCTGGTGGAGTTAGGCGGCTGGCACTTGTTGACGCACAGCGGGCTGGGCTCGTCGTAGGTGGCGCCGAAGTTCATGCACATCGCGTCGGTGGGGCAGTCGGCATTGGTCTGGCAGGTCTTGGTGCAGTAGCCGCCCGAGTAGGTGCCAGCCCCGGTCTGGGTGCTCTGCCGGCACTGCGCGCCCGTCCCGAGGCCGGCGCAGTCCGAGGCGAACGAGCAAGCCTTGCCGGTCAAGCTCGACCCCGCATCGGCACTGCCGCCTTGACACTGCTGCGCCTGGCAGCTCTGCCCCGCCGACGTGTTGCAGGTCTGGCACTGCGCCCCGCCGGTGCCGCAATTGGTGTTCGAGGTGCCCAACAGGCAGAGGGCGTTCGCGCCAAAGCCAGAACAGCAGCCGGTGCTGCAAGGGTTGGTGGTGCCCGGCCCGCATCCCTGTGTTCCGACGCAGGTGCCGTTGACGCAAGAGTTGCCCGGGGTGCAGCCGATGCACACCGAGCCGCCCGAGCCGCACTGGCTGGCGGTCTGCTGGTTGTAGGGAACGCACAGCCCACCCGAGCAGCAGCCGGTGGCGCAGTTGGTGGAGTTGCAGCTCCCCGGAACTTGGCAGGTGCCGAACGAGGTGCAGACCTCGCTCCCCGAGCACACCACGCAGGCCACCCCGCCCTTCCCACAGGCCAAGTTGCTGTTGGAGGTGTCGCAAATCCCGTTGCGGCAGCAGCCGGTGCAGTTCGACGGACCGCAGGTACCCCCGTCGCCGGTGTTGCCGCCATCGGTCGGAGTGCCCTTGCACTGGCCGTTCTCGCAGGTCTGGCCGGGCTGACACTCCACGCAGGCGTTCCCTCCCGAGCCGCAGGCGGTGGTGAGGTTTCCAGCCTGGCAGCCGCCGGAGCCGCAGCAGCCGGTGCAGGTGGCCGGAGCGCAGGCGGTGTTGTTGGCAAACGTGCAGATGCCGAGCTGGCAGACCTGGTTGGGGGCGCAGGCGCTGCAGGCGGACCCGCGCGCGCCGCACTCCGCGTTGTTGGCCCCTGGCCGACAGCTGCCCTGCGCGTCGCAGCAACCGTTGCAGTTCGACGGATTACAGCGCGGCTTCTGCGTGCCGCAGGACGGAGCGAGGGCAATCAGGCATCCCGCCGCAAACCCGGCGAGCACCCAGCGAAGCTTGATCATCGTTACCACCTGCCTGTAGCGGCCGACCCTCCGCTTGGGCAGGCTTCTAACCCAACGGTCGAATGGATGACAACCGAGCCTCGGCATTCGCAACGGGCTTCCCCGCAGCCGGGGCCGGCAGCATGTTATTCGGAAGCGCCCTGCCAGGCAGGCGGGCAGGCGTGGGAGAAGGCGATGCAGCCAGTACTCGTGGTGGACGACGACGCCAGCCACCGGACACTTCTCTGCGACCTCTTGCAGGAGATGGGCTACTCGACCATCGAGGCTGGCAACGGAAAAGAGGCGCTGGAGCTCTTGGAGCGGGAGCTGCCGCTGGCGGTGCTTCTGGACCTGCGGATGCCGGTGATGAGCGGCTGGAGCCTGCTCAAGGCGTTGCGGAAGATGCCCCGGGCGCGCGAGCTGCCGGTGATCATCATCTCCGCCTACGGCTTCGAGTGGGAGGCCGAGCTGGTGGGTGCCTCGGGGTACGTCTCCAAGCCGGTGGACCTGGACAAGGTGCGGGAGACGGTGCTGCAGATCCTCGGTCCTCCGGCGGTCCAGCTGGTGCACTGACCGGCGGGGCGCGGCCCTCGCCCATCGAAGCGCGCGCTTGGTAGAAAGGGGCCTATGCCCTCCGCGGTGGACGATGCCCTCTCGTTGCTTTCGGCCGAGCGGCCACCTCCAAAGGAGGTGATCAACGCGCTCGCGGCTCGCCTGTCGGCAGCAGAGCGGAAGCTCTTCCAGTCAGCCCTCGAGGCGCGCGCGCGGGCAGAAACGCTGCAGCGGCGGGTGCTCGATTCTGCGCGTCTGGCGGAAGCGGCGCTTGGCTCCGCCTCCTTCATCCACGAGCTCCGGCACCACCTCGCGCCGCTGTTGGGCTTTTCGGAGCTGCTCCGCGACGGTCCCCACTCGGCCCGCGCCGCCGAGTGGGCGGGCGAGATCGCCCACCTCTCGCTCAGGCTGGCCGAGTTGGTCCGCCGCCACGGAGAGCTGCTCCACCGGAAGGACGGTCCCGAGGAGCCGGTGGATCTGGCCCAACTCGCCCAGGAAGCGTCGCGCTACTTCGAGCGGCTGCCGCCGGGCGTCTGCCTCCAGCTCTCGGTGTCCGAGGGCCTTCCGCCGGCCTCTTGCCGGAGAACGGGCCTGCTCCACGCGCTGCTCAATTTATTGTCGAATGCGAGGGACGCGCACGCGGAGCAGCCGGGAGTGATCTCGGTGAGAGCGTGCCTGCGCGGCGAGCGGCTGGAGCTGTCGGTGGCGGACCAGGGCTGTGGCATCGCGCCTGAGGCGCGTGCGCGACTATTCGAGCCGCTCTTCACCACCAAGGGAGAGTCCGGCACCGGCCTCGGCCTGTACCTCTCGCGGGCGCTGGTGGCTCCGGGAGAGCTGCTGCTGCTCGAGGCGAGCGAAGCGCCGAAGGGCGCGGTGACTTGTTTCGCGATTCGCTTGAGGCGCGCGGCCCTCTAGGGGTTCCGGGCGCAGGGGGCATCGTCCTCGTCGGAGTCCAGCCACTGACCAGCCTGGATTCCCGAGAGGTCCAGGGCCAGCGGCAAAAGCTGCGACTGGCCGAAGCCGGCTCGGGTGAAGAAGCGGAGCAGCCTCCAGTCTTCCACCGGCACCAAGGTCTGGATGCGCTCCACCCCCAGCGCGCGGACGTGGTTGGCGTACGCCCGGAGCAGCCGCCAGGCCACTCCGCTCCCCTGGAAGAGCGGCGAGACGCCGATGGTGTCGATGGTGGCCACCTGGGCGGTGGCGCCAAACTCTCCCACCAGCACGTCCCCCAGGATGAAGCCCACCACCTGCCGATCGCTCTCGGCGACCAGCGAGGTCGTCACCCGCCCCGGCGCCAGCGCCAGGCCGAGCCTCCGGCGGAGGATCTCGTTCCGCGGCCGGCCGCTGATCTGCCCGTCGATTCGCACCACCGCGTCGACGTCTCTGGCCTCCATCTGTCGGATTTCCACGGGCAACCTTCCCTGGCGATGCTCCATCGCTCTCCTCGCTACTTGCCGGGGAACCCCGCCCGCTCGAAGGCCTTGCCCAGCTCCTCGCCGCTCCCGAGCAGGAAGATGTCCAAGGCGGGGTTGGCCTCCTTTTCGATCTGCACCTTGTACTTGTCGAGCAGCGCCGCGTTGGCCTCGTGCACCGCGAGGTCCGCCGACGGAGCGTCCCCCGCCGGGAGCGACTCGAGCTGCTGCTCCATCGCTTCGATCTGCTTCTCGATGAGCTCCCGCTCCTGGTCGCTGAGCGATTCGTCCTCCATCCGCTGCTCCAGCTCGGCCACCTGCTTCTCCAGGGCCTCGCGCTGGCCCCTCTGCATCTGGGCCATGCCCTTGCCGATGTGCGAGGTGTAGATGGCGGCAGTGATGGAGTGGTATTCGGTCGGCGACATCTTCTGGGCGTCCAGTTGCTCGATGTGGGCCGCCCGCACCTGCCGGAACAGCTCGCCCACCATCCCCATCGCCTCCAGCCCGGCGCTCAGGCTCTTCTTGTCCCTGTTGCGCTTTTCGAAGTCCTTCGACTTCTCCTCGAAGCTCTTGAACACCGGCGCCACCCCCGCCCGGATGGCCAGGTAGTCCGTCAGCCGATCGTCGTCGATCTTCAGCGGCTGGCCCTTCGGCGGGGGGGTGAAGGGGTACTTCTTGTCCAGCGCCTTGAGCTCGCTTTGCTGCTCCTCCATCTGCTCGCCGGCCTCCACCATCCCCTTCACCTTGCCCTTGGCCCACATTCCCAGGCCGACCGTCGCCACCACCACCAGCAGGATGAGCGCGCCGCAACCGATGCCCAAGCCGATGAGGACTTTCTTCATGTGCGAATACCCCCAGGGGAGGCGGCACTCTCCCGCAGCGCGAAGTACGGCGCAACCGCCAACGCTCGCCCGTGTGCTTGCTGGTGGGCATGAGAAGAACTGCCCTCGTCGCCGCGCGGGCGGCGCTCCTCTCATCGGCGCTTGCGAAGGCCGCCGAGGAGACCACCGCAGCCGCGAGCGCAGGTCCACGCACAGCGGCTATCCTCGCTCCCCGCGCGAAAGAGGTCGAGCGCGCGATAGAATTGCCCCGTGCGCACCAACCCGGCTGCGATTCTGTTCCTCTGGGCACTCGCGGCTTGCGACGCACCCTCAGCCAAAGACGTCGCTGCCTGCGAGCGCATCCGTTGCAGCTACGGCCGCTGCGAGGTGAGGGACGGAGTACCGGTGTGCCGCTGCCCGGCGGAGGTCCGCGCCGCTGGCCTGGAGTGCTGGGTCAGCGCCTCCTACGAGGACGACCACGGCGACGGCTTCGACACCGCGACCTGGATCGCGCCGGATGGCACCTGGGTGGAAGGTGCGCTCACCGTCAGACCCGCGGGTACCGACGATGATTGGTTCGTGTCCCGCGGCTCGGCTGATCGCGTGTACCGCGCGTGGTTCGCCGAGCAGGATCGGGGGTGCTGCCGTTTCCAGGTCGTCGACTCGAGCGGGGTCGGCATCGCGGCGGCGGCAGTCCGCGGGGAGCTGCGTTTCCCGGCGGGGCGAGATGGCCTGTTTGCGTTTCGGGTCAGCCCTCCGATCCCCTCGTCGACGGGGCGGTACCAACTGAGGCTGCTGGATGGTCCGCTCGATGACCACGGGGACTCCGAAGCGACGGCGACCCCGATGGTGGCCGGCGTTCCGCTCAGCGGCAGCATAGAGCTGCCGGGCGACCGAGATGTGCTTGCCTTCGACGCGCTCAAGGACGGGATCTACCGGCTCGCGCTGTCGAACCGCAATTCCTGCCCCCTCCAAATCAGGCCGGGCGAGCCAACGGTCACTGCGATCGACGTCAGCCTCGCCGGGATGGCCCCCGCGCTGTTGGACTTCGAGCCCTCGGCGGACGTGCGGATGTTTTTCGAGCTCACCGGGACCGGAGCGTGCACGGTGGAGTTGAGCTCGCTGGGCTTCGATGACCACGGCGACACGCAAGCGGAGGCGACCGTCTTGGCCACGCCGTCCGTTTCGGGGCGATTCGAGCTTCCCGACGACGTCGACGTGTTCCAACTCACGCTGAATGGCGGGCAGACCTATTCCTTCTCCGCCGCCGCGGGGGTTTTTGTCGTCGACGTCCTGATTCGAATCGCGGACGGCGGCGGGCAGGCGGTCGCCAAGGGTACCGGGAGCATCTACCTCACGCCCGCATCGACGGGGCGCTACTTCGTACAGGTTCAGGAAGCCGGGCCCATCTGGGGAAGCACCCCGTATACCCTCACCTACCAATGAGCCGCCTCGCGGCAGATCGCCTGCCCCTTCGCACCCCGTCTTTCCGTCGACCATGCGCCGCCGGACGGGCGGCAGCTCAAGCCGTCAGCCGCGGCGGCGGCTCCACCGCGCGCTTGCGGTCGGGCATCCCGAGCAGCCGCTTGAAGAGGCGGACCACCGCGAACACGACGTAGGCCCGCAGGAACGGAACTGCCGCCTTCGGCACGAAGTAGGGGTTCTTCGTGCGGCCCACCCCGGCGATGAGGTGGGTCATCTCCGAGACCGAGACCGGGCAGCCGTGAAGGCGGAGGACCTGCTCGTTGCGGCCGCGGGAGAGAATCCAGAACATCCGGACCATCTTCCGGAAGATGCTCTCCGACTTGGCCCGGTGAGGGTCCTTCTCCTTCCGGTCGACATAGGTGGAGTCGATGCGCACCGCGCGGCCGCAGATCTTCCCCTCCCACCGCGCGCAGTCGCCGACGAAGACCACCTTCTGCCCGTCCTGCGGTTCGATGGGACCCTTGTAGCCGCCGAACACCAACGTGAAGCGCTTCATCTTCTCGTCCGCGTCCGGCTGCATCTTCCGGACGATGTCGATCGCCTCCTCGATCGCCCCGGGGCACCCCCCCCAGCAGTAATCGAAGTGCATCTCCTCCGGCGGCGGCCCCGCGTGGGCGGTGATGCGCGTCCCCCGGAAGAAGTCCTCCACCCGGATCAGGCCCGCCTTCAGGCCCTTGGCGGCGGCCTTGCCCTCCTCGAGGCTCACGTCCCCATCGAGCGAAATCTCCGACAGCTCGATCGGCCCGATGCCCTTGGCGTGCGCGGCGCGGATGTGGCCAATCTCCTTCGGGTCCAACCCCAACAGGTGGCAGCACACCGCGTCCACCGCCACCGGGTTGTTCCCCATGATGATCAGCCCCGGGGGAAAGGGGGCGGGCGTGAGCATCCGCCCCTCTCCCGCCACGATCCCGTCCACGGCGATGAAGCGCTGGCGGACGATCTCCTGGAGGTCGGCGATCTTCTCGTCGAGCCGGTGGTCGTGGTCGATGAGGCGGTGCTCGTCTTGCTGGATGCCGATGAAGTTCTTCAGCGCCAGGGTGAGGGTCGTCCACGGGTGCGTCTTGAACTTCGGCAGGTTGACCAGGTAGTCGCAGCGGGCCACCGGCTCCGGGGTGTAGAAGTAGTCGCGCAGGCGCGGAGTGCGGCCGAGCTTCACCTCCACCTGCGGCTCCTCGTCGAAGAAGTACGCCTTGGCCTGGTGCTTCTTGAGCACCGGGTGCCACCCCGCATTGTTGAACGTGAGCCGGGTGGGCATTCCGATGCCGCACCGCTCACCCACCGCCAGCTCGGCCATCTGTGGGGCCACGTCGCGCAGCGCGCCCAGCACCCCGTCCAAAAACTCGGCCCGGGTATAGGCGTGGGCGAAGTACTCGGGGTGGGCGATCACCCCGTTGGGCTTCACCAGCACCTTGCCTTGGGGCAGGTCCCCCACCGCCTGAATGCCCTCACGGACGATTCCCCGGATGCGGTCGGGCTCGTAGCTGGCGCAGCGTCTCAGGATGACGATGGGGCGCACGGCCCCAGAGTAGGTCCGGCGTGTGCCCCGGTAAAGCCGCCTCCCGGCGGGCGGCTTTGGGGTGACGGTCGGCCGGGCCGGCGGGAGTGTAGTCCAGCGCCGCCGGTGCGGTTTGCGACAGCGCCTCTTCCCCCCGGTCCATTTGTCCGAACGCGCCGCGATGAATACGTCTGCGGTCCTGGGAAGAACCCAGCGAACGTCGCATGAAGAAGGCCCTGCTCATCGCGCTCCTCGCCATCGCCGCCGGAGTCGCCGCGTGGCGGCTTTTGCTCTGCAAAGGGGCGCCGGCGGCGGCGCCAGCCGAGCCTCAACCCGTCTCTGAAACCGCGCGGGTCATCCGCGAGGGCCTCTCGATCGACTTGGAGCTTCGGCCGCTCAGCGGGCGGCGCGCCCGTGAGATGGGCGAGGCGACCGTCTCTTTCAAGGTGACCGACGCCTCCAGCGGGGAGCCGGTGCGCGGCCTGCGCCCGATGGGCTGGCTGTGGCGCCGCGAGGGGAACGCCGCCCCTGACGAACAGGAATGCCGCCGGAAGATGAAGACCTTCCTCGGCGGTTTCCTCTCGGCCCAGGCCGAGGTGGACTTGAACTCCTTCCTCCTGCTGGCGCTGAACCACGACAACACCATCTCCATCATCAATCCGCAGATCGCCTTTTCCCGCACCAAGCTGCTCGGCCTGGTGACGCTCTCCGGCCGCGCCGCGGACTGGGCCCAGGACGGCGACCGGCTGTACGTGACGATTCCAGCCAGGGGGACGCTCTCGGTCGTGGACCTGCCCCGGGTGCGGGTGGCGGCCAACGTGGAGGTGGGGCGGGAAGCCTCGCGGGTACTGCTCTCCCCAGACGGACGGACCGCGTTCGTCGGCGCCGACGGCGAAGGCGCGGTGGCGCTGGTGGACACCCAGGCCCTCGGGCGAGTGGCCCTCCTGCCGACCGCCGAAGGGCGCCAGCATTTCTCCCTCTCCGGCGACGGGAGGTGGCTCTGGGCGGCGAGCTCGGGCGGCGAGCGGGTACAGCTCTTCGACGTGGAGCGGCGCGAGGCGGCGGCAGAGGTGAAGGTCGGCACGGGCGCGAGCGCCATCGCCTCCAGCGACTCGGCGGGAGCGGTCTATCTCGCCCGGCCGGAAGCCGGAGAGCTGGTGATGGTGAGCGCGGCCCGGCGGCAGCTCGCGAAGCGGCTTCGCCTGGAGCCAGGAGTCTCCGGCGTCTGGTTCGAGCCCGGCGGCCGGTGGGCGTTTGCCTCCAACCCCAAGGACGGCTCGGTGTCCGTCATCGACTCCGCGGTGGGCGAGCGGGCCTTTCGGCTGGAAGGGTTCCAGTCGCCCGACTTCATCTCGTTCAGCGCCGCTTTCGCCTACGTGCGGTTGGCAAAGAGCGGCGAGATGGCGCTCATCGGGCTCGCCGAGCTGGAGAAGGGTCTTGCGCCTCCCGTCTTCCGGGTCGCGCTGGCCCAGAAGGCGCCTTCCCTGGCCAAAGGCGTCGGGCTCTCTTCGCCGTTTGCGCGGACTTGGGCGGCCAGCGAGATGGTGGTCGCCGCCCCGGCCGACCAGACCCTCTACTACTACCGGGAGGGGATGATGGCCCCGGTCGGCTCGTTTCTGAACTACGGGCGCGATCCGCTCGCCGCGCTGGTGCTCGACCGCTCGCTCAGGGAGCGCGAGCCCGGCGTCTACCGCACCACCGTGCGGCTCCCGGAGTCCGGGCTGCACGAGGTGGGGTTGCTCATCGACAAGCCACGGGTGGCCACCTGCCTCGAGCTGAGGGTCGCCGCCGCGGAGCCGAAGGCGGCGCCTGTCGCGCGCGTCGAGCTGACGCCGCTGTTCGACCCGTCGGTGCCACTGGCGGAGAACGCCCCCGCTTCGCTCCGCTTCCGCATGGTGGAGGCCACTTCGCGAAGGGCGCTTCGGCCCTCCGAGGTCGCGGTGCTGGTGTTCAGGCCGCCGGGCACCTGGCAGTGGAGGCCCGCTCCGCGCGCGCTCGAGGACGGCTCGCTGGAGATCGAGTTCCCCGCCCCGGGGAAGGGGCAGCTGCGGCTGCTCCTCGCGGCGCCCTCCTTGGGCGCGCCGTTCGGCTCGCTGCCGCTCCTCAAGCTCGCGGTCGGCGGGGGAAAGGCGGAGGCGCGATGAGGAAACCGGCGCTCGCAGGGGCAGTGCAGCTCTTTGCCTGGACATTCGCCGCCTGGGCGGCGAACCCGCGGCCGCAGGAGGTGGAGCCGCCCGAGGTGCCCGACGTCCGCTTGCTGGATCAAGAAGGGCGGACGGTTCGCTTCAAGGACGAACTGCGGCGCGGGCGGGTAGTGGCGGTCAACTTCGTCTACACCACCTGCTCGACGAGCTGCGGGCCGATGACCGCCATCTTCTCGGCGCTGCAGCGGGAGCTGGGAGCCTCGCTCGGCCGCGAGGTACGGCTGGTCTCGGTGTCCATCGACCCGCGCACGGACACGCCCGAAAGGCTCCGGCGCTTCGCCAAGAAGTTCGATCGGAGGGAAGGCTGGACCTTCTTCACCGGACCGCCCGATCGCCTCGCCCGGCTGTTCTCCACGCTCGGCGCGCCCACCGACAAGGCCAACCACACGCCGATGGTGCTGATCGGCAACGAGCGGGCCCGCCGCTGGGTCCGACTCTACGGACTGGTGCCTCCCTCGCGGCTGGCGGAGGAAATCCGCCGCCTGCTCGACTCTCCCAAGGAGGAGTGATGACGCTGCGCGCTTGCATCGGTCCGGAGGTCGCCTCTGCTCCGCTCGTCGATCGGACCGGGAGCCTCCGCGCCTGGTCGCTCCAGGCAATGGCGCTGGTTGTTCTCTTCGCGACCCAGGCCGCCGCCGGTGGCCCGACGGGCCTTCCCTCCGCCGGGGAGGAGGCCGCCCGCAGCTACTTCACCGACCTCGAGCTGGTGGACCAGGACGGCCGCACCTATCGCTTCTACAGTGACCTCTTGCGCGGCAACGTGGTGCTGATCAGCTTCGGCTTCACCGCCTGCAAGGGAGCTTGCCCACCCATCACCGCGAAGCTCGCTCGAGTGCAGAAGCTCCTGGGAGAGAGGGTGGGGAAGGACGTGCGGATACTGACTCTTACCGTGGATCCGGTGGCAGACACTCCGCCGATGCTGAAGCGGTACGCCGACAAGGTGGGCGCGGGCCCTGGCTGGCTCTTCCTCACTGGAGCCCCGAACAACGTGTCCGCGGTGCTGAGGAAGCTGGGGGATCGCTCCGGCCAGCCCGAGCAGCACTCCACCGCCATCATCATCGGCGACGCCTCCGCGGGGAGCTGGCTCAAGCTGCCTTCCCTCGAGGCCGCCGACCGGATCGCCTGGGCGGTGGAGCACATCAACGACCCGCCGCGGCGATGAGACCCGCGAGCGGCACAAAAGGTGCCCAGGTTCTGCCCTGCTCGGCCGCGCTGCTTGCCGCGGTCGCCCTCTTCGCCTGCTCGTCTCGCGAGTCTCTTCCGCCCGGAGACGCGGCGCGGGGCAAGGCGCTCTTCACCCGTGGCCTCACTCGAGACGGCTCTCCGGTCCGCGCAACGCTCGGGGACGGTGTCTCGGAGCTGGCCGGCGAAGCCGCCGCCTGTGCGAGCTGCCATGGACCTTCGGGCGCGGGCACCTTCGAGGGAGGAATCCTTGCGCCAGACATCTCCGGCGCTCGACTGCGGCGCGAGGTGGGCCCGCGCTGGCCGGGAGACCCGCTGGCCCGCCCGGCCTACGGCGAAGCTTCGCTCGTGCGCGCCGTCGCCGGCGGGGTGGGTCCGACTGGCCGCATCTTCGGCCCGGCGATGCCGCGCTACGCGCTGGGCGCGAAGGACCTGGCTCACCTGCTGGCCTATCTGCGCATCCTGGGCACCGAGACGGATCCAGGGGTCTCGGCGGGGGCACTCCGCCTGGGAGCGAGACTACCCTTGTCCGGGCCCTGGGCTGGCGTCGGGGAAGACGTGCGGGCGGTCCTCTCGGCGCAGTTCGAGGCAGTGAACCGGCGGGGAGGAATCTACGGGAGGCGCCTGGAGCTGGCACTCGAGGACGCCACTGCCCGCGCCCCCCCTGCCGCGCCACTCTCCGCCCGGGCCCTGGCGGAGGTGGCCAGCATCTGGAGGGGCCCGCCCGGCGATGACGACCAGCTTCCCGCGGTGGGGGTGATCGATCTCCAGCCTCGCGAGCGGCCGGCAGTCAACGCCTTCCTGCTGCAGCCGGGTGCGGAGCTGGAGGCGCGCATCGCGGTGCAGCACGCGCTGGCGAGGCTCACTCCCGCCGCCCCCTTGGTGGTCGTCGGCGAGCAGGGAGGCTGGGCCCGCGGCGCGAGGGCGGAGGCGGACCGGCGCGGAGTGGGCCGGGGGCCGGTTCGTGCGCTGCTCGAGGTGGCCGATGCTCGAGCCGCGGCGGCCTACCGGCCCGGCGCCATCCTCTTCCAGGGCGAGGCGGCGGCGCTGGGGGAGCTGTTGGAAGCCCTGGGCGAGGGCACGCCGGCCCAGGTGCTCGCGCCGTGCAGCGTCGCGGCGCGCCTCCCGCCGGCGCAGCGCGCGCCGGCCTCGAAGACGGTGTTGTTCGTTTGCCCGGCGCTGCTCGGCGACCAGTCTGGGCGGGGGTTGGCGCCGTTTTCGGCCTTCCTCGAACGAAGCGGCCTCGCGCCGAGGAACCTGGCCTTCCAAGCCAACGCCTACGCCGCGGCGACGGTGGTGATGGAAGCGCTGAAGCGCGCCGGAGAGGGGGTGAGCCGGGCGGGCCTGGTGCGGGCGCTCGAGTCTCTGCGCGACTTCGAGACGGGAGCTTCGCCGCCAGTCAGCTTCGGACCGGAGCGGCGGGTGGGCGTGGCTGGGGCCTACCTCGCTCGCCTGGAGACGGACGGCCGCCTCACGCCGGTGACCGGCTGGCTCGAGCTCTCGCCATAGCGGTTGTGCGCACCGCCGGGTTTGGGTGTGATGCGGGGGCAGGCTCCCGCTTGGCGTGGGCGCCTCGAGGTACACGCCGGTTCGTTCCTCCATGCTGGCACCTCGAGAACTGTCCGGCTGGCGCGCGCTGGCGATGGGACCGCGAGCAGGTCGCTTCGCGCTCGTTCTCTCCCTCATCGTCTCCGCGCCGTCCCTCGTCTGCGGCCTCTTCATGGACGACTACCTCCAGCAACTGCTCGTGGAGGGAGCAACCACCCTCCCGGGCAGCCGGCTGCATCTCTTCGCCTTCGCGCAGCTCCGCCTTGCCCGTGCCGCTCGGAGCGACCGTGCAGCTCGACGGGTTCACCGTCGAGGTCGTGGCGCTGGACGCGGGTTTGCCCAGCCGGCTGCGCCTTCGGTTCCACGAGGATCCGGAGGGCGGCGCGTTCACCTTCGCCCAGTGGCGCGAAGGCAAGCTGAGGCCACTGACGCTCCCCGCCGTGGGAGTGCAGCTCACGCTCGAGGAAGCCCCGCTGTTCTGACGCCGGCTGGGCCGGCCGCTTTGCGGCTACGCAGGCGTGAACAAGCCCCGGCTATAGTCCCGCGCCCGATGCGCAAGCTCCTGCTCGTTCTGTTCGCTCTCACCCGCTGCGTCGACGCTCAGCCCGGGACCCATGACGCCGGCCCGGACGCATTCACCGGCGGCTCGCCCGACGGGGGCAAGAGCGACGCCGGCACCGCGAACGACGCGGGATTCACCGATGGCGGGGACGCCGACGCGGGAGCCACGGACGCCAAGACGACCGACGGTGGAACGTCCGACGGCGGCGTGGCTGCCACGGTGCTCCGCGTGCACTACCCGGCGGGCGCGAAGACGATCTCGGTGCGCGGCTCGGGGGCGGGCCTGAGCTGGTCCCAGGGGACGCCGCTGACCCCGGGCGCCGACGACGTGTGGACGATCTCGTTCGACAAGCTCGCCGCGCCGATCGAGTGGAAGCCGATCCTCGACAATCAGACCTGGTCGCGCGGGCCCAACTACCACCTCGCGCCGGGCCAGTCGCTCGAGGTGTACCCGCACTTCAATACCACCAGCGGGACGGTGACCAAGCTGTTCACCAACTTCGTCTCCGCTTACCTCGCCAACAACCGCGACGTCTGGGTCTACCTGCCGCCCACCTACCTGGAGAACACTCGCGCGCGGCTGCCGGTGCTCTACATGCATGATGGCCAGAACCTCTTCGATTCCTCGCTCGCGTTCGGGGGCAACGAGTGGAAGGTCGACGAGGCGTTCAACGCCGCCGCCGAAAGCGGCACCTGCGACTCGGACGCGACGAAGAGTTGCCAGAACGACGGTGACTGCCCGGGCAGCGCCTGCCACACCTTCGCGCCGGCGATCGTGATCGGCGTCGGCAACACGCAGGCGCGGATCGACGAGTACACGCCGACCAGCGATCCGTCGTACGGGGGAGGGATGGGGAACGACTATCTCAAGATGCTGGTCACCGAGCTGAAGCCAGCGGTGGATCTGGCGCTGCGCACCCAGACGGATCGCGAGCACACGCTGATGATGGGCTCGTCGCTGGGCGGGCTGATCAGCTCGTACGCCGGGATTCACGAGCCGGCGGTGTGGGGCCGGATCGGCGCGATGTCTCCCTCCACCTGGTGGGATGGCACGTACATCATCGGCGCGGTGCTCGACTCGAAGGACGCGCCGGAGAGGGCCGCCCGCGTGTACGTGGACTGCGGCGATTCGGGCACGGCAAACGACGACGTCGCGAACACCACGGTCCTCGCGCAGGCGTACCGGAACATCGGCTACGCCGACGGGACCGAGCTCAAGTTCATCGTCGCGCCCGGGCACCAGCACAGCGAAACGTACTGGGCGCAGCGCTTCCCCGGCGCGATGCGGTTCCTGCTCGGCCCGCGACCGTAGGAGAACCGCGCGTGTTCCCAGCCGCTCCACGCCTTTGTGTCCTCGTGGCCGCGGTGACCCCGTTGCTGGCGTGCACCTCCATCAAGCCGCTGCCGAAGGGCGCAGCGCTCGCGGCGCCCTCCGCCTTCGATGGAACCAACGCGGGAGACGCCCGGGGGGCTCTACGACAGGGGACGCACCGCGGCTTCGTTGCTGTTGCGCGACGGATCCGGCGAGGCCTTGGAGGCCGTCTGTCGGGTCCTCGAACAGACGGAGGTTCAGAAACGGGCGGAGCCTCTCAACGTGCTCCGAGAGCAGCTTCCCGGCAAGGCGCATCCCGAGAAGGTGGGGACTGTGGCGCGGTGCAAAGGGGTGTTGTGCAGCAGTGCTTCGGAGCGCGCGCGCATCGCCGCCGGCCTCGTGGCGCTGGGCGAGCGCCGCTACGAAGCCTGGGCAGCACGCGCGGTCGCTCTCTCCGAGGATGGTCAATTCACCTTCTCTACGCGCGCGACTTGCAGCGCCTCGTCACTGGCTCTGGATTCGCTACGCGCGAAGGATTACCCGGACAACCTCTTGCCGTGGATTCGCAAAGCGCACGCGATGGACGCCGAATCGGTGAAGCTCACCACGCTCGCGGCGCTGCGCTGAGAGTCGGTCCCCGAGCGCGGTCGCCCCCCGACAAGCTCGGCCGTCCCAGGCCTTGAAGTGTTGGCCGGGGTCTCGCGCAGGCCCGGGCGGTGCTGGTGAGCCGAAACCTGCTCTTGGTCGCCGCCTGGTTGCGGCTCTTCGGTTGTGCGGCTCGCCAGCTTTGGGTGAGATGAGCCCGGATGCTCAGCCCGGAAGGCGGGGCGCTCGCGGTCCGGGCGCGCGGCCTGGTCAAGCGCTTCGAGGCCGTCACCGCCCTGGATGGGCTGGACCTCTCCATCGAGCGAGGCGCCTTCTTCGCCCTGCTCGGTCCCAACGGCGCCGGAAAGTCGACCACCATCTCCATCCTCACCGGCGTCTACGCCGCGGACGCGGGCTCGGTGGAGGTCCTGGGCCTCGATGCGAGCCGGGAAGGCCTGAAGGTAAAAGCGCGCATCGGAGTGGTGCCGGAGGAGCTCTCGCTTTTCGAGCGGCTCACCGGCCGGCAGTACCTCTCCTTCTGCGGGAGGATGTACGGGCTCGACGGCGCGGAAGCGGCGGCGCGCGGCGCCGAGCTCTTGGAACTGACCGGGCTCTCACACAAGGCGGGCGCGCTGGTGGCGGAATACTCGAAGGGGATGCGCAGGCGCTTGGCCCTGGCTGCGGCGCTCGTGCACGCGCCGGACTTGCTGCTGCTCGATGAGCCCTTCGAGGGCGTGGACGTGCTCGCGGCCGGGGTGATCCGCGAGCTGCTGCGCGAGCTGTCCGCTCGGGGCGTGACGGTGCTCCTCACCACCCACGTGCTGGAGATCGCCGACCGGCTGGCGACCCACGCTGGGATCATTTGCGCGGGGAAGATGGCCGACCAGGGAGCGGTCCCGGAGCTGAAGGCACGGCACCGCTGCGACTCGCTGGAGCAGGTGTTCGAGAGGCTGGTGGGCGTCCCGGCCTCGAAGAACGCGCGGCTGTCCTACTACGCGCCGGCCGTGCCGCCGCGGCGGGAGTCGGCGTGAGGGCGCACAGTCCGCCGGGCTTCCTCGGGCACCTGTGGCTGTTGTGGAGGCTGCGGCTTTCCATCGGCCTCAATCGCGGCAAGGCGCGGAGCCGCGCGCTGGCCATCGCCGCCTTCACCGCCAGCAGCGCTCCCGCGCTCTTGCTCGGGCTCGCCTTCTACCGGCTGCTCACCTTCGGCCCGGTGGCGCGCTCGCCGGTGTGGCCGGAGTTCCTCCTCAACCTGTTGTGCTTCGTCACCACCTGCGTGTGGTGCGCCTGGCCGGTGCTGTCGGCCGGGGTGGACGACCACAGCGAGCTTTCGCGCTACGCCGCCTTTCCCATCTCCGGTTTCAGGCTGATGGTCTCCTCGACGTTGGCCAGCCTGTTCGAGCCGAGGGCGATCGTGTTCTACGGGCCGATCACCGGCGCGGCGCTTGGGTACATGCGGATTCACCCGCCCACCTCCAAGGTGTTGGCGGGCGTGCTCTTCGCGGCGTTCGTGCTCTTCAACGCCGCGCTCAGCCGGGTCGGGCTCCACGCAGTGCTCAACGTGCTCAGGCAGAAGCGCAGCGCGGAGCTGATCGGCGGTTTCTTCGTGGTGCTGATCATCGGCTGCTCGTTCATCCCGCCCATCGACACCTCCTGGCTCTTGTCCGCCGCGGGAGGGGTGGCCGCGCTCTCCGAGCGCATCCTCCAGGACGCCGCCCTCGCCCTCTCCCGGGTGCCGCCCGGCTACTTCGGCGATGGGCTGCGGGCGCTCGGCGCGGGAGAGTCCGGGTTCGCGGTCGGGGCGGCGCTCATCCTTTTGCAGCTCTCCGCCTTGGCGCTGGGAGTGGCCTACTGGCTGCTCTTGCGCTTCCAGCGGAAGGCGGGGAGCTCCCCGGCTTCCTCGCCGGCACGGGAGAAGGACCCCTTCGCATGGACCGGGAGCTTGTTTCGCACGCTCTTGGCTCGGGAGGCCTTGGACCTCTGGCACAACCCGAGGGCTCGCCTGCTCGCGTCGGTTCCCTTTCTCCTGACCATCCTGCTCAAGCTGCTCTCGGGGCGGGACCTGTTCGTCTTCTTCCTCGGAGCCACCGCCGATGCCTGGCTGATGGGCGGGCTGTGCCTGTACGGGGCGGTGGTGATCGCCTCCACCTTCTCGCAGAACGCCTTCGCCTACGACGGGCAGGGGCTGGCGCTGATGCTCGCCGCGCCGGTGGACCTGTCGTGGGTGCTCAAGGCGAAGAACGCGGTCCATGCGCTGGCGGCCTTGGCGCTCTCCTCTGCGGTGGGCGGCTTCTATCTGGTGTACTTCCGGCGGGGAGGGCCGCTCGAGCTGGCGTGCGCTTTGGCGGCGGTGGCGGGGGTGCTCCCGGTGCTCCTGTCAGCGGGGAACTTTCTATCCTTGTATTTCCCGGTGAAGTTCCACGCGGACCTGAGAAGGCGAGACCGGCTTCCCTTCGCCGCCGCGATGCTCGGGGTGGCGGCCGCTGGGCTGGGCAGCGCTCCTTTCGCCTGGGCGCTCAGGATGAGGACCGCGGACGGCCCGTCCTGGTCGACGGTCGGCCTTCTGGTCCTTTGGGCAGCGGCGAGCTGGGTCGGCTACTTGGCGCTGCTTCCGCTGGCGTTGCGCTCGCTCCGGGCCCGGGCGGAGAAGGTCCTCCAGGCGATCACCCGCGAGTGAGCGCCGCGCGGCGCGCCGGGGTGCCCGATAGCCTGCCGCGGCCCACGCTCCAGCACCCCCGGGCGGGTCGAGCCTAGGGCTCTCCGTACATTTCGGAGATGAGCCGCCGTACGCGGCCCGCCACCGCTGCGCTCAACTGGTCGACCTTCTTGCCGAGCCGCTGCTTGCTCACCGCCCTGATCTGATCGACGGCGACCTCCGCCTGCCGCCCTGCACACCGGCACTGCACGCGACTTCTCCAACGCGGATGGAGCTTGGTCGTCAGTGGACAAACCACCACCGTGTCGAGGTACCAGTTCATTTCGTCATGGCTGACCACGACGACCGGACGAGTCTTGGCGATCTCGCCACCTCGAGTCGGATCGAGGTCGGCGACATGGACTCCGAAGCGCTCGACGGCGCGGCTCACGCATCTGCCTCGAGCCCATCCGAGAGCGTCGCGTCGAGGTCGCTCCAGTCCTCGCGCTCACCAGCCATCTTCTTGTACGTCTCCGCCCACGATAAACGGCTCTCGCGTTTGCCTTTCAGAAGGAGCCCTTCCTCGCGCAGCTCGACCAGAACCTTATCCCTCAGGGAATACCGATCGAGCAGTGTCTTCGGCAACCGCACCCCCCGGGAGTTGCCAATCGCGACAACCTTCAGCTCGATCTGCTTGCCGGCATTCTTCATCGTATAATTACTGTAGCCACGGGTGGCCCGGTCTTCAACTCGCCGGCTCCGACGGCGGGGGCGCTGTGGCAGACCCCTGACGGACCCCAGGCCCCTGCAAACCGCAGCTTCCCACCGGTGCAAGACGGTGGCTAACCTTCGCTTCGTGAAACGCCCCGGTGCAGCCACTCCAGCCCCGCCGACCCTCTCGGGCGACCGCCTCAGCAAGTGCGCCGAGCAGTCCCGACAGGCCGAACTGGAGCGCATCCGTGCCATGCCGCCGCTCGCTCGAATGGCCGCAGCCCTGGCGCTCGGCAGAAGGCGCCGCGTCCTGGGAGCCCTGGCTCCGAAGCCGCCAGAGCGGCGACCATGAGCGGCGCGACCACCAGCTTCGAGGCGACCTTGCGGGTGGCAGAGCACGAAATGGCCCGCGGGGGTTGAGCAGGTGGCCGCCGCATCCATGGGGAGCGCGCGGGGGGCCGCCCGGTGGCTCTTTCCCATCGCGCTGCTGGCAATCTCCGCCGGCGTGCGTCTGGCGAGCTGGCCCCAGGTCTTCACCCCCGAGGGGGTGCGCCTGCTCGGTGACTTCGACTGCTACTACCACGCGCTCCGGGCACGGCGGATCGCCGAGAGCTACCCGAAAGTTCCCTGGCGCGACGAGCAACTGAACCACCCGAATGGGGCGGACATCCTCTGGCCGCCGCTCTTCGACCAACTGATCGCCACCGGCGCCGTGCTCGCAAGCGACCGATCGCTCCAGGGAGTCGAACGCTCCGCCGCGCTTCTCCCGCCGTTCCTCGGAGCGGCCACGGTGCTGCTCCTCCTCGCGCTCGGCGGCTCGGTGCTGGGCGGGCGAGCGGCGCTGCCAGCGCTGCTCCTGGCGCTATTGCCAGCCCACATCGACTACAGCCTGCTGGGAAGAGCGGACCATCATGTCCTGGAGCTGTTGCTCTGCAGCTTGGTGGTCTTCGGCCTCGCTGCCGCCCTGCGCTCCCCTTCGGGGAGGCGACGCTGGCTGGTCCTCGCCCTGTCGGGGCTTTCGGCCGCGCTCGGCTTCTGGAACTGGATGGGCAGCGGCCTCTACGTCGCCCTCCCTTCGGCCTGGGTGGCTGCATGGCACTTCCTGGCGCCTCCGGGTGAGGAATCCGCGGAGCGGGCGGCCTCGGGGCTGCTCGCCTCCACCGCCATCGGCGCGGCGGTGCTCGCGGTCTCCATCGCGTTCTTCGGCCCCGACGGCGCGCTCGGGAGCACCAGCCTCTCCGGCATCAGCTCGTTCCAGGTCGCCTCCCTCGCGGCGACCGCTGCCTTCGCGGGGCTGGTCCTGGCCGCCCGCCGCCGTTTCCCGTCGGCTGGCCCTGCCTCACGCGCGCTTCATCTGTTGCTGGCCGGCTTGCTCCCGCTGCTGGGGCTGCTGGCGGTGCCGGGAATTCGCGAGAGTGTCTTCCGCGCGCTGGCCCAGCTTGGCGCCGGCCACGCAGCGCAGGACGACATCCCCGAGCTGTACCCGCTCTTCCTCTCGGGATTCGATCCGCTGGCCGATGACGCCCGGCGCGCAGCCGGCCTGTACGGGCTCGGACTCGTCGCCATGGTAGCGGCGCTGCCCGCCTTCTTCGCCGCTTGGCGGAAGCGGCCAGAGGAGCGTCCGTTTCTGCTGCTCCTCCTCGTTTGGGGGAGCGCGCTCTTGGCGCTCACGCTCGTCCGGAGGAGATTCGGCCTCTACCTCACTGTGCCGATGGTGCTCTGGGCAGGACTCGGGCTTCGCGAGGCCGCATCCGTGCTCGAGAGGCGGCTCGGCGGGAGGTGGGCCCGGCCGACCGTGCTCGCCGCCGGGGCCGCGCTGTTTCTCTCTCCCGTGGGGGCCGGCCTGAGGCCAATCACCTCCCAGCGGAGTCCCGCTGAGCCAGGCCTCTTGCAGCTGCTCACCGAGCTCCGCGAAGCTCGTCCTGCTTCGGGCGCAAGCGGGGTGATGACGGCGTGGAACTTCGGGCACCCCGTCCTCTACTTCGCCAACAAGCCGGTGGTGGCCAGCAACTTCGGCTCCGAAGGCGGCCAGGGCTCGATGGAGGATGCGGCGAAGTTCTGGTTCGCAGAGGACAGCTCCGCGGCAGAGGAGTTGCTCGCCAGACGGCAGGCCGGCTTCGTGCTCCTGCCGAATCCGATCGACGTGGCCTACGGAATCCATCGATTCGCGCCGGTGGGCACATCTCACGCGGTGCTCATCCGGAAGGACCGGGTGCGTGGCCAGCACGTGTCCTTATCGGACTCGTTCGACCGGCTCTTGGTCGCCAGGCTGTACTTCTGGGACGGAATGCTCGGCTCCGGCTCGGCGCTGGGAGGGTTCCGGCTCCTCCATGAGACTGCCTCCAGCCGGCCGCCGCACCCATTCCACGAACGCAGGTTCAAGCTGTTCCAGGTAGTACCGGGGGCGGTGGTAACCGTCCCGAACCGGAGCCCTGGAGCGCCGCTGGTGGCCACCACCCGAGTGCGGACCAATTTCGGCCGGGTATTGGAATGGAAGGCCTCCGCCGGCCCTGGCGAGAACCTCCGGCTTCCCTACGCCACCGGGCCCAACGGGCAGGTGCTCGTGCAGCCGTACCTCCTCAGCGACGGAGAACGAATCCGCGTCCTCCATCTGACCGAGGAGCAGGTGCTGCGAGGCCAGAGTGTGGAGGTGTCGCTTGTCGACCGATAAGACGCGCCGCGCGGCCGCGAGAAGGGCGTTGGCCCTGGAGGAAGAAGCGCTCATGGCCGAGTGCGAGCAGGAATTCTTCATCGCCGGCGGCCCGGGCGGCCAGCACCGAAACGTGACGGCCAGCGGGGTGCGCCTCACCCACCGGCCCACCGAGCTGTCCGTCACCGCCACCGAGCGGCGAAGCCAGGCGCAGAACCGGGCCGAGGCCCTGAGCAGGCTCATCGAGGGCCTGACGGAGCTGGCCCGCGAGCCGAAGGTGCGGAAAGCCACTCGTCCCTCCGCGGCCGCGAAGCGGCGACGCCTGGAGGAGAAGCGCCGGCAAGCGACGAAGAAGGCGCTCCGCCGCAGGCGCGAGGACTGATGACCGTCGCGGTCGGTTGCAATCATCCCGGGGTCTCGACTGCGCTCGCCCCGAGCGGTGTCGAGGGCCGAGATTCAACCGGCCGGGATCCTGAGCCGCGGCAGGGTCGAGGGCAGGGTGGGGTCGGGGCGTTCACCTACTTGCTTGGCTCAGGGACGCGATGCGGTTGCGCACTTGACCCGGAGCGCACATGCATGATGGCATGAAAGCATGATTTGAGGCTTGCAGATGAACGTCGAGACGGACATCAAGAAGGTCGGCAAGAGCGGGCAGATTTCGCTGGGGAAACAGCACGCCGGCCAGTACTTCCGGGAGGAGCGCCGCGAGGACGGGACCATCGTCCTCGTGCCGGTGGTGGTCGTTTCGCGGTCGCACTGGACCCTCCGAGACGAGGCGAAGATCCGCAGGGCGCTGGCCTGGGCCGCGAAGACTCCGCCCGAGGCCTCCGATGTGGACGCCCTCGTAGCGAAGACCCTCAAGCAAACTCCCGGGAAAAGACGTGGCCGGTAGGGTCATCCTCGACCTGAACAGCCCGGTCTTCTTGGACGACTTCCTCTCTCTTGACAAGACCGAGCTCGCCCGGGTGGTGAAGGCGCTGAAGAGGATCCGGTCGATGGACTGGGACACCTTCCTCAAGCACCGTGGCTCGAAGTGGGAGGAGATCGGCCACGTCCAGGGACCAAACGGTAAGCCCGCCCACTCGTTCCGGCTGAGCCAGAGGTACCGGGCGCTGGCCTACCGAGATGGTGACTTCCTACGGGTGCTCTCGCTGCACCTCGACCACGACTCGGCTTACGAGGAATAGGTCGGCCGCCCCTGCATGCAGGTTCGGAGCGCAAGGCGACGCGCGGCCGATGGCTGCGCTGGCGGTTCACCGGCCGCCGGGGACTCGCAAGGTCCTGATCGCCGCGGCGCACTTCTCCCGCGAGCGGGTGCGCTCTCCTTCGCTGTCCCCCTTGAAGGTGACGATCAGCGCGCCGACCGGCGCTTCGGCCGGTCCACCGAAGTACGCCTCGCAGAGGGGCGTGCCGGCCAGTTGCGCCACCTTGCCGAGCGCGGAGTCGGTGGGAATCGCCCCCTCGAACCGAGTGCCTTCGAGCAGGCCGATACCGGTCTCGATGGACACCGGCTTGGGATCCTTCTTCGGCTCCTGCTTGCAGGCGACCGCCAGGGCAAGGGCGATCGCGCCTGGCACAAACCGCGGGGAGGAAGTCTCCATCTCGGCCCAGAGTGTAGTCCCTCCCGGTTGCTCCGGCGCGAGCGAGAGGAGTGAACGCCCCCCTTACCCGGCCGTCGCCCCTTCGGGGAGAGGGTTTTGGGCGAGCTGGCGGAGCACGAAGTGCAGGATGCCGCCGTTGCGGTAGTAGTCCAGCTCGTTGGGAGTATCGATGCGCACGGTGACCGCGAAGGCCTTCTCCCCGCCCCCGCCGCGCGCGGTCACCCGGAGCTTCTTCCCCGGTACCAGGTCCTCCTCGATGCCGGAGACGTCGTACAGCTCCTTCCCGGTGAGCCCGAGGCTGAGGGCGTCCTCTCCCGGCTGGAACTGCAGCGGCAACACGCCCATCCCCACCAGGTTCGACCGGTGGATGCGCTCGAAGCTCTTGGCGATGACCGCCCGGACGCCGAGCAACTGCGTCCCCTTGGCCGCCCAGTCGCGCGAGGAGCCGGTGCCGTACTCCGCGCCGGCGACGACGAGCAGCGGCACGCGCTCCTTCTGGTAGCGCATCGCCGCGTCGTAGATGGACGTCCGCTCCCCCTCGGGGAGGTGGACGGTGACGCCACCCTCCACTCCGGGCACCAGGAGGTTCTTGAGCCGGATGTTGGCGAAGGTGCCGCGCATCATCACCTCGTGGTTTCCCCGACGGGCGCCATAGGAGTTGAAATCCTTCGGCTCTACACCCTGCTCGAGGAGGTACTTCGCGGCCGGGCTGGTCTTGGCGATGCTGCCGGCGGGGGAGATGTGGTCGGTGGTGACCGAGTCGCCCAACAGCGCCAGCACCCTGGCGCCATGCACGTCGCGGAGCGGCGGGGGCTCCTTGGGCATCCCTTCGAAGAAGGGCGGCTTGCGCACGTAGGTGGACTTCGCTTCCCAGCGGAAGGTGTCGCCCTTGGCCAGCTCCAGCGCGCGCCAGGCTCGATCTCCCTCCAAGACCGAGCCGTACCTCCGCCGGAACTGTTCCGGCTTCACCGCGGCGCGGATGGCCTCCCGCACCTCTTCGTCGGTGGGCCAGACGTCCTTGAGGAAGACCGGCCGGCCGTTCTTGTCGTGCCCCAAGGGCTCGGTGGCGAGGTCCAGGTCCATCTCACCCGCCAGGGCGTAGGCCACCACCAAGGGCGGCGAGGCGAGGTAGTTCATCCGCACGTGCTGGTTGATGCGGCCCTCGAAGTTCCGGTTGCCGGAGAGCACCGCAGCGACCACCAGGTCGCCCTTGCCGACGGCGTCGGCGATGTGTTCGGGCAGCGGTCCGGAGTTTCCGATGCAAGTGGTGCAGCCGTAGCCGACGAGGTGGAAGCCGAGCGCCTGGAGGTAGGGAGTGAGCCCGGCTTCCTCAAGGTAGTCAGTCACTACCTGGGAGCCCGGTGCGAGGGAGGTCTTCACCCAGGGCTTGGTGTCGAGGCCGTGCTCCACTGCCTTCTTGGCGAGGATGCCGGCCCCGAGCATCACCGCAGGGTTCGAGGTGTTGGTGCAGGAGGTGATGGCGGCGATCACCACCGAGCCGTGTCGCAGTTCGTAGCTTAAGGGGCCCTGCTTCACGGCGACGGTGCTGCTCAGCTTGCCCAGCTCGGAGGCCGCCGTCTTGGGAGAGCTTGGGCCTTCGCTCAGCCAGCGGTTGACGCGCTCCTGGCCGAGGCTGGCGGTGTCGATCATCCCCTGGAGCGAGCGCCGGAAGGCGCGTTTCCCCTCGCGCAGGGGCACGCGGTCCTGGGGGCGGCGGGGGCCGGCGAGCGATGGCTCGACGGTGGAGAGGTCGAGGCTGAGCGAGTCCGTGAATTCGGGCTCAGGGGAGTTGGGTGCGTGGAAGAGGCCGACCTCCTTGGCGTAGGCCTCGACCAAGTCCACCTGCTCCTTGGAGCGACCGGTGAAGCGGAGGTAGTCCACGGTGACCGCGTCGATGGGGAAGAAGCCGATGGTGGCGCCGTACTCGGGCGACATGTTGGCGATGGTGGCGCGGTCGGCGAGAGGGAGGCTGGCGACGCCCGGCCCGAAGAACTCGACGAACTTCCCCACCACGCCCTTTTTCCTCAGCATCTCGGTGACGGTGAGGACGGCGTCGGTGGCGGTGGCTCCTTGGGGGAGGGCGCCGGTGAGGCGGAAGCCCACCACCTGGGGGATGAGCATGGTGATGGGCTGGCCGAGGAGGGCGGCTTCGGCCTCGATGCCGCCGACTCCCCAGCCGACGACGCCCATGCCGTTGATCATGGTGGTGTGCGAGTCGGTGCCCACCAGGGTGTCGGGGAAGGCCTGGCCGCCGTCGGCGAAGACGCAACGGCCCAGGTACTCGAGGTTGACCTGGTGGCAGATGCCGGTGCCTGGCGGCACGACGCCGAAGCGGTCGAACGCCTTCTGCCCCCACTTGAGGAAAGCGTACCGTTCGCGGTTGCGCTCGAGCTCGAGGCGGACGTTCTCCTCGAAAGCGCTGGCGGAGGCGAAGGCGTCGACCTGCACCGAGTGGTCGATCACCAGGTCGGCCGGGGACAGCGGGTTGATCCGCTTGGGGTCTCCGCCCATGGAGCCTATGGCCTCGCGCATGGCGGCGAGGTCCACCACGCAGGGAACTCCGGTGAAGTCCTGCAAGAGGACGCGGGCCGGGGTGAAGGAGATTTCGGTGGCCGGTTCGGCCTTGGGGTCCCACTCGATGAGCTGGGCGATGTGCTCCTTCTTCACCACCCTTCCGTCCTCGAAGCGGAGCAGATTCTCGAGGAGCACCTTGAGGGAGAAGGGGAGGCGGGCCACCTTCGGTTGAGCCTTGGCGAGGCGGCCGAAGTGAAACACCTCGTAGGCAACTGGGCCCACGTCGAGCTTGGAGCGGATGCCGAAGCTGTCGAGCGACTGGGCCATATCGGACTCCTCGAGAGGTGGCGAGGTATGCCGCACGGATGGTCGAGAGTCGAGGGTCGAGTGTCGAGTGGGCAGTCCAGCGGCCGTCAAGCGCCCCTGACGCCGGCAGGTCGACCAGAGACGGTCCAGCGCCAGACCTCGCTCGACGTCCCACTCGACGCTTGACCCTCGACCCTCGACCCTCGACCACCCCGTACCGCTACAACACCCTCCTGAAGAAATGCGCCACTCTTTCCAGCATTCGGGTCCACCACGGGCGCGAGCGCCACCGGGCGAGGTCGATCGGCCGGCTGCAGGCGGCGTCCAGCCGCACCGAACGCTCCAGCTCGCGCCCGATGCGCGGGTCGGCGAAGAACACGTTCACCTCGTGGTTGAAGCGAAGGCTCATCCGCTCGAGGTTGAAGGAGCCCACCGTGCCCCACGCCCCGTCCACCACCGCTGTCTTGGCGTGGAGGACTCCGTGGCCCCACTCGTGGACCTTCACTCCCCAGCTCATCAGCCGCTCGTAGAGCGCCCGGCTGGCGAACTGGATCTCCGGGTGGTCCGACTTGCCCGCCATCACCAAGAGCACCTCCACCCCACGGCGGGCTGCCTCGCGCAGGGCGGCGAGCATCTTCCGGTCGGGCACGAAGTAGGCGGCGCTGATCAACACCGACTTGCGCGCCGCGGCGATCGCCCTGAGGTAGCTGGCGTGGATGGCGCGCCTGGAGGTCAGCACGCACAGCCGCACCTCCCCCCTGGGGCGCGAGGGAGTCGGCACCATCGGCAGGCGCCCCAGCAGCCGGTCCTTCCACTGCATCCGCCAGCTGGCTTGAAATCGGCGCTCGAGCTGCGCCGCCGCCGGCCCCTCGATGCGCAGCACATCGTCGCGCCAGCCCGCGCCCTCGCCGATCGGCGCCCAGTGCGAGGCGATGTTGACCCCGCCCACGAAGGCCACCTCCCCGTCCACCACCAGTAGCTTCCGGTGGTCGCGGCGGATGAGCCTCGAGAGCCTCCCGCGCAGCGAAAACGGCTTGAACGGCCGGATGTCGACTCCTCGCGTCCTGAGCGACTTGAAGAACGATCGCCCGCTCACCCAGGAGCCGAGCCAGTCGTACAGCACGGTGACACGCACGCCCCGCTCGGCTGCCCCCGCCAAGGCGCGGCCGAACAACTCCCCCACCGCGTCGTCGATGAACATGTACGTCTCGAGCCGGATGAAGCGGCGGGCCGACCGAATCGCCTCCAGCATCGACGGGTAGGCCTCCACCCCGTCGCGCAGCAGCTGGCAACGGTTTCCCGGCCAGAGGGCGTGCTGCGGGTCCAGGTAGCGCCGCGCCAGGGCCAGCCGCTCCGCCTCGGGCGCCACCACTTCCAACCCGCCCGCCTCCGGCGGGACTTCCCCGGCCGGCCCCGTCTCGCGCATCGCAGCTCAAGGGTTGGCACTGGGCCCTCCCTGCGCAACGGAGCCGTCGGATGCCTCACACCTTCACAACCCGTACTCCGCCCGCTTCTGCTCCGCGCGCCAGGGGCAGGGCTGGTCGTTGGCCGGGAAGTACTCGTGCACGTGCTCCAAGGTGGCCCGCGCCGCTTCGAACTGCTTCTGGTTGTAGCCGCCCTCGGCCTCGAGCATCAGCTGGGCGCACTTGCGGTCCAGCTCCTGCTGCGCCTCCTTCACCTTGTCCCGCGCCAGGATGTACAGCTCCGGCTTGGGCTCCGGGTAGGCCTCCAGCATCAGCCAGGTGGTGCGGAAGTCCTTCCACGCTTCGTAGCGGTTGCCCGCGCCCACGTCCCGCCGCTCGAAGGTGACCACCGCCCGCTCGAAGGTCATCTGCGCGTTGCGCAACAGCTCGTCCAGGGGCAGCTCCGGCAAGAGGTTGATCTCCACCCAGACGTTCCAGATCCGCCAGGGCTCCGAATGGGGCGGGTTCTTGGTGTTGTCGAAAATCACCTTGTTCCGCTCGCCCTTCTTGAGGTTGGCGGGGGGGATGATGATCTCGTTCGAGCGCTCGTTGACCGCCAAGGTATCCGGCGGCAGGGCGCCCACGTCGGCGCCGTTGACCGAGACCATCACCTCGCCCTGGGCGATCTCCTTGGACTGGAAGTGGAGGATGACCACCGCCTTCACCGGTGCGTTGTACTCGAACTCGAGAATCTTCATGTCCGGCCGGTGGTAGACGACGCCGTCCCCCAGGCCGAAGGACTCCTCGATCGGCTTGCGGGTGAGGATTTGCGGCTCCGGCGGAGGCGCGGGGCGGTCGTCAGACGGCGCCGCCACCAGGTAGTAGAGGAAGGCCAAGAGGCCGAGCCCCAAAGCGCCCAAGGCGCCCAGCACCAGCTTGCGGGTGAGCTGGCTGGCCTCCGCCCAGAAGATTCGGAGCGAAGCCATCAGCGCGCCGGACTCGCGCTTGATGCGGGCGCGGTCCGCGGCGGTGAGCTGGACCTTGGGGGCAGCTGCCGCGGCGGGGGCGGGCCGGGCCACCGCGTTGGTCGGCCCGCTCCGGGGGCGGGAGACCGCCTGCATGGTGCGGGTGCTGCGGCGAGCCAGCTCGCTGAGCTGCGAGGCCTCGACCCCCTCCGGCGCCAGGGCCACTGGCTTGTTCTTCGGCCGCTTCACGTCCGAGGCGGCCACGATGCGGGTGTCCTGGTTGGCGACCGGGTTGCTGCCGGTGGGCTCCTCCACCTCCAGGGCGGAGAAGTTGAACACCACCGGGCCCAGCGCGACCGCGTCTCCGTCGGACAGCTCCTTCTTCTTGACGATGCTCCCGTTGACCTTGGTCCCGTTGGAGCTGCCCATGTCCTCCACGAAGTAGCGCTCGCCCTCGGAGAAGATGCGGGCGTGCTTCCGGGACACTCCGGGGTCGTACAGCACCACGTCGCACTCGGAGGTGCGGCCGATCACCACCGAGGACTGGTCGAAGACGAACTCCTTGCCGGCCTCTTTGCCCTCCGCGATGACCAGCTGGAAGCCCATGGGGGAGCTAGGACTCTAACGAGGCGCGAGCAAAAGCGGCAACGGCTCGCCGCGCCCACATCGGCTCGACCACCTCCGCGTCCCCCCCGAACGACATCACCCACTGTACGAGCCACCGCTCCGAGTCGCCTGCCACCTTCACCTCCACTCCGCCATCGGGCAGCAGGCGAGCCTCCTCACCGAAGCGTTCCTTCACGTAGCGGGCGGCGAGAGGGGAAAAGCGTACCCGGACCTCCCCCTTCCCTCCGACGGGGCTGGGGATGGAGGACGGCTTCCGCGGCGAAGCCTCGAAGCGGCGCTCGGTGAGGGCGAGCTCGCGGATGCGGTCCAGCCGGAAGAGCCGATCGTCGCCGCGCGAGAGGCAGTGCGCGTACAGGTACCACTGCCCGCGGTGGCTGAACAGCTCCAGAGGGCGCACCGTCCTCTCCTCGGCGCGCTGGCCGCCGGCCGGGAGGTAGTCCAGCTCGACCTCCCGGCGCTCCACGATTGCGCGTGAGAGCGGGCCAAGCTCGCTTGGGGCCTCGAGCGAGAGGTCCAGCTTCTGGCCCATCTCCCGCCACCTCCCCACCGCGCCGGGAGGCACCACTTTCTCCAGCTTGGCGAGCGCGCTCTGCAGGGCCTGGCTGGCAACCCCGCGCATCAGCTCGGCGGCCGAGGTGAGGGCGGCGGCCTCGGAGGCGGTGAGCCTGGGAGGCGCGTGGAAGCGCTGGTCCAGGTCGACGTGGACCCGGCCGTTCTCCACGTAGATGTCGATGTAGTCGTCCGGCTGGAAGGGCGGCCGCCCCACCATCGCGAGCAGGTCCAAGTCCTCCAGAAGCTCATCGGTGGAGAGCCCCTGGGCCCGGGCCAACTCCTCCACGGCGATGCCGGGGTGCTTGGCGACGAAGGGGACGAGGAAGAGCAGGCGACGAAGCCGCTCGTGCACCGCCGACCTTCCCGCCTCCATTCGCCTGCCGTGCCCGGCCATCTAGCCGCCTCCCGCCGCAGCCGCCGGCGCCGGCTGGTGCGCGTCCAGGATGCGCTTGGCCATCTCCCGGTGGCGGAGCACCGCCTGCTCCGGCGAGAGGACTCGGCATTTCGCACCGAGCGAGAGGGCGTACTTGAGCAGCCCCTCGAGGTCGGTGGCCCGGACGGTGACGGTGGCCGAGCGCAGCCGCCGCGCTACCTCGGCGGTGGGGAAGAGCCGCTCCGCCATCGCCACCAGCTCCCCCTCCAGGCCGAGGCGCACCTCCAGGGGCTCGTGGAAGGAGTGCTGCCAGGGGTAGCGGGCCACGTGGTCCTCGAGCCGGAAGTCCTTGGGGACTTCGAAATCGGAGCTGCGCGGCCGGGCGGCGTTCACCTCCAGCTCGCGGATGCGGTGGACGTGAAAGGTGCGGACGCCCCCGCGCAGGTGGCAGCGGCTCACCAAGGACCACAGGCCCCGCCGGAGCGCGAGGCCGTAGGGGTCCACCCGCCTCCGGGTCAGCTCGCCGCTCCTTGGAGAGTAATAGGTGATGTCCACCGACTTGCGTGAGGAGGCGGCCGCCCAGAGCAGCTCGAGGCGGGCGGCCAGCTCCGGGGCGTCGTGGCCGGCGCCCAGCTCCATCCGCACCTTGGGGATGGGCAGCTCGGAACCCGCGAAGAAGCCGATCTTCCTGAGCGCGTGCGCGAGGTCCAGCCGGGCGGGGAAGGCGCCGCTGGCGAGGGCCGCGGAGCCCGCCGCGTAGAGCACGGCCAGCTCCTCCGGGGTGAGGCCAACCTCGGGCAGGTAGTAGGCCTCGCGGTCCAGCACGTAGCCGTCTTTCCGGTCGTCGTCGCACTGCACGTAGGTGATGGGAATGCCGAGCTCCAGAAGCTCGGCCTTGTCACGCTCGAACTTCCGCTCGGCGGCGTCCTGCGAGCCGCCGTAGTCTTCGCCGAACGCTTCCCGAAGCTCCGCCCAGGAGACGGGCTCCCGCGCGTCCAGCAGCAGCGCCACCAGGTCGAGCAATCGTTCGGTGCGTTCCATCAGAAAAGACGGAGTCGGGCCGGTGCAACCGGCGATCCGCGTCCAAGCCCCCGTCGGATCAGCGAGAATGGAGAAGCGGGGCGTCCGGCGTCAAGGACGGCGTCCGCCGTCGCAGACCGAGGGAGGTGGGAGGCGACCCCACCGGCACCGCCATCACGGGGCGCCTGAGAGGGAATGAGCGGACCCCGGGCGGGGACCAAGATGTCAAAGCGCGAGTACGCTTCGCCGGCTAAATCACCGGTGAGCCGGTGGCGCACCACCCTCAGGACGAGGCCGGGGAAAGACGCCAGATGGAGCAGGAAACCCCTCATCCGACAGGTGCCCGAGCCGCCCGCGCAGCGGTGAGCCTTGCCACAATGTCCCAGCAGCCGGGCGAGCATGCCCTCGGTGTCTTCCTGCGCCGGACGGAACCTCTGCTAAGCTCACGCGACTCAAGACACGAGGAGGCTGGCCTGGCAGTTGCTTCTTGAGCTGAACGTTCGTGGGCCCATGTCCATGTACCGGCTACTTGCCCTGCTCTCGGTGCTGCTGCTTGGGGCGTGCGCCGCGCCGCAGCGCCCCAGCCCGTCAGAGAAGCTCTACCTGGCGCTGGAGGTCCGCCACGAAGGAAAGCTGGTGGGCAAGCCGAAACTACTGGGCGAGAGCGGCAAGGTGGTGCGGGTGGAGCGGCGCCAGCCTGGCGCACCCCAGGCCGACTACCGGCTGGTGATCGCCCCCGCCGTGCAGGGCGAGGCGTTCAAGATCAAGCTCGAGGTGGAAGTCCCCAAGGCGAGCGGACACGGGAACCTCGCCTTGCTCCACGGCGAGGAGCGAAAGCTGGTGCTGGATGGAGACCTCGAGGTGAAGCTTCTCCTCATGAAGGTCGACTCGCCCGAATTCCGCGCGCTGATGGAGCTGTCCGACCTCACCGTGGCCAGTGGCCCCACGTCGATCTAGCGGGCGGAGGGCGCCGGCCGGGGCATAATCGAATCCGTGCCCAACACGCGCCGCGGCAACCGGACGATCGCCCTCGCGCTCCTCTCTTGCCTCGGCCCCTCGGCGTTCGCCTGCGATGAGCCGGAGCCGCCTGCTCCTCCGCCGCCAAGGGTAGAGCCCCCGCCCGCACCTCCCCCGGAGCCGGCCACCTCCTCGGCCACGGTGGTGGTGCGAATCGGCAAGGTGGAGATCCGCCGAAAGCAGCGCGAGAAGTGGGATCCGCTGGAGGTGGGCGACAAGGTGGCCGAGGAAGACGCGGTGCGCACCTCGGACGACGGCTCGATGGAGCTGTCGGTGGACGAGGTGCGGGTGCGGATCCGCGAGAGGTCCGAGGTCCGGGTGAAGAAGATTTCCAGAAATCGCCTGCGGGCCCAGGCGCGGGGCCACCTCGAGTCGAGCTTCGAGGTGGGCAAGGGAGAGGTGGAGATCGAAGCCGACGGCAGCGACGCGGTGGTGCGAAGCCAGGGCGGCCACTTCTCGATGACCGCCGACGGGCACGGAGTGGTGGCGGTGGCGACGGTGAGCGGGGTGGTGAACCTCTCGGCGGCCGGCCAGGACGTCTCCGTCTCTCAGGGCCAGGTGAGCTACGTGAAGCCCGGGCGCAAGCCGGAGCGTCCCAGGCAGTCGCTCAGGGCGGTGCTGCTGAACGTGAAGTGGCCGGACCGGCGCGAGACGAACCAGAGGGCGGTGCCCATCGCCGGAAAGGTGGAGGTGGGGAGCCGGGTGGTGGTGCAGGGGCGGCCGGTGGATCCGGACGCGAACGGCAACTTCAAGCTGCGGGTGCCGCTCAGGCAGGGCAAGCAGCGCCTGGCGGTCACGGTCACCGATCCGCTCGGGCGCGACGCCAAGGACGGCATCGACATCCTGATGGACGACAAGATCGACTTCCGCAAGGAGAACCGGCTGTGGCAATAGCGCTCGCGCTCTTTGCGCTCGCCGTGGGGGCGGTGGGCGTGAGCGTGCAGCCGCAGTTCGTAGTCCACGGAGGCTCGGCCCAGCTCGAGGTCCAGGTGTCGGGCGATGACGGCTCGCCCTTGCCGAATCCGAAGGTCGAGCTGACCACCACCGCGGGGAGCCTGGGGCCACCGGAGCCCACGGGGCCGGGGCGCTTCGTGGCCGCGTTCCATTCGCCCAAGGAGCGCTACCCCCAGGTGGCGCTGGTCTGCGCGAAGGTGACCGCCGAGGGGAAGACCCAGCTCGCCTGGCTCGCGCTCCCGGTGCACGGGCGCGACGTGCTCAAGCTCTCCACCAAGGCTGGCGCGACCGCGGTGGTGAGCATCCCCGGAAAGCCGCTCTCCGAGCCGAGGGTGGCCGACGCCAAGGGAAAGGTAGAGATGCCGGTGGAGGTCCCGCCCGGCCTGAGCTACGGGCGGGTCATCACCACCGACAAGCTGGGAAACCGGAAGGAGAAGCCGGTGGACCTCGAGCCGCCGCCGTTCCAGCGAGTCGCCGCCGCCTCGCCGGCGGCTTTCGCGAGCTGGGCGGATCCGAGCCCGCTTCCTCTGGAGGTGTACGCCGTGCTCCCTTCCGGCGCTCCGTTGGGTGGGCCGGCCGCGGCGCTCTCGCTCTCCGCCGACGTGGGCGCGGTAGGCCCGCTGGTGCCTGGGAAGGAGAAGGGCGTCTTTCGCACCACCTACCGGGCGCCCGAGAAAGTGGGCAGCGGACAGGCGACGCTGAGAGCCGCGCTGCGCGGAGAGCCGCGCGCCGCGGAGCTCAGGCTGTCGCTCTTGCCCGGCCCGGCCGGGCGAATCGAAATCGTCCCCGATGCTCCGGCCTACGTCGCTGGCCAGCCCGCCCCGATGCGCCTCGAGGTGCGGGCCTTCGACGAGAAGGGAAACGGCGTCGCCGCGGTGGAGGCGCGAGCCGAGGTGGGCCGGCTCACCGAGCTGGGCGGCGGGGCGCACGGCCTCAACCTCCCCGAGGCCTTCGGAGGGAAGACCGCGGTGAAGGTCTTCGCGAGCAGCGGCGGGGCGAAGGCGGAGCTGGAGATTCCGCTCCGGCCTGGGCCTCCGGCATCGGGCAGCCTGGCCATCGAGCCCGCGCTGGTGCGCGCGGGAGACGAGCCGGCCACGGCTCGGGTCGAGCTCTTGGACCGCTTCGGAAACCCGGTGAGTGAGGCGAGGCTGGTCGTCACCGCCACCTCGGGCCGGCCGGGAGAAGTGCGAAGCTTGGGAGGGGGCAAGTACGAGCTTTCCTTTTCCGCGGAAGCGGAGGCGAGCCCCGGCGCCCATCGACTGGAGGTCCGAAGCAGCGAGGGGCCGGTGGAGCTGTCAGTCCCGGTGGGGGTGCTCCACCATTTGAGGAGCTGGAGCCTCTCGGCCGGAGGGATGGCTGGCGCACTGGGAAACTTCAAGGACGTCTGGGGAGCGGGGCCGGCCGCGCAGGTTTCGCTTCGTGCGGCGAAGTCTCAATTCGAGCTTTTCGCGGAGGCCGGAGGGACGTTCTATTCGCCCGCCCTCGCTTCGCCGGACCATCCGGATCTCCGCTCCTCGGGGACGCAGCTTACGGTCCGCTACTCGGGCGCCTCCGCCTCGCTGGGGTTCCGCTACTTCCGGCCACTCAGTGCGCTGGGCGAGCTTCACGGCTCGGCGTCCGCGGGCTGGCAGTGGGTGTTCCCCGCGCTGTCCTTGGAGGAGGCGGCCGCGGTGACCAATGCGACCAGCTCCGGCCCCACGGCGCGGCTCGCCACCGGATACGCGCTGCGAGTCGGCCCGGGGCGGCTGCTCGCGGAGCTGAGGCTTTTGTCGGCGTGGGTCCGGGCGGATCCGCGCCGGGGTGGCCTCAACGGCAACCTGGGCGGAGTGGGGTTCGCCGCGGGCTACCTGCTCGAGCTCCGGTAGGGCCTCCGCTGACAGGGCAGGCCAGAATACGTCGAGGCCTCCGACAAGCGCAGGCGACCGGGACCTTCGCTTCGCGGCGAGCCTGTCGAAGCGCGCCCTGAGCAACGCCGTCAGGGCGGGCGCACCACCAGCGCCAAGTCATCCCGGTGCACCGCCTCGTCCAGATAGCGGTAGCCCAGCACCTGCTCGATTTCCGAGCTGCGCCTCCCGGCGATCCTTCGCAGCTCGTCGGCCGCATAGGCGGCGAGCCCGCGGGCGAAAACCTGGCCGGAGAGGTCCACCAGGTCCACGGGATCTCCCTCGGCGAAGCGGCCCTCCACCTGCCGGATGCCTGAAGGCAACAGGCTCTTCTTCGCCTCCACCACCGCGCGCTTCGCCCCATCGTCCACCAAAAGCCGACCCTTGGGCCTGAGCGCGTGGACGATCCACGCGGAGCGCGCCTGCCGCCTGGTGCCGGACGGCTCGAAGAGGGTGCCCACCGGCTTGCCCTCCAGCACCTCGCGCAGGCGCCCCGGCGCCTTCCCGGAGGCGATCACGCAGCGAATCCCCACCTCCGTCGCTCGAGCCGCGGCCCGAACCTTGGTGGCCATCCCGCCCACGCCGATGCCGCTCGCGCTGCCTCCGGCCAGCCCCAAGAGCTCCGGGGAGATCATTGCCACCTCGGTGAGAAGCTTCGCCCCCGGGCTCCTCCGAGGGTCCGAGTCGTACAGGCCCTCCACGTCGGAGAGGAGCACCAAGGCGTCGGCCTCGACCAGCACCGACACCAGCCCCGCCAGGGTGTCGTTGTCGCCGAACTTGATCTCGTCCACCGACACCGTGTCGTTCTCGTTGATCACCGGCACCACCCCGGCCTCGAGCAGCCGCTCCAGCGCCCGCCGGGCGTTGAGGTAGCGCCTCCGCTCCTGCACGTCCCCGTGGGTGAGCAGCACCTGGGCGACCAGCCGGCCGCCCTCGGCGAACGCCTCCTCGTAGGCCTGGACCAGGCGGCTCTGGCCGACCGCCGCGCAGGCTTGCTTGCCGGCGATGTCCCTGGGGCGCGAGGAGAGCCCGAGCCGCTCCACGCCAAGGGCGATCGCTCCGGAGGACACCACCAAGAGCTCCCGCCCCCTCGCCGCCCAGAGGAGATCCTGTGCCAGCTCCGCGAAGTGCTTCCGGTCGAAGCGGCCTCGGGCGGCGGTGAGCGCGCCGGTTCCAATCTTCACCACCAGCCGCTTGGCGGACTCGAGCGCTTGCCTTCCTTTCGAGGTCATGCGAGTGCTCGGGGGTGCGCGCCTCCCGCCCGGTTATAGGGGAGGTGGCTTCGAGTCGAAAGGACGCATGAACGAGCCGTTCGGCAACACCCTGGGCCTCAAGGCGAGCGAGCTGAAGGCGCTCCGCCACACCTACCGCCGGCGGATCTCGCCGCACGAGATCGTGAGCGCGGACCTCGCCCGGCACCTGAGCGAGCTGTCGCGGCAGATCCACCGCCAGGTGGGAGTGCTGCTCAACCGCAAGGGCGAGGTGGAACAAGTGATGGTGGGCAACGCCCACAAGCTCGAGCTGCCCGACATCGGCCGGGCCCGCGCCGGCCAGGTGCGCCTGAGGGGCCTGAGGCTGGTGCACACCCACCTCAAGTCCGAGCAGCTCACCAAGGACGACCTCACCGACCTGGCCTTGCTCCGGCTGGACATGGTGGCCGCGATCGGCGTGCACGACGACGGGCTCCCCGGGGTGCTCCACTTCGCCCATCTGGTGCCGGAGAACGGCGCGGGGACCTACTGGCGCACCGAGACGCTTCCTTCGGTGCACGAGCGCCAGCCCGACCTGCTCGAGACGATGTCCGCGCTGGAGGAGGAGCTGTCGCGGCGCGCCTCGGCGCGCAGGGTGGACGGGAGGGAGCGGGCCATCCTGGTGGCGGTGTGCCTCGACGGCCACCGCGGCCGAGCGGAGGCCTCGCTCACCGAGCTGGCCGAGCTGGCCCGCACCGCCGGGGTGGAGGTTTTGGACCAGATCCTCCAGACCAGGCACCAGCCCGACCCCCGCTACCTCATCGGCCGCGGCAAGCTGGAGGAGCTGAATCTGCGCTCGATGCAGTTGATGGCCGACCTCATCGTCTTCGACAAGGACCTGGCCCCCTCCCAGGCGCGGCACATCGGCGAGGAGACGAGCCTCAAGGTGCTCGACCGCACCCAGCTCATCCTGGACATCTTCGCCCAGCGCGCCCAGAGCGCCGACGGCAAGCTCCAGGTGGAGCTGGCGCAGCTTCGCTACCTTTTGCCCCGCCTGTCGCAGAGCGACGATTCGCTCTCGCGGCTGGCGGGGGGCATCGGCGGGCGCGGCCCCGGGGAGACCAAGCTGGAGATCGACCGCCGGAGAGTGCGCGACCGGATCGCCCACCTGGAATCGCGGATCGAGTCGCTTTCGCGGGAGCGGCAGGTGCGAAGGGCCCAGCGCTCCCGGAGAGAGCTGCCGGTCATCTCCATCGTCGGGTACACCAACGCGGGCAAGTCCACCCTGCTCAACGCGCTCACCGACTCCGAGGTCCTGGTGGAGGACAAGCTCTTCGCCACCTTGGATCCCACCAGCCGGCGGCTCCGCTTCCCCGAGGAGCGAGAGGTGATCATCACCGACACGGTGGGCTTCATCCGCGACCTGCCGAAAGACCTGATCAACGCCTTCCGGGCGACCCTGGAGGAGCTGGCCGACGCCTCCCTGCTCTTGCATGTGGTGGACGCTTCGGATGCGCGGCACGAGGCGCAGGTCCAGGCGGTGGAGGCGATCCTCGCCTCGCTGGAGCTCTCCGAAAAGCCCAGGCTCCTGGTGTGGAACAAGGTCGATCTGTTGCCCGAGGATGGCGTGGCGGCGCTGCTCCGCTCCCGGGGAGGCGTCGCCATCAGCGCTGCGAGCAGGCAAGGGCTCGAGGAGCTGCTGAGGAAGGCGGGAAGGGCGCTCTTCTGCCAGGCGGGGGCGCCGGAGGGGGCCCTGGCGCTAGGGCAGTAGCGGTTCTTGCTGGCATGGGGGCACGCCTTTAACATCGAGCTGCCTTGAGCTGTGCTCTAGAGAGCGTCGCGGCGGCACTGGCGCAGATTCCCCTGCCCGGTAGCCAGCCCGGGTACGGCAAGCCCGAGGGCGACACCACCACCAGCTATGTCGACCTGATCGACAGCAACAGCCACATCATCTACCCGGTGGTGGCGATCGTGGCGCTGGCCTTGCTGGTGGCCGGCATCCTCTACGCCTGGAAGTCGCAGGACATGGATGGCCTGCAGAAGGCCGAGTTCAAGAAGGAGATCCTCCACGAGCTTCGCAAGCAGATGGGAGGCGCGAGCGCCGAGGCCTTGGGCCGTGCGGTGGGGCTCGAGCCCTTCAAGCTGGTGAAGCTCCTCGAGGAGCTGCAGCACGACGGGGTGTTGGTCTGCCACACCAACACCCAGCGGCTCACGGTGTGGCAGATCAAGGGCGTCGGACCGGCCCACCACCGCTAGCGCGATGCACCCCAAGCGAGTCGTGGCCGTCGGGGTGCTGTGGATCGCGACGGTGCACGCGGCGCTGCTCCTGCTCGAGGTGAGCCCGGCCCGCAACGGCGGCGCCTGGGACACCTTCTGGGATCCGGATTGCTACACCCGGCTCATGCGGGTGCAGCAACTCCACGAGCTGGGCGGCTGGTACGACCCGGTGATGCGGCGGATCAACGCCCCCTACGGGCTGGCGCTGCACTGGACCCGGCCGGTGGACCTGCTGCTCCTCCTCGGGGCCTGGCTGGGGAGCCTCTTCACCGACTTCCGCTCGGCGCTGCACGGCTGGGGGATGCTCTTCGGGCCCTTCTTGCACGCGCTCTGCGTGCCCATCCTCTCCTACGGCACGCGGCCCTTCCTCTCCGGGCGCGCCTTTCTCCTGGCGGTTTTCCTCTTCGGGATGCAGCGAGGCATCTCCTACGACTTCCTGGTCGGAGTGGTGGACCACCACGGGCCGAGGCAGGTGCTCTTGCTCGCCGTGCTGGCCCTGCTCCTCCGCCACATGAGCGAGCCACCCGCTGAGCGGCGGAGGCTCCCCCTTCTGCCATTCGCCGCCGGGTGCGCCGGGGGATTGATGGTGTGGACGACCGCGGAAGGCATGGTGGCCTTGCTCGGCCTGTTCTCGGCGCTCGCCCTGTTGTGGGTGTGGCAGGGCGGTGAGCGCCTTCGCGAGCTGACCGCGTTCGCATTTGGCGTGGCGGGCATGGCGGTGGTGGCGGTGCTCTTGGAACGTCCGCCCGCGGACTGGCTCTCCGTCGAATTCGACCGCATCTCCGTCGGACACGCGGCGGTGTTCCTGGCGGCGCTGCTGAGCTGCGGCGCGCTCTGGCTCCTCGCCCGGCGGGGCCTGGGGCGGACTCCCCTGCACCGCCTGGGACTGGGGCTCGGCGCGGCCGCAGCATCGGCGCTAGCGCTGGCGGCGGGGCTGCCAGGGCTGTTCGCCCACCCATACGCAGCGCTGGACCCGCTGGTGCGGGAGGCGCTCATCGAGGTCATCCCCGCGGATCAACGGTTCCTGCCAACTTCGCCCATGCTCGCCTTCAACTTCGCGCTGGAGGTGATTCCCGCGCTCTGGGGCGCGGCGTTCGCGGTCTTCTGGTGGGTGCGGAAGCCGGGGGCGCGCCCGCGGCAGCTCTTCTTCCTCGTCTGTCTCGCGGTGTTCGCCGCCTACGCGGTCTTGGCGTACCGCGGGCTGCCCATGCTGGCGCTCGTGGCTGTCCTCCCGTGGACCGAGGCGGTGGCGCACCTGGCAGAGCGGGTGCGCCTCCAGCTTCGAGGCTTTCGGCCCGCCGCGGCTGCCGGGGCGGCCACCGCCCTGGTGCTGGTGTCTGCAGGCCACTGGCTGACGGCGGGCGCCATCGTCTGGCTACGACTGGGCGGGCTGGAGCTCAAGAACCTGCCCTCCTGCCGGTACGGGGACGTGGCTCCGTTCGTCCCCCCTCCGCGCCATGGGGAAACACTGCTCACCGACGTGTTTGCCTCGCCCGAGGTGGCCTATCGCACGGGCTACGCGGCGCTCGGCGGTCCCTATCACCGCAACGCGAGCGGCGTGCGCGACTCCTACCGGCTCTTCGCGGCGCCGGACGGCCCGGAGGCCAGCTCGCTCGCCCGGGATCGCAGGCTGCGCGCGGTGCTCCTGTGCAAGACGCTGAGCCCGGGTCTCTTCGCCTACCTCCGGCGGAACCGCGACGGCCTGGGAGCGCGCCTTTTGGACGGACGGCCGCCGGTCTGGCTGAGGCGAGTGGAGCTGCCGCCCAGCCTCTCCTCGCGATTCGCGCTCTACGAGGTGACTCTGGAGCGCTGATCGACCGCGCCGCGCCGCCGCAGCGCCTTGCCAGCTCGATCAGTTCCTGGATCACCTGGGCTGCTTCGATGGCGCGGTTCCTCGCGCCTCGCACGATCGAAATCCCGCGCTTGGGGAGGGTCATTTCCCCACGTACCGCGAGGTGGGGGTGCGAAACGGGCCGACCGTCGTTCCGCTGGAGCTCGCAGCAGGGCTTGTCGAGGGGGCGACACCGGCCCTGGGGTACAGCGTGACGTTGGGGTACGCGCGGGGCGAGCTTCGAGGTTACGCGGAGGGAATGGAGGCGGTCATCGACCGCTTCCACCTGGACGAGCGGCTCGCTGGCGCGCTGCTATTGGCGGAGCCAGAGGCCGCCGCACGAAAACAGAAGATGTCGGAGTGGAACGCGGATCTCGACGCGTCTGACGAAGCCATCGACCGCATCCAGAGCTGGCTGGGCGAACAAGTCGACAAGGTGAAGGGCCGGGAAGTCGAGGGCAAGTACCTCGGTCACCTCCGACTCACAGACAGAATGCATATGAACTCTCCTCTCTCCCCGACGAGGTGATCGTCACCCGCGTCGGGCATCCGCTGCGTGGACAACGGTTGCGCGTGGACCGTGCGGCCGGCGAGCGCCGGAAGGACGGCTGCATCGTCGTGACGCTGCCCGACGGCAGCCCGACGCTCCTCCCTATCGCATGGACGGATGCGGGCGCGACGGCGACGCCCGCCGCGGCGGCAACGCCCCGCACGCGGCTCAACGCCAGCGGGCTGCGCCGCCTCATCCGGCTCGCCGATGCCATGGCGGCCGGTGGTCCGGAGAGGGCCTCGCCGTAGAGTGGCTCCGCCGATCCGAGAGCGGTCGGCAGGAGAAGCCACGATGGCGAGACAGATGAACCTCTTCGGCCCCAACCCGTCGCTCGACCGATGGCACGCGCTCCCGGAGTCGTGCCGAGCCACGGCGATCGAGCTCTACGCACGGGCGGCCGCGCGCGTGCTGCACAACAAAAAGGAGACGTGCCCTCATGGAGACCAACCCGAAGATCCGACCGGAGCACTTGCAGCGTCTGGCCGGCGTGTACATCCGCCAGTCGACGATGCAGCAGGTGCGTAAGCACACAGCGAGCGGCGAGCTCCAGTATGGCCTCGTCGCGCGCGCCATCGACCTCGGATGGCCGCGCGATCGCGTCCGCATCTACGACGCCGACCAGGGCCACACCGGCTCGCTTCCCGGCAATCGGGAGGACTTCGGTCAGCTCGTCGCCGACGTCGGCATGCGGTGCCTCGGGATCGTCCTCGGCTTCGACGTGACCCGCATGGCTCGCAACAACGCCGACTGGTACAAGCTCCTCGACCTCTGCGGCATCTGCGACACGGTGATCGCCGACAACGACGGGGTCTACCATCCCTCGCTCTACAACGACCGACTCGTGCTCGGCCTCAA
>JACPVI010000010.1 GCA_016191815.1 Myxococcales bacterium
CGCCTCCACCGCCCGGTCCACGCCCCAACCTTTGACCACTCCTCCCAGGCCGAGCTGCATCCCCGCCAGAGGCAGGCGAACCGTGCAGCCCTGCCCGGCGTCGGAGGAGGGCGACACCTCCACCTTCCGCCAGTCGACCAGCCGGCACTTCGACGCCAGCGCTTCCTCGTCCGGCACCACTTTCGAATCGCCGTCTCCGAACCGCCAAAGCTCCCGGAGCGCCGCCCAGGAAGGATCGAAGAGGCCGCCGGTCCTCTTGGCGCCGTCCAGAGAGAGGCGGATCACCGCGCAGAGGCTCGCTGGCGCGGGCACCGGCTCGCCTCCGGCTCCGGCGTTGATGCGACCCAGTGCGGACTTGGGACGCCACTCGTTCATCGTCTCCTCCACCTCCCGGAAGACGGCGAAGGCGCGCTCGAACGCCACCTCCGCTCGCTCGGCCGAGCTGGGCTCGGCGATGGCGATGGTGACCATCGTGTGCATCAGCTCGCGCTGGCGCTGGATCAGTCGGGGGGCAGGCTCTTTTGGAGGCGGCGGAGGCGGAGGGGTGCGGCAGGCCCAAAGGAGGCCTCCCGCCACGAGCAGGAGCGCGAAATGGGGCGAGGGGCTCGGGCCGCCGGCTGACATGACGCGGGATGCTCCCACGCGCGAGCGCGTCCTTGAAGTGCGGAGACGGACGCCGCAAAACATTCTCGCCTTGATCGAGCGTCATTTCGACGACGTGAGCGTGAGCGTGGGCGTTGACGGCGACGGCGACGTGGCTGCCGATCACGTTCACGTCGCCGACCACGACCACGTTCACGTCGGCGACAACGTGTTGGCTCTCGGCCAATCCGAGTCTGCTTTGGATTGCGCGGCCGGCGGGGCGGGCACAAGCGGGCGTGGCGCATCCGCCCTCGGGCGGCTAGCCTCCGCCGCCCACCCAGCGAGAAGGCCATGAACGAGCCACTTCCCTCCGGCGTCTCGGCGGCGATCGACACCGCGAGGCCCAGGCTCGCGTTCCTGCCCGCGGTCGGGACCCCCGCCTTCCACATCATGCTCTCCCTCGTGGCGATCGTGATCCTCGGCCCGCTCGGAGGCATCGCCGCGGCGTACATGAACTTCAGCCTCGGCTTCTTCGTCGGCGGCCAGGTGCTGGCGGGCATCCTCGGCAGCGCCGTCACCTACGGCTACGGAGCGGAGGGCAAGCACGGCGCCAACTACATGCAGACCATGGCCGCGTCGGTGGCGTCGCTCTCGGGAATGGCGGTGCTGATCCAGGCGATGGTGTGGCTCGGCATGCCGATGCCTCCCGCCTGGCAGCTGGTGCTCTTCATGGGCTGCATCGGCATGTTCGGCGTGGGGGTGGGAATGCTCTACACGCCCATCCTGGTCGACCAGCTCAAGCTCGAATTCCCCTCCGGGCACGCGGTCGCCAACATCCTCCGCGCGCTCACCGACAAGCGGCTGCTCAAGGCCTCGATCGCCAAGCTCGGCGGCGGCACCGGCCTCGGGGCGATCATCGCCTGGACCTCGGAGAAGTTCGAAGTGGTGGCCGCTTCGGCGGTGTCCGCCTCCACCGTGGGAGCGGGGATGGTGGTGGGCTCGCGGATCACCATCCCCGGCGTGGTGGTGGGGGTGATCGGCTTCGCCCTCACCCCTTACCTCCGGGAGATCGGCTGGCTCGGGCCGAAGGACCCGTTCCGGAAGATCGGCTTCCTCATCGCGCTGGCGATGATCTGCGGGGCGGCCATCGTCGACCTGGCCCTGCTCGCGGTGCAGGCCGCGGAGAAGATCCGCGCCCGGGTGAAGGCTACCGCCGAAGAGCCCTGGAAGCAGGTCAAGCTCGGCAGGCTCTTCGCCTGGATCGGCTTTTGGGCGGTGGCGATCGTGGTGGTGGCGACCCAGGTGCTCGGCCAGCCGCTGGGCTTCATCCTCTTCGCGATCGGCATCTCGCTGGTGTTCGTGCTGATCAACGGGATCTCTCTGGGGATCAGCGACTCGAACCCCATCTCCAGCGCCTTCGTCATCTCGGTGCTCCTGATGTCCGCCCTGGGCTTGAAGGAGCCGCTGGTGGGGCTGATGGCGGCGAGCATCCTCTTGGTCTCCACCTCCTGCGGCTGCGACATGCAGCAGGACCGATCGACCGGCTGGCGGCTCGGCACCAACCGGATCGTGCAGTTCCGCTACCAGGTGATCGGCATCACCATGGGCGCGGTGCTCTGCGTGGTGCTGGCCAAGCTGTTCATGGCCGCCTACCCGGCCCTCGCCATCAACCAGTTCGACCACCCCGAGGCCAAGTCCCAGGTCGGGCAGTGGGGCTCCGCGATGACTTACAAGTTCGTCGGCGCCATCCGCGACCTGGGCAACCTGGCCGGCTACAAGCTCAAGGCGCTGCTCATCGGCCTGGGCATCGGGCTCGTCACCGAAGTCTTGCGGAAGGCCATCCTCCGCCGGAAGCGGTACCAGGAGCTCACCAAGCGCTCGAAGCTCGGGTTCGCGGTGGGATGGACCATGGACTCGATCGTCCTCTCGAGCCCCTACGCCTCCTCGTTCGGCGGATTCGTGGAGCTGCCGGTGGCGCTGTGGTTCGGGCTGGGAGGCGTCCTGTCGTCGGCCTGGAACACCATCGGGAAGAAGCTGTCGCCCCGGAAGCCGGGGGAGGAGGGCCTGCCCGAAGACATGAGCACCACCTCGCTCCTCGGCGGAGGCCTCATCGCCGGCGAGTCACTCTACTTCCTGGCCGTCGGCCTGCTCGGGCTGCTCACCTTGGTGGCGTGATCACTTCTTCGGCTCGAACTCGTGGCGCTGGAGCAGCATGCGCCGCACCCGGTAGACGATCTCCGGCAAGGGGATGCTCTTGGAGATCACCTGGTCGGCCACCGGTCCCACCCGGGTTTTGAGCTCGGCCTCGGCGCCTCCGGAGATCACCACGATCTGCACGTCCGATCCGATGACCCTCCGCACTCGCTGGGCGAGGGTGTGCCCGTCCAGCCCGGGCATCTGCAGGTCCATGGTGATGGCATCCAGCTCGTAGAGGTCGCGCATCAAGAGGTGACTCGCGTCGTAGCCGTCTTCCGCCGTCTCCACATCCACCCCCGCCTCCGCCAAGCCGTCGCTCAAGGCCTCGCGGAACAACACGTCGTCGTCCACCACCAACACGTACGGCCTCTTCGCCAGGTAATGGGCGAGCAACCGGTCGGCCTCCTTGAGCAACGCCTGAGCGCCGTCGGTGAGCTGCACCTCGAAGCACTTGCCGGGCCGGGTTTCCCTCGCGGGCTGGAGGTCCACCGCGCCAATCACCTTTGTCCGGACGTTCATCGACTGGTTGTCCGGGAAGGTCACCGTGAGGACCGATGAGGAGCCCACCTCGAGCGCTAGCTCCGTCGGCACCAGGAGCGCCCCGTGCGTCAGCCGCTCCACGTACTCGCGCCATAGCTGATGGTAGCTCCGGAAGCGGACTCGGAGCGGCGAGGCCCTCCGCCGCCGTTCGTTCTCGGCGGTGCGGCCGAGCCGGCGGTCGAGTTGCTGGCTGGCGACCGCTGCGGCCAGCTCGGCTTCCGCCTCCAGGGCCACCCGGACAGTCCCGTCTGCCTGCCTCGGCTCGAGCGCGCGCGCCCGGGCCACCAGTTGCAACTCTCCGGCGGTCAGGTCCAGTCGGATTCCCGATCCCGTCGCGACTTGGGCCCAGCAAGTTATTGTCACGAAGCCCTGGGCCACGTACTGCGCGTACCAGCTCGCCAGCGCCGAATCCGAGTCGAAACGGATGGCCACCGCGGGCGGCTCTGAGCTAACCATGGGATCCAGCTCCCTTGGTCTAGCATGGCATGACCCGGGCAGAGGGTGGAGCGCAGGGCGCGCCCGGCCGGAGGAGGAGCAGTGACCTCGGCAAGAAGGAAGCTCGATCGCTGGTGGGTCGTGGCGCTCGCCGGTGCGCTTTGCCTTTCGGCTCCCGCCCTCGCCGAGGAGCGGATCCTCGAGCCGGCTCCGGGGCCGTTGACGAGGGAGCTGAGCCTCCCCGCGGTGCTCGGCGCGGGGGCGGCGGCCGCCGCGGTGTCGGTCCCTGCCGGACTTTTGCTCGGGACCGCCATCGGCACCCTGCCGTCAAATCTCTTCCTCGCGGCGCTTCCCAGCCTCCTGGTGCTGGCGGCGCTGCCTCCCCTGGCGGTCACCTGGGCGTGCTACGTCGCGGGCAACTGGCGAGCGCCGGGAATGGCGACCTTCCGTCCCGCTGTGTGGGTGGCGCTGGCCGCCCACCTCGCCGCGATGGTGGCCGCAGGCTATGCAGGCTTCTCCTCGCGGAACTTGGGGCACCTGGCGGCCTTCACCGCCGCCGAGTCGGCCCTGCTGCCGGCCGCGGTGGCGCTGTCCATGTGGACGTCGAGCCCCCGAGACCCCGGAGACATCCCCTCCTACCTCGGCCCTCAAGCGGCCGCCGGCCTGCAATGGGACTTCTGACGCGCGCTCTCGCCAAGACCTGCGCCGTGCTGCTTGCGGCCGGCTCCTCGGCCTCCGCCGCGCCATGCCCGACCCGCCCGAGCTGGCCGACCCTGGAGTGGCCCTCGAGAGTGGAGGAAGTCGCCGCGGCCCGGGAACCACAAGTCACCGCGCTGGAGGAGTACGCCTTCACCTTGGTGGGCCGCGACGAGGAGCGCCTGGGCATCCGCACCGACGCGGTGGTGATCGTCCACGGGGGCGCCATCATCTTCGAGCGCTACGCCCGGGGGTACGATCCCTCCAAGCCGCACATCGGCTGGTCGGTGACCAAGAGCGTGATGAACTCGCTGGCCGGCGTCGCCGTGGGGAAGGGCGCCCTCTCGCTCGAGGATTCGATCTGCACGCACTTCCGTGCGCCAAAGGCCGCCTGCCGGATCTCCGTCCGAAGCCTGCTCGAGTTCACCTCGGGCCTGGACTGGAAAGAGACGTACGAGAACGAGTCGTACCAGGTGTCCTCGGTGCTGGCGATGCTCTACGGAGAGGGCCGGCGGGACATGGCCACCTTCGTCGCCTCACACCCCTTCCGGGCGGAGCTAGGCGCGCGCTTCTCCTACTCCTCGGGGGACTCGACGCTGCTCGCGGCGGTGATCGACGGCGCGGCCCGGCCCTCCCTCGGCGAGGAGTGGCCCTGGAAGGAGCTGTTCGAGCCGGTGGGGATGACCAGCGTGGTGATCGAGCGCGACCCACGCGGGACGATGGTGGGCTCCTCGCACTTCTACGCCACCCCACGCGACTACGCCCGGTTCGGCTTCCTCTTCCTCAACGACGGCTGCTGGGGGAACCGGCGCATCCTGCCCGAGGGCTGGGTCGCCGACTCCACCAGCGTCACCGAGCCCTTCCGTACCGGAGAGGTGAGCTCCAAGCAGGGCGACGTGCAGGGCCGGCAATGGTGGCTCAACCGGCCGGTCCCCGAGCGGGAGTGGGCGCCGGCCTGGCCAGGGGTACCCGAGGACGCCTACGCCGCCGAGGGCCACTGGGGGCAATCGGTGACGGTGATCCCCTCGCTGGATCTGGTGGTGGTCCGCACCGCCGACGACCGGAAGAAGGGCTTCGAGCTGGACCAGCTTCTCCGGCTGGCGATCGAGGTGGCGAAATGAGGCGAACCGCTCTGGTCGGCCTTTTGGCGCTCGCGGCCCCGCTCGTCTGTTGCGGGCCGAGCAGCCCGCGTCAGTACCAGGACAACGACCTCGAGCTGGCCTCGGTGTACGCGGCCAAGGAGGTCTGTTCCTGCGTCTTCGTGATGAAGCAGCCCGAGGCCTTCTGCCGGGCGTGGACCAAGGCGAACCCGAGTGTGGCCTCGTTCCGGGTGGACACGCAGGCGCGCACCGTGGAGTCGTCGGCGCTGCTGCTATGGGGAGCCAAGGCCCGCTTCACCGGCGCTCGCTCGGGCTGCGTGCTCGAATGAGCCGGGGCACGCTCGACTCAGCGGAGATTCGCCCTTCTGGGGTCAGGCCGCCTGCTGCGCTTCCCCTTCGTCGCCCTCGTCGCGCTCCGCGCAGGCTCTCAGCTCGCCGGCGGCCCGCGCTGCCTCGTTGAGCACCACGTCCAGCTCTGGGGCGGGGATCGCCGACGGGGACTGCTCGCGCAGGCGCCGGACTTCCTCGATGACCTCGCCCAAGAAACGCGCCAGGTCCACCGCGCGCTCGGGCATCTGCCGCTTTCCCCTCGCCTCGAGCGCAGCGGCGGCGACGGCAGCGACCTCGCCGACGAGGTCCACGGTGGCCTGAGAAGGCAACTCCGCGCCGCGGGTGGCGAGGTAGATCGCCCCGAACACCCGCTCGCCGCGGACCAGCGGCGCGCAGAGCACGTGCACCGAGCCGGACAGGATCACCGAGTCGGTGTGGTAGCGCGGCGCGGAGGGCAGATGGTGGACGAGCAGCGTGGTCCTCCGGTGGAGAACTTCGCCGACGATGGTGCTGGACCAGATCAGCGGATGGGCACCACGAAACTCCGGGAGGCAGAAAGGCTCGAGCGCTCCGCCTACTCCGCGCAGGAGCACCGCGGCCTCGTTGAAGCCGGTAGCCTCCACCGCGAGCCGCAGGGCCTGATGGAGTAGGTCCAGCGCCGAGGCGCCCTCCAGCGCCGCCTGGGCGAGCGCGCCGAGGCTGCGCACCAGCTGCCGCTCTCGAGTGTCCTCTTCCTCCGAATCGGTCGCGGCCGCCGGCCTCCCCTTCGGAGTGCTGGCCAGGAGCGTGACGAAACCATCGGGAATCGTGCATCCCGGTGCCTGCGCGCGGTCGACCTCGACCCGGAGGGTGTAAGGGCCGATCACCGCCACGTCTCCGGGGGAGAGCCTCCGCGAGACGGTGCCGACGAGCTGCCCGTTCAACCGGGTGCCGTTTCGGCTCCCCAGATCGGAGATTCGCAGCTCCTGGCCGGCCACCATCAGCTCCGCGTGCCGCCGAGAGATGTGCTCGCTCGGCAGCACCAGGTCGCTCTCGTCACATCGCCCGATGAGCAGCGTGCCGCTCTCCGGCAACTCAACTCGCTTCATCAGATTCGGGCCGTTCACGGTCAGGGTTGGCATGCGAGACCCACTTTGCAATCCGCGGGCGAGCGCCCGAGGCACAGTGAATTCGAGGGGAATCAGCGCCACGGCGGGGTCGCCCCGCCCTGGGTGGGTCGCCGGCGCCCCGGCTGCAGCTCTCTCAACGGCCGAACGCTCCTTGGCCGCTGTTCGGGAACGCTTCTTGCCCGGGGGGAGACGAGGTGAACGCAGCCCTCACGCGGACGGTGGCCGAGCCGCTCGAAGCTGGACTCTTCGGCGGCTTCGTTCCGCCGCCCGAGGTGGACGGCTTCAGGCTGGCATCGCTCATCGGCTCAGGCTCCGCCGGCTGGGTGTACCTGGCGCACGACCTGCTCCTCGACCGTCCGGTGGCGATGAAGATCATCCGCGGCATGGAGGACGACCCGTTCGCCCGCGAGCGCTTCCTCGTCGAGGCCAAGGCAATCGCCCGCCTGCAGCACCCCAACGTGGTTGCCATCTACCGGGTGGGAATGGTGGGCGGACACCCCTATCTCGCCTCGGAGTTCGTCCGCGGCGAACCACTCGACCGGCTTCCCACTCCCCTCCCGGCGGAGCGCGTCCTCCTCATCGCCATCGGGCTGGCACGCGGCCTGGCGGCGGCGCACCGCCGGGGCGTGCTGCACCGAGACGTGAAGCCGGCCAACGCCATCCTCACGGGCGACGCCGAGGTGAAGCTCGTGGACTTCGGGCTGGCCACGCTCCTCGCTGACTCCCCGGGCGGGCCCTCGGCGGAGCTACCCGCGCGGAGGCGGCGCCCGCCGGCGCGAGCAGGCCCCTTGGTCGGCACGCCGGCGTACATCGCCCCGGAGGTCTGGCGCGGCGAGCCCGCCAGCTTCAGGACCGACGTGTACTCGCTCGGTGCCCTCCTCTACCACCTCTGCGCCGGGCAGCCGCCGCACCAGGGAGAGAGCCTCGACGATCTCCGCAGGTCGGTGACGACGCGCGAGTCAGAGCCGCCGGGCGGCGCAGGCCCTGGGCTGTCCGGGATCATCCGCCGCTGCCTGAGGATCGACCCCGAGCTGCGCTTCGGCTCCGCGGACGAGGTGCGCGACGCGCTCGAGGCGTTGACGCCGGAGCGGCGAATGGCGGTGCTGCCCCCGGGGAATCCATACCGCGGGCTGCTCGCCTTCGAGGCAGAGCACCGCGCGGTCTTCTTCGGCCGGGACAGCGAGGTCCGCGCGGTGGTGGACCGGCTGCGCTTCGAGCCCTTCGTGCTGGTGGCGGGCGCCTCGGGCGTGGGCAAGTCCTCCCTTTGCAGGGCGGGGGTGCTCCCCCGGGTGGTGAGCGGGGCTCTCGACTCTCGCAGTTGGACGGTGGCCGCGCTGACGCCGGGCAAGCGGCCGCTCGCCTCGCTCGCCGCGGCGCTGGCCCGATGGTTCGGCGCCCACGAGGAGGAGCTTCTCTCCTGCCTTACCTCGAGCCCGAAGGCGACGTGCCGGGAGCTGAGGCAGCGCTGCCGGGTCGCCGGCCCCCTCTTGCTCTTCGTCGATCAACTGGAGGAATTGGTGACGCTCGGCGAGCCCGACCAGGCCGCCGCCTTCGCCGAGTTGATCGAGGAGTTGGCCGGCACACCGGGGGACCTGCGGCTGCTCTGCACCGCCCGTGGAGACTTCCTCGCGCGCCTGGCGGGGGTGCCGGGGCTCGCCGACGAGCTGAGCCGGGGGCTCTACCTTCTGCCGCCGATGTCCGAGGCTAGCGTCCGCGAGGTGGTGGTGGGCCCGGCGCGTGCCAAGGGCATCACCTTCGAGTCGGAGGCGCTGGTGGCCACCCTCGTCGAGTCCGGCTGCAGCGCCGAGGGCGCCTTGCCCATCTTGCAATTCGCCCTGGCCGAGCTGTGGAACAGTCGAGACGTGCCGCGTGGGACGATCACCATCTCCTCCCTCGATGCCTTGGGCGGCGTCACCGGCGCTCTCGCCCGCCACGCGGACGGAGTGCTCTCCCACCTTCCTGCGCCTCAGCGGGCGGCGGCGCGAAGGCTCCTGCCGCTGATGGTGACGCTGGAGGGCACGCGCGCCCGCAGGACCGAGGCCGAGCTGTCCTTTGGCGACGAGAATGGCCGCGCGGCCCTCGCTGCCCTGGTGCGCGGGCGTCTCGTCACCGCGCGGGAGTCGCCGGGCGGCTCCGCCTACGAGGTCGCCCACGAAGCGCTGATCCGATCCTGGCCGACGCTTGGGGCCTGGCTGGAGGAGGATGCCGAGCGCCGGCAGACCTACGAGCGGCTTTCGGGCGCGGTGGCCGAATGGGAGCGCCTGGGCCGGCGGCGCGAGGCGCTATGGGGCAGGAGCCAGCTGGCGGAGGCCGCCAAGCTGGAGCGCGAAGGCCTGGGGCCCAAAGAGAAGTCCTTCCTGGACGCCTCCCGGAGGGCGGACCGCCGGCGGCGTTGGGTGGTGGTTGGCGCCGGGTTGGGCGTGGTGCTGGCAGTGATGGGAGGAGCTCTCGCGACGAGGGCGAGGGCGCGCGCAGAACAGGCCACCCGCGCGAGAGCGCTGGCCGCCGAGGGCCAGCGGCTGATCGGCGAGGCCGCCGAAAAGGTGCGCTCCGCCGAAGCCCTGCGCCTCCAGGCCTTCGGGCACTTCGACTCGGGCCGGTCCGAGGAGGGCGAGCGCGAGTGGGGACAGTCGCTGGTGGAGCGCTCCGGCGCCGAGGCGCACCTTGCGCGCGCCTGCCGCTCGCTGGAGTCGGCCTTGCTGCTGGGCGGCGGCCGTCCGGCGCGGGAGCTGCTCGCCGACGCGCTGGAGGCGCGGGCGCTTCTCGCCGGCGAGGAGCGCCGCCTCGATGACCGCGATGAGTTGCTGGCTCGGCTGTCCCTGTACGACGGCCGCGGCCGGCTCGCCAAGTGGAGCCGCCCGGCGGCGCTCACCGTGCGCACCGATCCCCCCGGCGGGCGGGTGCAGCTCTCGAGGTTCGTCCCCAAAGGGGGGAGGCTCGAGGAGGAGCGGCTCGGCGAGATGGAGGGCGAGCGGCCCGAAGCGGCGGGCTCCTTCGCGGTCACCGCCTCCGCGCCCGGGCGCGCCACGGTGCGGCTGCCGTTCGTGCTGCGGCCGGGCGAGCGCCGTGAGCTGCTGTTGCCGGTGCCGGAGGCGTCATTCATTCCCGACGGCTTCGTCTACGTGCCTCCGGGAGAGCTGCTGTTCGGAAGCGGCGCCGAGGAAGGGCTTCGCCGCGACTTCTTCCGCACTGTCCCACTCCACGCGATCTCGACCGGCGGCTACCTCATCGCCCGCCATGAGACCACCTTCGCCGAATGGACGGCCTTCCTCGACTCGCTGCCGAGTCCTGAGCGGGCGCGAAGGGCTCCCGGCCTGGGCACCGGCGGCTTCCGCGGCGCGCTGGCGCTGGACCGTCTGGGCGAGAAGTGGCGGCTGGCGGTGCACCTCGGTGGCGCGCGGAGAGAGGCCGTGGAGGGCGAGCCGATCCTCCTTCCGGATCGCAGGGTCCGCTCGGCGCTCGATTGGCGCCGGCTTCCGGTGGTGGGCATCTCCTCCGAAGACGCGCAGGCCTACTTCGACTGGCTGCGTCGCTCGGGAAAGGTGCCCGGTGCCCGTTTCTGCACCGAGCACGAGTGGGAGCGGGCCGCGCGGGGAGCCGACGGGCGCGAGTATCCGCACGGCGACCGGCTCGAGCCGGAGGACATCGCCTACGACGAGACGTACGGCAAGGCACCGGCGGCGATGGGACCGGACGAGGTCGGCTCGCACCCTTCGTCCGCCAGTCCCTTCGGGGTGGATGATCTCTCCGGCAACGTCTGGGAATGGGTCCGCTCGTCGCTGCCCGACGGCGCCCACGTGGTGCGGGGCGGCGGCTGGTCGTATGGCTCCAACTCGGCGCGGGCGTCGAACCGGGAGGTGGTGGAGCCGTCGCTGCGCGACCTCGGCGTGGGGCTGAGGGTCTGCGCAGATCTGGCGAGGACCTAGCCGGAAACCACGCCACCCGCTTGAAAGCCGCTCGCCGGACGGGAGGGCACGGACGCCGGGACGTCAGGGGCCGGAGCAGACGCAGGCCCCCTGAAGGCAGCTTCCTCCCTCGCAAGGCTTGCCGCAGCCCCCGCAGTGGCCGACATCGGTCTTGATCTTCCGGCAGGCCCCCTCGCAGCAGCGGAGCGGCTCGCCGGAGGACTCGCACTTGTTCAGGCACTCGCCGCAGTTGAAGTCGTCGGTGAGCACGTCCACGCAGGCGCTGGCGCAGCAGGCCTGGCCCTGGGGGCAAGCCTTGCCGCAGCCTCCGCAGTGGCGCTCGTCCCAGCTCGTGTCGACGCATTGGTTGCCGCAGCAGGTGGGGTTTCCGAAGCTCCCTGGCGGGGCGCTCGGGTCGACGTAGGAGAAGCAGGTCGCGCCGCAGGCGCCGCATTGGTACGGCTGGTCGAGCTTCTGGCATGAGCCGCCGCAGCAGCCCTCGCCCTGCGCGCATGCGCCGCCGCAGCTGCCGCAATTGGCCGTGTCCGAGCTCGGGTCCACGCACTTTCCGGCGCAGCAGATGGGCGAGACGAGGTTCGAGGTGGTGAAGCTCGCCGGGTGCGGGCAGACGTTGCCGCAGGCGCCGCAGTTGTCGGGATCGGTGTTCAAGTCGGTGCATAAGCCTCCGCAGCAGGCGTTCCCTGCCGAGCACGTCTGGGTGGAGGGCTGGCTGCCCGGGCTCACCGTCCCGCAGCGGGCCGGATCGGTGAGCATCTGCGCGGGCGTCACGCACTGCCCTCCGGCGCAGTAGGTGCCGGAGGCGCAGGCGTTGCCGATGGTGCCGCAGTTGCGCGGATCGGTCTGCAGGTTGAGGCAGAACCCCCGGTGGCAGCCGTAGCCGGTCGGGCAGGTGATGCCCGCGCAAGGGTCGTTGCAGGTCCAGCCTTGTGGGATGCAGCTGCCGTAGCAGCACTGGTCGGTGGCGGCGCAGCCGGACCAGCCGCACCCGGCGCAGGAGGTGCTCACGCAGCTGCCGTTGCAGCACACCTGGTCGTTTCCGCACCGCTGGCCGCAGGCGCCGCAGTGGTCGTTGCTGTCATTGGTGAGCACGCAAGCGCCGTCGCAGCAGCCATAGCCGGCGGCGCAAGCGTTCCCGCAGTACCCGCAGTTGTTCAAGTCGGCCAGGGTGTTCACCACTGCCCCGCCGCACCAGTCGGTGCCCGCGGCGGTGCAAGCGCGGGTGGGCGAGGAGGGGCAGCACCGCGCCGCGCATTGCCCTCCGCAGCACTGCTCGCCGGGCGCACAGCACTTGAGGTCGCAGCAGGCGATGCCGCGAGGGCACGGCTTGTCGCAGCCGAGGCACACCGGCCAGGTGACTCCGACATCCACGCCCCAGCAGGTGGAGCCGCAACAGCGGTTGGGCGCGTTGCAGGCCGTCGTCCCTCCGCAGAGCACCGGCTCCACGCAGGCGCCGCCCGAGCAACTGGTCCCCGCCGGGCAGCAGACCGAGTCGCAGCAGGCCTCGCCCGACTTGCAGGCCACGCGCAGCGAAGCCTTGGTCAAGCGGCCCGGCGCCACGTCGATGAGGTCCGGGCTGAGCTTGGCGCACAGCGGCCCCGAGGCGGTGAGGGCCTTGGCCTGGAGCGTGACCTTGCCGGCCTGGGGGACGGGGATGGTGAGGAGAAGGTCCGCGGGGTACGGCGGGGTGAGGGTCTTGAACAGCGCGGGGTGGCCGTCGGCGGAGGTGCCCGTGAAGCGAAGCTCGACCCGGTCCACCGGGCCGGGCAAGGAGCGCTGGCTCAGCACCTGGTCCAGGTCCGCCTGGAGCGCGTCCAGCTTCAGCTCCACGTCGCCCGAGTTGCCGAGCAGCGGAAGGTCTTGCTTCCGCCAGCCTTCATCGGGTTCCTGGAAGCAATCGGCGAGGAGGTCCACGTCGGTCACCATTCGGCCGCGCACCCGGGAGGAAGTCCCGGCGTTCACCTGACCGTCCCCGTTGAAGTCGAAGCGGGCGTAGTGCTCGGGGTCGCGGTCGGCGCCCCTTGTCCGGCCGTCGTGGTTGAGGTCCAGCTTCGGGTGGGTGGCGGGCTCCAGGCCGACGAGGTAGTGAACTTGGGCGGTCCGGTAGGCCCGCACATCTCTCATGTCCACCTGGCCGTCGCCGATCGACGAATACCCGCCCAGCCACGGCACCGGCACGCCTTCGGTGAGGAACAGCCTCCGGCCGTAGCGGGTGCGGTCGTCCACGTCCACCAGCGCCCGCTTCCATTCGCCGCAGGTTTGGCTCCCGTCGAGCGCGAGCACCGCGGAGAGCGCGTCGACTCCGCGGGCGGGCAGCGGGGGCCCCGCAACTTCCTGCGTGTTCCGCGGATCGGTGAGGAGGTCGTACACCTCCGGCGCGGAAAGCGTGGGGCGGAACATCCAGAGCAGGCTGGCCACGCCGGTGACGGTGGGCGCCGAGAAAGAGGTCCCGCTGCGGCACTGGTACCCCCCCGCCGCGAGGAGCCACATGGCCGCCCCCGGCGCGGAGATGTTCCCTCCGAGCTGGCTGAATGCGGCCGCCGCTCCGCTGGGGTCGCCGATCGCCTCCACCACCAGGATCCGCCGCTTGATCTCGGGGTCGGAGGTGTCGTTCCAAGCGACGGTGAAGGGATTCGCGTACTTCGAGGAGGTGATGTAGGGCGGCAGCGAGCGGCCGTTCCCCGCCGACACCACGAAGAGGACGTCGCGGCCCTTGTCCACCAACCCCTGGATCAGCCGCTCCGCCATTGCTCCACTGTCATCCACGGCCTTGTCGATGCTTGGCCGGTCTCGATCGTTCGGGTGGTAGCTGTAGAGGACATTGTTCTGGTCGTCGGTGAGGTGCCAGGTCCAGCCCATGCTCAGGTTCAAGGCCCGGGCCTCGGGGGCGGAGCTCAGCAAGAGCGTCGCGGTGTCGCGCCACTCCCTCGAGGCGATGAGAAGACCGGCCGCCTCGCCGTTCCACAGAACGGAGGCGCCCTTTGCGAAGTCGCTCGTTTCGCGGCTGTTCTGAGCGACGACCCGCGCCCACGGGTTGACGCCCACTATCCCCGAGCCGTAGCGAAGCGGGCCGGCGGCGATGACTCCGGCCACCGCCATCCCATGGTTGATCGGGTCGCCCTTGCCGGCCTCGGGCATGAGGATGAGCCGCGGGAGGTCCGGGTGCTCGGCGATTCCATTGTCGAGCACCGCCACGGTCGCGCTCGGGGAGCAGCGCTGCTGCGCGAGCTTCTGGTAGAGGCCCCAAACCGCGGGCGCGCGGATCCACTCCAGAAACCAGTTGCCGTCCGATGGGGGCACGGTCCAGCTCCAGCCGCACCAGGCAGCCTGAGGGTTCGCCGGTTGCGGCGGCAAATCGGCGGTGCCGACCACCAGGTCTTCGCTGGCGGCCGAGATCGCCAGGCTCTCGCGCAGGGTGCCCACGGCCTTCGAGAGGCGCTCGAAACCGCCCTCCACCTGCACCACCAGGATTCCGCCGACCGGGATGGAGCCGGCGATCCGCGCGCCCGCCCGTTCCAGGGCTTCGTTCACCCCTCCGACGGTGGCCCCTTCCGCGACCGCCGCCATCGCACGGCTCCTGGAGCTGGGGTAGCCACCGAGCGATGGATTGAAGTCCACGTCCTGTGGCGGGGCGAAGTCCCAGTCGCCGATGGCGGCCAGCGCGTCGTCCGATGGGTTTCCGGGAAGCCTCTCCGGAGCGCTGAGGGGAGGAGGCACCTGGGGCCGCCCGCAAGCAGCCGCGGCGAGGAGCAGCCACCAGCAACGTCGAGCCATCGGTTGCCTCCCTGGCGGCCCGAGTCTGCCGGATACTCGCCGCACGGGAGCTTATTTGAACGCTAGATCTCCACCACCACGAAGCGGCGCTCCGGATCGTGCCGTTTGAGGAGCGGCATCGCCACGTTGTACACGGGGACTCCCTTGTCGGTCGCCCCGCGCAGCGTTCCGTGGTGCGAGTGGCCGTGGAAGATGGCGTCGGCCCCGTAGCGGTCGACCGGGCTCGCCAGCCGGCTGGTGCCGAGGAATGGCCGGACCTCCGGGTTCTCCCCTTCGGTGGTGGCCCGCACCGGCGCGTAGTGCATGATCACCACCTTCTTCGTCGTCTCGAGCTGGCCCAGTGCCGCCTCCAGCTTCAAGGACTCGCTCACCGACTCCTGGACGAAGGCCTTGGTCTGGGTTTCCCCGAAGGCCTGCAGGGTGGCGTTGCCGTATCCGCCTCCGAAGCCCTTGATCCCGGCAACCCCGAGCACCTTCTCGAAGACGTAGTGGTCCCCGGAGAGGCAATGCACCCCCACCCGGGCCAGCTCGGCGCAGAGCAGCTTCTCCTGGCCGTTCTCCAGGTCGTGGTTGCCGAGCACCGCGGCGCAGGGGATCCGCAGCTCGGAGAGCTCTTCGACCAAGGTCCTCACCTCCTCCGCCAGGCCGCGATCCGTGAGGTCTCCGCAGAGGAGCAGCACGTCGGCGGCGGCGTTCACCTGGCGGACGAAGAGGCGGAAGCGGCCGTGCTGGTCCTCGCGGCAGTGCAGGTCACCGACCGCCGCGACGCGGAGCTTCGAGCCCGGTTCCCTCGCCATGCGGCGCCTCCTTGGCGCGCTCGGCCTCGTCCCACCGCCGCCCGTCGAGATAGCCGAACCGGGTGATGTCCAGCTCGTAGTTCACCCGGGAGAGGAGGTTCCCCCGGCAGATGCGCGCCTTCCAGTCTCCCTGCCTGAGTGTGTCCAGGGTGCGCGAGAGCAGCTCGAGCATCACCCAGGAGGGCACCAGGGAGCGCTCGGACGGGTAGGCGAAGCGAAACAGGTTTAGGTGCGAGAGCAGCACCTCCCAGTGCCGGTGGTACCTCCGGATCAGGCGGGCCCAGTCGAGCCTGGGGGCGGTGCCGCGGAGCAAGTGCAGCACGTCGGCGCCGTCGTAGCGCTCGCGCTCGAGGACGAAGCCCTTGGACCAGATCAGCTCCTCCGGCGGAACCAGGCGCACCGGCTGGCCCATCACCTCGGCCGCCGGCGCGTGGATGAACCACTCCTCGTCCACTGCGGTGACGCCGTTCCCGGAGTTGAAGATGACGTCGACGAACCACTGGCCCTTGAAGGCCTTGTAGATCCACACCTCGTCGGTGCGCTCGGTGCGCCAGCCCTCCCTGCGAAGCACTTCCAGCGCGGAGAGCGCGTCGCCCTTCCGGACGAACAGGTCGAGGTCCTTGGTGTCGCGGTAGATGCCGGTGTACACCGCGAACGCGTAGGCCCCGCCCACCAGGAATGGGATTCCCAGGTGGGTGAGCGCCACGATGGCGTCGGCCCGGGCGTTCAGCTCTCCGGGCTCGCGCGAAACCTCGGCGATCTTGGCATCGGTCGACAGCTCCCCCGGGTGGTTGGGGTGCCGGTACTCCATGAAGGAAACGTTAGCGACTTGGAATGCCCGGGGCAGGACAGGGGGGATTCCCCCGATGCGCCAGGCCGCCCATCGACGGGGCGGGCCGGCGCTCAGTTCCGCGTCACCGCCGGCAGGCCCACCTGCTTCTTCATCGCAAGCCTGTCGCGCACCGACCTCAAAAGCTCGCCGTACAGCCACCTGTCGTCGATGGAGACCGCCTTGAGCAACAGCTCCTCGGCCTTGGCGTCCTCTCCGCGGACGAGGTGCATCAGCGCCGCGTTGTACAGCGCCCCGTGCGCCTTCGGGTTGGACTGCGCCACCTTGAGCCAGGAGGCGAGCGCTTCGTCGTATCGCCCCGATTGCGCGAGGAGGACGCCCTCCTTGTACGGGTCGTCGTCGGCGAGGACCAAGCGCTCGGACACCTGGTGGGGCAGCAAGGGGTAGAGGTGCAGCGCCACCGCGTGCTCGATGGCCTGGCGCATCAGCGCCACGCGGTCTTCGGGAAGCCAAGCGGAGCTGTAGGTGGACGATTTCTGGTACCAGACCACCAGTCGGCCCGAGCCGGGGTGATTGGTGAGCCGCACGCCGTTCACCTTGGCGAAGGCCTCGGCGGTGATCGCCTCGGTGCGCACCGGCTGGCCGTCCTTGGCCCAGGTGGAGAAGAGCAGGGACACCCGCGCCACGTCCCGTGAAGTCTTGTCCACCGTCTCCACGTAGGTGCGCCAATCGAGCACCTTCACCGCGGTGACCAGCGGCGTTTGGGCGCCGGCGGGCACTCCTGGGAGCGAGTCCAGCCGGTACTGGAGCGGCTCGTTGGGCGTGCGGCTGCGCACCCACTTCGGCTGGTAGCCGAGATCGGTGTAGTCGACGACCGCAAAACTCGCGTTCTCGGCTTGGAAGTAGCCTTTGGCCGCCTTGAGCACCAGCCCGGTCATGTTGGAGAAGTCGTTCGGCGCCCGCGCCATCACCTCGTCGTCGGCGTGGACCTGGAGAAAGCCGATTCCCGGGCTGGCCGAGTGAAGCTCGACGATGGCCGGCTGGTGGCGGCGCACGTCGATGGTGGTGGCGCAGCCCGAAAGCCAGGCGGCGAGCGCGGTGACGGTCAGGGTCCTTCTCATGGCTTCTCCTTCAACGCTTGTTCAACTCGGCTGCGCCGAGCTGGACGCCAGGCACGGCCTGCTCGAGGGGGGATCCACTCCTTAGCGCCTCGGTCGCCTCGCCCAGTCCGAAGGGGCGGTCCGACCACAGGCCCCACAGTTGCTCGCGGCCTTTCGTGGCGTCCAATTCGATGGCCGTGGGGAGCAGAGGCTGCGCGGGTTCGTACGCAGCCGCCTCGAGCACTCCGAATGGGTGATAGACGGTGACCTTGCCGGCGGAGTCCTTGCCGATCACCGCGGCGAAGCCCTTCCCCGGAGCGCGCAGCTCGAAGCGGACCGCATCTTTGGCGGAAAGCTCGACCCCCTTCGCCAGGCGCTCGCTCGATTCGCCGCGCCTGAGGTGCACAGTGAGGGTGACCCCTCCCTTGGTGATGAAGGAGGGCTCGTCCTCCGTGGGGAAGTCCAGGACGAGGCCGATCGCGAAGGCGCCGGCGGCGAGCGGCGCGAGGACGGCGGGCAGCGCCCACCAGCGCCGTCGCGCGGCGCGCTCGTACCGCGCCACCATCTGCCCGGGAGGGTGCTGGGTGAGAAAGGCCTGCGAGTCGGCGCGCAGCTCCTCGAGGCGCGCCCGGTCGGGCGGCGACCCGGCGAGGCCAGCCTCGAGTGTTGACTTGGCCTCGGCGGCCAGGTCGCCGGCGAGGTACCGCTCGAGCAGCGCGTCCTTGATGCGGCGGCCTTGGGTCATTGCAGCCCCAATGGCGTGAAGCGGGCGTAGCGCTTTCGGGCCCGGTCGGCGAAGTGGGCGAGGTGCTTTCCCACGGTCTTGCGGGAGAGGTCCAGCACCTGGCCGATCTCCTCGGTGGTGTGACCTTCGACGAAGTAGAGGAAGGCGGCGGTGAGCACCAAGGGATCCTCCCCGCGGGTGAGGAGCGCCAGGTCCTGCGCGGCGTCGACGCGCGAGGCCTCGCCCGGGTGGGCCTCCGCCGGCTCCTCCCTGGCGCCGTCGTCGGCCTCGTCGAGCTCGAGGCCGGCGAGGCGCCCCGACCATCGGCTCCTGCGGCGCAGCCGGTCGACCGACTGGTAGGTGGCGATCTGGTAGAGGACGGTGAACGGGGCGGCGCCACCGCGCAGCTTCGAGCGGGCCTTCATGTACGCGAGGAACGTCTCCTGGGTGACGTCCAGGGCCTCCTGGCCATCCGAGAGCAGCGAGACGGCCCGCCGGTGCACCGCCGGGGCGTAGCGACGGTAGAGGTCGGCGACCTCTCGGGAGTCGGCGTCTGCACTCATCGCGCGGGCGGTTGTATCAATCTGAAGGCCACCTGAGGCGATCGTCATCATCGGCCTGGTGTGTCGCGCGAGGGGCCGGCGAGGGGAAACTTTTTCGTTTCAGGAGGGAGCCGCTGGTTTCCGGTCGGCGGCCCTTCCGCGGTAAGGTGGCGGCCTATGGCAATCGACGCAATCAAGCCCCAATCCCCCCGAGTTCCCACCACCCTCCCCGGCGACCTGCGCTTGCAGGACGTCGCCAAGCCTTCCACGCCGCCCAAGACGGGCGCGGTGGTGAGCGACATCTTCGCGCAGCGCGTGGAGAAGGTCGCCGCGTTGCTGGACGGCCAGCGTTCGCCCGACGTGGGTCGCAAGGAATTGGCCGCCATCCAGGCCAGCCGGCAGCTTTGGCAGGTCGGCCCTTCGGCTGAGTTCTCCGCGGTGGGGAATCCCTTCCTGGTCATCCCCTTCTCCACTGCCCAGGAGGTGGCCTCCGCCCTCTTCCAGCGCGAAGCCGGCGCGACCTACGACCTGGCGGTGCCGAAGAACGCGGTGGCGATGGGCGACGACCGGGTGTTCGTCGCCTCGCTCAAGAAGCGGGACAGCGCGGAGAAGCCGCAGTCGCGGGCGATCATGGTGGACAAGTCCGGCTCCCTCCGCGGGGCGGAGTGCAAGTCGGTGGAGGAGGTGAGGAACCTCTTCGCCAATAGCCCCTCGCTGGCGGACCGGCTCAGGGTGGACGCCTTCGGAGGCGACGTGTTCGAGTCCTCCAAGGGCGGCATCCGGATCGGCGACTTCGGTCGCGGCAAGGACAGCGCCTTCGAGGCGAAGCTCGAGCTCGGCGAAGGCAAGGACGTGAAGTCGGCCACGGTGCTGCTCAACAACTTCGGGTTGGCGGTGCCCGCGGCGAAGAACCCGAGCGCGCTGGACATCGCCATCGCGAAGCTCAAGCTCGACGCGTTCGAAGCGATCGCCTGAGCCACTCCCAGCGTCGGGTAGTCCTGTGTGGGTCCCCCGAAGTTCAGCCAGATCGCCAAGGATCAGATCGGCGACCCGTACGTGTTCGGCGCGAGCGGGCCGGACAAGTTCGATTGCTCCGGGCTCATCTACCATGCGCTCAAGAAGGCGGGCATCGACGCGCCGCGGCTTTCCGCTCGGGGCTACCAGCAGCGGTACGGCTCCAAGCTGGACCGGAACGAGCTCAAGCCAGGCGATCTGATTTTCCTGTGGTACCCGAGCGATCGAGGCATCCCGCGCGGGCAGGCCTCTCACGTCGAGATCTACCTCGGAAATGGCAAGCGGACCGTTTCGGGATTTCCGCGACATCGCGGGGGCTCACCGCACCGCCGCCACACTCGGCAGGTACTTGAACGAAAGGACCGGCATCACCGCGAAGAAGCCATCGCCCACCACCGGGCGCGCATAGAGCAACGCCAGGCCCGCATCGAGCTGCCAGTCGGGCAACAATCCCTGGAAGCCCGCGTCCAGGTAGAGCACGCGGTCGAACGTCCGGCGAGGGAAGGCGAGGCCGGCGATCACCACCTCGCCCTCCGGCGGTGGCAGCAACCCCATCGCCGAGAGCGAGAGCTGCCCGCCCACCCCGAAAAACGGGCTCCACGGGCCGTCTTTGGGAACCAGCCGGAAGGAAGCGCCGAGTCCCGGAGTCACCAGCGAAAGGTGCATGGACGGCTGGAGCTTCTCCCACGGCACGCAGTCCAAGCTCACCGACAGCACCCCGTGGCCGTCGAGCAAGGACACGCCTCCGCCGAACCGCTGGTACCTCCGCGGGTGCCCTTGCCGCAGGTTCCGCTCGATGAGCGCCTTGTCATCCGCCTGGGCCGCCGGCCGCGGCGCCGCCCGGCGCGAGGCGAGCTCGGGATCCTCTTCCAGCAGCGGATCCGCCTGCAGCGCCGCCTGAAGGTGGCGCTCCTCCTGCGCGCGGTTTCCGGCCGCCGAGGCTTTCGACGCCATCGCCAGGTAGGCCTGCGCCTTTCCCCGGTAGCCCTCCTGGTCCCGGAGGTCCTTCGCCAGCACCTCGTTGAACGTCTCCAGCGCGCGCTCGGGATCGCCCCGCTTCAGCTCCTCGAAGCCCTGCCTCTTGAGCGCCACCAACTGGTCCTCTCCAAGGCTCGAGCCGCCGCCCTTCAACACGCCCTCGGACAAGGGGAGAGTGCGGAAGTCCAGCTTCGCCACTTCCACCTGGCCGCCCGAGGAGGCAGTCACTGCGGTCACTCGGTACTTCTCGCCGGCGAGGCACTTGAGCACGTACGAGCCTGCGGGAACGAGAAGCTGCGAGCGCCTTGCCTTCTCCCCCGCCACCTCGGCGATGAGCCTCCGCTCGGCGATGTCCGTGAGGTAGCAGCGCTGCTCTCGGGGCGGAAACACCAGCGTCCCCAGCGGCCCTTGAAGCCGGGTGAGGAACACCTCCCCGCGCCCGTTCAGCTCGTAGCGGAAGGACGGCCGCTGAGCTCCCGCCGCGGTGGCCGCGGTGTCCAGCGTGGTGCGCGCCGAGGCGTAGCGATAGGCCTCTGCCAGACTGACCCGCCCGTCTCCGTCGTCGTCGGCGGCGCCGCGGAGCCCACTCACCAGATGGTGCGAGAACACCGAGCCCGCCAGCGCCCTCGCCTCCTGCGAGAGCTCGTCCGCGCCGGAGGAGGTCAAAAACGCAGTCCCCCGGACCGCCAGCTCGTCCTGCACCTGCACCCGGAAGGAGGCGGTCGGCCGCCCGCCCTTCGCCGCGAGGATGGAGCCCGACTGGCAAGCGTCGAGCACGCCGACCTTCACCGTTCCGGGGAGATCTCTCACCCGCCGGTACAGCTCCTCGAGCGACAGGGGCGGCCCGCGCAGGTGCAGGTACCGGTCGTCCGCGTGCCCGGAGTAGTAGAAGACGAAGAGCGACTTGTCTCCGGCCGAGAGCCGTTTGCCCAGCTGCTCCAGATGGGCGCGAAGCTCGTCGGTCGCCGGATCCTCCAGCACCACCACCTCCGCCGGCCGGAAGTCGCCCAGCTCGGTGAGGGCGGCCGCCAGCCGGTGCGCGTCGGCGTGGGCGTGCCGGAGCGGGCGATCCATCGACCAGCCGAGGTTCGCGCCCACCAGGAGGGCGACTCGCTCCGTCGCGTCCGCAGCTGGGGAGGCCGTCGACAAGAGAAGGAGCGCCGCCACGGGTGCGAGCCGATCGGACACCCCGCCCTTTTGCCCATCATCTCCGCCGCACACAAGGCCATCGCCCACCCTTCCCCACACCGCCCGCAACCGGCCGGCTTGACGCGGGTTTTTCCCTCGCGGGAGCCTTGCTTTCAGTTCGGCGCGGCGGCCGTGTCCATTGGGACGTAGGGCCCGCCGGGGGCCCGTTCCCCGAACCGACACGAGGAGAAACCATGAAGCGCTCGATGCTGATCGCCGCCGCAGTGCTGGTCGCCGCCTGCGGCAGGGAGCGCGCGGACGAGTTCCGCCGCGGCTTCCCGAAAGCCAACGAAGTGAATCTCGAGGTGCCCGCTCGCGCCGGCCAGGCGCTCTCGGGCGCCTCTCAGCGGCAGGACGCCCTCGAAGGCGACCGCGCCTCCTTCTACGTCTTCACCCGGGTGGTCACCGCCACCGTCAACTCCGGCACCGCCGCCATCCTTGGGCTGGTGAAGGCGATCACCGACAACCCGCCCACCTCCATCACCGGCAACGTGGCCACCTGGGGGCCGCACACCGATCCCCTCTCGCCCAACACCTTCAAGTTCACGGTGATGAAGACCAAGGCCAACGACTACAGCTACACGCTCGAGGCCAAGGGCAAGAACGATCCGAACACCGCCTACGTGGTCATCCTCTCCGGGACGCACGTGGTCGCCACCGACGCCAACGGGCAGCCGATGGAGAAGTTCGGCAGCGGCACCTTCCTCATCGACTGGAACGAGGCGCAGAAGCTCCCCGAGCACGACGCCAACGTCGGCTCCGCGGAGTTCGTCTATTCGCGGCCGGCGCCGCTCTCCCAGGTGGAGATCGACGTGGTCTTCTCCAAGGTGAAGGACCACGAGACCGGCCAGCTCGTCGACGCGCTCTACAAGTACGTCGCCACCCCGGGCAGCGGCGGCTCCTTCGACTTCGGGATGGTGAAGAACCTCGACTCCGACCCCGCCAAGTCCGCGGTGGAGAGTGCCACCATTCACAGCCGCTGGCTGGAGAGCGGCGCCGGACGCTCCGACGTCCGGGCCAAGGGCGGCGACATCCCCGGGGTGGCCACGCTGAACGAGTGCTGGGACTCGGACTTCAACAGCCGCTACCTGGCCGCCTCCTTCGCCCCGAACGCCGGCTGGGGCAGCCAGAGCGCCTGCGCCTTCCCCAACGCCGACTATTCGAACCTTCCGCTCTAGCATGCTGGACTCGCGCCACAGCGCGTCGGACAGACGGGCCCACGGTCGGAGCCGGCCGTGGGCCTGGCCGTTGGAGGAGCCACGATGACCGGGCCGGCGCTGGAGGTCATCCAGGGTGGCAAGCAGGACACCCGCGCGATGCTGCGGGAGCTGTACTCGAGGTACGGCGGCAGCGTGTACGGAAGGTGCCAGTACCTGCTCCGGGACCGCACCGCCGCCGAGGACGCGATGCAGGACGTGTTCGCCAAGGCGCTCACCCACTGGTCGGAGTTCCGCGCCGAGGCCTCCCCGCTGACGTGGCTCATGAAGATCGCCACCCACCACTGCCTGAACCTGGTGCGCGCCGAGGGCGCCGGCTGGAAGGAGCGCTACGAGGCCCAGGAGCGCGCCCGCCCCGAGGGGCACGGCGGGCCCCAAGTCTTGGAGACGCGCGAGTTGATCCGCAAGGTGCTCTCGCGCTTCGACTCGGAGACGCAAGCGGTGGTGTTGCACTACCACCTCGACGAGATGACGCTGGAGGAGGTCGCCGCCCTGCTCGGCCGATCGATCCCGACCATCCGAAAGCGGCTGCAACAGTTCGCCCAGGCGAGCGGACAGGAGCTGAGGCCATGAACGGACACGCGCACCTTGGAGAGCTCGGCCTTCGCAGGCTCTTCGCGGGCGAGCTGCCGCAGGAAGACGCCGACCAGGCCCGGTCCTGCACGCACTGCCGCTCGAGGCTCCGCGGCATCGAGGAGGAGCAGCGGAGGTTCGAGTCGGAGCTGCCGTTCGAGCGGTTCGCCGCCGGAGTGGAGCGGGCCGCGAGATCGCCACGGCCTGCCCCGAAGCCGCAGCGCAGGTGGCTCTACCCGTTCACCGCGATGGCCGCCTCTTGCCTGCTCGCGGTGGGTTCGCACGCGCTGATCGATCGCCTGGGTCACAATGGGAATCGAATCAAAGGCAGCGGTGGCCCGGAGGTCGATCTCGTGGTCTCCGGAGCCAAGGGCGAGCCCCAGCGGCACGTCTCGGCGGCGGCGCCGGAAGCGCTCTCCAAGGGAGATCGGGTGCGGATCGGCTACCGGGCGGGAGATCTCCGGTACGTGGCAGCAGTCTCGGTGGATGAGCAGGGAGAGGTGACCGCGCTCTATCCGCAGGCGGGCCCCAGCCTGGAGGTGAGCAGTGCGGAGGGGATGCAGTATCTGCCACAGAGCATCGAGTTCACCGGCCACGGCGCCGAGCGGGTGATCGTCGTGCTCAGCCCGGAGCCATTGGAAGTCGAGGCCGTCACGCGCGCCGCCAAGGAGGCCTTCACCCGCGCCGGGCGGGTAGAAACCATGGACACCGTCGAGCTGCCTGGAACGGAGCAGTTTCACAGGGTGGTACTGAAGCCGTAGCTGCGAGGTCGGATGCTCAGGGCATTGGGCATGGTGGTGCTGTCGATGGCCGCGGCGCTCCCCGCGCCCGCGCAGGGTCCGCTGCGCCGACTCGCCGTCGTCGCCGGGAATGACCACGGCGGCGAAGGCACCAGGCCTCTGCTCTACGCGAAGGATGACGCGAGGAAGATCCACGACGTCCTCGTGCGGCTGGGCGGCCTCGCCCCGGAGGACACCTCCCTGCTCCTCGACGCCGGCTCCCAGGACCTGCTCACCGCCATCGGCGAGATGGAGCGCAAGGCCCGCGACGCCCGCTCCCGGGGCGAACGGACTGCCCTCTTCGTCTACTACTCCGGACACGCCAAGGACGGCGCCCTTCGCCTCGGCGATACCAAGCTTCCCTTCGAGTCCCTGAAGAATCGCCTCGCCCAAGCTCCCGCCGACATCCGCATCGCGGTGTTCGACGCCTGCCGCTCCGGCACCATGACCCGCACCAAGGGCGCCCGCCGCGCCCCCGCCTTCGAGGTGGAGTCCGATGCCACCCGCGCCGCCCGCGGCCTCGTCATCCTCACCTCCAGCGCCGCCGACGAGGACTCGCAGGAGAGCGATCAGATCGGAGGGAGCTACTTCTCCCATCACCTGGCCAGCGGGCTGCTCGGCGACGCCGACCGGTCCGGCGACGGCCGGGTCAGCCTCTCCGAGGCCTATGCCTACGCCTACGACCGCACCGTGGCCGACACCGCCGAGAGCGCCGCCGGCGCCCAGCACCCCACCTTCAGCTTCGACCTCGCCGGCAACGGCGACGTGGTGCTCACCGATGTCGCCCAAAGGCGCGAGGGGGTGCTCTTCCCCGCCTCCGCCCCCGAGGGCCCTTACTTCCTCATCGACCAGAAGGGCTTCGTCGCCGCCGAAGTGGTCAAGGCCCAAGGCACCGAGCGGCGCATCGCCCTCGCGCCCGGGCTGTACAGAGTCAAACGGCGTCTGCAGAACCGGCTCCGCGTGGGGGAGGTCTTCGTCCGCGAAGGCCAGGTCGCCACCCTGAACGAGGCCGCGCTCCGCGACGCGCCCTTCTCCGACGATCCAGCAAAAGGCCCGGGCCGCGCCGCCCTCTACGCCCAGCACTACAGCGTCGGCGTCGCCGGGACCTACCAGTCGGTGTTCGACGCGCCCACCACCCGAGGAGGACATTTTCCCTCCGCTCCGCTCCTCGGCCTCGAGGTGCTCTCGCACAACTTCTTCGGCCGCGGCTTTGGCCTCGGCTTCGACCTGTTGCTCGGCGGCTCCGACGGCTCCCTCTCCACCGGCGCAATCGAGGACGTCCGGTACAAGTACGGGCAGGTCTCGCTCGGCGCGTCCATCGTCGCCGAGTGGCCGGAGGGCGCCATCGTCCCCTTCGTCGGCGCGCGCCTTGGCGCCAACCTCATGTCGCGGGAATTCCCCGGAACCGCGCTGCCCAAGCAGGGCTATTACACCCTCACCCCGGGAGCCATCGGCGGCCTGCGCCTCCGCCTCTCCCGAAAGTGGAGCCTCGCCGGCCGGGCACGCCTGCACTACCTCCTCTACAACATCGACGAGACCAAGAACTTCGGCTACCTCGAGCTGGCCACGCTTTTGAGCTACGAGCTGTGAAGGGCGACACCATGAGAGCCCACCGACGACTTCTGCTCACCCCGCTCCTCGCCGCCCTCGGCTGCGGCGGCGGCTCCTGGTCCAACAAGGAGCTCGAATTCGTCAACGCCCTCCCCGCCAAGCAGGACCTCCAGGCCAAGCTCCCCTCGGACACCGCCCGGAGCGGGCTCGCCGCCGCCGGCAGCGGCATCGGCACCCGCAAGGACGCCCTCGGGATCGGCGAGCGCTCCAAGCTCTACGAAGACACCCGCAGCGGCTCCGACGGCTTCAACCAGGGCCTGGACGCCATCCTCGCGCTCGTCGAGGGCGTGCGGAGCCTGCCTCCTACCCACCGGGAGGGCGACTCGCGCCGCCTCTGGGGGCCGTTCCCCAACAAGGAGCACCCCGGCTTCGAGGCGAGGCTGGTGATGGACCGGGTGGACAAGACCTCGTTCGCGTACCGAGTCGAGTTCCGCAAGCAGGCCGGCGGCGAGTGGTTCGACGTGCTCACCGGAAACTTCCTCGCCAGCTCCGGCATCCGCAAGGGAGTCGGCGCGCTCAACCTCTCCGGCACCAAGGCGCGCGCGGGAGGGCTGTCGGACGAGGGCCTGCAGGGGCTCGACTTCCTCGACGTCACCTACAACACCGAGTCGACCTTGTACGTGGCGCTGAAGGTCCGCGCCGTCACCGGGGACACGCTGGACTACGAGTACCGCGAGCTCCCCGACGGAGGCGGCCGCATGCGCTTCCTCTTGGACAGGAACGTGACCGGCAGCGCCTTCACTCTGGAGCGGCTGAGCGTGGCGAGCGCGTGGCGGGCGGGCGGCGAGGGCCGCGGTGAGGTGCAGGTCAGGGCGGGAGACGGAGTGGGCGCCTTCCACCACGAGTGCTGGGACGACGCCTTCGCCACCACCTGGTTCCGCACCTACGACGGCGCCACTGCCGGCGCCGAGTCGACTGGCTGCAAGGCCTTGGCCGACCTGCTCCGCTGAGCGAGGCTAGGATCTCGGCGCGTCCAGCTCCCGCAGCTTGAGGACCTGCCGGTCCACCACCGCCTGCGCCAAGACGCGCATCTCCTCCGCGGTCGTTCCAGGCCTGCCCGGGGAGTCGCCGTTGATGTGAACGAAGCCCGCCGTCACCCGCTCGTCGCGCCCGAAGGTCTCGGTGAGCCGGTAGTTGAGGTAGTTGCACAGATAGGCGCTGTCGTCGGGGAAGTACTCCTCGTCCCGCCCGGAGCGGCTGCGGTCGTCGGTTCCGACCGTCCGGCCGTTGGGGAGCGAGCCGGCCGAACCCGTCAGCGCCTTGTCGATCGCGTCCACCGGCAGGTCGGTCTCCATGCGCGCGCGCGGCGCCACCGTCCGGCTGATCGGCCCTTCCTCGATGGGCTGGTTCCTCCCGTCGGTCCCGCCGCCCTTCCAGTTCTGCGGCCGCTCCTCGACCTGGGCCTGCCCGCCCGACACCCCCATGGAGATGATCACGTCCGGGCGCGCCCTCTCCATGTCCCGGAGGAACGACTCCACCGCGCCGTGCGTCACCTCGAGCTTTCGGAACTCCACGTCGGCGTTCTTGAGCCCCAGCTCGGCGAGCTTCTTGGCCAGCACGCCGGAAGGGTTCGGCCGGCCCGCCGCCTCGTCGTAGGTGCCGCCGAAGTCGCCGTAGCCGGTGATCACCACCTTCAGCTTCCGTTCGCCCGGACGGAGCTCCACCGGTCCGGCCGAAGCGGGGGCCTCCAAGTCGCCCACCGCCGGAGGCAAGCCTCGCGCGGCCATTTCCCTCCGCGGCGCCTCGAACCCATCGTTCCTTGCGCGGTTGGGCGCCGCGCTCCGGACGGGTGTCCATCCCCTCGCCGGCCCTCGCGACTCGTCCTTCCGAGCGCTGGCCGGTCGCTCAGCCTTGCGAGATCGAACGCGGCCGGACTTCGAGCTGCGGGTGCGGTCTACGGGCATACGTCCTCCGGAGGCATTCTCGCCGAGGCTGCGCCGCCGTTGCCTCGGTCAAATGACGCAGCGCCCCAGGGCGCTCAGTGCCGATCGTCGAACGCGATTCCCTTCTCCACTTCGATGATCGCGTCCTTGACAAAGGCGATGGCCTTTACGCGGTGACCGCCTTTGTCGGGCGAGCCCTTCTCCAGCGCGTCCTTGGCTTGGTGGAGGTGGTGGAGCGCCTCCTTCATCCGCGGCTGGCGCTCGGCGAGCGCCTGGGTGGTGACGCAGCCGATCACCGCACCGATCGCTACGGCAAGAATCGTCTTCTTCACGGGGCCCCCTGCGAGGTGTTCCGCGCCAGCATAAGGCAGATCGGGGGTGTCGGGGTCAACCCGGAAGTGGGCGACGACCTCCGCGGCCGGCCCGCCCATCGGGCACATGGAAAGGGCACGGCGGCTGCTTTCTGCGAGAGCGGAGGTGGCACATGCGCGAGAAGACCTCCGACTGGATGATGAGTGACGTCATCACCACCACTGCCGAGCAGCCGCTCCGGGACGCGGTGGCCCTGATGCGCCGCCACAACATCCGGCACTTGTGCGTTGTTGGCGCGTGCTGCCGCCTGGTGGGGGTGCTCACCGATCGCGATGTCAAGCGGACCCTCCCCTCGGCGGCGGCCGGCTCGGCGCGCGAGGACTATGAGCTTGCGTTGGACGGCCTCACGGTCCAGCAGGCGATGACCCGGGATCCGGTGACCGCCCGCCCTGGCGGTGCGCTCGGCGTCACGGCCGAGGCGATGCTTCGCGGCAAGTTCGGCATGATCCCCGTGGTGGTGGACTCCGGCAGGCTGGTGGGAGTCGTCACCCAGACGGAGCTACTCCGCGCCCTGCTTCGGCTACTCCGCGCCCAGTAGGAATCCGCCGCCCGGCCGAGGCGGCCCCGTCAGGAAACTGACAGGTACCGACCAGATGTCAGACGGCCGCATGGGGTACTGCCTCAAACCAGGACGCGCTGTGTCTTGACTTGAAACAGTTGCTTGTGTTCCAGAAAATGCCTGGTTTGCGGTGAGTTAGGTGATTTCTTGCTATGCGGCTTGACATCGCGCGCGGCATCTTGGCGAAGGCACGCTCCACTAGCCCAACCGTGGGGGTTGATGCAAGTGGTTGTTCTTTCTCGCCACCACGTTCGGCGCGGGAGTTGCTGAACGGCGGCGCGCTGTGCGGGCCTCGGACAAAGGGTGGCAAGCGATGACCTCGGTTCGGACTCTCCTGATCTCCTCGTTGACGGTCCTGGTGGGGTGCGGCGTGGACAGCACCGCCTCCGTGGAGTCGAACCCGGAGCCCATCAGCTGGGAGCAATTCCTCTCGGTCGTCTACCTGGGAGAAGACGGCGTCTACGTCGCCAACGGCGACGAGGCGTTCGAGGACATCGGCAAGCTGCGCGCCTTCTACGACAACCACGTCGTCCGGCCAGAAGTGGGCTCATTGGGTCGGGACCTCGCCGTCTACCACCTGAACGGCTCGGACGTGAAGTGGAGCTCGAGCCAGGCGCTCAACCTCACCTATTGCGTCTCGACGAGCTTCGGCAGCAAGTACACCGAGGTGGTGAAGGCGATGACCGACGCCACCGCCGCCTGGGAGGCCGCGGCGAGGGTCAACTTCATTCACGTCTCCAACCAGGACTCCAACTGCACCAATCGAAACAACAATGTGCTGTTCGACGTGAACCCGGTCAACGCCGGAGGCCGTTACCTCGCCCGCGCCTTCTTCCCCAACTCGAGCCGCCGCTCGCGGAACATCCTGATTGACTGGTCCTCGTTCCGCGTGTCGGCGCCGCTCACCTTGACCGGCATCCTCCGGCACGAGCTGGGGCACACGGTGGGCTTCCGCCACGAGCACACCCGCCCGGAGGCCGGCGCCTGCTTCGAGGACTGGGCCTGGCGGGCGCTCACCTCCTACGATTCCGGCTCGGTGATGCACTATCCCCAGTGCAACGGCACCGGCGACTGGTCGCTCACCCTCACCACCAAGGACAAGGCCGGAGCGGGCGCGCTCTACCCGTAGCTCTTCGAGGAGGGGGAAGCAGCTTCGCCGGCGGAGGCCATCCTCCGCCGGCTTCGTCGTTGGGCCACTTGAGCTTCGCCACGGCGATGGAGTAAGCGGAGCGTCCCGGCGCCGCGCCGGCCCAACCATCGCCGCAAGGAGCCCCCCATGCCTCGCATCGCCAAGGCCAACGTCAACCGCGTGTTGGAGAACGCTGCGAGGACCATCCTCGGAGCGAGCGGCGGGGACGGCCGGGTCAGCCGGGCGGAGGTGAAGAAGGCGCTCTCGCACCTCCAGGGCACCGAGAAGCGGCTGGTGGACATCTTCTTCCGGTTCATCGACCACCGGGACTTCAAGGCCGGCGCTCAGGTGACCAAGCGCGACATCGAGCGGGCGGTGGCCTACGCCAAGGAGCACATGATCGCCAAGTACGACCTCAACCGGAACGGGCTGTCTCATAGCGAGGTGAAGAAGATGTCGCTCACCGGGAAGCTGGCGGTCGATCTGGCCCGCCTGCTCAAGGGAGCCGCCATCCAGCCACCCGATGCCGGCCCGCGCGCGGGGGAGACCTACGGCGACTTCATCGACCGGATGAAGGTCGAGTCCCAGCGCACCTACACCACCTCCCGGGGAATCGACGCCACCCTGGAGAAGCAGATCATCGCCGCGTGCCATGAGTCCTCGTACGATGACGTGCGGACGCTCAAGGACGCCTTCGAGGCGGTCGACCAGGGCGAGATCATGGTGAGGCGGCTGAGGGACCCCTTCAGCGGCGCCCGTTTCGTGATGGTGGACTTCGGCGCCGGCGACAACACCTACGGGGCGATCTTCGAAGAGGGCAAGACGAAGCGGGCCGCCGGAATCCACGACGGCGACCTCGAGCTGTAGCTGCCCGCGGCCGAGCGCGCCCGGCGGCAGCTTGACCGCTGCGCCTTCGCCGGTGCAGGGTCCTTGGCCTCATGCCCGCGTGGGCGGCGGTGAGGTGTGGGCGGTGAGGATGATCGAGGACGAGCCGCGCTGCTCGATTGAGAGGCTCCCTCCGCGCATCGGGGCGCGGGAAACCTTCACCGAGGTGCTGGTCTGGCCCCTGCACGCCGCGGCCCAGCGCTCGCTCACCGGAAAGCGGCTGGCCGACTATCTAGGCGCCGAGCTGAGGGGGCAGCTGCTCGCACGGGAGATCGAGCTGACGGTGTATGACGCCCTCTCCCGCGGCACTTCCCAGAAATCCTTCCAGGCCGTTCCTCGCCGCTTCATCGGCGAGCGGCTCGAGCTGCCCCCGGAGGTGACGGTGGAGGGCCTGCCTCCGATCCGCCTCGAGCTGTTCCTCGCTCCGACTGGCGAGCCCGCAGCGATCCAGGTCTCGTGCGCGGGCACGCTGGTGGCAGACGACATCGGCGAGCTAGAAGTACTGGGGCTGGGCGAGCCACCCTGGGTGAGCCGCGGGCTCGCCGGCCTGATCGACTTCGCGGGCTTTCGCGTCCCGCCGGGGAGCCGCCGGGGAGTCGCGCCCGACGATGCGGCCAGCGCCTTCGCCGATGCGCTGTGGCGCATCGCGCCGCAGGTCGACGCCGAGATCAGGCGCCTCGACACCGAAAAGCGAGCCGCCGCCGACCGGGACTTGCTGCGCGAGTTGCAGAAGGCCCTGCGCGGGTTCAAGCATCGCCTGCCGCAGTACGAGTTGCCGGCAGTCCGCGACGGCGCCATTGCGCGTGACGCCGAGGCCCCGCCGGGACGGCCCATGCCGCTGGCCGCCGAGGAAGAAGCGCCAGAGGCGGTCGAGTTGTTCCCTCCGGGACCGGTCGCGTCGGCGCAAATCATTCCCCCCGAGGCTCGCGTCGCGCCGGGCGCCGAGCGACGGGTGCAGGCGGTGGCGGTGGACGCCGAGGGCCGGCGGATCGGCTCCCGGGGCGAATACCGCTGGGCAATCGACGGGGAAGGGCTGCAGGTCGCGGGCGCGGGTCCCCGCCCGGCGGTCCGCGCCGAGCCGCAACTGCTGGAAGGAGCGCGGGGGAGCCTGCGAGTGGAGGTGGCCTACTCCGGCGCGGTCGCCATTGCGATCGCGCCGGTGATCGTCGGGCCTCCCGAGGAGGAGCGCGGCTCGGCGGTCGGCATCCCCGAGCCCAGGCTGGTCAGCGACGCCAAGGGGGCGTGGCGAAGCCGGATGAGCGGGGAGGCGTGGGAGATCAACGAGGCGCACGAGGACTACGTGACGCTGCGTCGAGACGCACGAACGCGGCTGCGCTACCTCTTGACGCTCCTAGCCAAGGAGCTGGTCCAGAAGTCGTTCGCGATGCCCGGCTCCGAGCAGAACCTGGAGCGGATGGTCGAAATCCTGGCCCACGCGGAGCGAAACCTCCGCGGCGCCTGACACCCTGGCGTGGATTCCGCGGCTCGCGATTCGGGTTCCCCCGCCCGCGCCTCTCCTCTATCTTCGACGTGTTCCACGCCGGAGCCGTGGCGGGTCTGAGGGGACACAAGAACGTGTGCGTACGGACGCGACTCTCGCGCGCGGGCAGGTCTGCTGCCCGGGCAGTCCCCTGGCGTACCTCTTGCTCGACACGGCTCGCCGGCCTCCGTCACCTGCGGAGATGACATGTTCTTTCTCGCCTCGCTTCCCCTCGTGCTCTTGCAGGCGGTGTCGGTCAGCCCCACCTCGGCCCCGGCTTCGGGCCAGGCCGAAGCGGTGGTCAAGGTGGACCGGGCGGGAATGGTCCGCCTCCTGGCGAAGAGCCGCAGCGGAACCTCCTGCGAAGTGGTGGATCACCTTCGAGGCCCCTTCGCGCGCTCCGGCTCGGCCGGCGTCTCCAACTGCGAGCTGGACCTGCTCCTCGATGCGGGCACCTACAAGCTGCGCCTTTTGTCGAAGGCGAAGGCTCGCGGCAAGGTGGAGATCGGCGCCTTGGCCTTCACCGAGGCCAACCAACCCATCCCCCGCCTGGAGCCGCAGCGCAGCGCGCAGCGGGCCCTGCCCTCGGGCGAGCAGGCCTCGTACTGGATCCGCCTCGAGAAGCGCCAACCTGTAACGCTGCGTGTCTCCGGGCGAACCGCCGGAGCGGTCAGGCTGTGGCGGAACGGCGAGTGGCTGGAGACGGCGCCTTTCCGCGGCGCGGTCGTCTACCCCCAGCCGGGCCAAGGCATCCACGAGTGGTGGCTGGAAGCCCCCATCGACACAGGCGACTACCTGCTCACGGTGTACGGGACCGACGCCCGGCCCTGGACGCGCGGGAAGGAGTCCGACGCCGTCTCCGTGGAGTACGGGTTCAGGCCTGCCCCGGTGGAGCGCTCAATAGACTTGGCGCTGCCCGAGTGGGGGATGGCGGCGATCTCCCTGCCCAAGCAGCCCGCGGTGGCCTTCGCCTCGCTGGAGGCGCCGGGCCCCGAGGCGACGCAGCTCTCGTTGCACCCGCTGAGCGAAGAGGGGGCCAGCGCGGTGGCCACCGCGGAGGGCGCCTGCCGGATCGAGCCCAAGGCGCTCGTCCCCGAGTGCGCGGCCCATGCCGGGATGGACGCCCGCCACGTGCTCCTGGTCCGCGGCGCTCCGGGCACCAGGGTCCACCTGGAATGGGCTGCGCTGGGCGGCCAGGGGCCCTGGCGCGACGGCTTCTATGGCTCCGGCCGGCAGCACCTCACCTTCCGCGCGGAGGAGTCCGGTGAGTACCTGGTTGGCCTCCACGACGTGCCTTTGGACGAGGACTCGCCGCCGCTCTCCTGCGAGCTGGCCCGGCTGGCGAAACTGGAGCGGCTGCCTTTGGGCCGGGACTTCCTGAAGGTCGGCCCCGAGCGCCCCATCGAGCGCGAGTTCAACTATCTGCAGGGCGCCACCATCTGGTTCGAGCTGGAGAAGGGCGGGCGCTACCGAATCCAGACTCAAGGCGGGCGAAAGAGCCGCTGCGAGCTTTTCCGGGTCGACGGCGCCGAGCGCAAGCGCCTCACCGAGACGGATCCGAAGTCGGAGAGCTGCGACCTCGCGTTGACCCTCTCTCCTGGGCCGTACGACCTCGCGCTGTACGGAGGCATCGAGGGCATCGAGAAGCTGATCATCCGCGAGGACTCGCAGCGCGCGCCCAGGCCCTCGCCGACCAAGTCGTCCTGCCTCAACCAACGGGTGCGGCTGGAGGCCGGCGCCGACTACCAACTCAGCGTCAACACTCCCGGCAGGGCCAGCGCGCGGGGCCTGGTCGCGGCGAGGCTGCCGCTCGCCCTTGCCTCTCCGCTCCACCTCACGGTCGACCCGCGCGGGGAGGTGAAGCTCCCGCTCGCCCAGGGCCCGGTGGTGGTCCGCTCGTCGGGAGGACGCCCGTTCGCGTGCGCCGGCGGCGGGGCGTCCGTCGACGCCAAGGATGGCACCTGCCGGCTCGAAGGCACCGACTCCCTGGCTCTGGGCAACAGCGGCACGAACGCAGTCAGCCTCACCATCTTCCGGCCGAGGCCGGAGACGGCGCCGCCGCCCCTTGCGGCCTATCGCCCCACGCCCGCCCCGCTCGCCAGAGTGCCGCTCGACACGCCGACCTTCTTCGACTTCGACCGCGGCGAATCCCATTCGATGGTCTTCGACGTGGAGCGCCCTGGCCTCTACCACGTGACTACGCTGGGACTGCTCTCCACCTCCTGCCGGCTGCGGACGCCGGTGGAGCCGTCGCTCTCGGCAGACACCGGAGGGGGCCGCGGGCGCAACTGCCTGGTAGCCGGCTACCTCAAGCCCGGCCGCTACATGCTCACCGTCACCGCCCAGGGCCAGAGCAAGGGCCGCGCGGCGGCGCTGCTCAAGAGGCGCTCGCCCAAGGAGAGCCAGCCGGTAGCCGCCGATGGAGAAGCCTTCCTGCGAGTGGAAGCGGGGGACCTGATCCAGCAGCGGCTCACGGTGAAGTCGCCCGGGCGTTACGCGCTCGCCACCAGCGGCCAGGGGGTGTCGCTCCAGTGCCGGCTCGACGACAAGGACGGCTGGCCGCTGCTGCGCGTGCCCACCCCCTGCACCCAGGAGCTGCGGCTCCGCGCGGGACAGCTTCTGTGGACGCAGCTCCCGCTCACGGTGGAGAGCATGCGCCACACCCAGCTCAGGAAGGTGCGGCGTCCGGCGCGGCTCACGGGAGCCAAGGCGCACCCGGTGCAGTTCCACACTTGGTACACCGCGGTGCTCGGGAAAGACGGCAAGGACGAGCTGACCTTCGAGTTGGAGGGCGAGCTGGAAGTGGCCATCGCCCTCACCTCCGGGATGCAGGGAAGGCTGTTCGCGCATGAGAAGGAAAAGCGCAGGCCGGTGGAGGTCATCCCTCCCCAGGAAGCGAGCGCGCCCCGGGACGACAGCGAGCCAGAGGAGAGCGAGGGAGGAGGCTACGAGGGCGAGGGCTACGAAGGCGAGGGTGAATCCTACGAGGGTGAAGAGACCTCCGGGGAGCCGCGCCCTTCCGGCTATCAGCCGCTGTTGCCCCAGGCGCCGCCGCCGGCGCCCGGGCACCGGGTGACCTTGCCGCCGGGCAAGTACCTGTTGGTGACGGAGCACAGCCGCGGAGACGTGGCCATCGAGTACAGGCTCCACCTGGGAAGCGACACCTTGCTGCCCGGCATGACGAGGGAGTTGCCGGTTCCCGCCCGCCTCCCCGTGAAGATGCCGCGGGACGGGACGGTGCGCCTTCGCACCGAGGGCGAGACCGACGTGCGCTGCCGCTTGTTCGACGGGGAGCGGCTGGTGTTCGAGGGCAGCGACAACGGCGCGGACTGGAACTGCGTGCTCGCCGAGCCGCTGAGGAAGGGCCTCTACACCCTGGTCATCGAAGCCGAGACGCAAGCCCCCGGCGCCACCCGCCTCGCCCTCACCCAGCCGAAGGCCGAGGAACTGGGGCCCCTCTCCGACGGCCAAAAGCTCAAGCTCGGCTCGGACGTGGCGGTGCTGGACGTGCCCCTTCCCGAGCAGGACGCGGTAGAGGACCTCACCCTCCGCTCGAAGTCGCCGTTCTCCTGCGCGCTGGAGAACGCCGGCGGCGAGGTGGTCTTCCGCCTCTCGCGTGTCCGGGACTGCTCGGCGCTCGTGCGCCCAGGCGGCGAGAAGCACCGGCTCAGGCTCTGGACCACCGACGGCGCGGCGGCGGTGACTGCGTCCTTGCTCTCGCGGCCCATCGGCGACTTTGCGGGCGCCATCCCGGCGGCGAAGGCCACGCGCGCTTCGGTGCCGCGCCCTGGCCGCTACCGGACCTCGCCGCAAGTCTTCTGCCTTGGCGCCGCCTCGCGAGGGGTGCTGCGCGAATGCGGCCCGGAGGTGTCCCTCGAAGCCGGCCCCTGGGTCTTCAGCGCGCGCGGGCCCGGCGCGGAGCCGAGGCTGCCGCTCGAGGAAGTCACCACCTCCCCGGAAGCGGAGGCGAGGCCGCTGCGGCTGTCCCTCTCCCGAGCGCCGTTCATCCAGGCGGCGGTGGCGAAAGAGCCGTCCATCCATCTTCTCTCGGCGACCGTCTCCCACGGGGAGCGGGTATCTCCTTCGTGCGCGATCGACTCCTACGGAGACGGCAAGTCGCCCGGCGTGCGCGCCCGCGGGGAGACGGCTTGCCACGCCGCCAGCGGCGTCGCTCTCTCGGCCATCGAGCGGCTGTGGGTGCCCAGCGAGGAGCCGGTGGAGGCGAAGGTGGTGCGGCTCGCGGTGCCGGTGCCGCAAAACCCCGGCACGCTCTCTGTGGGCAGGCAGCGGCTGAGCTGGCGGGGCAGTGCCGCGCTCTTCCGATTGCCGCCGGCCAGCCGATCGCGCGTCGAGCTGACCCAGCCCAGGGAAAGCTGGGCGGTGCTGCTCGACGGAGCCGGCCGAGCGATGGACGTCTGTGCTCCCGAGCTCGAGATGTCCCGCTGCGTGCTCTCCGCGCAGGGAGGGCAGCTCTTCATCCACTCTCCGGGCGAGAGCACCGCCGACGCCACGGTGGTCCTGTTGGACGCGCCCGAGCGGGTGGTCTCCTTCACCGGCCTGCACGAGGAGGCACCCAGGCTGCCCGGCACGGTGAGGCTCCGGGTCCCCGCGGCAGAAGGCGAACGGTTCGCGCAGGTCGAGGGCGCCTCGCGCTGCGTGGTGGTCCTCGACGATGGAGTCCGCCTCTCCTCGTGCCGCGCCACCGTGCCCGCCGGCATCGGCGCCGAGCTGCTCATCGATTACGCCGCCCGTCCCTACCGGGCGGTGGTGCACGTCCCCGGGCGCGACAAGTGGGCCAGGCTGGGCGTGGAGCTGCCCGCCAAGTCCGGTCCTGCGCTCGGGCAGGCAGTCGCCATTCCGGCGTCGGGCGCGCTGGTGGACCGCGTCTTCGAGCTGCCCCAGGACGCGGTGGTGCGGATCCGCTCCGACTCCGGCGTGTGCGGGCTGTTCCGGGGGAACGATCTGCTCGCCGCCGACGGACTGGACGCAGGCTGCGAGCTGACCCGCCTGGTCTCCGCGGGGACCTACCGCTTCCTGGTGCGGCCCTTCGACAAGGTTCCCCTGACCGGAACCCTGAGCTGGACGGCGGAGCCGGTGAGCGTCCTCGCCGACGGGGTCGGCCCCGAGGAGTGGATCAGCCCCTCCGAGGTGCGGCTGTACCGGTTCGCCACCGCCTCCGCGGGGAAGATCGGCCTCGGCCTGCAAGTGCAAGCCGAGCGTCTGGACTGCCAGCTCTTCGACGACGGCCACCGGCTGCTCGGCGAGGGCTGCCAGCAGTACCTCTCGGTGGAGAAGGGGAGCTACCTGCTCGCCATCCGCGCCCCCGCGAGCCCGGGCGCCAGGCCGCTGCGCTACCGGCCGGTGCTCTTGGGACTGGCCGGCGCCAAGACCGGCGTCCCGGAGGAGTACCTGCGCGACTTCTTCAATCGGATCGGAGCCAACCCGTGAGCGCGACCCGGACGAAACCCTTATCCCTCTCTCGCATGCGGGGGCGGGCCAGGGCGAGGGTAGACCAGGCCCTCCTCGCCGCGGCGTGTCTGCTCGCCGCCGCCGCCCGCGCCCAGGAGTACGTCCCGGCCGACCGGGAGCAGCGGCCGGCGGGCGACTCGGTGCGCATCCTCCCCGAGCAGTTCCTCCGCGGCTTCGACCCGGTGACGGTCTACTTCCCCGACAACGTGGGGCCCGGCCACGCGCACGCGGACGACGGGGCGAAATTCCTCGAGCTGAGCCCCGACTGGCCCGGCGCCTGGTTCTGGGCCGACCGGAAGACGCTCCAGTTCCGCCCGGCGGAGCCGTGGCCGGCGCTCTCCCGCTTCGCCTTCGAGGCCCGCGGCGCGCGCAAGGTGCTCACCACCATGATGTCCGCGCCCTCGTCGATGTGGCCGGCGCCGGGGAGCGAGGGGTTGAAGCCCTTCCGGGTGATCACCCTCACCTTCCCTCAGTCCCTCCCCATCGCCTCGCTGAGGCAGATGCTCAAGCTGGAGATCCGCGACCTGCCCGGCCTCGCCGACTCGCCGCGGAAGCTGGTCGATCACTACGCGCTCTCGCAGCTCCCGCGGGCCACCCACCGAGACGCCGCCACCTACGCGCTCACCCTCGATGAGGACGTCCCCGAGGGGAAGCAGCTTTTGGTCCACGTCTCCTTGGCGCTCGGAAGCGAGGGCACCACGCTGTGGACCGGCCGCGCCTCGACCCGGACGCCGTTCCACCTCAAGGCCATCAGCTGCGGCAACGAGAGCTTCTCGCTGGTCGGGGGAGCTTCGAGTCCCAAGGACATGGCGCTCTCGTGCGGCAACCGCGGGGACGCGCCGCAGCTCGTCTTCTCCGAGACGGTCAAGGACCTGACGCTCACCTCGCTCAAGCGGCTGGTGCGGCTGGAGCCCTCGGTGGCCGACCTGCACTTCCAGACCTACGGGAGCCGGGTGGCCCTCAAGGGCCGCTTCGTCCCCGACACCCTCTACAAGCTCACCGTGGGCCCCTCGCCCATCTTGGACGAGAGCGGTCGCACCCTTCGGGATCCCGGCCACGCCGAGATCTACTTCCACCTCGGCTGGAAGGCGGCCTTCCTTCGCTGGCAGCAGTCGACCGCGCTGCTCGAGTCGCGGGGCCCGCGCACGCTGCCTCTCGCCGGATATGGCGATCCGCGCGCCGACGTGCGCATCTACCGCGTGGACCCCCTCTACCTCGGGCTTTGGCCGTTCCCCGATGGGCCGGTGACGGTGAACGAGCAGGGCGATCCGCCGTTCCCGGGCGAGGAGCCGGCGGCGCGGCGACGGCCCGGCGAGCACGTCTCGGTGGAGGAGCTGGAGCAGCACATCAGGCTCCTCGGGTCTCCGCTGGTCTCGAAGGTGGTGGATCTCCCCCTCGCGGACAAGGGCGGCACCACCCACTTCGGGCTGGAGATGGGCGCGCTGATCGACCCGCTGGTGGGAAAGCACCGCGCCGGCACCTATCTGGTGGGCCTCCGCCGGCTCGCGGGGGCGCCGGAGCGCGCCTATATGCGGGTGCAGCTCACCAACCTGAGCCTCACCACCGTGGAGGACCGGGACCGTGCGGCCTTGGTGGTGCGCACCCTCGACACCGCCGAGCCGGTGCGCGGAGCCACCATCGTGCTGGACGGGACGAAGAAGCGGCCGCCCAACCTCGGAAACGCGCCCTGGAACCGCTTCATCTCCCTTAGGCTCACCACCGACGAGAGCGGCCGTGCCTCGCTGCTCCCGCTGGCCGAGTGGGAGACCATCGAGCGCATCTACGTGCAGAGCGGCGAGGACACCCTGGTCCTCGACCCGAGGCAGCCTCCTCCCCGCTTCGCCGACAACCACTGGTCTTCCTCCTCGAGCTGGCTCGGTTGGCTCACCCAGGCGATTCCTCCGCCGATCAACGACCGCCTGCTGGGCTTCGTCTTCGCCGAGCGGCCCATCTACCGTCCTGGGGAGACGGTCTTCCTCAAGGGCTTCGTCCGCCGGAAAGTGAGCGGCGAGCTGCGCGGCCTCCCCGCCCAGGAGCAGAAGCCCTACCGGCTGGTGGTCTCCAGCCCCGACGGACAGAGCTGGCCGGTCCCCATCGGCTGGACCGCGCTCCAGGGTTTCCAGGGCGAGCTCAAGGAGCCCAACCTCCCCACCGGGTCGCTCACCGCCTCGCTCTACGACGGCCAGCCGGGGAGCCTGGTCGCCCAGCGCAGCTTTCAGATCGAGGCCTACCGGATCCCCACCTTCGAGGTGCAGATCACCTCGCCCTCCACGGTGCGGCTGGACGGGCCGTTCAAGGCCAAGGCGATCGCGCGCTACTACGCCGGCGGGAACGTGGCGGGCCAGCCGATCGCGTGGGCGGTGACGCAGCGGCCGCACCACTACGTGCCCCGCGGCCGGGAGGATTACCTGTTCGCCTCGTCGACCCAGTTCGCCCGTCCCAGCGCGGCCCGCCCGCCGGGCACCATCACCCAGCAGGCCGAGTTGGATGATCACGGCTCGGCGGAGCTCACCGTCAACCCGGCCTTGGACCTGGACGGCTCGGCGCGCATCTACCGCTTCGAGGCCACCGTCACCGGCCCTGACGACAACCAGGTCTCCGCGGCGCAAGAGGTGAAGGCGCTGCCGCCGTTCGTGATGGGCATGAAGCTCGTCCGCTACGCCGAGAAGGCGGCGGAGCTGCGGCCCGAGATCATCGCCGTCGGCGTGGACGACAAGCTCCTCAAGGGCCAGGAGATCCAGGTCCGGCTGTACCGGCGGGTCTGGCACTCCAACCTCCGCGAGACGCACTTCGCCACCGGGAAGGCCCAGTACGTCACCGAGCAGCAGGATGTGCGGCTGTTGGAGAAGACGGTCGTCACCGAGGACAAGCCGGTGGTGCCCTCGCTGCCGGTGCAGGAGGCGGGGGTGTACGTGGTGGAGCTGTTCGCGCGGGACAAGCTGGGCCGGGTGCAGACGATGTCCGCCGACCTCTACGTGGGAGGGCCGGCGCCGGTCTCCTGGCAGAAGTCGCGCGAGGGAGTCTTCGAGCTGTCGCTCGACAAGAAGAGCTACCAGCCCGGGGAAACCGCCCGCATCATCATCCAGAGCCCGTATCAGAGCGCGCGGGCGCTGGTGATCGTCGAGGAGCCGTCGGGGAACGCCTACCACTGGCGCGAGGTGAGCGGCGGCAAGGCGGTCTTCGAGCTGCGCGTCGGGTCGCAGCACGTGCCGAACCTGCCGGTGCACGTGGCGCTGATGCGCGGCCGGATCGGCGAGGGGAAGGCGGACGACGGCCGGTACAAGCCGGCCACGGTGGCGGCCTCGGTGGATCTGGAGGTGGAGCCCGTCAAAAACCAGGTGGCGGTCGGCCTCGAGCACCCGGAGGTGGCGCGCCCTGGGAGCAAGGTGGAGGTGGTGGTGACGCTCAAGGACGAGGGCGGGAAGCCGCTGGGCGGGGAGGTGACGCTGTGGCTGGTGGACGAGGCGGTGCTCTCCCTGGCCAGGGAGGCGACGCTGGATCCGCTGAGCGCGATGGTGGTGCGCAACCGGCGGCTCTCCTCGGTCCGCGACAGCCGCAACCTCATCCTGGGCCGGATCGCCGAGCAGGAGGAGGAGCCCGGCGGCGACGGCGAGGAGGAGCAGGAGGCCACCGGCCGCAAGGTGGTGCGGAAGAACTTCCAGACGGTGCCCTTCTACCAGGCCACCTTGGTGGTGCCGGCTTCGGGGCGCCTCGCGGTGCCGGTGCAACTCTCGGACGATCTCACCAACTTCAAGGTGCGCGCGGTGGCGGTCTCCGGGGTGCAGCGGTTCGGCCTCAAGCAGACGGTGCTGAGGGTGAGGTTGCCGGTGATCGTCCAGCCCAAGCTGCCCCGGTTCGTCCGGGCGGGCGACGAGTTCATGGCCGGCGGCATCGCCCGGCTGGTGGAGGGCGCGGAAGGGCCGGGCACGGTGGAGCTGAAAGTCTCCGGCCCAGCGGACTCCAAGCCGCTGTCTTCGCGCATCGCCCTCACCATGAACAAGCCCGAGAGCGTGCTCGCCAAGGTGGCGGTGAGGTCGACGGAGCCCGGCCAGCCCTCATCCCTCAAGGTGCGGATGGACGTGACCCGTCTCTCCGACAAGGCGGGCGACGCCTTCGAGGTGACGCTGCCGGTCTTGCCCGACCGGAGGGTGGAACAGCTCGCCTGGTTCGAGACGCTCTCCGATGGAAAGACGGCGCTCAGGCCGCTGCCGGAGAAGGCCCGGCCGGGCACCCTCTCCCAGTCACTCCACTTCACCAACCAGCCGGGAGTCCTGGAGCTGGCCTCGAGCCTCGAGTACCTCTCCGCCTACCCTCACGGCTGCCTGGAGCAGCGGATGAGCCAGGTCTTCCCCGAGCTGGCGCTGGCCGGGCTCCTCAAGAAACTGGAGCTGGACACCCGGCTGACGCCCCAACTGCAGTCGTCGGTGCGGAGGCTGCTCGATGACTTCGCAGCGCACCAATCGGACTCGGGCCTGTTGTCCTACTGGCCCGGCGGCCCCCCCGACGTGCAGGTGACCGCGCAGGCGGTGGAGCTGATGGCGCTGGCGCGGCGTGCGGGCTTCCCGGTCGACGAGAAGGTGAAGGCGCGCGCGACCGACTCGCTCCGGCGGGTGTTGCGGAGCGACTACCCCGGCCTGCTCGCCGACTACCGCTACAACCAGCAGAGCTCCGCGCTGCGGGCGCTCTCGCGGCTGGGAGAGGTCGACGAGCACTACGCCATCGATCTCTTCCACCGCCGCGCCGAGATGGACCCCACCAGCGGGGCGGACCTCGCCGTCGCCATGTCCGCCCAGCCGGCGGTCTTCCGGAAGAACCTCGAGGCGCTGAAGGGAGAGCTGTGGGACTCGGTGATCATCAAGCTCGCCCGGGGGAAGCCCGTCTTCGAGGGAATCAAGCGCCAGCGGCGCTCCTGGGGCTATGGCTACCTCGGCTCGGACCCGTCGACGGTGGCGGCGGTCTTCGAGAGCCTGCTGGTGCTCGACCCGGCCGACCAGCGGCACGACCTGATGCGCGACGCGCTCTTGAGTTACGGCAGCGCCGACCGTGGCTTCGGCTCGACCTTCGACAACCGCCGGGCAATGGCCGCGCTGGCGCTCTACCTCGAGCGGTCCCGGACGTCACAGAAGCGAGCCACCATCGCCCTCTCCCCCGCAGGCGGAGACCTGTACCTGGACGAGGGCAAGAAGGTGGTGAAGCGCTCCTTCCAGCACGATGGCCCGGTGACGGTGCGCCTCTCGGGCGGGCCGGTGGGCCTCCGCGGCTCCTACCGCTACCTGCCCGACGCCAAGGGAGACGAGGCCCAGGCGCTCAAGCAAGGCTTCATCGTCAGCCGCAACGCGACCGTCATCCGTGCTGGCGGCGGCGAGGACACTCACGTCGAGGACAAGGCAGGCAGCACCTTGCGGCTTCTCATCGGGGACATCCTCGAGCTGCACGCCAAGCTGGTGAGCGACGAGCGGCGGCAGCATGTGGCCCTGGTGGTGCCATTCGCGGCCGGGCTCGAGCCGATGAATCCGGCGCTGGAGACTTCCGGTGCCGCCGCCAAGCCCTCGCACGCCGATTCGTTGAGCCCTGCCTACGTGCAGCGGCTCGACGAGGAGGTCCGCTACTACTTCACCGACCTGCCGCGCGGGACGCACTCCTTCCACTTCCGGGTGCGGGCAACCAGCGTGGGCTCGTTCGTGCACCCGGCTCCCTGGGTCGAGTTGATGTACCGGCAGGAGGTGCGCGGCCGCGGCGAAGGCATGCGCGTCGAGGTGGCGGCGACAAGTGAGAATTGACCGCGTCGCATCGAAGCATCGGCGCCGATCTCGACTGCGTTCACTCTTGGTCGCCGGAGTGCTCCTGTCGCTGGCGGCCGCGATCGCCTTCTGCACCTCGCTCGATGGCCGGCTCCTGGACTACCAGCCCTCCAAGTTGATCCTCGATCGACGGGGACACTACCTGGGCGAGGTGCCGGGAGAGGGAGAGCAGCTGGGGTACTGGCCGCCGCCGTACGTGTTGCCGCCGAAGATCGTGGTGGCCACGCTGGAGACCGAGGACCGCGGCTTCTTTCAACACCCCGGAGTGAGCGTCCGCTCGGTGGGGAGGGCGGCGTGGCAGAACGCGCGCAACGGCCGGGTCATCTCCGGAGCCTCCACCATCGCGATGCAGGTGGCCCGGCTCCAGCGAGGCCGCGGACCGCGGACGGCCTTGCGCAAGGCAACCGAGGCAGCAGGCGCGCTGCTCCTGGTGCACCGCCACGGGCACGAGCGGGTGCTCAGGCAGTACCTCACGGTCGCGCCGTACGGAAACCGCGCCCGCGGGGTGGTCCGGGCCGCCAGGCTGTACTTCGACAAGCCGGTGGAGGATCTCTCCTGGCTGCAGGCCGCCTTCCTCGCCGGGCTCCCTCAGCAGCCGGGGAAGATGAATCCGTACTCCGAGGACGGGCTTCGGCGCGGGCTCGCCCGGGCGCGGCGGATCTTGCGGGCGCTGCACGCGCGCGGGCACCTGAGCGGCGACGAGCTGCGAGTGGCGCTCTCGAGTGAGCTGGGACTGGTCCCGCTGCCGCACCGGCGCCCGGAGGCGATGCACGCGGTCTTGCACTGGTCCGAGCGCGCGCGCGGCCGGAAGGAGGCCACCCTCACCGCGACCTTGGACCTGGGCGTCCAGCGCCAGGTCGCACGCATCCTCGGGAGCAACCTCGCCGCGCTCAGGCCCCTTGGCGCGGGCACCAGCGCCGCCCTGGTGGTGGACACCTCGAGCGGCGATGTCCTCGCCTACCTGGGCTCGCCGGACTTTTTCTCCGAGGAGGACCGCGGGGCGATCGACTACCTCCAGGTGAAGCGCTCGCCCGGCTCGGCGCTGAAGCCCTTCATCTACGCGCTGGCGATGGAGCGCGGCAGGTTGACCGCCGCCACCGAGCTGCCCGACACCAGGCTCGAGGTGCAGTCCGACGATGGCCGCGCCTACCTGCCGGAGAACATCAGCCACAATTACCTCGGGCCGATGCTGGCGCGGCAGGCCTTGGCCAACTCGCGGAACATCCCCGCGATGCGGGTGCTCTCCTCGGTGGGGGTGGAGCCGGTGCTGCAGCTACTGGAGCGCGGAGGAGTCTCGGGCGTCTCCTACCAGCCAGACCGCTACGGCCTCGGGCTGGCCATCGGAAATCTAGAGGTGACTGTGGAGGAGGCGGCGGCGCTGTACGGCGCGCTCGCCAGCGGAGGCGAGCTGGTCCCCTTCCGGCGGTTTTCGGACGAGGCGCCCGCGCCTCGGCGCCGGCTCATCTCGAGAGAGGCGGCGCAGATGGTGACGCACATCCTCGCCGACCGGGAAGCGCGCCGGCCGATGTTCGCCGCCGGAGGCCCGCTGGACTTCGACTACGCGGTGGCGGCGAAGACCGGAACCAGTCAAGGCCACCGCGACGCCTGGGCCATCGGCACCAGCGACCGGCTGCTGGTGGCGGTCTGGGTGGGAAACCACGACCGGCGACGGATGAACCACGTCACCGGCGCCGGAGCCGCCGCGACCGCGATGCACCGGATCATGGACGCGGTGATGCCGCACCGGGAGCCGTACCGTCCGATCGCCTCGGCCTTTCCCTTGCCCGAGCGGTACGCGGCGCGGCAAGTCTGCCCGCTCTCGGGGAAGCTGGCTGGCCCAAACTGCCCCGAGCGGCGAGAGGAGGCGTTCGCGCCCGGCCTCGAGCCCACCTACGAGTGCTCCTACCACGTGACGATGGCAGTGGATGCGCGAAACGGCCTCCGCGCCGGCCCGCGCTGCCCGGAGGACTACGTGGTGTACCGCTCGATGCTGTCGCTGCCGGAGGAGTACGACGATTGGGCGAAGAGCCAGCGGCTCGAGCTGGCTCCGCGGCGGCAGAGCCCTCTTTGCCCGAGCGCACCGCCTGACGAATCGCCCTCGGTGGCCATCGCCGAGCCGAAGGACCGCGCCCGTTTCCTCTTCGACCCTAACACCCCCGCAGAGGTCTCCACCTTGCGGCTATCGGCGAAGGTGATTCCGCCCACCGAGCGGGTGGTCTGGCTGGTGGACGGCGCCCCGGTGGCACGGGTGGGCCATCCGCACGAGCTTCGCTGGCCACTCGAAAAGGGCACTCACGTCATCCAGGCGATGCTGGACGGGCGCCCGTTCGGCAGCCGCCCGGTGACCGTCGTGGTCGACGACTGATCGCCGCGCCCGGATGGCTCCTCTCCCACCGCGACGCTCAGCGTGCCAGAGCGAGCCAGAGAGCCGCCAGGGCGAAGGGAACTCCGATGCCGGTGGACCACACTGCGCGGGTCCACTTGTGGGTCGCCGCGGATCCCGGCGAGCTGGACTCGGCGGCCCGCGCGCGGGCCAACACGAAGCCGACGCAGGCGAGGTTCGCGGCGGCTGCCACTCCACCGCATCCTACCTTCCAGGCGAGCCAGTCGGGCCACTCGCCACCACCCAGCAGGCCGGCGGACGATAAAAGCAGCAGTCCGCTGGACAGGGTGACGAGAATGCCCGGCCCCTCGAGCGCCAGATCCACTGCGCGGTGAAGGCGGATCAACGCGGCCCTGCCTTCGGGCGCCCGCTCTCGAGTCAGCGCCAGCTCGAGCACGATGTCCGCGCCGGCTCCGCCGAGCCAGGCGATCAGCCCGATCAAGTGCACGGCCCGAAGGGCGATCATCCTCGAAGCCTACGTCCGCGGCCCTCGTCGAGTCAGCCGGTCAGGGCCGGTCCAGCTCGCAGAGCCACTGGGTGATGACGTGGATGCACGCCTGGTGGCAGTCCTCCACGATGCCGTAGTTGCGCACCGGAACGTGCAAGCACAGGTCGGCGAGCTGCTTGAGCGCGCCCCCGTCGAAGCCGACCAGCGCCACCGTGAGGAGGCCCATCTCCCTGGCGGCGCGGCAAGCGGTGAGCACGTTGGGAGAGCTTCCGCTCGAGCTGACCAGCACGAGCACATCGCCCTTCTTGCCGAAGTAGCGGACCTGCTGCGCGAAGACGTCCTCGAAGCTCACGTCGTTGCCGAGGGCGGTCAGCAGGCTCGTGTTCGACGAGAGCGAGCGGCTGAGGAGCGGCCGTCCCTCCTGGAAGGTTCCCTTGCTGGCGTCGCACTCGGAATGGTTGGCGATCGCCGCGCTGCCGCCGTTGCCGGCGAAGAAGACGGTGGCGCCCCGCTCCCGCGCCTCGCTGAAGACGGCGGCGATCCTCTCCAGCGCCGCGAGATCCAGCTCTTGCGCCGCACGCGCAAACCGCTCGCGGTAGTCCTGCGCGAAGTCGGCGAAGGAGGGAGCAGCCGGCAGCGGCGCGGCCATCTAGTGCACCGGGCCGGCGTCGTCCGGCTGGGACGCGACCTGGCTCACCGCGTCCGGCTGGTCGAACTTCTTCGGCTTGGGGCGCACCAGCGCCTTCACCTGCCGCTCGAGGTTGGCCCGCATCAGCCCCAGCCAGATGAGGTTCTCGATGCCCACCCGAAACGGCGCCAGCTTCGTCTCGCCCAGCCGCTCGGCGTAGCGAATGGGGAACTCGGTGGCGAGTGCCCCGAACTGCTCGGCGGCGCGGATCTTGATCTCCTCGGAGAAGTTCCAGGAGTCGCTCACCAGATCCAGCTGGACCCAGGCCTCGCGGCGCATCGCCCACATCCCGCTCAGCACGTCGTTGAAGTCGCGCAGGAAGACCAGCGAGGCGGCGGCGCTGATCACCCGGTTGCCGAACTTGTTGCGCGGCCTCATCGCTCCCGGGTCGACCAGCGGGAACCGCGCGCAAGAGGTGAACATCAACCCCTTGGCCAGCACGTGCTCGAGCAGGTCGGGGAGCACACCCAAGGGGTAGGTCCCGTCGCCGTCGGCGCTCACCAAAAAGTCGCCCTTGGCGGTGTTGAAGCCGGTCTTGAAGGCGCGGCCGTAGCCGCGGCGCAGCTCGGTCACCACGGTGGCGCCGTTCTGCCGGGCGATGTCGGCGGTGCCGTCGGTGGAGGAGGCGTCGACCACCACCACCTCGTCGACCAGCGAGGGGACCGTGCGCAAGGTATAGGCGATGCCGCGCGCCTCGTTCCAAGTGGGGATGACGACCGAGACCGAGTGACCCTTGAACATGAATCCTCGCTGGCTAAGGCGGCCGAGCCGTATCGAGCGGCCGGGCGGCTGTCAAGGCTGGGAGCCGCGCAAAGGCTCGAGCCGCGCGACGAACTGCAGCTCGGAGGGCATCAGCCACCGCCAGGGGAGGTGGTGTACCTCGAAGGGCCAATCCAGCGCGGCCATCCGCGCGCCCGCTTTGGCGACGATCTCCGTCCAACGGGCGGGGTGGAAGTAGGTGCCGCGCACCGGCACCGACGCCGAGGCGTTGCCCGCCTTGTCGAGCCAGAGGAGCAGCTTCTCGCTCAACGGGCCGAAGGCGAAATGATCCTTCACCACCACGCAGGCCCGGCAGACGCGGATGCACTCCGAAAGCAGCGCCTGCGGATCGCTTGCATGGTGGAGCACGTCGGCGACGGTGACCGCGTCGAAGCTCCGGTCGGCGAACGGCAAGAGCCGGCCGTTGAACTTTCGGACCTCGATGCAGCGCTCCGGCCGGAGCTGCACCTCGACCCCGAGCACCTGCGTGGCCCCTACCTTCAGCGCGACCTCGGCCGCGGTCGAGCCGTCGCCGCAGCCGACGTCCAGCACCGAGGAGGCGCGGCCAATCTGCGAGGCCAGCCCCTCGGCGATGCGCCTGTTTCGCGGTACATACACCTGCGTGCGGTGCAGGTGGAACACCGCCCTCTTGAGTCCGGCCGCCATGCCCAGCATGAGCTTCACCTCGGTGCGTCGATCGGATTGGGGCCCGGTTTCGCCAGGCCGGACCCACCCGGGGACTGGTAGGCGTGCAGGATCGCAGGCCGGCGAGCGCGAGTGGATCGCCACTTGCGGCAGGCACGGCGACCTTTCCGGTCATCGGTTGCCCCCTCGCGCACAGCCGCGGCCCGCTGGCTCCCTCCTGGCGTGGCCGACGGGCGCCGCTTGATGGCCCCGCATGGCTGGATTGTGGGAAGAGTCACGGTCCCTGCCCTCACCCTTTCCCTCTCCCGCCAGCGGGAGAGGGGTACTGGCTCGATCAGCTCTCCTCAGACATGTAGACCACCTTGCTGCCCCCGCGGTCGAGCCTGAGCGGCAGCTCCTGCTTGGTGGCCAGCGCCGCGCGGATCGCCGCGTGCGCCGCGGGAGCGGCCGCCACCAAAAGGAAGCCTCCTCCACCCGCGCCCAAGAGCTTCCCGCCCCAGGCGCCCGCGGCGCGGGCAGCCTCGTACATCGAATCGATCCGCTCGTTGGAGATCCTCGAGGAGATGGCGCGCTTGACCAACCACGCTTCGTGGAGAAGGCGCCCCACCTCGTCCACCCGCTCCTCCTCGAGCAGCGCCCGCGCGTGCGAGGCCATCTCCACCATCTGCTGGGTGGCGCGGAAGATCCGCTCGTCGCTCTCGATCGCCTTCTGCTGCTCGGAGAGGACCAAGGTCGCGGAGCGCACCTCCCCCGTGTAGAACATCAAGAGCGAGGACTGCAGCGCCGCGCGGCACGCCGGGGTGAGGGTGACCGGCGAGACGTCCACGCTGTCGTCGGGGAAGAAGCGGATGTAGTTCAGGCCGCCGTACGCGCTCGCGTAGTGGTCCTGCTTGCCGATCGGAGAGGCGAGGTCGCGGATCTCGATCTCGCTGGCCTCGCGCGCCAGCCTCGCGGCGTTGGCGGCCCGCCCGGCGTAGACGTGCATCAGGTGCAAGAGCCCCACCGTGAAGGCGCTGGAGGAGCCGAGGCCGGTGCCCGCCGGAACGTCCGCGGTGCTGGTGATCTCCACTCCGCCCGGGATGTCCAGCCGCTGCAACACCCGCCGGACGATCGGGTGGCGCAGCTCGTCCACCGTGCGCGCCAGCTCGCTCTGCGAGTATTTCACGTGGGTGCTCACGCCGTCGAAGTACGGGTGGGCGGAGAGGTACATGTACCGGTCGATCGAGGTGGAGAGCACCGCGCCCGGCGAACGCCCGTAGAAGGCGGGCAGATCGCTGCCACCGCCGAAGAAGCTGACGCGGAACGGAGTGCGGGTGATGATCATGGCTCGGGCTCGAGGCGAAGCTTCTCGTCCAGGCGAAGCCGCAAGGCCGCTCGGGCGGAAAGCTCGGCCACCGCGTCCTCTTCTTCACTTCGTCCGTCGACGGCGGCAAAGAGCGCCCCACCCTCCAGCCCCTTCCAACGGTAGAAGGCCTCGCGACGGGCGCGCAGCACCTCCGGCTGCGCCGCGAGGGAGACCGAAAGCGCCCCGGGCAACTCGAGGGCGCCCGCCAGTACCCCCTCCACCACCAGCACTCCGCGGCCAGGCCAGTGGACGACTTCGCTCGCGGCGCGATCGCGCGTCCGGGGATCGTACCCGGGTGTGAGCACCGGCAGCCCGCGTGCCAGCGACGATGCGGCCTCGGACGCCTCGGCGAGGCGGTTTCGCTCGCTGGCGGTCGAGTCGGACCTCCGCTCGTGGGCGGGGACGATGAAACGGTCCAGGCTGAGGTGGGTGACCGGCATGCCCCGAGCCTGTAGGCGCAGCCTGAGCGCAGCGGCCGCGAGCGTCTTCCCCGCGCGCGAGGGCCCGCCCAGGGTGACGATCCGGGCGGCGAGGATGCGGTCCAGCCACGGATCCCACGACGGTGCGGTGTCCAGCATGAGCGCGACCGCGCTGGCGAGATCCGGAACGAGCGGCGTCTCCGGCGGCAAGCGGTGCCGGCCGTCCTTGCAGCCGGCGCCGGTGAGCACGCCGACGCCGAGCACGCCGGCGGCGCGCGCCGCCTCCAGATCCGCGGTGCGATCTCCGACCACCACCGAGGCGCGCCGGTCGACTCCCAAGGCCCGGTCGGCATCGTCGACGAGGCCCGGGAAAGGCTTTCGACAGGCGCAGTGGATCTTCAGCTCCGCGCGTTCGCCTTCGAATCCGCGGTCGGGGTGATGCGGGCAGACGAAGATGCCGTCCAGGTGGGCGCCCTCGAGCCCCAGCAGTCCCTCGAGGACATCGTGGACCTCCTTGAGGCCCTGCTCGGAGAGCTCGCCGCGGGCGACCACCGGCTGATTGGTGACGCAGGCGGCGAGAAGGCCCGCGCGGTTGAGGCGCGAGAGCGCCGGCGCCACGCCGGGGAGGAGGCGAAGCTTCTGGGGGTCGCGGAGGTGGGGCAGCTCCTCCACCAAGACGCCGTCGCGGTCGGCCAGGAGCGCAGGCCGATGGGCGCTCCGGCGCATCGAGGCCGGCACTCCCTCGCGGACGTCGCGCTCCACTTTCGCCAGCCTCTCCGCGGTGCCCATGTCGCGCAGGTACTCCGCGGTGCGGTAGGCGAAGAGTCGCCGCCCCGTCCCGGCGAGCGACGGAAAGACGTCGCGGGCAAAGTCGCGCGGGCGGCCGTCGGCGGGAATCTCTTCGGCGAGCCGCCGCTCGCAGGCGAACAGGCCCGCGTTGCACAGGGCGCCGGCCTCGGGGCCGCGGCGAGCTTCCTTGAGGACCAACTCGGTGACGAAGCCCTGCGCGTCGACGATGCAGCGGTCGCTGTCAACCGGATGGTCGTTCGGGTGCACCGCCAGCGTGGCCCAAGCGCCGCTGGAGCGGTGGGCTCGGAGGAGGGAGGCCAGGTCCACGCTCGCCAGCACGTCGCCGTAGACCACCACGAACCGCTCCTCCAGCATCGGGAGCGCCAGCCCCACCGCCCCGGCGGTGCCGAGCGGCGAGGGCTCCGCCGAGAAGCGGATGGAAAGCCCGAAGCGGCGGCCGTCGCCCACCGAGCGCTCGACCTGCTCGGCGCCGTAGCCGGTGCAGAGGATCGCCTCGCGCACGCCCTCGGAGGCGAGCCAGCCCAACAGGTGGTGCAAGAGGGGGAGGCCGCAGAGGGGGGTGAGCGGCTTGGGCGGCGCCTCTCCGCGCGGGTCGAGGCGTTGCCCTCGGCCGCCGGCTAGGACGATCGCCTGCACTTGGCCACCTCCGCCTCGACGGCGGCGCGAACCGCGGCGCTCGACTCGAGCCGCGGCCTCCAGCCGAGGGCGCGGATCTTCGACGTATCGTAGGAGAACCGCGGAACGTCGCCTGGCCAGCCGCGGTCGCCCTGGCCGTACTCGATGCGCGCGTCCTCGAGTCCCAGAGCCTCGCGGACCAGCTCGGCGATGGAGGCCACGTCGGTGGCGCCCTCTCCCGCCACGTTGTAGGCGGCGGGAGGTCCTCCCTCGGGAGCGCCCGCCTCCACCGCGAGCAGAATGGCGTCGAGCAGGTCATCCACGTGCAGATAGGGCTTCTTCTGCGAGCCGTTCCCGAGCACGCGAAGGACGGTGCGGTCGGAGTGCAGGCGATGGACGAAGTCGTAGATGGCGCCGTGGGTGAGGTTGGGGCCGACCACGTTGGGAAAGCGGAAGGTCCAGGCGCGCATCCGGTAGAGGTGGCAGTAGGCGCTGACGAAGGCCTCCGCGGCGAGCTTGGAGGCCCCGTACAGGGAGATGGGCACCAGCGGGCCGTAGTCCTCGGGCAAGGCGCTGGGTGCCTCTCCGTAGATGGCGGAGGTGGAGGCGAAGACGAGCTGCCGGCAATCCGCGGCGCGCATCGCCTCGAGAGTGTGGAAGGTGGTGAGGAAGGTGCGCCGGAGGTCGGTCTGTGGCTCGGCGGTGCCCTTGGAGATGTCGGAGTTGGCCGCGAAGTGAAAGACGCGGGAGGGCCGTTCGCGGACGAGGAGGTCCACGAAGGCGACCGAGCAGACGTCCAGCTCATGCCGGCGGAGGCCGGGGTGGCCGAGGGAGTCGCCCAGGTTCTCCCAGCGGCCGAGGGAGAGATCATCGGCGACCACCACTTCGTGGCCCAAAGCGAGCAGGCGGGCGGCGAGGCGCGAGCCGATGAAGCCCGCTCCACCGGTGACGACGAGGGGGCCTGCGTCCTGCGGCACGCCGCGGGAGTACCACAACTGGAGCCAACCGGAGAGCGCGAACGCGCCGAAGCGGGCTGCCGCAGAGACCTGGGGGCCCAGGCCACTGGAACCCCCGGGCAGCGTGGTGGCCCCTGCCGGCGGAGAAGTCGGGGGCGGCTCCTCGGCGAGCCACAGCGCCGCGCAGGCGAACGCCGCGTGCACGCACCAGTAGAGGTAGCGGAAGTCGCACCCCATCCCGACGAACAGGTAGGCCGAGGCGTAGCTGAACGCCGAGAGCGCCGTCCAGAAGATCAGGCCACGGCGCGCGAGCTTTCGCACCGCCAGCAACGCAAAGCCGGCCAGCAGCGCGAGCCAGAACACCGGCCGAAACAGCAAGCCCTGCACCGTCGCCAGCGCCGTGCGGCTCAGAATTCGGTACAGCGCCCCGTCGGTCCTCGGCTGCAGGCCCCAGGGATTGGAGGTCGACTCGACCTGAAACGCGTAGCAGACGCTCGGCCGCAACCCCAGGAGCGCGTGGAACTGCACCAGCCGGTTGCGCAGGTAGTCCCACGGGCGCAATAGCACCACCCGGCGCCACTCCGCCGCCACCAGCTCTCGCCGGGGGGCGAGCGATAGCAGCTCGATTCGCCGTACCGAGGGGTCCCCGTAGAAGGTCGGCACGCAGTTGGAGGGGTCGTACGCTCGCGGCGGGTCCTCCGGGGTCAGCTCCAGGGCGTAGGGCGACGAAGCCAAAAGCGAAGGCTCTCTGGAGTAGATGCCCATCGCATCGCAGGCGAGCAGCGCCCCGATCGGCCACTCGTCGGCGGCGCCCAGCGCCCGGTCCACCAGCTTCGGCGCGATCGCCAGCGCCACCGCTCCAACCCCCACGGCCACCGCGTGGCGCCGCCGGGTCGCGGAGAAGGACGGGAACAGCGCCAAGGCCGGGATCAACAGCGGAGCCGCGGCCAGGATCGCGTTTTGCCGGAACAGCGCTGCGGCGGTGAGCGCCACCAGCGCCCAAGGGGGCCGCCGGTAGCGGATGGCGGCCACCGCGAGCAACATCGCGGCGGCCATCAGCACGTCCTTCCACAGCATCGCCGCCACCATCCAGACGCAGGGCACGGCGAGGAACGCCGCGTAGAGAGCCAGCGCCCACCTGCTCCGCCGCGCCGGGGCGAGCCTCACCAGAAGGGCCATCCCGGCGGCGGTGGCTGCGAGCTGCAAGAGAAGCAGTGGCCAGGGCGAGCCGAACCCCCTGCCAGCGATTCCGTTGAGCCACGACACCAGCGGCGGGTGCCAGTTCCCGTAAGAGCCCGACAGCCCCTGCTCGTACTGGCGGATCGAATCTGGCGAGAGGAGCCCGGGGCTGAAGGCGCCGAACACCGAGAGCAGCCAGAGGGCGCCGATCACCGTGAGCAGGCGCGTGCCCCGCGCGGTCTTCAGTTCCAATCCTCGTTCTCCCACGCCGGAGCGGAAAAACCCGCTCTCGCCGGGACGGGCGCGCCCGCCCCGGAGAGTGTCAGTCGGCGGGAACCGGCGGTATCCAGGCGCAGCTCGACGTCACCTGGCACTTGTCGAACGACAGCTCTTTGCCGCTGGTAGCGGCGTACCGGGCGAGCATGTTGACCATCAGCGAGCCGAGGTCCCACGTCTCGCTCGGATCCGGCGGGTTGAAGCCGTGCTGGCCGGTCGGCTTGGACATCGGGAACAGCACTCCGGTGTAGCCGCCCACGCGGTTGCTCGGCCCCACCATGCGCAAGGGCGGCGAGAGCCTGGGCACGTCGTAGCCATCGTCCACCGGCACCACCGAGGAGAGGTGCTCTACGTCCATCAGCACCGGCTTCCCGGCGGAGTTGACGTAGCGCCCGGTGCGCTCCACCGCCTCGACCACCCCCTTGTCGATGAGGAGCCGATTGGGAGTCACGCCGTAGCGCGGATCCGCCTTTCGCAGCTCGATGAATCCGGCCGCGCGGGCGATGGCCGCCCCGGTCGCCACCGGCACGTTCATGTCGCCGATGGTGTTGACGACCAGCGCGCGGGTACGCACCTCTTCGCCGGTGCCGTAGCGGAGCAGTCTCCGCTCGAAGTTGGGGGCGTAGTTGACCGGATCTGCCGGGTCGATGATCAGCTGCGCGATGGCCATGAAGCGCCGCAGATCCGGAGAACCCCGCTTGATGCCGAAGCCGTCGCCCAGCGCGGTGATCGGCGAGCCCTTCTCGTAGATGCGGCCCTGGTACTTCACCTCCACCCCCAGGCTGCCGATGGTCAGGGTGGGCTGGCTCGTCTCGGGGATCCGGCAGCCCTCCCGCTTCTGCGGCGGCAGCGGCCCTCCGTACACCTCCAGCTTGAGCCGGTCGCCCTCGTCGGATGACACCGCCACCCGCAACAGGCCGTTCGCCTGGACCCGGCCGCAGCGGTACTCGCCGGTCTTCAAGTTGGTGACGACGGCGGTGTCGCCTTCCTTCGGCTCCGGGCCTTCCATTGGACCCAGACGCAGCTTGCCCAGGCTGTTCAGGTCCGGCAGGTACTGCCACAGCTCGAGCGCCCCCTGGGCGTTTCGCAGGGTGAGGAGCAGCGGCCCCATGATGCGGAGGTTGACCGCCTCTCCCACGCCGCCTTGGATGCTGCGGACGCCCACGTCGCCCAGCCCCGCCCCACCGGCGATCGGCACGACGGTGTCGAGCTGCGGCTCCAACCCGCCCATCACCGTGGCCATGATGCCCCCCAGCGAGGCGCCGGCGAGGTGGATCGAGCCCGACCCGCCCACGTCCACCCGCCCGTCCGCGTCGAAGTCGCCCGCCAGCTCCGGCGTGCCGTCGCCGTTGAGATCGTATTCCCAGCGCTGGGCGCCGTCGAAGGACTTGAGCAGCTGGACCAGCCGCATGTAGTCCACCGCGGACTGCCGCACCACGTCGCGGACGTGGGAGATGTAGGCGGTCCAGTAGTCCGCCGCCGAGTCCTTGATCCCGTCGTTGTCCCAGTCCTGGGCCCGGTCCCTCATCAGGGCGTTGAACATCGGCTCCAGGCCCTTGCTCTTGAACAGGCCGCGGGCGATCTCGAGCTCCGCCTGGCCCAGCCCGATGCCGTGGCTGACGCACTCCACCCCGATGGTGGCCACCCCGTGCCGCGCGAAGAAGCCGCCGAACACCAGCGGGTCGAGCTTGTTACCGGTGTACCCGTGGCCGAGGATCACCACCGGCGCCGGGCCGTTGCGGTTCTTGGGCACCGTCACCCAGAAGGTGACCGTCTCCGAGCGCACGAAGGCCTCGCCGGTCAGTGGGTCCACCTTCCACACCTGGCGGTAGAGGGGCAGGGGCTTATCGTCCGGCCCGTTCCGGGGGAAGAACTGCGGCGACTCGAACGAGGCGACCGCGTGGAAGTCGATGAACTTCATCCCGTCCAGCACCGCCTGGGCCGCCGGGTCGATCTTCCCGCCCAGCACCGTGGGGATGATGTCCATCGCCGCGGTGCGGAACTCCTCGCCGCTCACGATCTTGATGTTGGCCGAGGTGCCCTTGGGCTTGAGCTCGTGGATCCGCGTCAGCTTGGGAGGGAACTCGGTCGCCAGGCGGGACATCGGCCCGACCCCGTAGAGCCCGTCTCGGATCACCCGGAAGTCCCGCGAGATGCTCTGGGTGGTGAAGGACCAGGTGAAGGCGACATCCGAGAGTCCGAGGCCGTACCGGGGCAGGCACTTGACCAGCGGCTCGAGCGCCTGGGTCTGCGCGGCGTGGTTGATCCACTTGAAGGGCGAGCGCACCGGCCGGCCCTCCTCGTCCAGGAGCCGGCGGGTCAGCACCACCGCGTAGGTGGTGTTCTCCCGCATCGGGAGCACCGGTTTGAGGACGAGGCTGTTGGTCTCCCGCTCGTAGAAGGTCATCGCCGAGAAGCGGTCCGCGCCCGGGTAGCGGAAATTGGGGTGGTCGAGCACCCCGTCCATGTCGGTGTCCTCTCCGGGGTCGAGCTGGCCGTTGCCGTTTACGTCCTCCTCGGCCTCCTCGAAGATGAGCTGCTCGGTCCAGTTGCGCGGGTCGTTGGGGAAGTACTCCTTGCGCTCGAGGACCAGGGGGAAGTTCCCCTCTCCCATGTCCAGCGGCACCGCGTCGCAGAACTCGGGTGAGTCCGGGGTCACGTCCACCACTAGCACCGCGTCGTCGCCGGTCTCGTAGTCGTCGCCCTGGTGGCGCCGGAAGAGGACCTCCACATCCAGCGGCTTGGTGAAGCCGACCGAGATGGCCGCGAAGGTTCCCCAGCCGTCGATCCCGTCCAACAGCTCGCGGGTGGCCCTCTCCCACTCGGTGGCGGCCACCATGCTGGCGTTGATGCGGCGGCGAGTGGGGGAAGAGGCATCGAACCGGGTGGCGATGTCGTTGGGGAACGGCACGTCGGGGAACGGCCGGTGATAGAGGTCGAACTTCACCTCTGCGCCGGTGCCGGGCTCCGAGAGCCGCAAGCCCTCGGGCTCGGGTGAAGCGCAGCCGAGGGCGAAGGCGGCGAGAACGAGGAAACGGGTGTGGGCCATGGCGGTTTCCTCGAGCTAGAGATTCACCGAGAGGCGGAGCCTGCCGACCAGCACCGGGGGCATGGTGCCTCCCTTGGCGTCGGCGAAGGCATCACCTGGGAGGAAGAGCCCACCCTCGGCGGTGCCGGTGACGAGCAGCTCGCGCAGGGGCTTCCACCTCGCTTGGGCGCCGACGTCCAGCTCGGTGCCGAGGAAGCTCATGGGCGGGCCGCCGAGCGAGTTCCGCACTTCCCCGCCTGCGAGCTGGGTGTTGAAGGGGTCGACCAGCCGCGCGGTGGAGTAGGCGAGCAGCGGCCCTCCGTAGAGGTCGAGCCAGTCCGAGGCGGCGACGCGTGCGCGGGGAAAGACGTACCAGGCGCCGGTCACCGCGCCGCGGGTCGGCAAGAGATCGACCCCCTCGGGAGGCCGGCCCACCAGCATCGGATCGGCCGCGCGGGCGGAGGCCCTGGCGCTCTGCCAGCCCAAGACTTCCTCGAAAAGCACCAGCCCGACGTTGTAGTCGGGGTCGAACCGGAAGCCTTCGATCCGGTCGTCGAAGGGATTCTGGTCGCCCGAGGCGTAGCCTATGTCGAGGAAGCTCTGCACGCTCCGCACCGTCGCCGACAGCTCGAGCGCGGCGCCGAGCTGCCGCACCTTGTGCCGGGCCGCGTTGTCCCGCCGGGCCTGGGTGGTGGTGCCGTCGATGCTCACCACCTCGAAGCCGGCGCTGAACGACTTGCGTCGCTTGCCCCACTGCCACTTGCCCGCCACGTCGAGGACCAAGGCGTCCGTCTCTCTTCCGCCGTCGCTCGGTCCGGCGGGCCGCTGGCGGCGCACCACGGTGTAGACCCCGATGTTCCGCTCGGCGTCGACCGCAAAGCGCAAGGCCAGGATGCCTTGCAAGGCCCGGTCTCCCGCCCAGTAGTCCGCGGTGTCGTCGCGCACCACCATGTCCACGCCCACCGCCGGCTCGATCGCCCGGAAAGCCCCTCCCAACCCGAACAGCGGCCGGCCGCCCAAGAGCAGCCGGTAGGAGAGGTCTCCGAAGCGCGAATCGCCGAAGGCCCTGCCCGGCTCCGGATCCGCAGCGCCCGCGTTCGCCACCAGGCCCAGGCCCCAGTTGGTGGCCTGCTGCCCCGCGCGCAGCACCCAAGTCTTGGCGCGGTACTCCAGGAAGAGCTGCCGCAGCTCCGTGGCGCTCAGGCCGGGATAGGGAGTGCGGGCCGCGAAGCCGTCCTGGGGCACGCCGAGCGAGGTGCCGGAGGCGACGTCCAGCTCGGTGACGAGGCCCCAGCTCCCGTAGCGAAGCTCCGGCCGCGCCCTGATGCGCGAGGCGAGCGGGGTCGGGGACAGCTTGGTGCCGACGTCGTCCACCAGGAAGGGGGTCATCGCCGGCGCGGAGAGCCGGAAGGAAGCGGACACCTTCGCCTGGAGCGAGGAGTCCAGCTCGCCCTGGAGGTCGGCCGCCGGAGCGCTCGGTTCGGCCGCTTCCACGGACGAGGGCGGTGCAGCCTCGTCGACCGAAGCGGGGGAAACCGAAGCCTTGCTAGGGGTTGCCGGAGCGGCGGCGGGAGACGACTCCGTGGTCGGCGAAGTGGACGGCGACGGCGACGCGGCAGGCGAATCCGCCGGGGTGCGCGCCAGCTCCGCCGGGCCCGCCGGATCGGGGCCCGAGGCTACGGGCTCGGTCTGAGCCATGGCGGGCAACGAGGCGACCAGGGCCAAGAGCGCGCGTCGAAGGACCGCGGGGGCCGTGGCGCGGGTGCTCTGCATGGAGCTTCCTCCGTCAGGTGCGGCCAGAAAGGCCGCGGTGGGCTGGAAATGGGCCGGGGAAGCGTGCGGATAGCAGGTCTTCCCCCCACCGGAAAGCGAAAGCCGATGCCGCTGCGCGCCATCGCTCGCTTGACGCCAGCGGCTGCCCCTCGTAGGTTGCGCGGCTCCGGAATCCGAAGCCGCCCGTCCGGGCGCCCCAAAAGCAAGGAAGCACATGGCCCGCGTCACCGTCGAAGACTGCCTGCCTCAGGTCGACAACCGATTCGCGCTGGTGTTGCTCGCCGCCAAGCGCGCCCGGCAGTTGATGGCCGGGGCCCGGCCGATCGTGGAGGGCTCCAAGAACAAGCCTCCGGTGCTCTCGCTGCGCGAGATCGCCACCGGGAAGGTGAAGTTCGATCGCGAAGTGCGCGAGGCGCTTTCGGGCAAGTTCGACCCGCCCAAGCCGTAGCCGCGGCCTGCGGGCGCATCACCCTGGAGGTCCCATGGTCGAGGCCACCAGCCTCTCGGCGGAGGAGATCGTCCGCCTTTGCAAGAAGCACACGATCTTCGAGTGGTCCGCCCAGGAGTCGGTGACGCCGATCTCGATGGTGCGGGCGAAGGGCGTGTACTTCTGGGACGCGGCGGGCAAGCGCTACATCGACTTCAACAGCCAGCTGATGTGCGTGAACATCGGCCACGGCGATGAGCGGGTGATCCGCGCCATCAAGGAGCAGGCCGACCGGCTCCCCTACGCCAACCCGTACATGGCCACCGAGGCGCGGGCCCGGCTTGGAAAGAAGCTGGCGGAGATCTGTCCGGGCGACTTGAACAAGTGCTTCTTCACGCTCGGAGGCGCCGAGGCGAACGAGAATGCGATCAAGATCGCCCGGATGGTGACCGGGCGGCAGAAGATCGTGGTCCGCTACCGGAGCTACCACGGCGGCACCGCTGGAGCGGCGACGCTCACCGGGGACCCGCGGAGGTTCGCGGCCGAGCCAGGCATCCCGGGGGTGGTGCGAGTGCTGGATCCGTACCGCTACCGGTGCGGCTTCTGCTCCGACAAGCCGGAGTGCACCCTGGCCTGCCTCCGCCACGTAGAGGAGGTGGTCGCCTACGAGGGCCCGGAAAACGTGGCAGCGATCCTCCTCGAGACGGTGACCGGCACCAACGGCATCCTGGTGCCGCCCGAAGGGTACCTGCAGGGCATCCGCGAGCTGTGCGACCGCCACGGCATCCTCTTGATCCTCGACGAGGTGATGGCCGGCTTCGGGCGGACCGGCAAGTGGTTCGCCTGCGAGCACTGGAACGTGGTGCCGGACATGATGACCATCGCCAAGGGCTTGACCAGCGCGTACCTGCCCCTGGGCGCGGTGATGATGAGGGAGAAGCTCGCCGCCCACTTCGACAAGAACGTCTTCTACGGAGGGCTCACCTACAACTCCCATCCGATGTCGCTGGCCGCCGCGCTGGCCACCGTCGCGGTCTACGAGGAGGACGGCCTGGTGGGGAACGCCGCTCGGATGGGCAAGGTGCTCTCCCGCGAGCTGGAGCGGCTGAAGCAGAAGCACCCCTCGGTGGGCGATGTGCGCAACATCGGCCTCTTCGGCATCGTCGAGCTGGTCAAGGACCAAAAGACCCGCGAGCCGCTGGCGCCCTACAACGCCAAGGGCGAGCAGATGGCGGTGATGAACAAGCTCAACGCCTTCTTCCGGGAGAACGGGCTGTACACGTTCGTGCGGTGGAACAACTTTTTCGTCAACCCTCCCCTTTGCATCACCGAGCAGGAGCTGCAGGAAGGACTGGCCACCGTCGACCGCGCACTGGAGATCAGCGACGCCGCGGTCCGCGCGTAGCACTGGATCTCTTGCGGCAGGCTAGCCCTTGGCGCGGCAGGGAGGCCGCGAACCTACTTGCGTCGCTTGTTCTTGCGCTTGCCTCTCTTGGAGTCGCTGCCGTTCTTCTTCGCGAGCTTCCCCTGGCCCGCTTCGTCCGAGCCCGAGGCAACGGCCACCGGAGCCCCTGCATCCGCGGGCCCCTGCTCTGCCTGCAGCCCCGCGTCGGCAGTGGCCGGAGAGATGGCTCCGGCGGAAGCACCCGGAGCCTCGGGCGCAGCCGCCACCGTTCCCCCCGGCTCGGTGGAGCTTGCCACTTCGGCCACCGTCTCCCCGGCATCTCCGGCCATAGCGATTTCTTCGGGCCCGCCGGCCGCGATCGGCGACACGGAGGCCAGGCCCAGCCGGCCACGCGCCTGCGCGAGCTTCGCCCGCACCCAGTGGGGATTGAGCGTCCACGCGCCGGCACCGGCCACTGCTGCGAGCGTCAGCAGCGCCACGAAGGCCTTGAGCACCGGGCGGCGTTTCCTTGGCGGGGCCTTGGTCGGACCGAAGGAATCGGCCTGGGCTTTTAGCCGAGGCGAAGCTCGCGCGACCTGGCCGGTGGGCACGTCTTCAATCAAGGCGCCAGCCGCTTCCGGCGGCTGCCGGTGCCGCGCGGTGCTCTCCTCCAGGTCGTCGAGCTCATCCGGGGACTGCAGCTGGCGGGTTGGCTCGTGGAGACCGCGCTCTCCCAGCGCCTCACCCTTGGGCGAGCCGGCCAGGATGGCCGAGAGGGGCATCACCGCGGTGGTGATGCGCTCCTCCGATGCCACCACCACCGCTTTGAGCTGCTCGCGCCTGCCCGGGAACAACTTCACCACCGCCTGGGCGCATTGCTCGGCGCGGGCCATCAGCCCACCGGCCACCCGCTCCAGTTCCTTGGCCAGCTCGAGCGCGGTCCGGAAGCGGCTGTTTCGATCCACGTACAGCGCCCGCATCAGCACCGGGTCGACCTGGGCGGGCACCTCGGGGTGCTTCTCCGAGGGCGGCGGGAACTCGGCCTTGGTAGGCGAGACCGCGAGCACCTCCGCGTAGTGGAACCGCACTCCCGTCAGGCACGAGTGCGTCACCGCCCCGAGTGAGAACACGTCCGCCCTCGGGTCCGCTTCGCCGCCCGAGAGCAGCTCCGGCGCCGCGAAGCACCCGCGCTGCCGCTCGTGCTGGGGCCGCCGCCCCGAGGCGAAGTCGAGCAGCTTCACCGCTCCATCGAAGGTGATCAGGACGCTGCGGTCGGTGACCGCGCGGTGGACGAGGGGTCTCTGGCGGCCGAGCCCGTCGGTGAAGGTGTGCGCGTAGTGGAGCGCGTACGCCGCGTCTCGCACCGCCCGCAGCACCACTCCCGCCGGGATTCTCGCTCCGGCCGCCCTGCACGCCTCCACCAACTCCGCGAGCGTCGCCCCGGGGGTGAACTCGGTCACCACGTAGAGCTGCCCCTCGAGCACGTCCACCTCGTGGGTGGAGACGATGCAGGGGTGGTGGAGGCCGACCGCGATCTTCACCTCCGAGACCAGCCGCGCCCCGGCGAGCTCTCCGGAGACCAGCTCGTGCGGGACCGGCCTCAAGACCACCAGCTTGCGAAAGCCGCCGATGCCTTTCTGCACCGCGAGCAGGCTTCGCGAGGTGCCCCCGGGCACCAGCGGGCAGAGGACGTCGTATTTGGCCGACGAGCTCACCGGCGTGCCGACTTTACTGCCCGCCGCCGCCGGCAGCGAGAAGGCCGACCGCCCTCCGCACCATCTGCCGCTCGCCCGGGTACGACAGCAGCTGCTCGGCCCGTTCCAACGGAATCCACATCGCCCGCTCCACCTCCGCCCGCATCCGGGGCTCGAGACATTGCGCCACGCTAGCAGCGCGCCGCACCGGCGTGACACTTCGGGGTGAGCCCGTCGAAACCGCGTTCTGGGCAACTCTCTCAACCCGCCAGGTAGCGAAGCTTCGCCTCGGCTCCCAGCCGGTAGCTGTAGCGCAGCTCGGTGAGGAAGCGCTCCACCGAGCCCGCGGCGACCAGCCGGAGCAGCCTACGGCAGTACGCCCTCGCCAGCCGGTTCGCCTCGAGGTACCGCCAGCGCTCCGGCTCGGAGAGCCCCGGCCGAAAGGAAACCCGTTCGAAGAGCCGGGAGCTAAGCTCCAACCCCCACCGCAGGCCCTCGCTCCATCGCAGGAGCACGCAGGTGGCGAACTTGTCCACCTCCGCCTGCGCCTCCAGCTCGAGCAGCGACACCGTGCGCGAGTGCGCCGCGGCGTGCGTGAGATAGAGGACGTGCGAGACGCCCTCGGCCAACTCGCAGTAGCCGCCCAGCTCGACTTCGAGCACCGCCCCGGTCGGCGAGGACTCGTACACCGAGAGCCGAGCCAAGACCTCGCGGGGGATATACAGGGCCAGCCCCAGCTCTCCGTTCTCCTCGGAAAGCAACAGCTCCTCGCCTGCCCTCCCGCCGCCGAGCCGCCGCGCCACCTCCTCGTCTACCAGGAAGTCCGAGACGCGCAGCTCGCACCTGATTCCATAGATGGCCTCGAGGTGCTGCTGGACCCGTCCGAGCAAATGGGCCTCTCTAGTTCGGTAGGTGACCTTTGCTCGGCAAGAGCCCAGCCTCCACCAGCACCCTCTCCAGCCTGCCGCTTCCCGAGCGCGTCCAGCTCTCGAACACCTGCATCGCTCCCAATGGGCCCGAGCTGACCATCCCACGGGCGGCGATCTCCTCGAGCACCTCCACCAGGGCGCGGAACTTCTCGTGCAGCTCTCGGTAGGCGCCGGCGAAGCCCGATGCGGGCGCCAGCGAGGCCACCTGCCCATAGGCGATCCCGCCCATCTCGATGTAGTAGTCCGTCCCCACCACGCTCTCCCTCAGCGCATCGGCGAAGAAGCCCGCCTTGTACAGCGAGACGTCCCCCAGCCTCCGCAGGGTGCGAATCTTCTGCTCCCGCTCCTGCGCCTGCGCGCGGTGGTAGAGGATGGCCAACGGCTCGTGGTCCTTCCGGCCACCTAGCTCCTCGGTGAACAGCTTCTCCGAGGCGGCGAACTCCGCCAGAAGATTCACCAGGTAACACTCGGTGATCTCGGCGACCGTCACCCGCTGACGGGTGATCGCCTCGTCGAGCAGCACCTTGAAGAATTCTTTCAGGCTGGAACCAATCACCAGGCTGCTCATGACCGCATGCCTCCTGGCCCCAAAGTCATCCCCCAGGGCCTATCCACATCCTCGAAAATACCAATGGCCCGGTCCCTGCGCAAAAATTGCGCCGTGGTTTCCAGAGCTTAGCTGGCACTCTTGAAGCGGGACTGCCAGGCCTCGCCGAGCGGAGGCTGGCACTCGAAGTTGGCGAGTGCCAATGACATCGGCGTCATGGGTTGGCGGACGCGGGGGGGGAGAGGCGCCAAGTTTGTAAATGCCTCGTTGTTTCAACGAGTTGGACAGGTAAGAAAATATCTTCCAACCGGCTTGACCGCCGAGGGCCGATGGTTAATATCCGCGCGCCCGGCCGCTAGCACTCGGGCATCTCGAGTGCTAGCGAGCCTGGAAGTCCAAACAAACCCTGAGGAGGAAAAGCGATGAAGATTCGTCCGCTGCAGGATCGGTTGATCGTCAAGCGGTTGGCCGAGGAGAACAAGACCAAGGGCGGGATCATCATTCCCGACACCGCGAAGGAGAAGCCGCTGGAGGGCAAGGTGGTGGCGGTGGGCAACGGCAAGATTCTCGAGGACGGCCGGGTTAGGCCGCTCGACATCAAGGCTGGCGACACCATTCTCTTCAGCAAGTACGCCGGCACCGAGGTCAAGATCGAGGGCGAGGACCACCTCATCCTCCGTGAAGAGGACGTGCTCGGCGTGATCGAGAAGTGAGCGCTCGCTGGTTCCAACAACCTTTTTTAGGAGAAAAGACAAATGGCTAAGGAAATCATCTTCGACACGCGCGCCCGGGACGCGATCCTCCGCGGGGTCAACATTCTCGCCGACGCGGTAAAGGTCACTTTGGGGCCCAAGGGCCGCAACGTGGTCTTGGAGAAGTCGTTCGGCTCCCCCACGGTCACCAAGGACGGGGTGACGGTTGCCAAGGAGATCGAGCTGGAGAACCGGTTCGAGAACATGGGCGCCCAGATGGTGAAGGAGGTCGCCTCGAAGACCTCGGACGTCGCGGGCGACGGCACCACCACCGCCACCGTGCTGGCCCAGGCCATCTATCGCGAGGGCACCAAGCTGGTCGCCGCGGGCCACAACCCGATGGAGATCAAGCGCGGCATCGAGAAGGCGGTGACCGCGGTGGTCGCCGAGCTCAAGAACCTCTCCAAGCCGACCAAGGGCAAGAAGGAGATCGCCCAGGTGGGCACCATCTCGGCCAACGGCGACGAGACGATCGGCAACATCATCGCCGACGCGATGGAGAAGGTGGGCAAGGAGGGCGTGATTACCGTCGAGGAGGCCAAGGGCCTGGAGACCACCCTGGAGGTGGTGGAGGGCATGCAGTTCGACCGCGGCTACCTCTCGCCCTACTTCGTGACCGATCCGGAGCGGATGGAGGCGGTGCTGCAGGATGCGTACATCCTCATCCACGAGAAGAAGATCTCCTCGATGAAGGACCTGCTCCCCTTGCTCGAGCAGGTGGCGCGGGCCGGCAAGCCCTTGCTCATCGTGGCGGAGGAGGTCGAGGGTGAGGCCCTGGCGACCCTGGTGGTGAACAAGATCCGCGGCGTGCTCACCTGCTGCGCAGTCAAGGCCCCTGGCTTCGGCGATCGCCGCAAGGCGATGCTGGAGGACATCGCGACCTTGACCGGCGGGAAGATGATCGCCGAGGACCTGGGCATCAAGCTGGAGAACCTGACCCTGAACGACCTCGGCCGCGCCAAGCGGATCGTGGTGGACAAGGACAACACCACCCTCATCGACGGCGCCGGCTCGCAGAAGGACATCGAGGGACGGGTGAAGATGATCCGCGCGCAGATCGAGGAGACCACCTCGGACTACGACCGGGAGAAGCTCCAGGAGCGGCTGGCCAAGCTGGTGGGCGGCGTGGCGGTGATCAACGTCGGCGCGGCCACCGAGACCGAGATGAAGGAGAAGAAGGCCCGCGTGGAGGACGCCCTCAACGCGACTCGCGCGGCCGTCGAAGAGGGCATCGTCCCTGGCGGCGGCGTGGCCTACCTGCGCTGCCTCAAGGCGCTGGAGAAGGGCGAGTGGGCCGACGGCGAGAAGTTCGGCGCCGAGATCATCCGCCGCGCGCTCGAGGAGCCTCTCCGCCAGATCGTCGCCAACGGCGGCCTGGAGGGCTCGGTGGTGGTGCAGAAGGTGAAGGAGGGCAGCGGCGCCTTCGGCTTCAACGCCCAGACCGGCGAGTACGAAGACCTCTTGCAGGCGGGGGTGATCGACCCGGCGAAGGTCAGCCGCTACGCGCTGCAGAACGCGTCCTCGGTGGCCTCGCTCATGCTCACCACCGAGGCCTTGGTGGCCGAGCGGCCGAAGGAGGAGGAGGCCAAGGCCTCCGGCCGCGGCATGGGCGGCATGGGCGGCATGGAGATGTAGGCCGTTTCACTCTCTTGTAGGCAAAGGCGGCCTCCGGCCCAAGCGCCGGGGGCCGCTTCGTTTTGGGGGTGTGAATCCGGGCCGTTGGAGAGTGGGCAAGCTGACGCGAAAGGACTTTCGGCACGTCGGGGGACCGGTACATAATGTGGCTTGGAGTGCCGGCCCGTTTGCCCGTCCTCCCGCCACAAGATCCGAGGAACGCGTGATGGCGCCCGGGGGCGTGAGCGAGGCGGGCGGGCTGAGCGAGCCGGCACTCGCTTCTTCGAGAGCTTTACAAGGTGCGGCCGGGCGGTAACGTCCTTGGGGTGTCGCGCCGGGTGGCAGTGGCCTTCTTGTGCGCCGCGCTCGCGTGCGGCTGCAAGGCGGGCTTCACGAAGAGGCTGTGGGTCCGGCCGAGCTTGAAGATCTCGGCGGTGGCGGTCTACCCGTTCGTCTTCCGATGGGAAGAGCCGGCCTATCGTTCCTTCGAGCTCTCGCAGAAGCTGATCGACGCGGTGGCGCCGAAGGGGGGCGACTACTTCCGCTTGTACGGGCCGTCGGAGTTCAAGGTGTACCGCCCGGACGACGACAACGCCTGGGCGGCGACGAGCGCGGTGGCGCTGTTGCCTTCGGCGGGGCTGGTGCCGGATCAAGCGGTGGTGCTGCGTCCGGTGGCGGAGAAGCGGGTGCAGTCTGGGCAGAAGGAGGTACTCGACGCCAAGGGCCGGCCTTTGGGCACGGCCGCGGTGCAGGAGGTGACCTACATCGGCCGGGTGGAGATTCTCCACCCGACGACGGGGGACATGGTGGTGGAGGTGCGCGGGCAGGCGGAGGTGGATCCGTTCGCGGTGCGACTGGACGACGGAGCGGACCCGGCGCCGGAGCTGACCGCGCTGATGCAGGCGCTCGCGGTGGAAGCTTTGGCTTCGCTGGCGCACTATGCGGCCCCCAAGAGCGGCCCGCTGCGGGAGTTGGACATCGCGGTGGCGTTCAACCCGAAGCTGGCCTTCACCTACTCGGAGGGAGGCCGTCCCGCGTTGGAGGTGAAGCTCTCGTCGCTGGATCCGGTGGAGGCGGAGCTGCTCTCGCAGGGGCGGGTGAAGTTCGCGAACCCGGACTTGACGGACGCCGAGGTGGCGAAGCTGGTTCGCTTGCCGGGTGGGCTTTACGTCCGGAAAGTACCGAAGGGCTCGAAGCTGGAGGTCGGCGACGTGGTGATGGCGATCGACGGCGAGTCGGCGCTGCCGCAGTCGCTACACCGCCTGCGCTTCACCTCGGTGCCCGGCCGGCTCAAGGTCCGGAGGGCGAGCGGAGAGACCGCCGAGGTGGAGTATCCGTAGCCGCGGTCGAGTTTCGAGGAGAGACCGCTTAACCGAACAACCCTTCGATCACTCCCCGAAACACCGCCTGGACGGCTCGCGGTGCGGCGACCACCGGCACGCCGACGAGCAGCGAAACCGCCACGGAGAGGAAGGTCGCCAGAGTGGGGTAGCGGGCCAGAGAGGTCTGCAAAAGACTGACGATGATGACGAGCGTCGCCGCGATCGCCAGCGAGACGGGGCCGGCGAAGCCGATGGCGCGGAGCCCCACCGTCATCGCCGCCAGCGCCAGGGCGTTCACCACGTCGCGCCCGTTCGATGCCCACCAGCGGGAGGCCTCGGTGGCCCGCAGCTGGAATTGCAGCCGCTCGAGCAGCGCCGTCAAGAGCAGCGCGAACAGGAAGACGCCGATCCCTAAAAGGCGCGCCGCCGGCGCCAGCTCGCGATAGCCTCCCAACGCCTCCATCAGTCGACCTTCGAGACGAACCGCTCGATTCGGCTCAGGTCTTCCTGGGAGATGCGGGTGAAGCGAAGCCCCATTCCCTGCCCCTCCGGGTACTGGTGGTGGTAGCGCACCTCGGCGACCGCCTTCACCTCGCCCACCTCCGGCAACTCGATGGTGACCTCCAGCGACTTCCCCACCGGCAGCGTGCCTCCGAGGAAGAAGATCCCTCCCAGGGAGATGCTGCGGCAGACCCCCTTGATCGGCCCTCTGGGCCCCTCCGCCTTGGCGGTCGCGCCGCAGAACACCCTTGCGTTCCGCCGCCTGCTCGGTTTCCCGGGCGCCATCGCTACACCCTAGACGGAATCACCGCCGAAGCAAGGGGCACCATGTAGTAGAACTCCACCGCTGGCGAGGACCCATGCCATGAAACAGCGCAGCCCCGAGGTTACCGAGTCGGTTTCCCTCCCCGAGGCCCAGCCCTCGAGGATCGAGGTCCGCGAATGGGCCATCGAAGTGGTCGCCGGCCCGGACAAGGGAAAGAAGGTCAAGACGCTGGGCGCCCTCATCCGGGTGGGATCGGACCCGACCAACGACGTGGTCCTCTCCGACGCCACCGTGAGCCGCCGGCATCTCGAAATCGAACGCACCCCCCGGGGACTGATGCTGCGCGATCTCGGCAGCCGGAACGGCACCATCGTCGAAGGACGGCAGCTCCTGCAGGCCTTCCTCGATCCAGGAGACAAGATCGCGCTCGGGAAGACCAAGCTCTTGGTCAAGCAGCAGGCCAAGGGCACCGAGATCGAGCTGGGAGGTGAGTCCTTCGGGGACCTGGTGGGCACCTCGGAGGCGATGCGCGCGGTGTTCGCCGAGCTGCGGCGCGTCGCCCGCGAGGAGATGAACCTGCTTATCGAGGGCGAGACCGGCACCGGCAAGGAGCTGGCCGCGAGAGCGGTCCACCAAAGCTCCTCCCGCCGGCACATGCCCTTCAAGGTGGTGGACTGCAACGTGATCAGCGAGGAGGCCGCCGAGCGGGAGCTGTTCGGGCATCTCCGGGGCGCCTTGGCTACCAGCGAGGGCAGCTCGCCCGGAGTGTTCGAGGCCGCCCAGGGCGGCACCGTGTTCCTCGACGAGGTGGGCGAGCTTCCGCCCTCGCTCCAGCCGAAGCTGCTGCGGGTGCTGGAGTCGCGCGAGGTGCACCGCATCGGCGAGGGGAAGACCCGCCAGCTCGACGTGAGGATCATCGCCTCCACCCATCGCAACCTCGACGAGGAAGTCCGCGCCGGCCGCTTCCGTGCCGACCTCTTCTTCCGACTGGCGGTCGCCCGGGTGCACATGCCGCCTTTGAGGACTCGTCGGCAGGACATTCCCGTCCTCGCCCAGCACGTGCTCCGAAACCTGGGGACGCCCTTCGAGATGTCCGCGCAGACCCTCGCCCTCTTCGAGGGCTACGACTGGCCGGGCAACGTCCGCGAGCTGCGGAACGTGCTCGAGCGCGGCGCCCTGATGCAGGAGACCGGCAACGCGAGCTGGCTCGACTTCCTCGCCAACCCTCCCAAGAAGGGCCACGAGCCGACCAAGAGCGTGGGCGCGATCGTGTCCGCGCTGGCCTACCACGAGGCCAAGGACCGGGTGCTCTCGGACTTCGAACGGATCTACTTCGCCGAGGTGATGAAGGCCTCCGGCTTCGACATGAAGGTCGCCGAGCAGAAGACCGGGCTTTCGATGCAGAGCCTCTATCGCCTGCTGAAGAAGAACGGGCTAAGGCTCAAGGACCTCAAGAACGCCGAGGGACTGTGAGCCCGGCTCCGCGCGGCGCCTGGGCGGCGACCCTGCTTGCGCTGGCCTGCGCCTCGCCCAAAGGCGCGCTGGGCCCGAAGGAAGGACCTGCCGGCGGCCCGGTGGCGTCCACCCACCGCATCTCCAACCTCTCGACCTTCGATCTGGCGAGCTGCACGCCGGCGAAGATCGAGCTGCCAGGCCCGGCGAACCAGGCGGCGCTGGTGGGAGGGCTACTCGCGGTGCGGCCCCACGCCCTCGAATGCCTGGTGGACCCCTCGCACCGCGGCCCCGCCACGGACACCTCGGTCTCGATGGAGATCTCCGTCTCCAGCGCCGGGGTGGAACGGAAGGCTCTCGGGCCGAACCTCTCCGAAGAGGGCCGGCGATGCATCGAGGGCGCGCTCCGCCAGGTGGCCGCCCCGCCGCTTGGAGAGGGCTCCGCGACGGTGGCCGGCAAGGTCGAGGTGCGCCACTCGCTGTCCAGCCCGCGGGTGGACTTCGGCATCAACGAGATCTCCGACCTGGCCGGCCGCGTCCGCCTCGCCCAGGCGAGCTGGTGCGAGTGCTATTCGCCCTGGGCCGGCCGCGCACCGCCCTCGGTGCGGGTGAAGCTGAAGCTCGCCAAGGGGAAGCCAGTTCAGGCAGAGCCGGAGCCGCCGCCGGTGGAGGCGAGCGCACTCGCCTCCTGCCTGGAAGCGAAGCTCGAAGCCCTGCCGCTCGCGCCGGCCGCGGATGAGATCACCCTCACCTACCCGTTCCTGTTCGTGAGCTCGGAGACCCCGGAGGCCGCCCCTGGGGCGGTGCCGGACCTGGCCTTCGCGCAGCTGGAGGCCAGCCGGGCGAGGCGCGCCTCCGCCACCGCGCTCAGGCTGGGCGCGCGCGTGAACGCGGTGGCCGCCTACGACTCGCTGGTGAAGCAGTACAAGGCGCGTCCCTCCTCCACGTCGGTGCGCGAGCTGAAGGAGCGCTGCGCCGAGCTGGGAAAGGCCAACAGCGAGTGGATCGCCGCCCTTGCCGCGCAGCTCGACGCGGACAAGCGCACCCAGGCGCTCACGGCCGAGCTGAAGGAGAAGGACCCCGGCTGGTCGGAAGTGGAGATGGCGGCCCGCGAGTCCGTCAAGGCCTCGGAGGCCGATCTCGCCGAAGCGGAACGGGTGAAGGGGGCGGATCAGTCGGTCTGCCCGAAGGAGATTCCCGGCCAGGCCTGCTGCAAGGTGTGCGGCCCCACCTCCAGGCCTTGCGGCGACGCGTGCATCTCGCTCAAGCAGGCCTGTCACAAGCCGCGTGGCTGCGCCTGTCCCTGACCGAGCCAGCGCGCGCCAGCCGACGAGTAATCCTCTCCCGCCAGCCGGAGAGGGATACGGGAACGAGGTGGTGCGCCTCCGCTGCGCCGAGCTGGTCGCCTGGGCCTAGGCCGCCTGGTTATCGTTGGCGGCCACCGCCTCGCGCATCCTCACCGAGACCAGCTTGGAGATGCCCGGCTCCTCCATGGTGACGCCGTAGAGCGTGTCCACCACTTCCATCGTCTTCTTGCTGTGGGTGATGAGGATGAACTGCGACTGCCCGGCCATCTCGCGCACCAGCTCGTTGTACCGGCCGACGTTCGCCTCATCCAGCGGGGCATCGACCTCGTCCAAGAGGCAGAACGGCGAGGGCTTGATGAGGAAGATGGCGAAGACGAGCGACACCGCGGTGAGGGCCTTCTCTCCACCGGAGAGCAGGCTGACGCTTTGGAGCTTCTTTCCGGGAGGCTGGGCGACGATCTCCACGCCCGCCTCCATGCCCGGCGCCTCCTGCGTGAGCACCAGCCCCGCCCGCCCGCCGCCGAATAGGCGGGGGAAGACCTGCTGGAACTTCTCGTTCACCACCTCGAAGGTGTGCTTGAAGCGCTCGCGGCTGGTCCGGTCGATCTTCACGATCGCGTGCTTCAGCTTCTCCAGCGACGCCTCCAGGTCCTTCTTCTGCCCGGAGAGGAACTGATGCCGCTCGGAGAGCTGCGAGTGCTCCTCGATCGCGGTGAGGTTGATCTCCCCCATCCGCTCGATCTGCGCCTTCAGCTCCTTGAGACGGCTCTCCGCGGAGGGGGAAGGGCGCGGCAGGAGGTGGAAACGGTGCAGCTCCTCGCCGAGGGTGGTCTGGAGGCGGTCTGTGACCTGCGCGTGCAGGTGCTCCACCTCGAGGGCCAGCTCCCGCTGGCGGACGGACAGCTCCGACAGCCCCTGGGAAAGCTCGTCGAGGCGGCCGCGAAGCTCCCGCAGGCCGGCGTCGGCCGCGCGCACCTCGGCGGAAAGCTCGGCGTGGGCGGCCCGGCGCGACTCGAGCGAGCCGCGCAGTGACTCGAGCGAGGAGGAACGCTCCGCTCTGGCGCGGGTGGTCTCCTCGATGCGCCGGCCTAGCTCGATCGCCCGGGCTTCGTCCTGGGAGATCAGGGTGGCGCCGCGCGCGAGGCGCCCCGCGACCTCGGCTCGCTGGGAGGCGAGGCGGTCGATCTCCTGCCGGGCGGACTCGGCCTTCTCGGTGCTGGCGGCGAGCTTGACTCGGAGCGCGGTCAGCTCGGAGCCGAGGGCCTCGGTGCGCACCTTGAGCGTCTCCGCCTCGGAAAGAAGCAGCCGGACCCCCTCCTCGCGGCGGTCGCGATCGGTCTGGCCGAAGGTCAGCTCCCCGCGGGCGGCCTCTTCCTCGGCGGCGAGGCCGGACAGCTCTTCGGAGAGCTGGCGATCCTCGCGGTCGAGGACAGCCGCCCATTCCCTCAGGCGGGAGAGATCCTCGGCTGCCTTGTGGAGGTCCTTCTGCAAGGAGGCGAGATCCAGCTCCTTCTCGTGCTGATGCTTGGCGAGTCCCTTGAGGACGCCTTCGGAGCGGCCCATCTCCTTTTGCAGGGAGTAGTGACGGGTGACCTGCTCGCTGTACTGCTCCTCGACGCGGGCGACCTCCGCCGCCAGCTCGGAGATCTCCCGCTTCTTCTGGAGCGCGCCTACCGCTGGCCCCTCCATCACCCCGCCGGTGATCGAGCCGTCGGCGCGCAGCACCTCTCCATCCAAGGTCACCAGCGTCAGGCCCCGGGGGCCGGCCTCGGCGTGCTCGCGCGCCGCGGCGAGGTCGCGCACGATCACCACCTCGCCCAGGAGGCTGCGGACCAGCGGCAGGAAGGCGTCGTCGCAGCTCACCACCGATAGAGCGTGGGCGAGGGCAAAGGGAAGTACGGGGTTCGGCTCGGCCGCCGGGAGCTGCGCCTCGGGCAGTCGGGGCAGGAAGGAGGACCGTCCCTCCGAGGAGGCGCGCAGGTACTCGACCAGCTCGAGGGCCTTTTGCCGGTCCTCGACCACCACGTGCTGGAGCCGCTCGCCCAGGGCCGCCTCGATCGCTCGTTCGTACTCGGGAGGCGCAGATAGCAGGTCGGCGACCAGGCCCAGCACCCCCGGCCCGGCGGTGCCCTCGGGGCCACGGCGCATCACCGCGCGGACGCCGCGATCGCAGCCCTCGTAGTTTCGCTGGATCTCCTGGAGCGAGGCGAGGCGGCTCCGGCGGTCCGCCAGCTCCTCGCGCAGGCAAATCACGCGGACCTCGCTCTCCGCGAACGCCTCGCGGGTGCGGGTGAGGCTCTGCTCCTCGCTTCCCTTCTTCTCGGCCAGCTCGACCGCGTGGCGGCGGAGGTCGTCGATGCGGCTCGCCAGTTCGTCGCGGGCGCAGGCGAGGCCGGCCGCTTCCCGCCCCAGCACCTCGGCCTCGGCGCGCCTCTTCGCCCTCCGCGCCTCTAGCTCGGCCTTGCGCCGGCCCAGGTTGACGAGGTTCGACTCCTGGTTGGCGAGCTTGCCGGCGATCTCCACCAGTCGGTCGCGCTCCTCGTCCAGGCGGCGCGCGAGATCGCCCTGGAGGACCCCCACGCGCCTTTGCTCCTCCTGCTTCACTTCGACCGCGACGTCGTTCTCCTTCCACGCACCCTGAAGCTCGGTGAGGGCCTGCTCGCGTTCCCGGAGGCCGGACTCGAGCACGGCGTCTGTTTCGGTGAGCTGCAGCGCCTCGGCCTGCAAATCTTCGAGCCGCTTTTCAGTCCCGCTCTGGTCCTCCTGGGCGTGGGCGAGGGCCTGCTCGTCGAGCTGGATCTGCCCCTCCAGCCCCAGCACCTGCCCGGCCAAAGTCTCCAGCTCCGCCGAGTCGGCCTCCAGGTGCTGGCGCTTCGACTGGATGGAGTCCTCCATCTGCCGCACCTGAGAGAGGGCCTGGTGCTCCTCGGAGGAGAGGCTTTCCAACCGCGCCTCGAGCACCTTCTGCTCCGCGATCAGCTCGAGGAACCGGACGCTGGCGGAATGAAGCTCGATCTCCCGTGCCTCGGACCTGAGGCGCTTGTACTTCTCCGCCTTCCGCGCCTGCCGCTGCAGCGACTCGAGCCGCTTTCCCAGCTCGCTGACGATGTCGGTCACCCGCAGGAGGTTCTGCTGGGTGTAGTCCATCTTCCGCTCGGCGGCCTTTCTCCGCGCCTTGTACTTGGTGACGCCGGCGGCTTCCTCGATGAAGGCGCGGCGCTCTTCCGGCTTGGCGGAGACGATGAGCCCCACTCGCCCCTGCTCGACGATGGAGTAGGCCTTGGTGCCGACGCCGGTTCCCAGGAAAAGCTCGGTGATGTCGAGCAGCCGGCAGGGAGCCTTGTTGATCAGGTACTCCGATTCGCCGCTGCGAAACAGCCGCCGCGTCACGGACACCTCGGCCAAGGAGGCGTACTGCGGAGCGAGCGGATCCCCCTCGTCGATCGCCATGGTGAGCGTCACCTCGGCCATCGAGAGGGGCGGCTTCGACTCCGAGCCGTTGAAGATGACGTCCTCCATGCCGCGGCCACGCAGGTTCTTGGCGCTCTGCTCGCCCATCACCCAGCGGATGGCGTCCACCACGTTCGACTTGCCGCAGCCGTTCGGCCCCACGACGCCCGTCACCCCGTCGCCGAAGGTGAAGACCGCCCGGTCCATGAACGACTTGAAGCCGGCGATGTCGAGGCGCTTGATTCGCATCGAGAAAGGGGACTCCTTGCCGCGGCCGCGCTAGAGGCCGCACGTTTAGACGAACCTGCCCGTGGACCGCAAACGCCGGCGGGGCCGCCTCCCAGGGCCGCAGCCGGCAAGCGTCTACCACGCCGCCGGGGCCCCGGGCAAGCGTGACCCTAGCCTACTTGGCCATAGACCGCTGGTCATGTATCGCAGCATCCCCGGTGGCTCGCCGCCAACGCGCGCCGGTTCGGATTCGTGAACGACGTGCCTGGCGAGTACTGGCAACGGACTTACAAGCGCTGAGCGCCTGGGCGGTCAGGCTGGCGCGGGCGCCGCCGGCTCCTGCTTGGGCTCGACCCGCACCGTCACCACCCGCGGGCCGTCCATCTTGACCACCTGCACGTCGTACCGATCGAGCCCGACTCGGTCGCCCTCCAGCGGAATCCGCCGGAGCTTCGCCATCAGGTAGCCGCCGATGGTGGTCACCTCGCCGTGATCGACGTCGAACTCGGTTTCCAGCGTGTACTCGAGATCATCGAGCTGCGCAGTGCCCGGTAGCTCCAGCTTTCCTCCCGGCAGCGCCTGGACCGGCTCCACCTTGCGGCCCAGCTCCGCCACCTCGCCCACCACCTCCGCCACCACGTCGGCGATGGTGACGATGCCCGAGGTCCCGCCGTGCTCGTCCACCACCACCGCCATCTGCTTCTTGCGGCGGCGGAACTCTGCCAAGAGCTGCTCCAGCGTCACGTTCTCCGGCACGAACAGCACCGGCCGCTGCACCTGGGTGATGGACTTGAGCTCGCCGCGCGAGAGCAGGAAGAAGAGGTCCTTCACGTTCACCACCCCCTCCACCCGGTCCAGGTTGCCCCGGCACACCGGGAGATAGGTGTGCCCCGCCGCGCGCGCCTCGGCGATGTTCTTCTCCAGCGACTCTTCGAGGTCCAAGTAGAAGATCTGGCTGCGCGGCACCATCACCTGCCGCCCGGTCTTCGACACCATCGAAAGCGCCCGCTCCAACAGCTCCGCGCGCTGGGTGGCGATGGCTCCCGCCTGCGCGGAGCTTGCCAGGATCACCCTCAGCTCTTCCTCGCTGTGCGCCTCGTGCGCCTGTGCGGTGGGACGAAGCCCCATCAGCCCGAGCAAGAGCCGCGCCATCCCGTTGAGGAGCCAGATGCCCGGATAGAAGAGCAGGTGGAACGCCCGTATCGGCCAGGCCACCGACAGCGCGGTCGATTCGGCCTTCTGGATCGCCAGGCTCTTCGGCGCCAGCTCGCCCACCACGATGTGCAGGAAGGTGATGATCGAGAACGAGATCACCAGCGCCGCCGAGTGCGCCAACTGGCTGGCCTGCGCCGCGTCGGGGACCAGCCGGCGGACCAAGGGTTCGATGATCCGCGCGAAGGCTGGCTCGCCCAGCCAGCCGAGCCCCAGCGAGGCGAGGGTGATCCCGAACTGCGTCGCCGACAGGTAGCTGTCCAGCCGCTCGACCACCTTGAGCGCGTTGGAAGCCCCCGGCCTCCCCTTCTCGGCCAGCGCCTTGAGCTGGGTCGGGCGCACCTTCACGATCGCGAACTCGGTCGCGACGAAGAACCCGTTGAGGAGCACCAGCAGGAAGGCCAGCGCGAGGTAGAGGTATTGCTCCACGGCGGCCTAGAGCAGACGCTCGAACTCGCGGTCGCCCTTGAGCGAGTCGAACATCGGGTCGGTCGCGAGCCAGCCGGCCACCTTCTGGCGGTCGATGGACACCGACTTCTTGAGGAGAGCCATCGCGTCCTTGGGGCGCCCCCAGAGCGCGAACAGCGCCGCCATGTTGTAGTTGAGCAAGAGGTCGTCTCCGTTGAGCGAGCGGGCCTTCTCGTAGGCGCGCTCCGCTTCGGCGTAGAAGCCCTTCTGGGCGTAGCAGATGCCTAGGTCTAGCTGCGCCTCGAAGTTGTCGGGCTCGAGCCGGGTGACCTCCTTGAGCTGGGCGATGGCCGAGCGGTAGTCGCCTTCGTCCATGTGCAGCGCGGCCAGCTCGTGGCGCGGGAAGGGATCCGAGGGATCCAGCTCCACCGCGAGGTTCAGCTCTTTCCTCGCCTCTTCCACCCGCCCGCTGTCTGCGTAGGTCAGCCCGAGGTTCAGGTGCGCGTCGGGGTACTCTGGATCGAGGTCGATCGCCTCCCGGTACTCCGCCACCGCCATGTCCGTGGCATGGGTGGAGAGGAAGCAAGCAAGGTTGTAGTGAGCCGTCGCGCTGTCCGGCTCCAGCCGGATCGCGGTCAGGTACTCCGAGAGCGCCTCCCGGTAGAGCTTCTTCTCCGCGTAGACGGTCGCCAGGTTGTCGTGCGCGTGGGCCGAGTTGGGGTCGAGGTCGATCGCCTTCTTGAACTCGTTGATCGCCTCGTCCAGCCAGCCCCGGTCCGCCAGTTCGATGCCTCGGGAGTTGTGCTCGTCCGAGAGTGCGATGGTGTCCTTTTCCCGGGCCATGGAAGCGCAGGCCGCCGCCCGCTCGCCTCCCCACCGAGCCCTCCAGGCGGCGACGCGAGGAGATCCTATGCGTCGTGGATCCGCAGGCGCAAGGGGACCTTCCGGCGGCTGACGCCGAGGAGTCTTGGAGGGATGGCTAGCGGCCCTTGGACTTGCGGCTGCGGAGGCGGCGGCGCTTGAGCACCGCGCGCTTGGCGGTGGCCCTTCGCTTGAGGCTCTTCTTGCTTCGGTTTCCCTTCTTGGCAGGCATGCTCCCCTCCTCTTTGGGCTATCTCGCACAGCCGGCCGCCTCCGTCTATGCCCTCGCGGCCTGCTTGCGCGAAGCGGCCCGGCAATGCAAGTAAGCTCGTCTGTGGAGCCCCAACCCTAGATGATCGAGAAACTGGAAGAGGTCGAGCGCCGCTTCGACCGCCTGACCCACGACCTGACGAACCCGGAGGTCTTGGCCGACTCTTCGCGCCTGCAGAAGGTCTCCAAGGAGCGGGCTTCGCTGGAGAAGCTGGTGGAGACCTTCCGCGAGTACAGGAAGGTCCTGGCCGGCCTTGCGGACGCCGAGGAGGCCTTGGCCAGCGGGGACGCCGACCTCAAGGCCATCGCCAAGGAAGAGCTTCCGGAGCTCAAGCGGCAACGGGAGGAGCTGGAGGGGCGGCTCAAGCTCTTGCTCATCCCCAAGGACCCCAACGACGAGAAGGACGTCATCCTCGAGATCCGCGCCGGCGCCGGCGGCGACGAGGCGTCGCTGTTCGCCGAAGAGGTGCTGCAGATGTACCTCCGCTTCGCGGACCGCAAGGGCTGGAGGTCGGAGATCATCGACCTCAGCCGGGGCAACATGGGAGGAGTGAAGGAGGCGACCGCCACCCTCTCGGGCGGCTCGGTGTACTCGGTGATGAAGTACGAGTCGGGCGTCCACCGGGTGCAGCGGGTGCCGGCCACCGAGGCGCAGGGGCGCATCCACACCTCCACCATCACCGTGGCGGTGATGCCCGAGGCCGACGAGGTCGACGTGAGGCTGAACGATGCGGACGTCGAGCGGCAGGTCTTCCGGTCGACCGGCTCGGGCGGCCAGAGCGTCAACACCACCGACTCGGCGGTCCGCCTCATCCACCGCCCCACCGGCATCGTGGTCAAGTGCCAGCAGGAGAAGAGCCAGAAGAAGAACGAAGCCATGGCCAGGAAGATGCTGCTGGCGAAGCTGTACGAGATCGAGCAGGAGAAGATCCGCTCCGGGCGCGACGCCATGCGCAAGGATCAGGTGGGCACCGGCGACCGCAGCGAGAAGATCCGCACCTACAACTTCCCCCAGGACCGCCTCAGCGATCACCGGATCGGCTTCACCCGGCACAACCTGCAGGCGGTGCTCCAGGGAGACCTCGAAGAGATCGTCACTGCCTGCCGTACCCACTTCCAGGCCTTGGCGCTCAAGCAGAGCGGGGGCCAGAAGCCGGCGAGCCCGGGCGCATGAGCCAGCCATCCACCGAGCCCGGCCCGGGCGCCCCGCTCTGGACGGTGCGCATGGTCCTCGGCTGGACCTCCGAGCACTTCGAGCGGCGGAAGGTCGATTCCCCCCGGCTGACCGCCGAGGTGCTCCTCGCCCATGCGCTGGGGCTGGACCGGGTCCGGCTCTACATCGACCTCGACCGGCCGCTCTCCAAGGAGGAGCTCGCCGCCTACCGCCGCCTCATCGAGCGCCGCGCCGCAGGCGAGCCCACCCAGTACCTCACCGGGACGAGGGAGTTCTACAACCGGCCCTTCCGGGTGGACGCGCGAGTGCTCATCCCCAGGCCGGAGACGGAGCTGTTGGTCGAGGCGGTCTTGAGGTTCTTGCCCGAGGGCGCGCCCACCCGCGTGCTCGACCTCTGCACCGGCTCGGGCTGCATCGCCGCCACCCTCGCTGCCGAGCGGCCGCTCGCCTCGGTATGGGCGACCGACCTCTCGCCCGGGGCCTGCGAGGTGGCCAGGGCCAACGCAGAAGTCCTCGAGGTGGGCGGTCGCGTCACCGTCCTCCAGGGAGACCTGTTCGACCCCGTGCCGGAGGGGGCGCGATTCGACGCGGTGGTCTCCAACCCGCCATACGTGGCCAGCGGCGAAATCGAGCGCCTCTCGCGCGAGGTGCGAAGGGAGCCCCGCCAGGCCCTGGACGGCGGCCCCGACGGCCTGGAGCTGATCCGGCGGGTTGCTTCACGGGCGCGGGCGCACCTCAAGGCTGGCGGGCTCCTTGCGCTGGAGATCGGCGAGGGCCAAGGAGAAAAGGTGCTGCAGCTCCTCAAAGACGCAGGCTACGTCGATCCGCGCCTGGAGAAGGATCTCTCGCGGCTCGACCGACTCGCCTTCGGGAAGCAGCCTGCGGCCTAGGCGACGCACGGGTCGGCCATGGACAAGATCATCGTCAGAGGCAACGGCCCGCTCCGAGGGGAAACCCACGCCTCGGGAGCCAAGAACGCGGCCCTTCCGATCCTGGCGGCCTCGCTGCTCGCCGAAGGGGAGCATTCCTTCCGCAACGTCCCCCAGCTCGCGGACGTGGGCACCATGCTCGCGGTGCTGCGCACCATGGGGTGCGAGGCCGAGCGGCACCAGGGGCGCCAAAAGCATCTGTGCCGGGTGAGGGTGCCGCACCAGGTGGTCCCCGAGGCTCCCTACGCGCTGGTGAAGACCATGCGCGCCTCGGTGCTGGTGCTGGGGCCGCTCTTGGCTCGGCACGGCCGAGCGCGAGTGTCGCTGCCCGGGGGCTGCGCCATCGGCGCCCGGCCGATCGACCAGCACCTCAAGGGGCTTCGGGCGCTCGGCGCGGAGATCGACCTCTCCGGAGGATACGTGGAGGCGCGCGCCAAGCGGCTCCGAGGAGCGGTGGTGGCCTTCGACCTCATCACCGTGACCGGGACCGAGAACGTGATGATGGCGGCGGTGCTGGCGCGCGGCCGCACGGTGCTCGAGAACGCCGCCCGGGAGCCCGAGGTGGAGGAGCTCGCAGGGGTGCTCAACAAGATGGGGGCCCGCATCTCCGGGGCCGGCTCGGGGGAGATCACCATCGACGGAGTGGACTGCCTTAGGCCGGTGGACCACGCGATCATCCCCGACCGGATCGAAGCGGGGACCCTTCTGGTGGCAGCGGCCATCACCGGGGGCGAGGTGTTGGTGAAGAACGTGGTCCCCGAGCACCTGGAGGCGGTGCTGCAGAAGCTGAGGGAGGCGGGCTGCCGCATCCGCGCCGAGGCGGGTGGAATCCGGCTCTCCGGGCCGCAGACCGTCCGCCCGGTGAGCGTGAAGACGGCCGAGCACCCCGGCTTTCCCACCGACATGCAGGCCCAGCTGATGTCGTTGACCTCGGTCGCCGATGGGACCTCGATCATCTCCGAGAGCATCTTCGAGAATCGCTTCATGCACGTCGCGGAGCTTCGGCGGATGGGGGCAGATATCTCCGTGGAGGGCGCCACGGCCGTCGTCCGGGGAGTCGACCGCCTGTCGGGGGCTCCGGTGATGGCGACCGACCTGCGCGCCTCGGCGTCGCTGATCCTCGCCGGCCTGCGCGCCGAGGGAAGAACGGCCGTCAGCCGCGTGTACCACCTCGATCGAGGCTACGAGCGGCTCGAGAGGAAGCTGCGTGCGCTGGGAGCCGACATCCGCCGCGTGAGAGAGTGAGCCTAAGAGCCCAGACGGGCTGGAACATGGCCAAAGGTGCCGCGAGGTGGGAGACGGGGGCTCGCCTATCGGGTTGCACACGAAAAAATGAGCGACCTATCATTTGAAAGCGCAGGGAGAAGACTCCCTGAACCAGGAGCCGACAACCGAATGGATTGCCCCGCCTGTCAGGTCGAGATGGCGAATCTCGCAGGGGACGAGCTGGCGCTTCACAAATGCGGGGAGTGCGGAGGGTTGTGGATCGACGTCGCGGACCTCAACCGCGTCCTTCTCCACAACAACCTTCCGGGGCTCGAGACGCTCGGAGGGAGGGTGAACGCCGACGCCCTCACCGGGCAATGCACCGAGTGCCAGGTGGATCTGGTCAGCGTGGACGGAGGCGACCGCCACCACCCGCTCCACTACGACACCTGCGAGTCTTGCGGAGGCATCTTCCTCGAGTCCGAGTTCAAGGAAGCGGCCGCCGTCAACGTGGCGCTCAAGGAGATCGTCGACTTCTTCCGCGCCTTCGGTGGCAAGTCGCGCAAGAAGGTCGGCGCGGCCGGCTAGCGCACGCCCGGGCCTTTGCTAGATCGAGTCCCGGAAGGTCTGCCTCAGGTCCTCGGGCAGCTCGCCCTCCAGGACCAGCGAGTGCCCCGGCTTCCCCTTGAGGCGGTCTCGCCGGATCCGGGCCGTCACCTTCCCCTTCCCAGGAAGCTCGAGGGAGATGCGTGAGCCGGAGATCTCGTAGTCGCCGGAGAAGGCGCGGCCCTTCTGCTGGCCCTGGTCGAGCGGCTCGTAGGCAAAGCGGAAGGTGCCGTCGAAGAAGAAGGAGAGGAAACGGTCCGGCGCGCCCTCGTAGCCCGCGAACCAGGTGCCCAGGTAGGGGGCCTGCTGCTTGTTGAACTTGAGCTTCTGGGTGAGCCAGCTGCCGTTGAGCGGCTTGCCGTCGGAGTAGAAGACGATGTCCGTCACGCACACCGGCATGTCCAGATCGGCGGCCGGGTACTGGTCGAGGACCTCCATGGTGAACTGCGAGCCCTCGAGCGGGGGGTTGATGGCCACCGGCTGGAACCCGCGCTGGTCCGCCACCGTGAATACCTGCGCGCCGGTGGGGCCCTTGAGGGAGAACTTGCGGGCCCGGGAGAACTCCTCCCAGGTGTCCTCGCCGAAGCCGTTGCCGGTGTAGACGCGGATCTCGTCGATCCGAGAGGGCCCCTTGAAGCCGAAGGTGAGCTGCTCGTTGAGCGGGTCCGAGGTGGTGGAGCACCAGGCGGTGGCCTCGCGGGCGTCGAGCAGGTTCAGCGGCTGATAGAGCGTCGGTCGGCTGTCCTTCTTGTAATAGCCGGTGGCCTGGGCGTAGCCGATGCTGCCGGCGACCGCCGAGATCGGCGCCAGGGCCAGGGCGGCGGCGAGTACGGTCTGTCCCATGGCTCGATGATGCCTCGCCAGGCGGCCGGCCTCCAGTTCATCGTCAAGGAAGGGCGGAAGAATTACCCGCTTGCCCTGTTGGCGGCGATGGCAGATATCCCCCTGCCGGGTTGCTTCGGGGAGGGACCGTGATGAAGAGGCTTGGCTGGCTGGCCGCGCTCCTTTTGCCCTTGTGGCTGGGGTGCCCAGAGGACAAGAGCGCCCAAGACGCGGGGGGGCTGGACGCCGGCCCCAAGGAGCTGGTCGAGGCCGAGCCGAACGACCGGCCGGACCAGGCGCAGGCGGTGTCGGAGACGGCGATCGTCTCGGCGCGGCTTTCGGCCGATCCCTCGAAGCCGGACGAGGACTGGTTCGCGCTGACCTCTCCCTCTCCGCGGGTGGTGGACGTGGCAGTGAGCGGCATCCCGGCCGGGGACGTGGCCATCTACCTGATGGACGCGGATCGCAACCAGCTCGCGGCGGTGAACAGCGAGGGCGAGGGGAAGCCGGAGCGGCTCCCGAACCTGTCGGTGTCCGGCAAGGCGTTCGTGAAGGTCGCCGGAGTGAAGAAGGGAGCGGGAGGCTCCTATGCCTTGAGCCTTCGGTTCTCGGAGCCGGTGAGCGGCTTCGAGGCCGAGCCCAACGATCGCGCGGTGGACGCCAACGCCGCTTCGCTCTCTCAGCCCGTGTCCGGCTACCTCGGCCACGCGGCGGACGAGGATTGGTTCCGCTTCGAGCTGCCGTCGGCCGAGCCCGCGCCGGGTGCGGTGGCGGAAGTGGACGCGGGTGGGCCGGCCGCTCCGGAAGCCGATGGCGGGGCGGAGGCCGCGGCGGAGGGGCCAAAGATCGCTTTGCGGATCGATCTGTCCTCGGTGAGCGGGGTGCGCTTCGAGCTTTCGGTGCTCTCGGCGGCGGAGGCGCCGCTCTTTCAGGTGAAGGGCAAGGACGGTGAGGGGCTGTCGCTCAGGAACGTCGGGGTGCGGGCGATGGACCGGATGGTCTACCTGGTGGTGAAGAGCGCGTGGACTGGGACGGGGAAGGAGGCCAGGCGCTCCTACAACCCGGACCTCTCGTACTCGCTGTCGGTGGTGCCGGAGGAGGCTGGGGCAAATGCGGAGTACGAGCCCAACGACGAGCCCTTCAAGGCGACCTTGCTGCCCCGCGACGGCTTTCGGGAGGGCTTCCTCTCGCCGAAGGGAGACGTGGACTATTACGTGCTCAAGGCGGACCAGCCGGTGCTGGCGAAGGTGCAGCTCTCCGGGGTGGAGCGGGTGGACCTGGTGCTCCAGTTGGTGAAGCCGCCGGAGGAGGCGGGTGGGGCGGAGCAGGTAGTGATGAAGGTGAACGACGGGGCGGTGAAGGAGCCGGAGATCGTCAACAACCTCCTCTGCGCGAACGAGTGCTGGTTCAAGGTGGAGGGCGGCGTGAGGAAGGTGGATGGGAAGATGGTGCGGGACTTCGAAAACGCCGAGGTGCCCTATCGGCTGTCGGTGTCGGCGGTGCCGGACGACGGAAGTGAGGAGCGGGAGCCAAACGGCAGCGCGGAGGCGGCGACGCCCTTGGCCATCGGGCGCCCGGTGCGGGGGACGGTGCATCCGAAGAAGGACCTGGACTTCTACCGGCTCGATCTCTCGGGGCGGCCGGTGAAGACGTCTCTCAAGTTCACGGCGACGGGCATCCTGAAGGTGGACGTGGGGCTGTACCTGCACCGGCTGGACGAGGAGGGCAAGCCGAGCCTGGTGCAGACCGCGGACCGGGCCAAGGGCGAGACGCCGGAGGTGATCCGCTTCACCGCGGAGCCTGGGGTGTACCTGGTGGAGGTGCGGGACTCGAAGAATCGAGAATCGAACTTTCAAGACGCCTACCAGCTCTCCGTGGAGGAGGGTGAATAGGGTGGGCTGTCGAGAAGGCAACGGGCGCATGGACTGCGGGCGAGCGCAGGAGCCGGAAGCGCGTTCTCGTGGGGGCGATGGTTGCGGGAGCGATTCTGATCGTGGAGGACCATGAGGACAGCCGCGAGATGCTCGCGGACCTCTTGGGGTGCCACGGCTATGCGGTGGTGACTGCGGAGAATGGGCTCGCCGCGCTGGAGGCGTTGCGCGGCGGGTTGCGTCCCAGCCTGGTGTTGCTGGACCTGACGATGCCGGTGATGGACGGCTGGCAGCTCTTCGGCGAGATCCGGCGTCACGGGGAGCTATCGGCGGTGCCGGTGGTGGTGTTGACGGCGATGGGGACTTCCGCCTTGCCGGAGGGTTGCCAGGGTTACTTGCGAAAGCCGGTGGAGTTGGACGAGCTGATGGTGTTGGTGCGGCGGCACTGCGGGGAGGGGCCGAGCTAGGGGGCGGCGGGCGTCCTTGACCTTCGGGGAGGGCCGGCGCTATCAACTGCTCGCCGTGCGGTGGTAGCTCAGCTGGCAGAGCACGAGCTTCCCAAGCTCGGGGTCGCGGGTTCGATCCCCGTCCGCCGCTCTGGATGGGGCCCTGGTCTCCAGAGGATGGGAGCCAGGGCCTTCTCGTTTCCGGTGCATCAGGGCTGGCTGATGCATTTGGGTGCATCAGACAGTGGGAGGGGAACATGGCGAACGAGCCGGCTCGAACTTTGCCCAACCCGGAGGACGTGCTCGATCTCTCCACCGAGCCCCCGCTCAAGCTGGACTTGGTGTGCGCCCACTGCGAGGAGAAGTTCTCGGGGGAGTTCGAGTGGGCGTTCGTCAACCCGGAACGTGGCTACGAAAACGACGGCTGGGACGGAGTTGTCCTGTCGCGGATCGTGACCTGCCAGAAATGCGGTGCGGTGGATGACTACCGGGTCGCGGCTGGTAGCCGGTTCCTGTTGATGGGACGGCTCCTTGGACGGGCCGTCGGAAACTCGAGCAAAGGCCGAGTCGCCTTCGGCGTCTCGTTGCTCTGGGACGGGTCCGTCGTTCAGCGCCCCACGCGCGCGCTCGCGCGGCTCCGCCAACTCGTCGGGGAGAACCCGAACAACGCGGAGGCCTTTCGCCGCCTCGGGAACGGTTGCGAGCGGTGGGGGCTCATGGGCGAGGCGGTCCAGGCATGGCGAAAGGCTGTGGCGCTCAACGCCGCCGACGTGGAGGCCGGTTGCTCAATCGCCAGCTACCTCTTGGGGAAGGGGAATGACCTCCCCGAGGGTTTCAAATACCTCCGCCAGGCTCTGGGGGCATTGCCAGCGGCGACCGCAGCGAAGAAGGAGCTTCGGCAGTGGGGTCCCGCGCTTGTCCGTCTACTCCTGGAAACGGTCGAGCGCACCGATGAGCCGCTTGCCTTGATGGCGACATGGAGCGGCGGGAGGCTCGGCGACCAGCAGCTCGTCAACGTCAGCTCAGTGGACCTTCACGAACTGGAGGATTTCGAAACCTTGGCGGACTTCGTGTCGCGCCCCGACGTACTCGGATTAGCTTTGACCTCGGAGCTGCCGAAGGAAAGCCCGACGATTCTGGAGCGGCTCCTGAGTGGGGACTCGGGGGGCGGCGCCTCGCAACTATTGGCCCAGGGTGCTCCCTTCCGCGACACAGTGGCCAGCCGGGCGCACCGCCACAAGCGGCGTGCCGAGAAGAAGCGAAAGCAGAAGTTGCGGAAGGCGAGCCAGAGGCGAAATCGATAGCTCCGGCGCGGCCTAATCCCCGCCCGCGAAGCCGATCCGCTTTCGCGGCGGTGGCTCAGCTGGTTCCATCAGCTCGTGGATGGCCTCGAAGACAACCCGCGCCCTCCAGCTGCGAAGGACGCTCGAGAGCATCGCAACGCCCTGCTCGGTGAACGCGTAGGGCGGGTGCTTGACATGTCGGCCCCGCTTGGTCGCGCTTTTGGGCCCCACGCGAGGGGGTGCCTTCCAAGATCATAGATTGTGATCTTTGAGCTGCGACCTCGTCCCAGGTGAGCTGGAACATGAAGTCGCTGGGGAAGCGCTCGATCTTCCGCTTCACGGCCTGCACCAACGCCCGGGGCTTCTACCTCCTACAGGAGAGCGAGGTAGGAAGTGCAGGATCAACCGAACCAGTCCACCCATGCGATCGATCCGCCGTCGCTTTCCCCGAGCGGATCGACTGAACCTGCGCCTCAGCCGAATTCCCTGTCAGTCGTGGAGTTGGCGCGGCCTGGCTCCGCGCCCGAGGTGCCCGGAGCAATCGCGGTGCCGGGGAGCCGGTAGGGCAGCGGGCGGGGGCGCGGAGGCGGGCGGTGCGGCGAGCTGTCCTGTCCCAATCCTCGCCCCCGCCACGGCCCCGCGCCCGCTCTCTGACAGGTACTTCGGCCCGCACGGGAAATCAGCTGGTGCGCCCGAGCAGCTGACCCGGGCTGGCGCGACTGAGGCGATCGATGAGCCGTTGACGTCGTTGGTGCTTGCCAGCGGTCCGCGTTGATGATCAACGGGTTGCATGTACGAGCCCGTTCTACCCCGTTTGGCGGTCGTGAAGTCTCGCATCTCCGCGGAATCATGGGAGGCACGGGTGGAGGCGGCCCGCGCAGCCGCGGTCGTGTTGGGCGCGATCGCCGCGCGAGTGGAGGCGGGTGCGGCGTTGGACGAGGCGATTCGGCAAGAGGTGCCGAAGCCGCGGAGGAGGTCATCAAGCTGCCGCTGGCCGGCGGAGAGCTGTTGCGAGCGGCGGAACTGGAGACGGGAGCGATAGGAGCACTGGCGGGCGAGGTGCAGGTTCTCGCCGAGGAGGCGAAGGAGGCATCGGCGGGCCGGACACCGGAGGCGGACCTGGCCCACCGGGACGAACTGGGCCACTTCACTGTCACGTACAACCGCAAGCGGCGACGCAAGCGCGGGGAGGAGATTGCCAGCTACCTGCGCTCGGCGGCGGAGAAGGCGGAGGGGCGGGTGCCCTCTTGGCCACGCTTTGTGCATGAGCGAAAGGAGACGCTCGAGCCGAAGCTCGCGATGCTGACCTACGCGCCGCTGGTGTCCGGGACGAAGGGGTGGGACGCGCTGCGCGCGACGGAGGCGGCGGGACTGCTTCCGCTGACCGGCTTCGCGTACATGCCGAGCACCCTGGCGAAGATGACGTCGGCGCTGGCCATCTCTGGAGCCGGGCCGCGCCTGCTCGAGGCAGTGGGGAAGAACTGGCATCGGGTGGCGCAGGAGAGGTGGGACGAGCCCGGGGCGATGGCGGCGCTCTACGTCGACAACCAGATGAAGGCGGTGTGGAGCTCGCTGTTCACGCAGAGCGGGAAGGTGTCCCGACTGAACCGAGTGATGCCCTGCATCGCCAACACCTTCGTGCACACTGGAGCCGGCACGCCGTTGCTGGCCTCGGTGCAGAGCGGCACAGCGCCGCTTGCGCCACGGCTGGTGGAGTTGGTGAAGGAGGCGGAAGCGAAGCTCGACGACGAGGTACGGCGAGCGGTGGTCATCGACGCGGAGGGGAGCACCTTCGACATCCTCGAGGCGTTCGCGAAAGAGGGCCGCGTCATCGTCACGCCCCTTCGGCCGGCGAGAGCCCCTGCCCTCCAGCTCGAGTACTCGCGCGGCTCGTACTTCCGGCCGTATGTTGCTCGGGTGCCTGGCATTCACTGCATGCCGAGCCGGGGCCAGTGCTCGCGCGTTCGTAGCCGAGACTGACGGGATACAGCGCTCGCCGACTTCGTTTCCCGCTCTAAGAATACTTCTCGAACAGCCTGCTGTCCCCTGGAGGCCAATTGCTCGGCTCGTCGCCTACCGGGACGCTCAGCCGCCGCGATTCGGTATGCAGCCAGAGCCGGACGGTGAACTGTGGGCTGCGATCCTGGAGCTTGCATCTCGGCTAGGCGCGGATGCGGTCGTGCGCGTCAGCCGAACGATTGAGCCATGCGAGAGTCCTGCAACCGCAACGGCGGTCTCCGCGGGAACAGCCACGACAAGCTCCGCATGGTTGTCGGAGCGGGCGCAATTCACCGGAGCGCGCGCGTTGGAGTGTATTCAGCTCGTGGCCGACGCTGTGGTGCTGGAAACGGCGAACTACTCGTGCAAGCAGACGCAGACCTGTTGGAGCGAGCGGCGCGATGCAAACCTGATCGAGCCCGCTCGTGGACGGCTGAATCCCACGTTGTTCGCGCCCGCGGTGGTCCCCAGGGACCAAGAGCAGCAGCCTCCCGCGGCCAAGTAGGCAATCCCACCCGTTTGGAACTGGCATTTGCCCACGTGTCCCGGAGGCCCCCATGCCCAACAAGCCCTTCAAAAAGTGCGGCTGCGGGCGCGTCTCCCGAGATCACGAAGCAGGCCACGGGCACGAAATAGACTTGTCATCTCTTCGCCGAAGGACCGCCTATGATCGCAGCCGTGGGCCGATACGCGATCCTCCCGATGCTGTGCTTGGCATGCACTTCGGCACCGAAACGTCCACCACGAGCACGAGCCCTGGCTTCAACGGCAACGACTCAAACCCCGCTCGCGGACAAGGCGAGATTGGAAGCGCTGCCTTGCCAAGATCGCTGCTACGCCGAGCAGATGCTCTGCCGGGATGCCGCTCGGCAGTGCTTGCAGCACCGTCGCGCTGTCGGCGGCGGGGCAACAGTTGCGGTCGTACAGGCGCTGCCCGATGGCGTCCTTGGCACGACGGCGGTAGGTGTGGTGACAGACCCGAAGCTGGCTGCCGAGGAAGCTGACCGCGAATACAACCGCGATGCGGAGGACTGCGGTCTCGCGCGGGAGCACTGCGACGCGACGTGCCGCAACCCGGGGGAGGGGGCCTTGCCGCCGGACGGCGGCACCCAGGGCGATCAGGTGCGCTCGGGGGTCCAGATGGGCCGGCCCCATTAGTCACACGGAGGAAAGCGCCGACGCCGGCCTCCTCCGGTGCGCCACCGCCTCCACCGGCTCCGCCAGCGTCGCGATCCACGCCCACTGCTCCCGGGACTCGGCGGCGAACCGGCCGTACCTCTTGACGGTCAAGTTGACGTCGGAGTGCCCCATCCACTGCGAGACGACGGAGAGAGGAATGCCCCGCTGGAGGCAGAGAGGAATGCCCCGCTGGAGGCACCGGACGGTGCCCTTCGGTCCAGAACAGCGTTCGCGGGAGCAAACAATCCACACGCGTCTTCGCCACCATCGTGCCCGTGGAGGTCGCTCGGCTGAGCGCGGTACACTCACGGTGCATTGAGCACCTGCGCCTCATCCCGAAGGAGGGACACCACATGAGGTTCATGCTCAGGGGCATCCTCCTCGCTGCGTTGGTGGCCGGATCGATGATCGCCGTCTTCCACCTCACCTCCACCGCAGAGGCCCACGGGGGCGGCTTGAACCGCTGCGGCTGCCACTTCAACCGAAAGACGGGCCAGTGCCACTGCCACCAGGATCGTGGCTGCGGCTGCGATTGCCAGCCGGCGAGATGCAAGTGATCCGCTGGCGGGCCGATCTCCTTCCGGTCGCGCTTGTGGAAGCCGTCAGCTTCGCCAAGCGGCTCCCTCAGGGCAGCTCGGGACAAGAGGCGGGCCGGTTCTACGCTGCACTGGCTGCTCAGGCAATCGACCGGCGCACGCGGGAGGTCGACGAGGGACCGGCCAATCCCGGTGATGCGGATCCGGCTCCACCAAGCGGCTCGGGCCGAGGCTCGTACACCATCGCCTCCAACAGCGGCCGGAACCCGCGCTTGGCCCACAGGCCGCGCGCCTCGCTCCGCGCGGGCTCCGCCTCCGTCGCAGTCCAACGGCGACCGAGACGGTGCCCAATGGCGTCAAGACTTGCGCACCCGGCCAAGCCAGTAACTCGGCCGGCGGCGCTCGTGGGAATAGGCGACTATCACCATCTCGACGGCGTGCTCGATGAATACGCGAGATCGGAACGCGGCGGGCGGCACTCTTGGCGCCCGGCACTGGTGTTCCGTGCTCGCCTTCGGCAATTCGATGGTACGCGGCGGCTGCTGCTTCGAGGAGATCGTGGCCCAGCCCGGCCCTCTGCCCCTCGTACCACTCGGCGGCGGCTTGAAGCTCCGCCTCAGCCTCTGGCTCGACGCGGATACGTCCGCGGCTCATTTCGACCGGAGTCGAGCCGCAATGCGAGCGTGTACCGCCTGCCAGTCGTCACCCTTGGCCCCCTCCGACTGGACCCGCTCAACGCGGCGGTCGATTTCCGCTGCCCAAGCGGCCTCCGCGTTGGGCTCCGGCTCCCCGTCCACGCTGGCGATCAGCTCGGCCGCCATGTGGGCGCGCTCGGCCGTGGGCAGCTTCAGCGCCTCGCTCAACAGCTTGTCCGCCTGCTCACTCATGGTGGAGCCTCCTGGTGAATCTATCGAACGGCGACCGCTCGCGCACCGACCCCCGTCAGCCCAGCGAGCTGTCCGTCGGCGAGTGCATCAGCCCGCCCTCCTGATGCACTTGATGCACTCCTGATGCATTTCGCCCGCTCGCAATGCTCGTGGTGCTCGTAATGCTCGTTATGCACGCCGTCCTTCCGCCAAGTTGGCGAAACCACTGGGGCTCGATTCACCTTCCCAAGTTCGGGGTCGCGGGTTCGATCCCCGTCCGCCGCTCTGGATGAGGCCCTGGTTTCCAGCGGATGGGAGCCGGGGCCGCTTCGTTTCCGGTGCATCAGGATGGGGTGATGCATTTGGGTGCATCGGGAGGACCCCGATGACGGGTGCCGGCACACCCGTTACACTTCTCCTATGGCTGAACATGACGTGCTCAGTGAAGCGCTCGCGCTGCCGGCTGAAGAGCGAGCCCGAATCGCTCACCAGCTGATCCTGAGTCTCGAGGAGGAACCGCCTGCGGACCCGGCTGCGGTGGAGAGAGCTTGGGCGGAAGAAATCCGGCGGCGCATTGACGACCTGGAAGCCGGCAGGGTGAGGGCTATCCCAGCTGACACCGCGTTCGCTCAGGTTCGCGGTGCCCTCGGCCGCAAACGCAAGTGAAGGTTGCGTTCCACCCACAGGCGCTCGAGGATTTGCATTCGGCTGCGGCGTGGCATGAGGAGCGCCGCACCGGACTGGGGTTGGAACTCACTGTCGCGGTCGAGCACGCGGCGGAGCAGGTCCTGGAAGCACCGGAGCGTTGGCCGCGCTTGCCCGATGAACCGCGGGCGCGGCGCTATGTGCTCCGTCGATTTCCGTTCTCGGTTTGCTACGCGATTCTTGGGGACATCGTTTTCGTCGTGGCCTTAGCCCACTCCGGCCGCGATCCGGACTACTGGAAGCGCCGCCTCGCGCACATCAAGAGCCCCTGACCACCACCGTCGCGGCCGACGTCATGGGACGCGAGGCGGGCTCCGCCGCTCTGGACCGAGCTGTCTGCCAAGCTGAGCCGACCAGGCAGTGGGCGGGGGTTCCACCTCCTGGCCGCGACGGGGCGGCGGGCCTGGACGACCGAGGTGCCGGTTGTTTGACGGGGCTGCTGGGCGCCTGCTGTACTGCCGCGCCGTTTCCTGGCGGATCCAATGAAGGGGGTTCCTCGTGCGCCTTCGGACAGAAGCACCATTTCGAGCTTCCGCGTTGGCGGCGCTGCTCGCGGTCACGCTTTCCGCCACCGCCCTGGCCGCGGTGCGCGACGGCTCTGATCTGGCCGGCACCGACCTCGCTTACCAGTACTCAGCGCTCTCCGGTGGCCTCATCAAGGCCAACTGGGACAAGGCGGACGGCGCGACCTCCTACAAGCTGGCGATAGGCACCACGCCGGGCGGCTCCGACACCTTGGCGGTTGCCAACGTGGGCAACGTCAGCAGCTACACGGCCCTCGGGCTGAGCTTGGCCTACGAGACCAGGTACTACGTCACGATCGTCCCTGTCTACTCGGGCACCGATGGCACCGCCGAGGCTTCCAACGGCGTGCTCATCGCCGAGGCCGTCTCCTGGGACGGCAAGAGCACCGTGGGCCTCACCCGCGGCTTTACAGCCGATTGGCCAGAGTCGGGCGTCACCGCATGGTACGGCAATCACTACTTCGAAACGGTCAACATCCCAGCCGCGAACACGGTGCTGGTGCAGGGCTTTGGCCGCGAGGATCAGGTTCCCGAAGGAGTGGGTGCCAACGACGCGCGAGTGCTCAACCCCAAGGACGGCTGGCTCGCCATTCACGCCAACTCCATCACCGTGGCCGGGAAGATCATCGCTTCGGGGCGCGGCTACGGGGGCGGCGCCGGGGCACCGGGCGGGTGCGGCGGCGGGTTCGGAAAGGGCGGCAGCGATGGCCTGGGCGGTGAGGGGGGAGCCAACGCCTGCGGAGGAGGAGGCGGCGGAAGCCCGGGCGGCAAAGGAGGCGTGGGCGCCTCGCGGGGCGGGAACGCCAGCATGGTGGGAGCCGGGGGAGGAGGCGGAGGCGGTTGCACCTCGGGCTACAACGGGGGTGACGCCACCCAGCCGGGGCAGGGCAACAGTCCGGGCGCGGCAGGAATCGCGGCGACGGTGGGCGGCAACGGCGTACACGCCACGTCCGGGGGTGGCGGGGCCGGCGGCACCGGCGAGCTCGGGCCCGGTGGCGGCGGTGGATCGGGCTACGACAGCAGGAACGGAGGAGGAGGCGGCGGCGGCTACGGGGCCGGTGGAGGCGGCGGCTTCTGGAGCGCCGGTGGCTCGGGCGGCGCGGGAGGGACCGGAGGGGCGCGCGCGCTCGCACGCGACGCCGCCGGCGGAAACGCTGCCGGTCCGTTCGGTGGCAAGGGCGTGGCAGGCGCCGACGGCGAGGCCGGCGGCTACCGGGCAGCGCAGGCCAACGGCGACACCACCACCGGGGAGGAGCTCTACCTGGGATCGGGCGGCGCCGGCGGGGCGGGCTACAGCTGCGGATCCGGAGGAGCTGGAGGCGCCGGCGGCGGAGCCATCTACCTGCGCGCGGCCGGCTCGCTGATCATCACCTCCACCGGAATGATCCTGACCAACGGCTCCGGGGGCGGCGGCGGCTCCACGGACGGCACCACCTACAATGGCGCGGGAGGAGCGGGGGGCGGAATCCTGCTCAAGGGCGCGACGGTAGATGTGGCCGCCACCGGCTTCCAGGTGAGCGCCCGAGGAGCCGGCGGCAGCGCGGCGAACGGCGGCACGGTCAAGATGTTCAGCGGCGCGCTCTTGGGCACGGTGCCCGGCTCCAACGCGGGGCGCGTCTTCAACCGCCAGCAGACCGCTCCGGTGATCAGCGCGACCGTCCCCGATCAGACCGCTCAGCCCAACAACTCCATCACGCTGGCCCTGTCCGGCTACGAGAGCGACGGCCAGGACACCGGCGCGGCGCTGCGCTGGTACGCCACCGGGCAGAACCCGTCGGTGATCGCGGCCACTTCTGGCCAGCGCTCCTCCAGCGACACGCTGGTGTTCACACCCGTCGCCAACGCGGTGGGCTGCGACAACGTCACGCTCACGCTCGAGGACAGCGACGGGATGACCGCGCGGCAGGACGTGGTGCTCTGCTGGAGGACCACCAACCGCAACCCGTCCATCAGCTCCACGCCGCCGGCAGGAGCCACGGAAGACTCGCCCTTCAGCTATCAGGTTATGGCGTCGGACCCCGATGGCGACCCGCTGACCTACTCGCTCCCCGTCGGGCCGGTGGGAATGACCATCGACGCTGCTGGGCTGGTGAGGTGGGTTCCGTCCAACGCCGACGTGGGGACCCGCGCGGTGACGGTGAAGGTGAGCGATGGCAAGGGCGGAGAGGCCCAGCAGGCCTTCAATCTGGCCGTGGCGAACGTGAACGACCCACCGGTGATCACCTCGACGCCGCCCACGGTGGCCACCGAGAAGTCCCTCTACCTCTACCAGGCCGTCGCCGTTGATCCAGATCCCGGCGGCGACCTGCTCACCTGGTCGCTCGTGTCACCTCCCACGGGGATGACCATCAATCCCGGGACCGGACTGGTGAGCTGGACACCGGGCCAGGCGAGCGTGGGCACCTCGCAGGTGACGGTGCGCGCGGACGACGGCAACGGCGGCGTGGTCTCGCAGAGCTATTTCCTCACCGTCCAGAATGTCAACGATCCGCCGCTGTTCACCTCCACGGCGCCGCTCTCGGCCACCGAAGACTCGCCTTACACGTACGCCGCCACCGGCACGGATCCCGACGGAGACGTGCTGACCTTCTCTCTGGTGGCCGGACCCGCGGCCATGACCGTCAGCTCCGGTGGCAACGTGCAATGGGTCCCGACCAACGCCTTCGTCGGCTCGCACGGGGTGACCCTGAGGGTGAGCGACGGCAAGGGCGGAGAAGCGCTGCAGGCGTTCACAGTGGTGGTCGCCAACGTGAACGACCCGCCGGTCATCACCTCCACCCCGCTGGCGGTCGCGACGGAGAACGTCTCCTACTTCTACCAGGCCACCGCGGCGGACCCGGACCCGACCATGGACTCGCTCACCTGGTCGCTGGTGGCCCCCCCCTCGGGGATGAGCATCAACGGCGGGACAGGGCTTTTGAGCTGGCGGCCCGGGCCCGGCAGCGTGGGCAGCGTGCAGATCACCGTCCGCGTGGAGGACGGCAAGGGCGGCGTGGCCTCCCAGAGCTACTTCCTTACCGTTCAGAACGTGAACGACCCACCGGCGTTCACCTCCGCGCCCGTTCTGGCGGCGACCGAGGACTCGCCTTACGCGTACGCGGCCACCGCCACCGATCCCGACGGCGACCCGCTGACCTTCTCGCTGGTCTTCGGTCCCACGGGTACCACCGTCAGCTCGGGCGGGAGCGTGCAGTGGCTCCCCACCAACGCGCAGGTCGGCTCCCACGGAGTGACCCTGAAGGTCGGTGATGGCAAGGGCGGCGAGGGCTTGCAGAGCTTCACCCTCGTGGTGGCGAACTTGAACGACGCTCCGGTCATCACCTCCACCCCTCTGACGGTGACGGCCGAAGGCTCGGCCTATGCCTACCAACCCGTCGCGGTGGATCCTGACCCCACGGCGGACACGCTCTCCTGGTCGCTGGTGGCGGCGCCGTCAGGGATGACCATCAACGCCGGGACCGGACTGGTGAGCTGGAAGCCGGGACCTTCCAACGTCGGCAACGTGCCGATCACTCTCCGCGTCGAGGACGGCAACGGGGGCGTGGCCTCGCAGAGCTACTTCCTCACCGTCCAGAACACGAACGATTCGCCGAGCTTCACCTCGACGCCGCCGCTCTCGGCCTCCGAGGGCGTGCCCTACAGCTACCCGGCGACTGCGTCCGACCCGGACCCCGGGGACACCTTGAGCTACTCGGTGGTGAGCGGGCCTTCGGGCCTCACAATGAGCGCCTCAACCGGCTTGGTGCTCTGGACGCCAACCTACGCACAGGTGGGGCTCGAGGCCGTGGAGCTGAAAGTAACTGACGCGGCAGGGCTGAAGGACACCCAGCGCTTTACGGTGGCAGTGGCCTTCAGGGACAACGATGCCGACGGGATGTCGGATTCCTGGGAGCAGCAGCAGGGCCTGGATCCGGCACGCAACGACGCCGCGGAGGACCCCGACGGCGACGGCCTCACCAACCTCCAGGAATTCAACCAGGGAACCCGCCCGCGCACCTTCAACGGGCCGGTGGCCCCGGTGCTCATCTCGCCCAAGGACGGCGAGGAGGTCTCCGGC
>JACPVI010000005.1 GCA_016191815.1 Myxococcales bacterium
CGGCTGGCGAGGGAGAGGGCCGACCAGGAGGCCGCCGCGAAGGCGGAGCAAGAGCGGCTCGCACGGGAGAGGGCGGAGAAGCGGGCCGAGGAGAAACGCCTCGCCGAGGAGGAGCGGCAGCGCAAGGCCGGGGAAGCCGCGGAGAAGAAGCGCCTGGCGGAGGAGGAGAAGCGCAAGAAGGCCGAGGAAGCCGCCGAGAAGAAGCGGCTGGCGGAAGAGGAGAAGCGCAAGAAGGCCGAGGAAGCCGCCGAGCAGCGACGCCTGGCCGAGGAAGAGAAACGGAAGAGTGCACAGGAGGCCACCCAGCAGAAGCGGCTGGCCGAGGAAGAGAAACGGAAGAGTGCACAGGAGGCCGCCCAGCAGAAGCGGCTGGCCGAGGAAGAGAAACGGAAGAGTGCGCAGGAGGCCGCCCAGCAGAAGCGGCTGGCCGAGGAAGAGGAGCGGATGAAGGCCCAGGAGGCTGCCGAGCAGCGGCGCCTGGCCGTGGAAGAGGAGCGAATGAGGGCGGAGGAGGCCGCCCTCCAGGAGCGGCTGGCTTTGGAGGAGAGGCGGGCAACGGTGGCGGTGGCTCCCGCCGAGAAAGGCGGCCCCCGCCGGACGATCGTGTTCGTCGGCTTCAAGCAGGACCAGGCCTCCTCGCGGGTCTACATCCGCACCAATGAGCCGGTACGCTTCTCCCTCAGCGAGGGCGCGGACAAGACGGTCGTGCTGGAGCTGGAAAACACCCGCATCGGCCTGCCGAACAACCAGCGCTTCCTCGACACCTCGTTCTTCGATACCGCGGTGGCGCTGGTCATCCCGAGCGAGGTGCACCGCAACACCCGGGTGGAGATCAAGCTCAAGCAAGCCGTCCCTTACCAGGCCAAGCAGGACGGCAACGAGGTGTACGTGGACTTCCAGCGGCCGGGGAAGCGGTGACGGCCCTTGGGCCGCTCCTCCTCACCCTGGCCGCCGCTCCGCACGAGGGAATCGGCCTCGAGCTGAGCGCCGACCGGCTGATCTACGAGCCGGGCAAGCAGCTTCTCACCGCCAAGGGCAACGCGGAGCTGACCGCCGAAGGCGTCTCGCTCCGGGCGGAGGAGGTCATCTACGACCAGGCCTCGCAGCTGGTCACCGCCCGGGGAAGGGTGGCCCTGGCGGTGGCGCAGGGCGGCACCTACGCGGTGGTGGCCGAATCCATCCGGGTCCGGATCGAGGGCGCCGAGGTGAGGGAGATCTTCGTCGAGTCGGGCCGTGTGATGGAGAAGCGCGGGGTGCCCGCCCAGGCACTGTTGGCCGCCCGCACGCCGGAGGAGCTCGCCTCGTTGGGCACCTCCTCGTTGGTCCTCTCGGGGACTCACCTCAAGCGGGCCGGTCCCTCGAGGTGGGACATCGACGGGCTGTCCTTCACTCCCTGCGACTGCGCCCCCGGCCAGCCCTCTTGGCGGGTGGAGGCCTCCCAGGCGACCGTGGACGTGGACGGCGAGTACGCCACGCTGAGCTTTCCTACCTTCTACGTCCGCTCGGTGCCGGTGCTGTGGCTCCCCTGGGTCTACCTGCCCTTGTCGAGCCGGCGCACCGGGCTCCTCGTGCCCAGGGTGGGCTCCAGCTCCTTGAGCGGTCTCACCGTGGAGGCGCCCCTCTTCGTCACCCTGGGGGAGAGCCACGATCTCACCTTCACCCCGGGGTTCTTCGCGGGCGGCCGCGATGCCCTCCAGGGCGTCAAGGGAGGACGCCTCCTCACCGAGTACCGCTACGCGCCCTCGCTTGGCACCAGCGGCCGAGCCACCTTGGGCCTGCTCTACGATCTAAACTTGTATCGCGACCCGGTGGTCCCCTCGAAGCGCGCCGAGCCCCAGGGCCACCGAGGGCTCCGCGCCGAGGGCTCGCTCCAGCACACCCAGGACCTGGGCAGCGGCTGGCACGATCGGGTGAGCGCCTCCTTCGTCAGCGACGGCTACTACGTGCGCGACGTCACCGCCGACCTCCTCGCGCGGGAGGCGGAGTACCTGCGCTCCTCGGCCACCCTGTATCGCCGCACCGAGCAGCTCTACGCAGGAGTGGAGCTCGGAGTGAGGCAGGACCTGAGCTGGGGATACCCGCTCTTCGGAAGCGGCCCCAACACTCTCCAAAGGCTCCCCGCGCTGGTGCTGGCCTTGCCGGAGCGGCGCGTGCTCGGCCCCTTGCGCGCCGGGCTGCGCGTGGAGTACGCGCGGCTCGCCCCCTTCGACGGCGGCACCGGCGACGAGGGCACCGCCGCCAACGAGGGGCGCCCCTCCGTCGCCGGCTCGCGGCTTCCGTGGGAGTGCCTCCGCGAGCGGCTCTTCTTCCCCGAGGCCGCCTCGCGGGTGCCCGAGCTGTGCGGCCCGCCCCCGCTGGAGCTCGACGACTCCGGGCTCCCCACCCAAGGGAATCGCAAGCTCGACCGAGGCGAGCGCGAGGCCCGGAGCCGGCTCGATCTCTTCCCGCGCGTCTCGGCGAGCTTCCCGATCGGCGAGCTGGCCACGGTCACCCCCTACGCGGCGATTCGCCAGGACCTCTACCTGGGCGAGGTCACCGGGCAGCCCAGCCAGCGCGCCTATCCGATCGCTGGCCTGGCGGTGGAGACCGAGCTGGCCCGCACCTTCGGTTCCGGAGAAGGAGCGATCCGCCACTCCGTCACGCCCGCGGTGGAGGCTCGCTACGTGCCGCTGGTGTTCGGCCAGGAGCCGGCGCCCTACGACGAGGTGGACGCCTCGCTCTCCGCCGACGGCGAGCGGCGGTTGCTCCACGCCGTCGCCGAAGTGAGGCAGCGGCTCCTCCACCGGCGCGGAGGTTCGGCCGCCGAGCTACTGAGGCTCGATCTCGGCCAGGGGTTTGACTTGCTCGATGGCCGGCTGGCCGATTCCTACGGCCGGCTGTCTGCCTCCATCGGGGCCCTCACCGCCGGGGCCCAGGCCCGCTGCGATCTCCCAGCCGCGCGGCTGGTGCAGCTCTCCGCAGGACTGGCGCTGGATAGCGGCAAGGGCGATGCGCTCTACGCCTCCTACGAGAACCTCTTCTCCGAAGGCTCGGACCGCTCCCGCCGCGGCATCGATGCGCTGGTCGGCCCGCTCCCGGCCCGAGTAGACGACCGAGCCTTGCAGCTCTCGGTCGGCGCCAGGACTTCGCTCAAGCTCGGGCTCACCGCCCAGTACGACGCGCTCTTCGGCCAGACCCGCTCGCGCAAGGGCCTCGCGCTCGCCCAGCACATCCTCTCTCTTGGCTACGGTCCGGCGTGTGACTGCTGGAAAGTGACCGTTCACCTCGCCCAGCGCCGGGGGCCAGAATTTCAGCCCCAGGGGCCAGCTTTCGAGCCAGTCTTGCGGTCGACTCCGGAGTTCGGAGTTTCACTAAGTATCTCGAATCTCGGGTCTTTCGGGACCAGCGGTTGAGGTGTGTGCTTATGTCCCACCCAAAAGACGAGAGTTCACTAACAGTCACTTGTTCTGTGGTTTGGCTCTGTTAGGAATGCGCCGGAAATCGGGGGCCAGTAGCAACTCACACACCAATACAGCGCGGGTGGAAATCGTGTCGGACATCGGAAAACGATTGGGGCAGCGCATTCGCGACTTGCGAACGCAGCGTCCGGAGCGCTGGACGCAGGAAGACCTGGCGGAGCGCGCGCGCATCAGCGTGTCGTTCCTGTCGATGATCGAGCGGGGCGAGCGGGTGGCGCACGTGGAGACACTGGCCTCCTTGTCTTCCGCGCTCGGGGTTTCGCTCTCCGAGCTGTTCTCGGGGACCGATGGCCCGTCTCCGGACAACGCCGACGTGGCGCGGCCGCTGATGGACTTTGCCCGGGCCCGGAGGTTGGACCATCGCGACATCGAAAAGCTGCTCGGCGTCGCGCGGGCCATGTTCAACGGCGCCCGCTGAACGGCTCCCGGTTTCCTTGACGGGATAGCCGCTCGGCCGGGAAGATCGCCATTGGTCTTCCCCAAAGGAGCCTCGTTGATGCGCGTTGGCCTGGCGTTCCCCGCGGTCCTCTTGGGCCCGCTGTGGTGGGGTTGCGGCCCGAGCTACCCGTCCTCGCTCGAGTTCCTGGCGCTGGATCCGCCCCAGCCGCGGATCGGCGAGATCACCACCCTGAGCTTCAAGGCGATGGACGGCCGCGGCGTCCCGATGGCGGGTGCCGAGGTGAGCTTCAAGCTGGAGTCGAACAAACCCGGGGTGACCCTCTCGCCAGCGTTGGCGCTCACCAACAAGGGCGACGGGGTGGTGTACACCCAGGTGACCGCCCGCGGCCACGCCTCGTCGATCGTGGTCTTGGCCGAGGCAGGAGACAAGCTCGCCAGGAGCCCGCCGATCACCTTCGCCGGGGCCTCTCCCAACGGCAAGCAGTTCACCTTCCAGTGCGGCGAGCTGGCCGGCGACTCCTCGGGAGGAGTCCACGCCATCAGCGCCTACGACGAGAGCCGCCACATGATCGCCGGGGTCAAGCTCTTGTGCATAGCGCACGTCGGCGACCGCAACGGCGACGGCCTCGAGGGGGTTTTGGTGTCCTTCCTCACGGAGGCGGGAACCATCGGGCCCACCGAGACCTCTTTGAGCGACGTGGTGGGGAACGCGAAGGTGCTCTACAAGACCTCGCTCCCGCTGCCGAAGGACGTGAAGCCCGAGGCCTTCACCTGGAACACGCCGAGGAACGATCTGCGGAACACCGGGGAGTACAAGGCCCCGCTGTGGATGCACCCCTTCCTCTGGGTCAACAACCCGATCACCATGCTGGGCTCGCCCCCCAACAACCAGGAGCCGCGGCGCGCCGACCCGATCCGGCCGGGGATCACCATGAACCCGCGGGACAACCTGGTGACGATGATCGCCTTCACCAACGGCGAGGAGGGCTACGACGACGTCGACAACGATGGCCAGTACGACAACGGCGAGCCCTGGGACGACCTGACCGAGCCGTTCGTGGACGACAACGACAACGGCACCTGGGACTTGGACGAGCGGTGGGTCGACACCAACGACGATGGGCTGTGGAACGGGAAGAACGGCCAATACGACTCCAGCACCCTCATCTGGGTGCAGGAGCGAATTCTCTGGACGGGCATCCCCCACCCCAAGGACACCCAGGGCGCCGAGCCGGTCTTCCGTCTGGTGGCGCCGGCCGCCCCGCCCGCCATCCCCCACTTCGGCTATGACCAGGTGACCTTCCTCCTGGGGGACCCGTGGTTCAACACCATGGCCCAGAACGGCGAGAGCGACGGCTTCCACACCGTTCCCCCGGAGGACAAGCCGCTGGTGGTCCCGTTCCCCTCCAAGGCCATCAGCGGGGTGCGCTTCACCTACCCGGCCACCTCGCTCATCGACTTCAAGATCAAGGACGCCCACGACCCCTTCGCCAAGCCCCCTGACCCGCCCTACGCGGCCCCGATGCAGTTCTGGGTGCCGATCGTCTTCACCACCACCGCCAGCCCCTACGACGGGCACACCATCAACCTCCTGGTGGCCACCATCACCGGGACGGTGCTCTGAAAAAGACCGGTTGTGGTAGTGTGCGCGCCCGGCTGATTCGGGAATCAATGCGCGCCATGTCCAACGGCAAGGAAGTCGATCGGCGGAGGACCATTCTCCGCGCCGCGGTGGAGGTCTTCGCCAAGAAGGGCTACCACGGCTGCCGGATCGCCGACGTGGCGAAGGAGGCCAAGGTCGCCTACGGGCTGGTCTACCACTACTTCAAGAACAAGGACGAGCTCTTGAGGTCGGTCTTCGAGGCGGGTTGGGCGGGGTTCGTCTCGAGGCTGCGAGAGGCGGCGCAGGCGGGCTCGACGCTGGAGGAGAAGGTCCGCGGGGTGGTGAGAGTGGCCTTCGATTCCTACCGGCAGGACCCGCGGGCGGTGAAGGTGCTGATATTGGAGATCGGCCGGAGCGGCGGCCGGGTCAACCGCGGGGGTGCGTTCGCGGAGGTGATCCAGCTCGCCACGGCGATGTTCGAGGAGGCGCGGGTGCGGGGCGAGCTTGCGGCGGGGGCCGATCCGCTCCTGTGCGCGGCGATGCTGTTCGGCGCGATCGAGCTGGCGCTGACCGCGTTCGTGGTGGGCCTGCTCGATCGGCGGAGCGAGGAGTCGCTCTTGCGCGCGCGCGCGCGGGTGGCCGAGGTGTTCCTTCGGGGCGTGCTTCCGGCGCGGGAGGAGTCATGGAAGACAGACAGGTCCAATATCAGGCAGAAGGCGGACGGGCCCTCCTGACCATCGATCGGGAGAAGGCGCGGAACTCGCTCTCCCCGGAGGTGATTTCCCAGCTCCACGAGTGCCTCTCGCGCGCGGAGGCCGACCAGGAGATAAGGGTGGTGGTGCTCACCGGCGCGGGGGAGAAGGCGTTCAGTGCGGGGGGCGATCTCTCCGGGATGTCGGCAGACGGCTTCCTCGGCGGGCACGAGGGGCGGCGGAGGTACGGCGCGCTCCTGTTGCGCCTGCAGTCGTTTCCGAAGCCCACGGTGGCGCGGGTGAACGGGCACGCGCTCGCGGGCGGGTTGGGGCTGTTGCTCTGTTGCGACCTGGCGGTGGCGGCGGACCGTGCGGAATTCGGGACGCCGGAGATCGACGTCGGGCTGTTCCCGATGATGGTGATGGCCCTGCTGGTGCGGCACCTGGGGCGGAAGCGGGCTTTGGAGCTGGTGATGACCGGCGAGCGCATCTGTGCCGAGAGGGCGCGCGAGTGGGGGCTCATCAACCGGGTGGTGCCGGCAGCCGAGCTGGACGGCGCGGTGGCGGCGCTGGTGGAGAAGTTGGCCCAAAAGAGCCGAGCGGTGCTTGGCCTGGGGAAGCGGGCCTTCCTCACCGCGGAGGACCTGCCGCTGGAGCAGGCGATCGAGTTTCTGGCCTCGCAGCTTTCATTGAATGTCTGCGCCGAGGACGCCGCCGAGGGTGTCACGGCGTTTCTGGAGAAGCGCAAGCCGCGGTGGAACGACCGCTGAGGGGCGACCATGGCCGACTCCGACAAGGTGCTGATCACCTGCGCGCTGACCGGCGTGCTGGCGAACCGCGACCAGTGTCCCTACCTCCCGTACACGCCGGCGGAGATCGCCGACGAGGCCAAGCGGGCGTACGACGCGGGGGCGGCCTCGGTGCACATCCACGCCCGGGATCCGGAGAGTGGGCTGCAGAGCTGGTCCGCCGACGTCTACCGGCAGATCAAGGAGGAGGTGCAGAAGCGCTGTCCGATCGTGATCAACTTCTCCACCGGCGGCTTCAACATGGCGGCGGACTCGGAGGAGGGGAAGAAGCGGAACCTCGAGTACGTGTGGAAGGTGAAGCCGGAGGTGGCGGCGTTGAACATGGGCTCGATGAACTACGCGAAGTACTCGGAGAAGCGGAAGGACTTCGTCTTCGACTTCGTGTTCCAGAACCCCTTCTCGGACATCCTGTTGGCGGTGAGGGCGATGCGGGAGGGTGGGGTGAAGCCCGAGCTGGAGTGTTTCGACCTCGGCCATGTCCACAACGCGGAGCCGCTGGTGACGATGGGGGCGATCGAGCGGCCGCTGCAGTACAGCTTCATCCTCGGGGTGCTAGGCGGGGCGCCTCCCACGGCAGAGACCTTGGCCCACATGGCGAGGCAGATCGGCCCAATGGACACCTGGGAGGTGATCGGGATCTCCAAGGTGCAGTGGCGGCTTTTGGGAGCGGCCCTGGCGCTGGGGGGGAACGTGCGAGTGGGCCTGGAGGACAACTTCTACCTGGACGCTGGCGGGACAGTGATGGCCAAGGGCAACGGTCCGCTGGTGGAGAAGGCGGTGCGGATGGCGCGAGACGTGGGGCGCGAGCCGATGACGGCGGACGAAGCGCGAGCGGCGCTGAGCCTGCCGCAAAGGTGGTAGGCAGAGCTGCGGTCCAGGGTCGAGTGTCGAGCGTCGAGTGTGCGGTCGAGCGGCGTCCAGCGCAATCGAGTTTCGCGTCCAGGATATTGGTCGGCAGTCGACGCCGATCCTCGACGCCGGCCGGAGAAGCGCCCGACGGCCGCTGGACAGCTCACTCGACACTGGACCCTCGACGCTCGACTACCATCTCACCCGCATCAAACTCTCGGGATCGACCCATCTACCCCCCACCTTCGCTCCCCAGTGCAGGTGCGGGCCGGTCACTCGGCCGGTCTTGCCGACCTGCCCGAGCAGCTGGCCGCGCTTCACCTTCGCCCCCACCTTCACCGAGTACTCCGAGAGGTGGAAGTAGGCGGTGAAGAGGCCCGCCCCGTGATGGACCAGCACCGTCTTCCCCGAGGCGTGGCAGTCGCGCGCCATCACCACCTTGCCGTCGTTGGCGGCGACCACCGGATCGCCCACCCGGCCGTCGAGGTCCATGCCGAAGTGCTGGCTTCGCTTCCGCCCGTTGAACAGGCGGATGTCTCCGAACGGCGCGGTGATGGGCGAGAGCCTGGGCCAGGCGAAACCTTCACCGAACAGCCTCGGCACCAGCGGCTGAGCGAAGGCCCGCGCGAAGGCGGCACGGTCTTCGGCGATCTTCCGGCGGACGCTCCTCGGAGGGTTCACGTACTTGCGGGCCACCGTCAGCTCGCGCCGAGGGAAGTCCGCGGCCGTCACCTCCAGCTCCCCCTCCAGCTCCAGGACGTAGGCCTCGTCCTCCGGGTGGTCCACCTCCACCGACAGCTCCAGCAACCCGGGCTCCAGCTCCACCGGAAGCCCTACCAGCGCCTCGTGACCGCCCGGCCCGGGGAGGAAGTCCAACCTCAGCTCTCCCAGCATCCCGCGGGGGAGCGCTATGGCGCCGCGCACCACCACCAGCACCGCCTCTCCCGGCTGCGCCAGGCCCGGCTGCACCTCCAGCACCAGCTCGGAGCGAGAGGAGCCAAGCAGCGAGGCGAGCAGCAGTGCAGTGCGCGCGCCAAGATAGGGCATCGCGAACTATTGGGCCTTCTTGAGCGCGGAGCTCTCGTCCGCGGTCACCGGCACGCCCCAGATGGTCTGGTACCCGCCTTGCGCGTTGAGCAGCTTGCTGAAGGCGATCTCCACCGGCGTCTGGTTGGCCACTCCCACGGTGGCCGCGCCGAAGGTGAAGACGTAGCGCGTCGTGTAGCCTGAGGGCGCCAGCGCAAAGAGCGCGTCCGGCTCGCTCATCGGCTCGGACGCGGAAATCAGGAAGCCGCTCTGGAAGCCCTTCTCGCCGAAGTCGGAACCCTTGGGGTTGGTGGTGTTGAAGTCGTAGTCCACGAACGCTTCGGCCGGAGCTGAACCGATGAGGCGGATCGGCTGGTTGAAGTTGACGACCACCGTCTCACCATTGTTGAGGATGGAGTCTCCAGGCGGCTGGTCCTTGTACTCGATGGTGGAGAGCGCGAACGGCTTGGGGCTCGACGAGCTGCCGCCGAAGAAGTACGCCGCCCGGAAGAAAGTCGAGCCGTTGTCCAAAGACGTCGCCCGCACCGACACGTTGTACTCCCGGCCCTGCTCGATCGCCGAGGTGGGCTGGACGATCAACACGTAGCCGTTCCGCAAGGTCTTGTTGATGGTCAGGCTCTGCACGCCGATCTCGTCGGTGAGGCGGACCACCAGCGAGTTGTCCGGCATCACCTCCTGGTTGAAGACGAAGTAGAGGCTCTCGCCGGGGAGCACCATGTTCCGCTGCGGGGCGCTCCCCGGGGCGATCATCGAGCCCACGTTGGAGGAGGTGACGTTGAGCTGGGCCGAGGATCTGGCGTCCGCCAGCTCGATCGTCCGCAGGGAGGTGTCGAACAAGAGCGAGCGCGCCGGGTAACGCTGGAAGGTGCCGGCGTACTCCGGAAGCCCGTCGCCGTCCTCGTCCAGCGCGCTCACCGTGACGTCGTAGCGGCCGTTCAGGCGCGACAGCTCCTCGACCGCGGGGATCCCCCCGAAGGACACCAGCCCGGTGTCGTCCACCGTCCCGTCGGCCACCACCAGCCCCAGGGGAGTCCCATAGCTTCCCATGTCGCCCGTCACCAGCGTGCCCGCCGGGGCGGCTTCCAGCACCACTCGCACGCCCTTGGCCGGCTTGCCGCCGCGGGTGATCACCAGGAACTTCAGGGAGCCGTTGAGCTGGGTAAGGGTGAAGGGCCCCACCGAGGCGTTGCCGTTATTGATCGGGAAGTTGCCCGCGGTGGAGGGGATGGTGGCGGAGGCCCTCAAGGTGGCGTAGCCCGCCTTGGTCAACGTCACCAGCACCTGCGAGCCGGCGGGAAGACTGGTGAAGGAGAAGTTCCCCTCGGCATCGGTGGTGGTCTTCAGCTCGCCCAGGCGGCTCCCCACGGTGACCGAGACGTTGGCCTCGGCCAGCGCGGCCAGCCGGGTGGTCAGCACCTGGCCGGAGAGCGTCCCCACCGGCGTCGAAGGCGCCACCAGCGAGACGTTGTTCGGCTCTCTGACGCCGTCGACGATGCCGTCCTTGTTCTCGTCCTTGGGGCCGCAGCCCGCCAGGCAGAGGAGAATGCACAGGGTCGCGCGGTCGCTTCGCATCGCGCCTCCGGGTGTGGGCAGTTGGCGAGAGCATCGGCGCGGCCATGCGCTCCGTCAAGGAGAGGAACGCACGCTCCGAGCCGACTCGGCTTGACCGGGTCGATCGCCGCCGTTAGCTTGCCCCGCCGCGGAAGAACCGCTTGCGAGGTCTGCCATGAAGGTCCTGGTTGCGGACGAGCTGTCGGCGGAGGGGTTGGAGACCCTGAGGAGAGGCCAGGGGCTTTCGGTCGACGTCAGGGTCGGCCTCAAGCCGGCGGAGCTCAAGGCGGTCATCGCCGAGTACGACGCCCTGGCGGTGCGCTCGGCCACCAAGGTGACCGCGGAGGTGATCGAGGCGGCGAAGAACCTCAAGGTGGTGGGCCGGGCGGGCGTCGGGGTGGACAACGTGGACCTCCAGGCGGCCACCCGCCGGGGCATCGTGGTGATGAACACCCCCGGGGGGAACACCATCACCGTGGCCGAGCTGACCGTGGCGCTGATGATGGCGGTCTCACGCCACGTCCCGCAGGCCACCGCCAGCCTCAAGGCCGGCAAGTGGGAGAAGAAGAAGTTCCAGGGCCGCGAGCTGTTCAACAAGACCCTGGGCGTGGTGGGAATCGGCAACATCGGCTCGGTGGTGGTGGAGAGGTGCCTGGGGATGAAGATGAAGGTCCTCGCCTTCGATCCCTTCATCTCGCCCGAGGCGGCCAAGCGGTTGGGGTGCGAGCTGGTCGGTCTGGAGGAGTTGCTCCGCCGGTCGGACTACGTCTCCCTGCACGTCCCGCTCACCGAGCAGACCCGCAACCTCCTCGGCCGCGACGGGCTGGCCAAGATGAAGAAGGGCGCCTTCCTCATCAACTGCGCCCGCGGCGGCATCGTGGACGAGGCGGCGCTGTGCGAGGCGCTCTCCACGGGGCATCTGGGCGGCGCCGCCTTCGACGTCTTCGCCGAGGAGCCGGTGCGGTCCGACCACCCCCTGCTCAAGCTGGACAACTTCATCTGCACGCCGCACCTCGGCGCCTCCACCGAGGAGGCGCAGCTCAACGTGGCGGCCGCGCTCGCCGAGCAGATGGTGGACTACCTCTGCCAGGGGACCATCCGGAACGCCGTCAACGTCCCGTCCGTTCCGCGCGAAGTGATGGAGAAGCTGGGGCCTTGGCTCGAGCTTGGCCGCCGGTTGGGCGCGATCGCCGGGCAGCTCGGCCCCGAGGCGGTCACCCAGGTGGAGATCGTCGCCACCGGGGAAGTCAAGGAGCAGCCGCTCAAGCCGATCACTTCCCAGGTGCTCAAGGGGCTCTTGTCGGTGGTGTGGGGCGAGGGGGTGAACGAGGTCAGCGCGCCGGCGCTGGCGAAGGAGCGCGGCATCCAGGTGGTGGAGCAGCGCTCGGGCGACCACGAGATCTTCGCCTCCACCCTGGCGGTTCGGGTGCGGGGGAAGGTGGGAGTCGAGGTGGAGGGCACCGTCTTCGGGCGAAGGGAGCCTCGGATCACCCGGGTCAATCAGTTCGAGATCGAGGCGGTGCCCTCGGGGACGCTGGTGGCGATCTACAACCTCGACGTCCCTGGGGTGGTGGGACGGGTGGGTTCGGTGCTGGGCGATGCGGGGGTGAACATCGGGCGGATCCATCTCTCCCGCGAGCGCGAGCGCGGCGAGGCCTTCTCCCTGATCAACGTGGACAGCGAGCCGCCGGCGCAGGTGATGGAGGCCCTCAAGGCGATCCCCGGAGTGGTGAACGTCCGCCGCATCCGGCTCTAGACGGGACGCCCGCCTCACCGGTTCTCGGACCAGGAGTCCCCCGGCGATGTCCTCCGCCAGCCGCGCCATCTGGGAGAGCGCGCCCTGGACGCGGCCCCCTGTGCGTCTCCGTGGAGCAGGGACTGGGATCGAGAGCGGCGGGCGATCACGCCTGCCTCGCGTAGGTCTCGATCAGATCATCGCGCACGCTCTCGCTGGACAGAAGCTGGTGATTGAAGAGGCTCGCCATCTACATCTCGGCCGTACTTGATGTCGTAAAGCTCGATTCCGCCCGATGTTCGCCTGACCACGAACCGACGGGACCGAGGGTTCGCCGGATCGCACGGTATCGACTGAGCCAACAACTGATTCCGTTCAGCGACGGTAATCTCGCTGGGGCACTTCTCCTTGTCTGGAAGCCAGACGGGCGGGCCAGCCTCGGTGGTCTCCTCTTTGTGCGCTGGATTGGGCCAGTAGCGCATTTTCATCTCCCACCGTACCACATGACGCGCGGCGCCATGCAGAGCCAGGTGGGCAGAGCGCCCGCTCCTGCACGCTCACCGCGTAGAGGCTGCCGTCGCGCTCGATGGTGTAGAGCACGGCCCCGACCGCGGCGGCGAAGGCAGTATTGGCGAAGTCCGCCTTTGGCTTCAGGGTGGGGCCGTGCCGAGGATGAGGAGGTGAGTGGTGGCGGCGGCGATCGGCTTCGACTCGTCGTCCTGCCAGGCGGTGGAGTGGACGGTGGTGACCCGCCGGCCCTTCCTGACGATGCGCGCCCGCGCCCAGGTGTCCTGAGCGCGACCGGAGCGCAAGTAGTCCACGGTGATGGTGATGGTCTTCGGAAGCACGAGCGTTTCGGCGCGGTAGATCAGCTCGAACTGCGCCGCGCCCTCGAGCAGCGCTCCGAGGGTGCCGCCGTGGAGTGCGGGCAAGCTCGGGTTGCCCACGAGGTGGCCGGAGAAGCGCATCCGTCCGAGCAGCTCGCCATCGCGCTCCTCCACGCTCACCCCGAGGAAGCGCAGGTACGGCACCGCCTCGACCAGCGCGCTCCACTCGCCCTGGGAGCGGGCCCGCTGCACCAGCTCGATCAGCCCGCTCATCCGCCCGCCTCCGCCTCCGGTGGGACGACTGCCTTGCCTGGAGTGGAGATCATGAAGGTGGCCGCCGCCGCGGCCACCGGCTCGCTCGGATCCTGGTGGTAGGCGATCGCCCGGACGAACGCCACGTTGTGGGTGGCGCGGTAGCACTCCGCGCGGGCGTGCAGGGCGGCGTTTGGCGAGGCGGGCCTCAGGTAGTCGATGCGCAGGTCCAGGGTGGCGATGGGAATCGGCTCCCGGAGCCTGAGGTAGACCGCCGCGCCGGAAGTGGCGTCGATGAGGGTGCTGACCACTCCCCCATGCGGGACGCCCGTCTCCGGGTTGCCGACCCAGCGCTCGTCCCAGGGCAGTCGAATCACCACCGCGGGAGGCTCGAGCGTGGCGCTCACCACCTCGAGCCCCAGCGCGCGGTTGTGGGGAACGAAGTCTCGGAAGGCGGCGTTCAAGACTTCGAGGTCAGCCTGCTCGCTCTCGGTCATCGGCGCGCCTACTTCTTCTTTCCCGGCTTCACCGGCTTCGGCGCGGGGAAGTTCCGCTCCAAAACCTGCCGCGCGCTCGCCTTCAGCCACTCCGAGCTGGACTTCTCGGCGATGGCGGCCAGCGCCTCCTTGGCCTCGGGCGTCTTCACCTCGTCGAACAGCCGGATCATCCACGAGCGAAGCTGCAGGCTGAACCCGTCGTCGCGGAGCACGAAGTCGCGGATCATCGCCGCCGCCTCCGGGGAGTGCTTCACGGTGTGGTTGTCCCACAGGCGCCAGAGGACGTAGCGGGCCAGCTCGTCGTTTCCCGCCTCGGACTGCAACAGGCCGCGGAGCACCGGCAGCGCCTCGGCGGTCTCCGCCGCCCCCAAGGCCTCCGCCGCCGCCCGGTAGTAGGGATAGCCGCGCGGCCGCTGCGCCTCGATCGCCGCCCTGAGCGACGCCAGCGCCACCGAGTCCCCCAGCCTCGCCGTGCCCACCGCCAAAGACGGCAGGTAGTTCAGATCCACTTCCCTTCGCTCCAGCTCCTCGAGGAGGAACTTGCGCCCCTCCTGGCTCTCGAACTTCCCCAACAGCTCCATCGCTGCGCGGCGTACCTTGATCAGCCCGAAGGCCTCCTCCGGCAGGTTGTCCGGCCGCTTGGCCAGCGCCAGCACCGTCTTGGCAAAGCGCTCGGGGAGCCGCCTCCACTTGGCCATTCCCAGCCGCTGCAGCACCGCCTCGCGAACGTAGGGCGAGGGATCCTTGTTCAAGGCGTCGATGATCGCCCCGGTGGCCGCCTCGGTCAGCTCCGCCTGCTCCTTCGCGTCGGGGTTCACCAGCTCGCCGAGGAGGTTGAGCAGCGCGAGCAGCCGCCAGACCGGATCCGGATCCTGCCGCGCCGCCTGGATCCACTCCTGCTCGCCGATGGACGCCCCATTGATCCGCGCCAGCGCCGCGCCGCCCTCGTTCCAGTTCACCCACTGGGGCATCGCTTTCAGCTCGAACCGAGCGGTCACCACCGGCCTGTCCAAAAGCAGCATCCGCTTCTCGTGGTAGGCGGGCTCGCTGTCGCGGTGGATGACGATGGGCAGCTTGAAGACGAACGGACCCTTCTCATCGGCGTGGTTGGGCTTTTGGCGCAGGGTGACGGTGAGCACCCCCGAGCTCCAGCTGGTCTCCGGGTAGAGCACCGGGTAGCCCTTCTTCAGAAGCCAGGACTCCTTGAAGGGGCGAAGCTCCTTCTCCTTCTTGGTCGCCGCTCCCACCGCGGCGAAGAAATCCTCGGAGGTGGCATTCGAGCCGGCGTGCTTCTCCAGATACGCCTTGAGCCCCTTTTGAAGCTCGGCCTGCCCCAACCAGGTCTCCAGCATCCGCAGCACGTGGGCCCCCTTGGCGTAGCTGGTGGAGTCGAAGACCTCCTCTGGAGTGGTCGCGCTCTTGGGCACCAAGGGGTGGGCCCTCGGCCCGTCCTCCTCGCGGAAGTAGTAGACGAAGGTGTCCAGCGCCCGGTCGACCTCCACGTAGTCGTTCTCGTAGTAGGCGTCCTCGGCGATGCCGCCCAGGTAGGTGGCGAAGCCCTCGTTGAGCCAGGTGTCGTTCCACCACTTGCAGGTGACGTAGTCGCCGAACCACTGGTGCGCCATCTCGTGCGCCACCAGCCCGGTGATCCGCGCCCGGCCGTAGATATGGTTCTTGTGGTCGAGGACCAGCCCGTTCTCCCTCATCATCACCAAGGAGGTGTTCTCCATGCCGCCCCAGGTGAAGCGCGGCACCGTCACCTGGTCGTGCTTGTCCCAGGGGTACTTCACCCCCAGGAAGCTCTCGAAGGTGCGAAGGGCGCTCCGGGTCATGTCGGAGGCGATGAAGGCCCGGTCCATCTTTCCCCGCGGCACCCAGATGGTGGCCGGCACGTCGCCTCCCACCTCCACCCCATCGAAGCTGCCGATCGCCACCGCGACCAGATAGGTGGAGTGGGGCTTGTCCTGCAGCCAGTGCACCCGGCGCAGGTTCTCTCCTCCCTCCGAGAAGGCCTCGTCCTTGAGCCTCTTCCCGTTGGAGATCACCTGGTAGTTGCCGTCGACCACCGCGAAAAGCTCGGTGGTGGCCTTGTCGTCCGGCTGGTCGTTGCAGGGGAAGAAGGTCTGCGCGGCGTTGGTCTGGAAATGGGTGAAGTAGTACGGCGGCACCGAGGGATCCTCGGTGTCCTTCACCGCGAAGAAGCCCCGGTGCTCCTGGCCGGCCTTTCCGGAGTACGCGATCTCCACCTTCGCGTCCTTCCCCGCCGGAAGCGGCTTGGGCGCCTTCACCGTGAGGAGGCCGGAGCGGCGCGAGGCTTCTTCCTTGAGCGAGAAGGTCGCCTTCTGCCCGTCCACCGCCGCCGACTGGATGCTCAACCCGAAGGAATCCAGCTCCACCTCCGAGAGCGCCCGCTTCGGCTTGAGCGTGATCGACACCTTCCCTTCGAACGCCCCTCCCTCTCCGAGCCGCAGGTCGATCCGGTAGTGGCCGGCGTCGTAGGGGCGCGGCCTGGGCGCGAAGGGGTTGCTCGGCGCCACCGCGAGCACGGCGAGGAGAGCGGTGAGCATTGGGACCTCCCACGGTCGAAGGGACGGACCCTAGTGCAAAGCGGGCGCCCATTGGATCAACCAAGTGCAGGCCTGTTCACCCCACGGGCGTGCGGGCGCATCTGCCCGGAGATGGGCCCGCCCCCAACTTTTTGGCGAGCGAGGAGGGCGGAATGCCCAGAACGTACAGCTTCGACCACTTCACCGCCGCGAAGCCGGCCAAGAGCAAGCAGGCCAAGCCAGGCGAGCTGGAGCGGAGTGCCCGCGGCAAGAGGGCCGCGCCGGCGGGGGAGCTGCATTACGGGCAGAAGCACGCGCGAACCGTGGAGCTGTACCGCGAGCACGAGGCGCTCCACGAGCCCGCGCCCGCAGTCCCCCCAGCCCGGCGCGCTCCGAGCTGGTCGTCCGGAGTGCTTCACGGCACGCCGATCGGGGCCCTGTCCGCCCAAGAGGAGCCCCTTCCGGCGAGCCGCCTGCGCGATGCCCTGGAAGACGCCGGGCGAAGGGCGCGGGCCATCGCCCGGGGGGCCCGCGAGCTGGCGGCGATCGGAATGCGGCTTCTGCGGCTCCCGTTGGATGTCGCGAAGCTCGCTCTTAGGCGACCGGCTTCCGAGCGCGCCTGAGCGGCTGCTCGGTGACCGCTCGTGGAGCTGACGATCGCCTCCTACAACATCCACAGCGGCGTCGGCACCGACGGCCGGTTCGACCTCCCGCGGATCGCCCTGGTGCTCCGGGAGATCGGCGCCGACGTGGTGGCGCTGCAAGAGTGCGGCGACTACCGGGAGGCCACCGAGCACGACCAGCACCCGGAGATCCTCGCGGAGATCCTCGGGATGCAGATGGCCTTCGGCCCCAACGTGATGCTCAACGGGCGCCGGTACGGCAACGCCATCTTGAGCCGGCTGCCGATCGCCAAGTTCCGCAACTACGATCTCTCCTTCCGCCGCCGCGAGCCGCGCGGCGCGCTCAGGTGCGACCTGGACCTCGGCAACGGGCGTCCGCTGCACGTGTTCTGCCTGCACCTCGGCCTGAGGATGGGCGAGCGGCGCGCGCAGGAAGCGCTGCTCTTGTCCGCCGACATCCTCCGGGACACCGCCCGCGTCGATCCGGTGATCGTCTGCGGCGACTTCAACTACTGGTGGAGCGGCCCGGTGCCCGCGCTGGTCCGGCACCAGATCCACGACGCCGCCATCCTCCTCGGGCAGCGCGGCCGGACCTACCACTCGCGCCTTCCCCTCTTCCGGCTGGACCGCATCTTCGTCGACGAGGGGGTGAGGCCGCTGTTGGTGCGCCCCCACCGCTCCGCCCTGACCGAGCTGGCCTCGGATCACCTCCCGCTGGTGATGCGTTTCGAGGCGCCGGTGAAGCCCCGCGAGCTGCCCGCGCACCCGGTGGAGTTGTTGCGCTGAGCTTGTGCGGTCCGCCCGATCGATGGTTGATTCCCCGACGGTCAGCGGGCGCTTTCCAAGGGCCTCCTTGTCGCGCCACGCTGGGCTGCCTAGGTTGCGCCGGCTGGGAGACGGCGCCATGGTCGAGGACTCGATGGGCCTCCTGAGCCAGAAGGACGACCGGGTTGGCCTCGCGGCCCACCTCTCCCAGCTCGCCGACGGAGTGAGCCGGCTGGTGGCGCAGCACGTCCGGCTGGCCCGGCACGAGCTGGCCCAGGACGCCCGTGTCGCGGTGAACGACAGCGCCTGGCTCGTCTGCTGCGCGGCGATCGCGCTGCTGGGGTACGCGCTTCTACAAGTAACCCTGGCGCTCCTGATCGGGCGGAGGCTGGGACTGGAGCTTTCGTTCGCGCTGGTGGCCGCAGCGAACCTGGCCTTGGGCGGAGCCGGCGCCTGGGCGGCGTGGGCGAGGATGAAGGCCAGACCGGTCCTTAAGAGCAGCCTCGCCGAGCTCGAGCAAAGCGCATCGGCCCTCAAGGGCGAGGGCGCCAAGATCCCGGAGCGGGCCAATGGAAAATGACGGGCCGCAGCTCATCCGCGACGAGATCGCCCGCGCGCGCGATCAGATCGCCACCTCGGCGGAGGCGCTGCGAAGGCATATGGCTTCCAGCACCGACTGGCGGGAGTGGGTGAGGCGGCGGCCGGGGCTGTTTCTCGCGGGCGCTTTCGCCCTCGGCTTTCTGATTGGCTCGAGGCGCTGACATTCCCACCACCACGGAGGAGTCCAAGATGGAGACCACCCAGCCGCAGACCGAGGAGCGACTCAAGGAGCTACAGGCCCGCGTGGGCCCGCAGCTCGAGCAGGCCCGGGCCAAGCTCTCGGACCTCAACACCAAGATCACCCGCTTCGTGCGCGAGAACCCGGGCACCTGCCTCTTGGGTGCGCTTGCCTTCGGCTACATGGTCGGCCGGCTGGCTTCACGCAAGTAACGCTGGAGGAGCCATGCAAGAGCAGGACACCGCGAGCAACGGCCAGCCGCATTCGCAGTTTGGCCAGCGGGCCGGGCAGCTCGGCGACTCGGCGCAGCAGTTCTTCGCCGAGGCCAAAGGCGCTGCCCACGACTTGAACGAGTACCTGGACCTCCGCGGGCGAGTGCAGCGGCATCCGTACGCGATGCTCGCGGCGGCGGCGGGGATTGGCTACGTGCTCGGAGGCGGGCTCTTCACTCCGCTCACCGGGCGAGTGCTGCGGCTGGGGGTGCGCCTTTCGGCGTTGCCCTTCGTGAAGGAGGAGCTGGTGGCGATGGCCGAGGCGGCGCTCGATGGGTTGGCTGGCAAGAAGGCTCCGGGTGGGGACGGTCCGGCCGGGGCCTAGGCCAAGGACGAAAACGAAACGGGAGGCGTGCCATGTGGAGCAAGCTGAGGGACATCAAGGACCTGGACCGGGACGACGTCCTGGCGCTGTTGGGCCTGGAGCGGAAGCGGGGGGCGGCGGACTGGATCCTGCCGGCGATCGGCTTCTTTGGAGTGGGGATGCTGGTGGGAGCGGGTCTGGGGTTGATGCTGGCGCCCAAGTCCGGCTTGGAGCTGCGCGAGGATATCCGGGCGCGGCTGCAAGGAGGCCCGGACCAGATGGCGGGGGGGTTCCCGGCCCCGTCGCCGGTGCCGGAGCGGACCAAAGCGATCTAACACCCTCGCGTTGCCAGGGTCCTGGGCCATCGCCGACATCGTCCACGACATGACCGGCGGCTGGCGCGATGCGGTAGCATCCCCCCGATGCCGCGAACGCGCGCCGCGCCGTTGCTCATCGCCCTCTGCCTCGCCTGCGTGGGGCACCGGCGGCTCGAGCTGATCCAGAAGCTCTCCCCCGAGGGGCGCGAGCTGTATTCGAAGTACAAGCAATTCCTCACCGAGGGCCAGCAAGAGGAGTTCCTCGCGCTTCCCTCGGACGACGAGCGGCTGCGCTACGTGCAGGCGCTGCGCATCGAGGAACGCCTCTCCCGCTACCCGAAGTTCGTCCAGGACGCGATCTGGTCCCAGGAGGTCGTCCCCGGCATGGACCGCGAGGCGGTGCTCTTGACCTGGAGCACCCCGATGCTCCGGGAATGGGACCAGCTCGAGCTGGCGAAGGGGAACGAGGTGGAGCGCTGGAACTACCAGCGGGAGGACGGCACCGTGCAGGTGGTGATCACCAACGGCGTGGTGACGCAAGTCCTCCGGGGGAGCGAGGCGAGGTGAAGGCCGCCAGCCGCGGGAAGAAGGCGCCGAAGGCGGCCAAGCGTCCGCTGCGTCCTGCCGCAGTGGTGCGCGCCAGCGGCATGGAGACGCTGGAGAGCGCCTACCAGGCCTGGGCGGAGCTGAAACTCCGGCACCAGGAGCGCGCGGCGGCGATCGCGGCGGAGCGCAAAGGACTCGAGGAGCACGGCGCCTTCATCGTGGGCACGGTGCGCGCCGCCAGCGAGACCCACCCGCCGGCGGCGGAGGCCAAGGCGATCTCCAAGCGGGACCAGCTCACCTCCTTCCTCCGGGACGCCGAGAAGAAGCTGGAAGCCGCGCGGCGGCAGCTCGACCGGAAGGCGGAGCAAGAGTCCTCCGCCTTCGCGCGCGGCTTGGCCGAGGTGGAGACCGAGCTGCGCGGCCGGATCGAGCGCACCCTCTCGGGGGTCCGCCCCAAGCTCCGGTTGACTCCGCACCCGCTCGGGCCCGACCGGCGCCTGCTCCACCTCGACCGGCTCTCCGCCGACGAGGGGGTGCTGCTCCTCTACGTGCTCTCGGGAAAGCTCCCCAGCCGCCACGACTTCCTCTCGGACGATTCCACCGAGGACGTGGGGCGGCCGCCGGCGCCGCTCTACCCCGAGGAGGGAGTGGGGCCGGAGGAGACCCGGCCCAACGCGGAGGAGCTGGCCCAACGGCTGCGCGGGCTGGACAAGGTGTGGCCAGTGAAGGGTTTCGTGCCGCTCTTCCTGCCCGGTGGCTTCTACCGGATGCTCCAGCGCGGCCCGGTGATGGAGGTGGAAGTCCAGGAAGGCCCGGCCTTCCGCAACGTGCTCACCGGCGAGGAGGCCGAGTCGGTGGCCGGCTACCTCCTCCGCCTCAAGCTGGAAGGATTGATCGAGCTGGAGATCGCTGGCTAGCTGGGCGCGTCAGTGCGTCTGCCGCTTCTCCAGCTCGGCGAGGCGGCGCTCGATCTCTAAGAGCCGCTCCTCCATCGAGGGCCGTGCCTCGAGCGCCACTATGACGCCCCTCGCCAAAAGGACGAGCTGCTGAGCCATGTCTCGCAGCACGGTCTCGATCACCTCGAACCTGGCGTCGGAGCGCTCGATCGCCTGCCGGAGATCGCCGCGCAGCTCGTGCAGCTCACCCCTCACCTCGCGCAGCTCGCCTCGGGTGGCCCGCTGTTCGTCCCGGATCTCCTGCAGGATGCCTATGGTGAGGTCCGTCGGCTCCATCTGCTTCCCGAGTGTAGTCCCCGCCTGCCGCGGGCGAAAAGCGGAGACTCCTCGCTGCTACTGCGTCCTCACCACCGCGGCGTCGGCGGTCCCCGCCAGGATCGCCGAGCCGGTGAAGAGGTTGTCCGACTTCGGCCCGCCGATCTTCACCGACTGGAGCACCACCACGTAGGTCTTCTTCGCCGCCGGGAAGGCGCTCCCCGGGACGGTCACCACCGTCTGCTTCCACTCCCCGGGAGTGGCGATCAGCTTGAGGAACTCGAGCGGAGTGGTGGGGATGTTGGTGTAGGTCGGCTCCCCCTTTTGGCCGTTCTCCGAGAGCGGGAACACCGTCACGAAGCCCAACGTCCGCTCCTGTCCCGCCGGCGGATCCGGCCGGGTGAAGGTGAAGGGCTGCCCCGCGGTGCGATCCACGTAGCCCTTGACGGGGTGGAACTCGGAGATGCGCTCGATGGGCGGGGCGTTCTGCACCTCTCCCACGAAGCTCTCCCCGCCCAAGACCGCGGTGAACTCGTAGCTCTTCCCCGACTCGTACTTCATGCTCGGGTCCTGCAGGCTCGTCTTCGAGTAGCTGCCCTTCCCGTCGTTGTTGAGCACCACGCTCGCCCCGCCCGCAGGGTGGGTGCTCACCGTGGCGTTGGCCACCGGCTCCGGCGGAGTGTCCAGGCTGTCGGCGCTCCTCGTTCCGAAGAAGACGAACGCCGCGGTGGTGGGGGGCAGGGTGATCATCCCTCCGTCCGAGCTGATCCCGGAGTCCGCCGGGAAGCTCGCATCGAAGCTCGCGTCCAGGCCCAAGAGCGCCGCCGGCTTCACCTCCAAAGGCGGAGTCCCCAGCATGGTGGCCACCATCACCTTCTGGGCGGCGAGCTGGTTGCCGGTCTTCTCCAGATCGCAGGCGAACGGCACCGACAGGAGCGCTCCGAGAGCGAGGGGAACGAATAGCTTGCGCATGGCTGGGTGTTCTCTCGCCGGCCCGTCAGGCGATAACCGACTACCGCGGGAGCATAGCAGGCTATCCTCCGCCCACGTGATCGAGCTCCCCTTCCAGTCCGCCGGGAGGCGCTTCGTCAAGAAGTTCGGGTTCGCGTTCGCCTGGGCGGCCTTCTTCGGCGGGGTCTTCGGAGGGCTGGTCTACTACCGCGTCCCCCGCACCGAGCTGGACGAGGTGCAGCCCTGGCACAGCCGGCTCCGCGGCGCCCTGGAGAGCGTGGAGCTCGTCTCCTTCGATTGGCGGGCCCGCGCCCTCGGACGGATCAGCACCCGCTCGGATCTGGCGGTGCCCATCGCCATCGACGACGACGCCCTCTCGAGCGCCCGGGAGGACTCGGCGGCTTTCTTGGGCGCTCACCCCTGGCCGCGCGAAGCCCTCGGCGAAATGGCGGAGCAGGTCCTCCGCGAGGGCGGGGAGCTGGTGCTCTTCGACCTGCCGATGTCCGATCTCTCCCCTCGGAGCTGCAATGGCGCCACCACCGACGACCGTACCTTCCGCGCCATCCTGGACCGAAAGCCCGCAAGCTCCCTCCTCTCCTTCGAGTGGGCGCCGAGGTCGCCCAGGCCGGGCGAGCGCGAGCTTCGGCCCTTCTTGCTCTTCGTGGGGAGCCACCGCTCCCTCGCCGAGGCGCGGGAGGGCGTCCGCAAGGTGCTCGCCGAGCGCGCTCCCGCCTACCTGGTGCCGGAGGGAGATCGAGTCGGGCTGTGGGCCGCCGCGGTCTCGGAGCAGCGCGCCCGCGAGCTGGCCGACGCCTGGCAGCTCAAGGCGCAAAAGGTGCGAGAGCGCACCGCGGCCGATCAGCAGTACGAGGTCCCCCCCTGGCGGCTGTTGGCCTCCCTCGCCGAGGTGAGGGTGGAAGGCCTGGACCCCTCGAAGCTCCCCCACGTCCGCTCGCTCTCTCCCCCCGCGGCGGTGCTCTTGTCGGAGGCCAGCCTCTACGGCGCCTCCACCGTGAGCGCCGATCCCGACGGGGTGGTGCGCGGCTTCCACCAGCTCGTGGTCTTCGCCCCCGAGGAAGGCAAGGGCCACCTGTTGCCCTCCGCCGCCCTGGCGGCGGCGATGCAGCTTGCCGGCACCCGCTCGCTCCGCTACGAGCGCGGGCGGCTGTACGTGGGCGAGAAGCTCTCCATCCCGATGGACGAGTCGGGCTATTCCCTCTTGCGCTGGGACGCCCCTGAGGCCCGCTCCTCCAAGGGCTCCCTCTCGCGTTCGATCTCCGCCTGGAAGCTCCTGGTCAACCTGAGGGACCACAAGCTCCGCCGCGGGGTGGTGCACCACGACAACGCCCTCGAGGGGAAGGTGGCCATCCTCACCGACAGCTCGAGCCGAGGCCCACAGCCGCTCTTGACGCCGATCGGGGCGGCCCCGGCCGGGGCGGTGCTCGGCCAGGCGCTGGTCAACCTGCTCCGCTCCGACGGCATCGAGCGGGTGAGCCCCAAGGTGGATCTGCTCCTCGCCGTGGCCTTCGCCTTCGTGGGCGCATTCTTGGCGATGGCGCTCTCCTCGTTGCTCGGGGCGAGGAGCGGGCCGCTCTGGAACTTCCTCGCCCTCTTCGCGGCGAGCGGGCTCTACCTCTTCGCGGCGAGGCACCTCTTCCTCACCCAGGCGCGGTGGGTGGCGGTGGCGGGGCCCACTTTCGCGATGGGCGGCACCTTCCTCGCGGCGATGGGGTACGCCGCCGCGCTGGAGCGGCGGCTCCGGGAGTTCGTCACCTCCGCGCTCGGGCGGGCGGTGAGCCCGGAGGTGGTCCGCCGGGTGGAGAGCGACATCGCCCTGATGCGGCCGGAGCGGAGGGCGATGACCATCTACTACTCGGACCTCGAGGGCTTCACCTCCCTCTCCGACCGGATGAAGCCGGACCGCCTCTCCGCCCTGCTCAACGAGTACCTGACTGAGATGGCCAACCTGGTGACCTTGGGCAAGGGCCAGGTGGACAAGTACATCGGCGACGCCCTGATGGCCTTCTGGGGGGCCCCGGTGCGGCTGGACGATCACGCCCAGGCCGCCTGCGAGAGCGCGCTGATGATGCGCGAGGCCTTCTCCCGCCGCCGCAAGGAGTGGGAGAAACTCTCCGGCCAGGCCCTCGAGCTTCGGGCCGGCCTCAACACCGGCCAGGTGGTGGTGGGGGACATGGGCTCGGCGCTTCGGGCCAACTACACGGTGATGGGCGAAGCGGTGGCGCTGGCCGCCCGCCTGGAGACGATGAGCAAGCGCTACCGGACGCCGATCCTCGCCGGAGAGGCCACCGTCAAGGCCGCCTCCGACCGCTTCTCCTTCCGGGAGGTGGACCGGGTGAGAATCGCCGGCCGCGGCGAGGTGGTGAGGGTGTTCGAGCTCTTGGGGCGCAAGGGGCAGCTCTCCGAGGGAAAGGCGCGCCTGCTCGCCGCCTTCGAGCCTGCGCTGGCCAGCTACCACGACCGCCGCTTCGCCGAGGCCTTGGAGCGCTTCGAGTCCAGCGCCCAGGCCTTCCACGATTCGCTCTCCACCCGCTACGCGCGCCGCTGCCGCTACCTCTTCGAGCACGAGCCTCCCTCCGACTGGGAGGGGGTCTACCCGGGCCCGGAGTGAGGTGGCATCTTGCTCCCCGCTGGGCGGCAGAGGGCCGGGGGGAGGGTGGATCCGCCCCATCCCAGGACGGGCCGGGGCTGGCGAAGACGGCCGACGCCGCCGGTTCGGGTTGCCGACCCTGGTGTCGGACCTGGTCCTGCCGACGGCGAGTGCAGGCCGTTCGCGCGGAAGGTTCTTGCCATCCCAGGTCAGAATCGTGGCCAGGCGGCTGGCTGACCGCATGCGCGCGCTCGAGCGCTTCGGCGTCCTCATGGAAAAGCTGCGGGCGCAGGCTCAGCAAAGCAGCCGGACATTCACGGAGCAGGAAATCGACGCTGAGATCTCCGCGGCTCGGACCGAACGACGGCGCCGGCAGTGAGGGTCGTTCTGCTCTCCCCACGCGAGGTTCTCGACCGACTGGGCGGTGCTGCTCACTGACGGCGGCTTCGAGGCGTCCACCCGTTCGGAGCCGGCTTCGGCGGCGCCCTGGTCCGCTCAGGCGCGGGCGAACGGGTTCTCGTAAGTCACTCCCTCGAGCACCGGCGCCGAGGGCATGTCCTCGGTCAGAATGCGCCGGCAGCCGGCCGCGCACGCCGTGGCGAGATGGACGGCATCCCACCAGCCAAGCCGGTGCCGCTCACGCAGCCGCAGGGCCTCGAGCACGGTTTCCCGCCGCACGGCAACCACTCGCAGCCGCGCCGCCTCCTCGACCGCCCGTGCTGCCTCGGCGTGAGTCGGCATCAGCGGCGGCAGGCGCTCGGCCCCCCGAGGGATCGGCCGCATCAGGCCCGCGTACAACTCTCCCAGGATCGCCGGACTCAACGTGGGCAGGCCATCCCCCGCCTCCTTGCGCCACCGTTCGCTCGCCGCCTGACGCTTCGCCGGCTGGTACACGTCATAGAGCCGGAGCAGAAAGCTCGTGTCCACGAACGTCTCAGCGCTCATGCAGCTCGTCCCGCGTGAAGGTCCACTCGAACGGCTCGACCGGTCCGCGCTCCCCGGCCAGCCGCTCCGCCTGGGCGAGCATCGCCTCGATCGGATCGCGGGCCGGCGCTGAGACGTAGCTCTCCAGCAGGCTCTCCACCAGCTCGTTGAGCGAACGATCCTCGGCGGCGGCGCGTCGCTCGGCCCGGCGGAGCAGCTCCGACCGCAGCCGGAACGTCTTGTTCTTCATCGCGGGCGATGCCCTGGTCGGCCGCCGCGCTGTCTTGAAGCTTCGCACGAGGAGCAGTGTAAGACTGCACGAGTTGTCGTGCAATCGCTCCTGGCTCCTCTGGCCGCTCGGCGACCGGGGGAAGTGATTCGGTCACCGTTCACCCTGAGCGCAGTCGAAGGGCCACGCACCTCGGGCCCCTCGACCCTGGCGCTTCGCGCCGTCGCTCAGGTTGAAAGAAGAAGAAGATCAAACCGGTGGACTGCCGGAGCCCTCGGGAGGGTAGCAGGACGCGGAGCGTGGCGGGAGGCAGTGTCGGCTGACCTGAGCCCACGCGGAGCCGTCACCGGAGGCGGTGGTGAGCGCGCGTCGGCGCGGCTGGCGGAGCCGGGGACGCGTCGGGCGCCGCGAGTCACTGCAAAAGCTCGAGCTGGGGCGGCCCTCTTTCGGGAGGCAGCGGCACGCGCGGCTGCCAGAGGCCGAGGTTCTTCAGGACCTCCTCGGCGGTGCGGCTCGACGACACCACCGAGTGCCGCCCCCACCCACCGCAGGTCGAATCCTGGAGGAGGGGAAGGCCCCGGCGCTATATTTGCGGCCGCCCCGCTGGGATAGTCCATCAAGCAGTGTTCCCGGCACAATCGATCAGTGGACACAGTGGCTGCCGAGCCGACTATCGGGATTGACCTCGGGACTACCCACTGCGTGGTCGCCACCGTCCAGCAGGGAAAACCCACGGTGGTGAAGAACCAGCGCGGGGACACCCTCACCCCCTCGGTGATCGCCATCGGGAAGCAGGGACGCATGCTCTTCGGCCAGGTGGCGAAGATGCAGGCGGTCACCAACCCGCTCGGCACCGTGTACGCCTCCAAGCGGCTCTTGGGCCGGAGGTACTCCTCTCCGGCGGTCCAAGCGGCGCTCCCCAGGCTGGGCTACGAGGTGGTGAAGGGAGAGCGCGACGAGCCGCGGGTGCGGATGGGCGGCCGGGACTGGTCGATCGAGGAGCTGACCGGGGCGCTCCTGGGCGAGCTCAAGCGGGACGCGGAGGCCTTCCTCGGAAAGACGGTGACTCGGGCGGTGATCACCGTGCCGGCCTACTTCAACGACCGGCAGCGGCAGGCGACCAGGAGCGCCGCCCAGATCGCCGGGCTGGAGGTCTTGCGGATCATCAACGAGCCCACCGCCGCCGCGCTGGCCTACGCCTCGCGGCGCAAGCTGGACGGAAAGGTGGCGGTGTTCGACCTGGGCGGGGGCACCTTCGACGTCTCGGTCTTGGAGGTGCGCGAGGGAATCTTCGAGGTGAACGGCACCGGCGGCGACTCCCTCCTGGGCGGAGAGGACTTCGATCAGAGGCTCGCCTCCTGGCTCGCCGAAGGATTCAAAGGGACGCACGGCGTGGACCTCGGCAAGGACCAGGCGGTCTGGCAGCGGCTCCGGGAAGCGTCCGAGCGCGCGAAGATCTCCCTCTCCGCGGAGGCGGAGGCGCAGGTGAACCTTCCCTTCGTCCGGGCGGACCCGCCGCTCCACCTCCTCACCCGGGTGCGCCGCGAGGACCTGGAGCGGGTCACCGCGGATCTCTGCGAGCGGCTCCTGCTTGTCACCAAGCGCGTGTTGGAGGAGGCCAACGTCGCGCCGGATTCGTTGGCGGAGGTGATCCTGGTGGGCGGGATGACCCGCATGCCCCTGGTGGCGGAGCGGGTGCGCGGCTTCTTCGGCCGGGAGCCCAGCCGGGGAATCCACCCGGAGGAGGCGGTGGCGCTGGGGGCGGCGATCCACGCCTGGTCCTTGGTGGAGGGCCGGACCGACCACGTGCTCTTGGACGTGACGTCCCACTCGCTGGGGGTGGCGACGGCTGACGGCCGGGTGAGGAAGCTCATCCCGCGCAACGCGGTTTTGCCGGCGGCGCGCACCCAAAGGTTCAGCACCTCCAGAAGCGGGCAGACCAGCGTGACGGTGGTGGTGGTGCAGGGCGAGGCGGAGGCGATCGACGAGGCGGAGCTGTTGGGCGAGTTCGCGCTGGAGGGGCTGAGGCCGGCGCCGGCGGGGGACGTGGAGGTCGACGTCACCTTCGAGATCGACGCCGAGGGCCTGTTGTGCGTCTCCGCCCGGGACGCGGACTCCGGGCGGCAGCAGTCGGTGACCGCCCAGCCGGCCGCGGGGCTCGCGCCGGAGGAGCTCAAGCGAATCATCGCCTCCAAGTCGGACTCGCTGCTCGCGCCGGTGGCAGGCCAGCCGGTGGACGTCCTCGCCAAGCTCGCCGCGGCGATGGCGGAGCTGAGGCGGCTGCTCCCTCGAGTGACGCAGATGACCGCCGGGAC